>NZ_QSTJ01000001.1:0-419 GCF_003438665.1 Bacteroides sp. OM08-11
TCAAAGATCGCTTCTTTTCAAGCTTTCATTCTTTTCAGAAAGCGGATGCAAAGATAAGAACTTTATTTGTTATCTTCCAAATAAAACCGGAAGTTTTTCTCAATTCCTTTCTTTTTAGCTTCACTTCTTCTTCGTCATCTCTCTTGCGAAAGGGAGGATAAAAGCGAATGGGCTCTTGCACCGTCTTCAAATCAGAATGCCGAATATCGCTGCTTTCTTTTTGAAAGCGGGTGCAAAGGTAAGAACTTTATTTGTTATCTTCCAAATAAAACCGGAAGTTTTTTTTCTCTTTTCTTTTTCCAAGGCTGAAATCGTATGGAAACGAATGCCAAAGAGTAGAAAAATGATAAGGTTCTTACACCGTTTCTGCCAGAATGTCAAACCATCGCTGCTCTCGTTCCCGAAAGCGGATGCAAAAG
>NZ_QSTJ01000001.1:429-998879 GCF_003438665.1 Bacteroides sp. OM08-11
CAAACCATCGCTGCTCTCGTTCCCGAAAGCGGATGCAAAAGTAGGGCATTTGACAATAACACGCAAATATATATGACTCTTTTTTTAAAGAAAAAATGAAACTTTTCTGTAACATGCTGAAAAATAAGGATGTTATAAAACATATTTCCAAAGGGAAGAGGAAAAAACACGGAAAGAAAACACATTATTATATATACGCACGAGCGGAGAAAGAGAAAAAGAAAAAACAGGAACGGAAAGAAAAAGAAAAAAAGGCGGGAAAGTGATATAAAGAAAGGCAAATTTATATTCACCATAACATTACTACGATCATTTTCGGAAAAATAAAAGGAAACAAATGAAATAAACAGCTACTTTTTCTACAATCAAATAAAAATTATTACTTTTGCGCAACCACTCACATACAGCAAATGCGATATAGTGCAACAGAAGGCTTTGGCCCTCGGCTGTGCACTATATCGCATTTTATGTTAGTATGCGAGTGGTTTCCTACTAACAAGCCGAGGGCTTTTATTTCCTTCGCTTTGGTGTCTTTTTAAGTATTATTAATAGATAACATATTTGGAAGACTCTAAAAGTCTATTCAATTTTTGTCGTTTTTCCGTCTTGCTCGTGAGAGTAGGACGGATTTTTACCAATAACATAAACATTTATTTGTTCACTGATACTTCTCATTCCCGAAACAGAGGGGTGTCCCCATTGTTTACTAATATCATGTAAACAAATATTTGTAACTCCGTAATGGCAACAAATCTCAATCATAGAGTTAGTTATCTCTTCAGATAGTTCAGTGTTTGTAATATTATAAATCTTTGCATTAGGATATTCATTAATGAGAAAATCTAGCAAATAACAAAATGCAGGACGAAAATTATACAAATCGGCTTTCACCCAATTATTATACTGATACTCACCAATTGGTACACCTGCCCAACTATCATTTGTACCCCCGAAGACAAAGATTACATCAGGACTACCCAAATTATTCATGCGAGTTATAAAGGAACAATCAGAAGAATCTACTTTCCTATAGCCTGTATTACAAATGGTAGCGCCTGAATAAGAATTGTTACGTTCCAATTGCCAACCGTTACTACGTAAAAAAAGCGTCCACCAAGTTTCTTCCACTCTCTTTACATCATTTTCTTTTTTCTCTTCGGGCACTCCATACCAACAGCGATTGGTTTCAGGGGTGACATAACCATAAAAAGTTGAATAAGAATCTCCAAGAATGGAAACTTTTATTTTCTGCTGAGCGGAAAGAGCCAAGAAAAATGAAAAACAGGCAACTATAAAACAGAATAATAATTTTGTTTTCATACAATTATAGTTCTCAATAAAGAGTTTTCAATCTTACAAATGTATAGATTAATCTTTATATTGACAAAAAGTAAAAAAGATTTTCTATTTTGATATATATCAACAATAAACAAAAGTAAACAAGTCGCACTTATTTGTTGATTACGTTAAAGTAATATATGATCTTGTCAAAGAAATAGGTAAACGACCTGTAATCTGGACCAATATTATCCTTAAATATCCAGCAAAGACAAGAATTATCTAAAAATATTATTTTAGTAGATCGGAATTACGGTTGGGAGCCAGACAATTTCGGTAAATAGAATAACTTTCTTGGGTTAGATGTAAAGATGTGAGGAGCCGTATTCATACATTCATATCCAGATAATGTTTATATCATACTATGGATGAAAATTCTAATAATCTGTCCACTTTTCTACCCTTTACCCGTTAATCATAATTGCAAAGAAATAATACTGAAACATCTATACTTAAGAGTTTTACGCATTCACAGAAGAAGTATCTATCCTCCTGACTACTTCTAATTTCAACAAGAAACAGTCCGATAAGAAAAAGATATCAAAGGAAAACCAATAGTGCAAGTCATAAAAAAACACGAAGACTTGAAAAATAAATTCAGTAAACTTTCTCCCAAAATGTACACAGAAGAGTTCAAACACTACAGAAACAATATAATCACCCCTAAAAAAGGACTCTTCACCTCTGGAAATTTCTTGAAAAGAAGAAATCAAAGATATAAAGAGTGAATAAAAACGAGCGAATATCTATTCTCTACCACTGTCAAACGCCTGATGTGAATTGATAATACCTTGTATCTTACAAAGTAGTTAATTATCTGTGTCAGTTGAACAGAAAGCAAGAATTGCCGCGCAGTGAAGATCTCCTGATAAGTCAATGTACCATGTTGTATCAAGAGTTATATACTATAAACTACGTTTTCCTAGGAATTAATCTGTCCGGTACACAGTTCTATTTTTCCATGGATCGTCTATACCTAAGTAAGAGCGTTGTTAACCTCACTACCGATGTTGAGTAGAGTTTACTGGGAAAAATACTTAGTTTCTTCCTACTCCGTTTTGGTAATCTTCAGTTACATCATGTTCAGACCTTTATTAATAAAAGTTGTATCAATACCCCTAGAGCTGAAAAAAGAAACTTTCTGGGATTGATAATCATATTTCTGGCAATATTAATCCAACTTATCGTACCTCCCAACGTGATGGGCAGATGAAAGGCAGTTTCCACTTCCTTAATTAGAATTGAAAGTAAATGAATGGCTGTATCTCCGAGCTCTTCATCTGGATAATCAAATATATCATGCCGATAATCAACAACGCTTTTCCAAAAAGAGGGAGCCGGATAACTACTTTGCAACAGGTCTGTTCCCAACTATCAGGCAAAAAATGCAGGAAATATCCCAATCCCATCAACACGAATACTTCCCTATAACCAGATATCAGTTGCGGGAAAAGTTGCGGACGGAAAGTTGTGAATATCTGTTCCAGCATATCCAACGAAGTCGAGAATTGAGCATTACGGAAAAATATCCAGCAAAAGCAGACAAAATGGAAAGTAATAAGTATACCGAAGAAACGTCGGATACCATGACTACGTTCTCCTTTCTTTCTCCCGATGAGTCCCATCCAAAATTTGTGTAAAGCCAATGCTATTCCGTGAAACATCCCCCAAAGGACAAAGTTCCAGGAAGCGCCATGCCACAAACCACCTAAAAACATGGTAATAATGAGATTGGCATACTGGCGAATTTTACCTTTACGATTACCACCCAAGGAGACATACAGATAATCACGTAACCAACTGGATAAAGAGATATGCCAACGACGCCAAAATTCCGTAATGGATGCTGACTTATAAGGTGAATCGAAATTCATATTGAAATGAAATCCCAGCAATAGCGCTATACCTATCGCCATATCACTATATCCGGAGAAATCACAATAGATTTGCAAGGCATAACCATAAACTCCCATCAGATTTTCCACACCCGAATAGAGCGTAGGGTTATCAAAAATACGCTCTACAAAATTAATACTGATATAATCTGAAATAATCGTTTTCTTGAAAAGTCCACTGACAATAAGAAAGATACCTCGCCCGAACATTTCATTGGAAACAAACAACGGACGGCGGATTTGCGGAATAAAGTCACGTGCACGGACAATGGGACCCGCCACCAGTTGCGGAAAGAAAGAAACATAAAAAGCATAGTCTAATAGATTTGTAAGTGGCTTAATTTCCTTTCGATACACATCAATTGTATAACTCAACGACTGGAAGGTGAAGAATGAAATACCTACAGGAAGGAAGATATCCATAGCGATAAACGTGTCCCCCGTCAAGGATGCGAAAAAGTCCAAAAGGAAATTTGTATATTTAAAATAGCATAACAACCCTAAGTTCAGTAACAAACTAACTACCACCCATGTTTTGCGTTGCCAGCGGACGGTGGCACGCTCCATCATACGGGCGATGAGGAAGTCGGATACCGTGACAAAGGCAAGCAAGAAGAAATAAGTTCCACTACTTTTATAATAGAAATAATAGGAGAACAACGTCACGAACATCAAACGGGCAGTAGTGCGACGCTGCAAAAACAGATAGAACAGAATGAAAGCAGCAAACAGCCACAGGAAAATGCCGCTACTGAATATCATCGGCGCTTGCGGGTCGTACACGAAAACATCACGCAAACGGATAAGATCAATATTTAGTCCATTCATTGACAATAGTCGTTATATGATTTCAAGAAAGCACAATAGAACATTTCACCCTGCAAACGATAACCATCGGGCATATAGTGCACGTGATCGGGGCGCATCAATCCGGCTTCTTGCCAGTTCAGACAGGCACGACGTGAACCGCCGAAGACATTATACATATCCCACACAGCAATCCCGTTAGCATCAGCAAAACGACAGATAGTCTGTACGGCAACGGCTGCACGTGAATTTATCTTATAAGTACGACGACGGCGCTGACGAAAACTCTCATATGAGCCCGGAGGAGTCGTCATCACTATCGGAACATCGGGCAGACTGTCTCGAAGCATACGTACTAACTCATCCATTTGTCGATAATGCAACAGAGAGCTATAACGGCGATTATGACTTTCGTTAGTTCCAAATGAAAGGATCAAAAGGTCGGGATGCAGGGCAGCAATTTCCGCTATACGGTCAGAACGAGTAAATGTAGTACAAAAGGCACCGTTGATACCCACATCCGTATACGAAATCTTACCAAAAGTCTCTTGTAAACGTACACCGGTAGTTCGAGGAAAGATATGTCCACGGATATGACTATCTCCCATATGGACAATATGGAGAGAATCGACAGATACCCCTAAATGGAGCAAACGCAATTTTTCCCAAAAGGGTTTGAGGATACCTACACTGTCTATCAACTCATTATTTCCAAGTTGCGCAAAAACTTTAGGTAACGCGATAAAAGGGAGTGATATTGTATCCGTACGCTGTGAGTAACAAAAAAGGGTGTCGCAACCTACCATAACTTTGTCCAACAGAGGGCAACTCGGCAGCTCATCTTGTGCACGAAGTTGCTGCAAACTCGAAAACAGCACAAGCACTGTGCAACAAATCATAAATCGTAAATCGTCCAACTGCAAATTTCCCCTATGGTTCCGTTTCATAAGCACGTCTCCTATCGTATTTTTCTTTACCGTATATCAATGCTTCATAAAGTAAACCCGCAAGATATTTTCCACCCCGAAAGTTAATATGCGTATAATCATAATTTGCCATGGATGGCTTGGCATGCACCATTTTTGCCATACTACCCTCACCTCCCATTGCTTCGAACATATTCCAGAAAGCAACACCACTCTCGGCCGCCAGATTTTGCTGATAGCGAACCAAATTCTTAATACCAGGCATAGTCCGCAAATCTCCCTCCTCGGTCTTATAATCACGGTCTCCCACACTGACAACCAAAATACCCGCCTGTGGAAAAGCTTCTTTAAGACGGGTGATGGCCATAGCCATACCATCACTATACCGATCGTAATTACGTCCTCGTTCAGTAGCGACATTAAGTCCATACTGAAGAATTATTAGATCGTAAGGACGCTGTTCGTTAAACTCGCGCATCATCCATATAGGGACAGAACGTAGGGACAAGCCGGAACTACCACGCAATGAAAAGTTATCTACAATGATGCCTTGAGTGCCATCCATAGCCAAACCATAGAACAACGTAGAATCGGCATTTTCCACTGTCCAGCATACGGAACCGATATGCCCTTTTACATCCATCTGCTGTAATTCTCCTGTAACCGGAAACATTTCAGTATGCTTACTTTCCCGATTAACACTGACCGAGAGAGTTACTTCTCCTTTATTATAAAAGAAAATAGAAGCATGGTCACAGGTATCCAGACGAGAAGCATAATTTTTTTGTCCCCGAAGTTCGACATACGCACCAGCATGAGGAATGAAATAATGCCCTGAAATTCCCTGTTTGTTGCGGTCAAAGAAAACAGAGTCCATGATGGAATGACTCTGCCAATCACCAAAACTGTGTCGTACCGTAGGTCTGAAACTACTGGTCATGGAAGTAATCGTCACGAAACCTACTCCACAACCTCCATAACGTTTCTGTAACATTTCGCGCAAATCGGCAGTAAGAATATCGGCTTCAATGAAAGAATCGCCAAAATAAGCAATACGCACTAGACGAGACTTCTGAGACAATTCATCCAGCGCCCGATAGAAAGGTGTCATACCACGCATCGTGGAATCGCTATAATCCTCAATGCAGGTCATTCCAGAACGGCAGGTATCTACAAAAGCCGGTTTTACCTTAGGCGGCAGTGGTAACAGGCTGTCCGGCTCACTCGCCGATTGTAATAAAGGGCGCACATCAGCAAGTATATCCACACGCCTCAACACACGACCACCTATTGTGATTCCTGGCAAAATGTACATCAACAAAAGTGCAACCACCACGATGCACATCAACAAACCCGTATATTTCAATACATTCTTTTCCATAACTAATCAAGGCGCAAAGATATGATTTTTTCATCACAGAGAATAAAATAATCCCCGGAAAGGAAAGATATTTCCTCCGGGGATTACCTCTATTTAATGAATAAAGTTCTTAAATAGTCTTTTCAATATTCCAAACGAATGCTCGAAGCCCTAATTGCTCGGTCTGCTTATCCATGTTGTGCAGAACTTCCAGCAACGGGGCTACCCTTTCATCTTCTACCATCGTAAGGATGGCAGAACACATGGAAGGCCATGCATGACTTCCATAATGAGGTTCTCCGGTCTTAGAACCGCGTCCGCGTACTTGCTCCCAATAAGTGAAACCACGACAATTCAGTCTGTCGAGAGTTGCGATAATGCGTTCGTAGTACGCCTGGTCGAATGTGATTAATACAGATTTCATAATTATTTTATTGATAGTTGATAATTGATAGTCGATAATTAACTTATCAACTATCATTTTTTATCCCTTCTTTTGTTTTTTAAAATAAACATTCAGTTGTTTCTGCATTTTACGGCGTTGACGCTTGATGCCGACGCCACCAAAGATACAGTACATCGTTGGAACGTAAATCAAAGTAAGAATGGTAGAAACCGTCAGACCACCGATTACAGCAATCGCCATCGGGCTCCACATTTCAGCACCTTGTCCAGTACTGATTGCCATCGGAATCATACCGAGAATAGTTGTCATTGTCGTCATTAATACCGGACGGAGACGGCTCTTACCTGCTGTGACAACGGCATTCAGTACTGACTGCCCACGCTCACGGCAAAGGATGGTATAGTCGATAAGTACAATACCGTTCTTCACTACAATACCAATCAACATGATACTGCCCAATAAGCTCATTACACTCAATGTGGTATTGGTAATAAACAACGCCATCAACACACCACTCATTGCAAACGGAACAGAAAGGATCAGAATAAACGGATAAGTCAACGATTCGAACTGGGCTGCCATTACAATAAACACAAGGATGATAATCAATATACCCAATGTTCCCAAATCACGGAACGAATCTTGTTGGTCTTCAAACGAACCAGCTACCTGAATAGTAATATCCGATGGAATTTCCATTCTGTCTATGATGTCATTACCCGCATTAACGACATCACCTAATGGAGCACCAGAAATTACAGCAGATACCGTAACTATACGTTCACGATCTTTACGTTCAATAGTAGGTGGCGCAAAACGTTCAACTACCGTTCCAAGATCTTTAATTCGAACACCTTCTCCCTTGTTATTATAAACAAGAATATTCTCAATAGCCTCCAAACTGGTACGAAACTCGGGAGCATAACGAACCTTGATATCGTATTCATCACCATCTTCACGATATTTCGATGCCGTCGCACCGTTAATACGATTACGCAGATAAGTAGCTGCAGTAGACAAGTTTAATCCGTGCAAAGCCAACTTCTCACGATCAAAATCGACCTGATACTCCGGCTGATAATCACTACGGCTAATATTTACTTCAGATACACCTTTCACTTTGAACAACTCGCGTTTCAGTTTAGCGGCAACACTGTCAGTTTCTGCCATACTGTAACCATAGACTTCAAAGTCGGCAGAAGCTTGAGCTGACATACCTGTATTGCTACCACCAAGAATAACCTGCGCCTTGCTAAATTCCGGATAGGCTTTCAAATCTTCACGCATCTCATCACAAACTTTCTCCAAAGTGATATCACGATCACCTGGATCGACTAAACTGATATTGAAAGAAATAATATGAGAACCGTTATCCTGCATAGATGCCCACGTATTATCCGAATCAGCCTGGCCTACAGTATAATTACATATCTTCATAACTCCCTTATATTTCTCCAGCCACTGATTAGTCAACTTTTCCGAAAGTTGCTGTGCTACTTCTTTACGGGTTCCGATAGGTAACTCCAATTGTACTGCAATACGAGCATTATCTTGTGCTGGAAAGAACTCCGTACCAATTGTTTTGGCGCAAAACAAACTCAGAATAAAGAATAGCACACAACCGATGAGCACTACCTTACGATGACGAACTGCCCAATTCAGCATACGGGCATACCAGTTATCCAACCCGTCCAATACGCGTTCAATCGGTCCGAAGAATGTCTTGAATGCACGCGACTGTGTCTTCTGTAGACGAAGCAACTGTGAACAAAGCATCGGAGTCAAAGATAATGCTGCTACTGTAGAGATAAACATAATGGCACACATCATCCAACCTAACTGCTTAAACAACACGCCTGACATACCACTAACCATAGTCAATGGAAAGAATACGGCAATCATGGTCAATGTAGACGCAACTACAGAAATAGCCACCTCATTCGTTCCATGAACAGCAGCTTGCTTGGGATCGGAACCACGTTCAATATGCGTAGTGACATTCTCTAGTACCACAATAGCATCGTCCACCACCATACCTATAGCAATAGAAAGTGATGAAAGCGAAATGATGTTAATCGTATTTCCCGAGATAGCCAAATAAATGAATGAAGCAATCAAGGAAAGTGGAATCGTAATACAGATAATCAATGTGGCACGCCAACGCCCCAAAAAGAGGAACACCACAATAACCACGAACAACAAAGCGTACATTACCGTCTCCGTCAAACTATCTATGGTATTCAAGATATTATCGGATGTATCTACAATAATGCCCAACTTCACATCACTCGGCAAATTCTTTTGCAAACGAGGAAGCGCTTGTTGCACTTTTTTGGAGATCTCTACAGAATTGGCACCAGACTGTTTTTGAACAACAATCATGGCACCTTGCACACCATTATTATAAGTCTCCTGCGCACGTTCCTCTACGGTATCTACCACTTTGGCAACATCACGTAGATACACTGTAGCGCCATTGTGAGTACCCACTACAACATTATCCAACTGACGAGAGTCATCAAACTCACCTTCCACACGCAATGAATAAGTTTCATTACCGATATCGAAATTACCACCTGGGATATTCTTATTTTCCGCTCCAATGATAGAACTGATAGTTTCGATACTCAAATTATACGCTTCCAGTTTATAAGGATCACAGTAGACCTGAATTTCACGTTGTGGCGCACCACTGATAGACACTGTACCTACACCAGGAATACGTGCCAAAGGGTTTACCACGCGGTCATCCAGAATTTTATAAAGTGCCGACTGGCTTTCGTTAGCCTGTACAGATAACAGTACGATGGGAATCATATCTGTACTAAACTTGAAAATGATAGGATTTTCCACATCATCAGGCAATTCAGAACTTACCATATCCAGTTTATCACGTACATCGTTTGTCAACACGTCAATATCGTTTCCGAACTCAAACTCCAGCGTAATCAGAGACATATTCTCCGAAGAACGAGAAGTGATATGCTTCAAATTACTGACAGCGTTCAGTACATTCTCCAATGGACGGGTCACATTATTCTCAATATCCGAAGCACTTGCTCCTGGATAAGCCGTCATCACCATAATCGTATTTGTATCGATATCCGGATACAAATCGATAGGTAATTTGGATAAAGAGAATAGTCCAAATATCACTACTGCAAGAAAGCAGAGCGAGGTCATAATCGGTTTCTTAACCGCACCTTCGTATAAACTCATCTTTTAATTTACAATTAAATTATTTTTCTACTTCTACCTCCATACCGTTAGCCAACTTCGTCTGTCCAGCAATGACAACTTGTGAATTATCAGACACACCAGAAATCAATTCGTATTCTGTACCCATACGGCGTCCCAGTTCTACTTTATTATAGGAGACCTTACCCTCATTATACACGTATACATAACGATCGCCAGAACCAGCCTGCTTCACAATAGCCAAATCGGGTACAACTACATTGTCTTTCGTTCCAAAGTTAAGTGTAGCACGGGCAAACATACCGGGACGTACACGCTGGTCTTTGTTGGATAATTTTATTTCTACAGGGAAAGTACGAGTATTCGGATCAATAGTAGGATAAATTAAGCTGATGATACCTTCAAACGGTTCATCACCATATACATCTAATTTCACGGATACAGAAGAACCTTTCTTTACACGAGTAAAATATGTCTCCGATACATTGATTAGCAGCTTAACCGGAGTGATTTGTTCCACTACCAGAACAGGTTCCCCACCACTATACATATCGCCATTATCATAGTTACGTGCCGTTACCACTCCATTTATCGGGCTGAGTAAAGATGTATTCTCAAGCAAATTTTTGTAAGCTGTTTCCTTTATATCCAAAGCCATTTTCGCCGCATCCCATTCAGATTTAGAAGTACCGCCCACTTTATATAATTCATCCATACGTTTAAATTCAATTTTTTGATTGTCTAACTGAAATTTTGTTTGTTTCAGGCTAGCTTCATCCATACTTACCAGTTTTTGACCTTTAGATACACGATCACCCACTTCTACCAAAATACGATCAATACGTACTGGAGACGAAGGAGCAATATTGTTTCTTACTTCAGCTTCCACAGTAGCCGTGTACTCTTGAATTTGCTCTACCGGACGGGCTTTCACCTCAGCAAGCTTCACCCGTGGCTTTTCATCCACTTTTTCAGCGGTAGTTTTATCTTTATCTCCACTACAAGCGCCCAACAGTGCAACTGCAAGCAGGGCAATCAATTGAATATTTTTCTTCATATCATTATACTTTTTCATTTCTATTTTTTGATTACATAATCTCTTCCCAAAACCTGGTCAAGATCGGCCTTAGCCACCAGATAGTCGTAAATAGATTGGTTGTAAGTTAATTCAGCCTCAGTAAGTTGTACCTGTGACGTATTCAACTCAAGTACTGTTCCCTTACCTACTTCGTAGCGTTTACCAGCAATCTGAACCGCTTTTTCAGCTTGTCTCACATTCTCTTTATTACTGGATACTTGCTCAGAACTGGCCGCCATATTATCCTGATAACTTGTAATTTGCATATTCAATTTTCGTTCGGTATCAATACGATTCTGATCCAACTGGCGCATCTGGATGCGATTGGACTTCAACTTTGTGAAATTACTTGCTTTATATAAAGGGACACTCAGGCTAAACACCAATGAAGAACTCCCTGCCCAATTATAATTGAAAATATTCCAACTATCGTTATTCATAGATTGATACTGATAAGAATAACTCATAGCCAGTGTAGGTATAAAGTTAGTACGCAAAGATTTGATATTCTGCTGAAGAGTCTTCATACTCAACTCCAATTGTTTCATAGTCGTATTATTTATCAAACCTTCGTGTCCTGAGTTTTCCAGCTGATTGGCAAAAACTACAGTTTCATAACTTGCCAAACTATCGTCTATTTTAATATCCACATCAACAGTAATACCCATCAAAACTCTTAACTGTAGTTTGGATAAGGTCACTGCATTGGCAGCAGATATCACATTAGGCTTTATACTGCGCATTTGTACCTCAGCACTAATCTTATCAAATTCGCTCACTACACCTTGCTGATACTTTGCATTCACAATATTAAAATTTTCCTCTGCTAGATTATAACTTTTTTGTAACACTCCGTAAGAGTCTTGTGTCAACATCAACTGATAATAAGCTTTTGTCACTTGATTTACCAAATCTTGTTTGGAAGCACGCGATTTTTCAACAGCAAGCTCAAGATCAGTTTTTGTCATCGACATAGCCCGATATACAGCTGGTGCAAAAATCGGTAAACTGACATTCAATGCTCCACTTGCAGTATTCGATTTATCTTTACCCATTTTGATAGTTTCGTCACCGATACTAAACTGAGGAGCCGTAATTGTATAATTCATCGTCCCCGAAATACTTGCCTCTGGCAACAAATTCTGCCAGGTTTCTTTATGGCTTACTTTTTTCAAAGCAATCTCCTCCTCCGCTACTTTGATGGTAGGATTGTCACTCAAGGCAATTTCCAAGGCTCTATCAAGATTCAGGGTTAAAGTGTCTTTTACTTCCTGTGCCTGTACATGGCCACCCACCAATAATATAGCGGTAACCAATGCCAACCTCTTGCCCACAAAAATTTTCTGCATCTTCTTTTAATAATTAACCGTTTCTCTATTTTTTCTATCTCTCGTTTTCCCGTTACTGTTTTTTGCGATACTCTTGGATAAAGGCTTCCAACTCTTGAGCCCCCTTCTCCGTCGAAATTCCCCGTAAATAAGTAAACATTATGGATTCATAAACTTCCAGAAAGGAATACCTCTTGCAAATATCTGTATTCATCAGTAAATCAATCTGTTCTCTAACCAGCAAGTTGACAATAGCAAAGTTCACATCAGCACGAAAGATACCTTGTTTCACACCGTCTTTAAAAAACTGTATCGTTTCTTCTGAATCCTGATCGCTACGACTTCTTAATAATTCATAAGCTTTAGGATATTTCTTAATATCTTCAAAAAATTTTTTGTTCGTAGCATGAAACTTTTCAATACTACGCAGATAGCACTTCAATAAAACTTCCAATACATTCTCAGCAGTGGCCAATACTTCCTTAACAAATTCATCCGCCTCTTTCTGCCCTCTCAAAATACACTCTTCCAACAATGTTTCCTTATCTGAGAAAACCTCATAAAGAGTACGTTTAGAAATGCCCAATGAATTTGCGATATCATCCATCGTGATACTTTTAATACCATGTATAGTAAATGCCTCAACTGCTGTCTCAATGATCCGCTCTCTAAGTTCCGGACGGAATACCGGATGCTTTGTGTTTTCGCCCATCTTCTTCCTTTCTTAGTTTAAAACTCTTTTTATTCATTATCAGAATAAAACGGAGCAAATATAGAAAGAAAACTAAATTACTCAATTAAGTTTTCTTTCTTTTGTTAAACGATTAATAAATATTATATTTATAGCAGATTTATTGGGAAGATACCGATTGAAACTAAAAGTCAAGTATGCAACAATAAAACAGCGGAACATTCAACAAAGAAATGTTCCGCTGTTTTTTATATTTGTTAAAAAATTAGTTACCTTGCAAATGATATAATCGGCCATTCTTGATACGTAAATCTAACTGCGCTTCAAAAAGTGATACAGGAGATACAGTCTTACCTTGTTCGATCCATTCGCCATTCGGACGGTCGGCATTATTATGTGTACCACTACTTTTTGTACCTTTACTTCCAATACTATAATTCTTGGCAGAAACCCAAGGAGACTGAACACAAATCCTCTTGGCCGTACAGTTCCATAGGTACTGGTTGGCACCAGCCCATCCGTGCCCTGTACCCCAATTTCCACGATCTTGTACCAGGATGTCACCATCACTGTCAATATTGTCATAAAGTGTTCCTACATTCCAGCGCTGATGAGGACCAGCATCAGCATGTGAATTACGTATCTTTACATTCACAAATACATTAGGTCCTACTCCTTTTGAACCTGTCACACAATCGTGACGACCATGAGACGTCTCACAATCACGTACCAGACAAGCTGAAGCATCAGCTATTAAGAAAGAGTAAAGTCGTCCACCTTCACGTTTTGCCACACCGTCAAGACACTTACAGTCTTTTACTGTAATAAAAAGAGATTTACTTCTTATTTCCGCCAACCCATATGCAAAATAACGTGAAGTCACATTACGTATCCAACTATGTTCAGCCTTGGTTATATCAATAGCTGTCCAACTATGATTTTCATCGTTATAATAACCGCTACCGTCCTTCTTTGTTTCATCAAACTCACTGACAATCTGCATATTCTCTATTCCACAATGACTAATTCGCCCCAAGAAGCTTGACTTGTATATTGCACCACCGCCATATTTAGTCTCCATAGCCATCAAAATAGGATTATCAAGATGAAGAGTGTCTCCGATAATCTGAGTAACTACACGTTCATAATCAAGGTTATAACCCGAAGCCGTCCAGTTGACTCCCGCTGTATCACCAGGTTTATATATCTGATCCATCTTCAAATCATGAATCCAATTATCAGTCCCCGGACGAAACACCGTAACATGATCACCCTCATGAAAATCCGATGCATTATTTACAGTCACCCAAAAACGCCCTACGGGCACATAGTCATCTTTGATATTATATGTAGAAGGTTTAGAAGGAGTTAAGTTACCTTCACCGGCAATCTTTATGAGTCTATGATGGGCAGACTCTCCACCTTTCACACCGGCTGCAATCAATTTTGTACCATTATCACCTTGCCCCTCACCACGAAGCACTATACCATCAGTATTTATATGCAACTCATTCTGTATTTTGTAAGTTCCGCTCTTTAACAGAATAGCGCCACGAACTTTTCCGTTCAATGGCATAGTTGCCACTTCGTCAATTGCCTGTTGTATCATTGTAGTAGCATCCTCATCTTCTCCTGGAGAAGTCAGTATCTTTCTCACGGGGACATCAGGTATATCAAGTTCACTACCCATATAACCTACATGGCTGAAATCTGGTAAAGTAGTACCATAAACATCCTCCAATAATGCAATATCGAAGTTGGTTTCAACTTGCGGATAAATGACAGAAGGGGAAGAGAAATCCTGCGAAACAGTAATTTCTTCATTCAGTCCAGCAGCTATAACACGAAGCATAGCCACGCGCCTGCGAGTTGTAAGGTTAGTATTCACAGTTACTAAAAGTATATTATCCGTCCCCTCCTTGACCTCGCAAGTTACCCAATCAGTCATAGAAGTAATCACTTCAGCCCGCCACTCCACATTAGTGGTCACTTTTATTTCTTGTACACTACTTGCCGCTTTAAATGACAAAGCCTTGGCAGACACTTCAAGTTCCGGCTCCACACTTTCTTGTTCCACCTCCAACTCTGCTTTCTGGGTACCACAGGAAATAACAATTTTGGCCAAACGCTTTTTACCTGTATCATTCGTTTTTACTGTTATTTTGGCCACAGTGCCCATATTTTCACAGCTACACCAATCGGAGCCGGTAGTCACCTTACAAGTCCAGCTCTCAGAAGAAGTTACACCCACCTCCTGCGACGAAGTTGTTGGAGTAAAAAATAATTTTGCCTCACTCAATTGTAAAGAAATACCCTCTTTACTGTCATCAGAACAGGCAAATAATGCCACAGATATAAAAAACGCCAACACATACTCCAAAAGGAAAAAGCCTATATTCCAACGTCTTATCTTTGGTAGAATATTATTCATAAGTAACAATATTTATTAATTGTAATTCAGGAATTTACCCCTAAGTCACCTGTTTAAAAATAAAAAGAGGATGTACCAAAACCGGAAAACCATTCAGTACATCCTCTAATAATCAACAGAAAAGATTAACGACCACTAATGGTTTTCAATCCTTCAGCAAATCCCGCATAAGCAGGTTTACGAATATAATCATCAGACCATAGACCATTGGGAACATTGTTACTGTCAGCTATCGTCCATTGAGTGATACCTCCCTGCTGCGCAGCAGGAATCAATTCTGCATAAGCAGAAAGAACAAACGTATAGAAATCAGCCATTTTCTGTTCTTGTTCAAACGTCAAATCAATAGTTGATATTTCCATTCCCGATTCATTTATAATATTCATATCGAGTCCAGAAATACGTATCAGTTTTCCGGTAGCAGCCAGTTGAATAAATGCCTTTTTAATATTTTCTTCTTGTTTACTCTGCTCAGTCTCATCGGTAATAAATGACAGGTGCATAGTTGTGGCTATACCGTCAATTACTGTTTTCCCATCATTTTCCCACTGTCCTATCCAATGAACCAAACTTTTCAACTTATCAATATCAGTTATCAAATTCGTTTCGTTCACATAAAGTTTCAAGTCCGCAGAACTATACTTACGAGCCAGTTCCACTACCAGACGCGGATAATTTTCGCCCAGGTAATCTCCCCAGTAGAAATATGTTTCCGCATCACCATTGGATGCCGAGCAAAGGTCATAATACCCGTCACCGTTTGCATCTACCGTTGCCAACGGCTCATCCAGTACATTCCAGTTTGTAACCGTTCCACCACAAGCTTCCATCATTCCGTTCAACCAGTTGTCCATCGCCCAAGTCAGTGTATCAGCCTTCTCTTCGGGAGTCTGAGGTATTCCGGTAGGAATTTCGTAGTAAACAGAAAGATCATCGAACCAAATAGTTCCCCCAACAGTACCAACATTCAGATAAAAACGATAGATATTACCAGATACGCTTGGACAAGATACTGTAATTTGTTTCCATTCTGTAGTAACGTCAATAGAGGGAAACTTACCGATGGCAGCAGAACTACCTTTCGCTCTGAATTCTGAAGTAATGGAACATTTACGACTAGCCTTTACTCTCATGGTAAGATAATAAGTAGTATTCTCCACCGCTGCAATTTCCGGAGAGAACTCAACCACGGTCTGGCCTTTAGAAGCTGCATAACCGCTACCTACTTCAATCTTATAACCTTTGGAAGCATTGTATCCTTCACCAGACACAACTTTCCAATAATTTCCATGATTTTTTATCGCATCCCCCCAAGCACTCCATTTACCACCTTGTACCGTAAGTCCATTTTCAAAGTCAGTATTCACCAGATATACTTTCTTCATTCCCGAAGCACGAGATCTGATAGCATTTTCTTCAGGTAACGGTTTGTCTGCCAACAAACCATTCAAATAATCATTATTCTGTTTCTTATGACTGCAAAGAGCACCTCCATAAACAAATGTATTGGTTTTCTGTGCCGCAGCCAACAGTTTCTTCACGTTTTGGAAGTCTATATTACCATTGCTTTGTACACAAGCTGAGTACCACATCGCATCTTTGGGAGTTATTTCATTGAAGTTAGAACTCACCAGACTATAATTCTGCCCTCCATTAATAAAATCTGCAGCATTAACGGCAGCTCCTAACTTGAAAGTCTGATTTGCGCTACCTTCCATATAAACATTCAAAGTAGAGTATTCGTTGAGATATTCGTATTTCGCTATATCCTCCGGTTTTTCCACTTTGAAATCGGCAAGGTTATTCTCCGCGCAAGCGGTTAACATCGCAAGTGCAGAAATTGTGAATAAAATAGATTTATAATTTTTCATATCTTTCACTGTTGAATCATTCTACATATTTAGGTGTAAATTCTTCCGGTTTCACACCCCGTCTCTGCCATACCAAAGTATCTTTAGTTTGAAGCTGTTTTACACCAAAATCTACCCGATAATCCATATAGAGTCCGTCACGGTCTTTATTCCCCCATGCCTTTATCTCCGATTTCTTTAAATACTTTCCTGTTCCAGTGGCTGTAACACCTTCCGTATCAGACGTGATAGTACATTCTCCCTTTTCATTGAAAGTAAGAAGCAAATCACATTTCAGGTTCTTTGGAGTTCCATTCTCATCGGTATACTTAGTGGTTAACGGGAAAATCACAGAATTCAAAGTTTTGGTAGTAGTAGAACAAATCTCATCTTCTTCCACACTTTGTTTATGGCGTACTTCTGTAGTAGTCACCCCATTTTCTGTAACGACATCTATACCTCTACGAAGATAGTAAGCATGATAAGGATTGATATATTTCACACAATAAAGTACATAGTCCATGGGTTTTATATCCCAATATGCAGAATTAGGACGCTGAGGGGTATCACCTTCAATAATAGGTTTACCGGAAAGGATACGGTCAGCCCCTGTCTGTTTTTTTATCACGAGAGGTATCACATAAGTATTTTTCAACGCAGCCGGATCAGCAAAGAATGCATCACTCAACTGTACTTCCACACCACCTTGAAACCCTCCGTTAAAAAAGATGTTATTACTTGCCAGCGAGTAGTGTCCTTCCGGCATAGGCATTACCTCCGAACCATCCTCAAAATAAAGATTGTCGCACAAAGTGTTGTCTACCGCTATCTCTAACTTTATGTCACGACCATTGTAGGCTCCACCCATAGTAGCAAAAATCTTGCATTTATGCAGGTTATCGAGCGTGGTATCATAAGTATCCTCGCCCAGTACAATGGTACGCACCGGATATTGATAAGGGAAATAGACTGACACCCCGCCTTCGTAATCAGGAAAAGAAATATCCGCATTTTTACAGGACGTAAGTGTTGCAGCCAATCCTCCAATAGATAATATCGACAATAATTTGAATAGTTTCATATCATTCATTATTTTTAAATTCAAGAATAGAATTACCAACCTGCATTTTGTTGTAAGTTACCAAACTTTTGAGTCTCGCTATAAGGAATAGGACCGTAATACATATAATCCTTATAATTACGAATTTCCACATCAAGCGGTAAATAAAGCAAAGAACCGTCTTCAGGGACCTTCCTTATTTCCATACCTGTTGCAGTCTCGTTCAGTTCATCAAGATTCACTTTCCAACGGCGCAAATCCCAGAAACGGAAATTCTCAAAGCAAAGTTCCAACCGGCGCTCGTTATGAATTAACTCACGCATCTTATCCTTATTGCCTTTTACACTTTCCAAATAAGGATCACCATTATAAACGCCTACTCCCGCACGTGTACGAATAGCTTTTATCACATCATAGGCAGAATAACTATGTGTCCCTTTTCCGGTAGGTCCCCAAGCTTCATTAGCTGCCTCAGCATAGGCAAGAAATATCTCCGTATAGCGGATGTAGGCTGTATAATGTCTTTGTGTACTTGTTTTATTGGGCGTAAGATCTAAATCAGAACGCAATTGTTTACGCAGATAGTAACCTGTACGGGTAGATTTTCCGTTTTCGCCATTCAATCTATCCAAATTTGTACCATAAGTTCCAGTAATAATCACATTATTTTTCACACCCTGTTTCTCACCATTCACAAGAATGTATGTTTTCAGTCTAGGATCACGATTTTCATAAGGTTGGTTGGAATCAAAATGTCCTTGTACATCAGTAATAGGATAACCGTTTGCCATCGGGAATGCATTAACCAAATTTTGGGTAGGGTTTACACGTCCTTTACCATAGATTGAAGGAGGATAATTATCCGTCTCACGTGAATTGTTATCGCCCACTTTACCCCGCCAAAGAATTTCCTTTGGATTTTCACCGGCAGCAAGGTTGCTAATTTCATCCACATTGGTATACCAGGTCCAGCCCTTGGAATCCATACCGGTAACCCCTCCTATGCGGTCTAATACAATTGCCGCGTTGTCAGCAGCATCTTGCCAAGTAACACCAGAACCATCACTAAAGGCTGGACTGGCAGACATCAACAACAACTGAGCACGTACAGCTTCAACAATCCGGCTACTTATTCTACCTCTCATGTGACGGCCGAAAGCACGATTGTAACTTTCAGCGGTAGCTCCTGCTTGAACATATTTTGCAGGAATTTCCTCCGCAGAAGACACATCACCAAAATCTAAAGGAAGCAGTTCAATAGCCCGGTTGATATCAGCTAAAATTTGTTCCACACACTTTTGGTAAGTATCACGAGGACGATTAAAGTCAGAACCTGCATTCTCTGATTCCAAATGTAAAGGTATTCCCAGCAACTGACCATCGTTAGTACGCCCCGCATGAGTTTGAAGCAAGAAAAAAGTGTGTAATGCACGCATGGCATAGCATTCACCTTTAAAGTGCATATTAAACATAGTATTGGCAGACTTGTCCTCCGCCCAAGTTATCTGATCACAGTTTTCCAATACCAGGTTGATATTTTGAATAGCATAAAAATGCTTTTTCCACCGTGATAACGGGTCATTGTTGGAAGCCCAACCTCCTGTAGCCATCTTCAAATAACTGTTATTGATATCATTGGATACAGCATCATCTGTAGCCAAATCACTTTGCGGTGCTGTGGTATAGGGTAATAAGGCATAAGACTGTCCCAAAATACTCTGCGCAAAAGCGGGTTGATGATGCATATATCCCTCATCGTATATGTTTTCCAATTCCGGTTTAAACATGTCTTCGCAAGAAGTGAGCAACGGCATGCAAAACAGAAGTTTTATCAGTACTTTTTTCATATCTTTATTTCTTTTGTTTTGAATTTAGAAAGTCGCTTTCACACCCAGATTATAAAAACGAGTCTGAGGTGCAGAACCTACATTGGTTTCAAAATGCTCACGTTCCTTTGAGATAGTTAGCAGATTGGCACCACTTACGTACACAGAAAGGGAGTTCACTAATTTTCCACGTAACATACTTGTCGGGAAATCGTATGTAAGCTGTACCTTGGCAAGGTCAAAACGATTGTTCTTATACATCCAGAAATCAGAATTGGTAAAATTGTTATTACCATTACCTGTAGTCAGACGAGGATAAGTAGCTGTTGCCGCTGTTTCTTCTGTCCAACGTCCACGTACTACCTTAGAGTATTTATCTTCTCCTGAAACCCAGTAATAACTACTTTTCTTAAGGTTCTGACCACCTATATTACCTGTTCCCAACACAAATAAAGTAAAGTTTCTGTATTTGGCAGTCAAATTGATACCCATTGTAAAAGGAGAATTAAATTGTCCCAATGCCACCTGGTCTTTTGAATCAATAATATTATCACCATTCTGGTCTTTATATCTCAAATCACCAGGTTTGGGAATACCACCCCCCAATGCAGTCTGTGAGGGGGCACCAGCTATTTCAGTCTCATTATTGAAAAAGCCCAGACACTCGTATCCCCAAATAGAACTAATAGCTTTACCTTGACGATACTGATAAACGTTCTCGTAGTTACTATCATCACGCTTGGTTGCTTTAGTAGCGTAATAAGTACCATTAATACCAGCAGAGAAATCTACTTCACCAAAACGTGTATTATAGTTCAACGAAAAGTCAAATCCCATTCTGCGATCATTATTGTAATTGATGTAAGGCAAGAAAGTCTGTGTATCCGAATAGTCGAAATAGCTCGGAAAAAGATTACCAGAACTTATAATAGCGCCTTCCATGGAGTTCACAAAGAAAGAAGCATCCGCTGTAATCATTTTTTTCCACAAAGAGGCTCTAATGTTAGCCGAAAGTTCCTTACGCTTCAAGAATGTAAGATCTTCATTGGCACCGCGCAACGATCTGGATGTCTTCAGGCTTCCACCATCATACCATCCCCAGCTGGAACCTTCCATGTCGTAACCACCTTTATACATGTAATAATCAATTCCCATATCCGTATTCAAGATACTTCCACTGGCACTAACCATCAACTCATCGAATGCAGATCCTTTCAGAAAATCCTCTTCAGCCAAATTCCATCCCAAAGTAAACGAAGGAGAAAAAGCATTACGATGTCCTTCGGCCAATCTGGCAGAATGGATAAGCGAGCCACTGAATTCGGCATAATACTTATGCTTGTAATTATATGATGCTTGCAGACCAATATTTGCATTACACGTTCGATGATATTCCCCGGCAAACGTCTGTTGAAAACCACTTACCAACAACATTGCATCCAACTGATGAGCATTACCGAAAACACGGTTATAATCCAAATGCGCGTTCATCGAAATTGTACGGTCAGAATTACTGCCACTGATATTCTGCTTACCGGTTTTTTCATCATTGGTATCGCTCTTTGTCAGATCCACAATCATATCGTACCCATTAAAATTCCCCCAAACCGGGATAAATGTAGCATACTTGTTATCATACTTCGTAGTATATGATGTGGCATAATCCATAGAGTACTGCGCATGGAAAGAAAGCCCTTGCAATACTTTGCCCAAATCAATGTTGACACCTGCATCAAACTGTAGATTACGTTTGGTTGAACTACTCTTACCGGCAGCATAATAATCGGCAAACACATTGGTCAAATCATTTTGCGTACCCGCGAGAAAATACTGGCCATCGATGATATTATTCGATGTCTTCAGTAGTTCCCATACAGCAGAAGCATTAGGATCAATCATGCTGAGCGGAATCAGAGGAGCCACCCGGTTGGGACGGAATGTAGAAGCCAAGCTCCAATAATTACCACCTACTGTACCTTTTGAGTTGTAGAAAGAAACATTGGAATTCACATACGCCGACACCGTTTTGCTTAAATTCACGTCTACATTACCACGTACGCTGAAACGATCGTTACGATTATACTTACCCTGACCAAAATTCATCTGATCACCCACATTATAGTAACTGATATTGGCATAGAAACGGGCACGATCACTTCCGGCAGAAATTTCCGCAGTAACATCCGAACGATTATAAGCTTTCTGAATAAAATCGGATGAATAAAAGTCAACATTAGGATAACGATAAGGATTTCGACCGGTGCTCGAATAATAAATCTCATCTGCACCGTATTTCGGATCCAGACCATCATTTTTGAGTGCCTCATTATAAAGTGTCATGTATTCAGCAGAACCTAGATATTCAGGATAAGCTTTCGCTACCTCCCAACCGGTATTTGCCCTGACATCTATCGTAAGAGGAGAAATTTTACCTCTTTTAGTGGTTACCAATACAGCACCTTTGGCTGCCCGACTGCCATAAAGAACTACGGCTTGTGCACCTTTCAGGAAAGTAATACTCTCTATTTCGTCAGGCTTCACAGTATCAAGGCTACGGGGTGTACCATCCACTAGAGCCAAATATTCATCGAGTCCCCAAAGCAGACTACCGTTCCAACCACCCACATAGCCCTGCATATTGTTCAGGGTGCTGGTATAGTAATTCTTCTTCATCAGTTCCTCGACATTCACAGTAGACACGCCACCTAACATATCTTTGGAAGCCACCTTACGGTAAGCTACCTGCGTTTGTTCGCCGGATATCGATAATGAATCCATCAATTCTTTCGCGCTTTGCGCAGAAGCAGAAGTCCAAACCGACATCGAAGCCAAGGCAAGCAAAAGAAGTTTTTTCTGTATATGTTTCATTTTAAATCGTTTTAGTTGTTAATCTTCCTGTTACCAACCCGGATTTTGTCCAAACTCAGGATAGAGATATACATCTTTGTCAGGCAACGGAAGCCAATAGTGCTTGGTCCCATAAATCCGCTTCAAAATGGTTTTCTCCTCCCAGTTTGCCACACGTGCATTTGCGGGGTCATTTTTCTCATAATAAGTGTCAGTCTCCACACGGTCGAACTCCTGCGAAGTTTTCACATTATAAGGATATTCCGTGAGAAGCAGCCAACGTTGTAAATCATTAAAGCGGAAACCTTCAAAAGCCAGTTCTACAGCACGTTCACGACGTACCTCATCCATAAATTTACGCTGATCACCTACATATGTAGCTGCGACATGACCTGCTCCACAACGATCACGCAGTACATTGATAGCTTCCTCGGCAGTTTTACTGAAATTCGTGGATTTATAGGATGCGCCGCTGATAGCTGCACCTGCCTCTGCATACATCAGATAAATATCTGCCAGACGCATATAAGCTACATAACTTTGGAAAGCCTGAGCATCCGTATAAGCAAGGTCATGCTTGTTGGCAGTATGCGGTACCAATTTATGGATAAAGTAACCGGTACGGCTTCCCTCTACCACATCTCTCATTTTACCTCCAGAAGAGAGGGTGCAATATCTGAAATCATAATCGGCATGTCCCTTTTCAAGTGCCTTATTCAAATACTTAACACCATCAAACAACACATCGTGATAGAAACGAGGATCACGTCCTTTGAAAGGATGTTCAGGATCAAATTTGGAAGCGTCGTCAGTCAATGGAAGTCCATTTGCCATACCATAAAAGTTCATATAATTGGCTGTAGCCATTTTAATGTTATTACCTCTTACTCCCAAGCCATTCATCTTTGGCCCGTATTGTGTAACAAATCCCCACAAGCTGGTATTATTACTTGTCATCGCACCTCTGAAAATAGCTTCAGTAGAACCAGGTTGTTTCCAGCCTTGCTGAAGTGTATAAAAGAGATCGGTATAGCAAGTGGTAGCAGATTTCGATTTGGCATGATCATAAATATTATCGAATTTAAATTCAACCAATGCATATTGTGTCTTTCCATCTTCCACAAGCGCCAATAGCTCCCCAAAAGCCTCTGCAGCCTTCTTGGCATATTCCTTATCGTAATCATAAGTTTTTGAACCACCCAGCTGAGCACCATGTACCATCAATGGACTGGCAGCCCAAAGGTATACCTTACCTAAATAGCCCAATGCGGCAATCTTATTGATACGGAGGCCATTCTTGCCTAAAGTGTTTTTACCCGCTTCTGTATCATCCCAATCAATAGGCAACAAGTCGGCAGCCCGACGAAAGTCTTCGGCACAACGATCAGCACACTCTTGATAAGAGAGACGAGGCATAGTAAGCTCTTCACTGGCAGAGAAAGTTCTGTCTACATAAGGTAGTCCTCCTACCCACTGCATCAATTCCTCATGCCACCAAGCGCGGAAAAAATAAAGCTGTCCTTCTATCAGGTTACGTTCCTCTTGTGTAGCATCAACCAGTTTATCCATATTCTCCAAAGCAAGATTAGCTTTACGAATACAATACCAGGCATTCTGCCACAAAGCTTGCATACGAGATTTATTATGCCCATCGAGTTTCGTCGGATCTGCTTTCGAATTCCAAAGCCAAGTTTTACCATCTGTTGACCAAGCTTTGAAATTACCCAAATCGAATTGGTTGGTAAGGCGACCTTCTCCATAACTCACATTCTGTATCTCATCATCGCCCAAGTTATATTCACTCGGCCCGGAATTGGCTTTTTGCTTGTCGGGAATAGCATTGTACATTTCTTCTATATATCCTTGGAAGTTGAAGAAATTCTTAAATGCATCATCACTCGACACAATGGCATCTACTTCCCTGTCCAGATAATCGGTACATCCACCAAAGGAAACCGATGAGCAGACAAGTAGTAAGCCACATAACGAATTATCTAATATTTTTTTAACATTCATAGCAATCATTGTTTATAATGAGAATTTTACACCCAAATTCACACGCTTCATAATAGGATAAGCTCCATAGTTGGCACCAGCACCAGAGAAGTTACCTTCACGGTCATCCGGCATACGCGACCACATCCACAAGTTATTTCCACTTATGAAAACCCGTAGACCGGAAATACCCAATTGACGTGTCAAAGTATTTTTAAAAGTATATGAAACTTCCACATTCTTCAAACGGATAAAAGATGCATCGTATACATATTGCGTACCATTATAAGCCGCTACTTTTGAAGAAAGCCAACGAGGAGTAACAAAATCAGCTGCATCCCCCGTTTCTGACCACCAACTACCAGTATCAAACACTACATTATAACGGTTGGTAAAGCAATCAAGACTTACAGTACGGTTTACATTAGTCACACCGTAGAACTGGGCAAAACAGCTAAAACCTTTCCATTCAAAGCCCACAGTTGCATTATAAGTATTTTGTGGAGTACCGGAATAACCGTAAGGAGCCTGGTCGTCCTGGTCAATTATACCATTTCCATCAAAGTCCACAATATAATAATCACCGGGAATACGGCTGTCGTTATTCGCCTCATGCTTAGGGCTACCATACAATTCATCATACGAACCGATAAAACCTTTATCAATGTAATAACGTCCTTGTCCCATGGAGAAACCGGCATCTTTACGATAACTTGGCAAGAGCGGTTTATCATCCTTCACAATCACTTCATTTTCCGAATGAGTCATGCTTAGGTTAGCCCACACACGCATTTCATTCTTGAATTTTTTATTGAAACGTAGTTCAAGCTCATAACCACGGGTATTCACTTTACCCTTATTGACAGTAGCAGGTTTTTGTCCGTAATATGAAGGAACCGAACGGCTACTACCCCCGATAAGAATATCTGACCGTTTGTCACGGAATACTTCCACACTACCGGCAAACAAGCCTTCGAACAAGGCATAGTCGATACCGAAGTTCAATTTCTTCACCTTTTCCCAGTGTACATCTTCGTTTCCTACGACACTCTCCCTATACCAACTATAAGGACTCTTTCCACCACGTTTTGAAGGATCCATATAGGTCTGCCAACTTTTATTATAAGCCCACTGATCCTGAAAAAGCCAGCGACCACTCACGTTATCGTCACCTATTTCACCATAAGAAGCCCTGATTTTCATCATATCCAAGATTTTCTTGTCACGTAAGAAAGCCATGAACGGTTCTTCACTAATCATCCAGCCAATGGCACCCGAATTAAAGAAAGCAAAACGGTTATCCTTGCTAAATTTCTCCGAACCATTGTAAGCACCGTTGTATTCTACAAAATAACGGCCGGCCCAATCATAAGTTGTACGGAAAGCCCAGTCTTCACGATAGTGAGGGATTTCACTACCTTTGGCAGTTTCCTGACGACTGAACAACCCCATTGCCGTAACACTGTGTTTGTTGAAATCACGTGCCCAGTTCAACTGTAACTGATAGTTCAAATTACGTTGAGTAGAGCCATTAGCCACTGTACCACCTTTGGTTTCCCAGTCCAGAATAGGATACATATCAAATTGATTATTACTGTCGAACGGGAACTGATAAGTTACAAGTCCTGTATCAGGATCAATATATTTACGACGTTGATTCGAGCCATTGTTGGATTGAGGTTCTTCGATACCACGGTCATTTTCTACAAATGTATTATCCCAAGCAATCATACCTCTGATTTTCAGCCCCTTGGTAATGAAATCCAACTTCTGTTCCAACACAAAATCGGTAGTAATACGCGTGGTAGTATGCTGTGCTGCACCACCGGTTGCAATCAAGTCGATGGAGTTGTACATATTGATGTCAGAGGGATAGAACCCCAACGAACCATCACTGTAACGTGGAAGAAAGATATCAGGGGGTGTACGGTATACACCTGCCCATGCACCTGCCTGTTTAGTAGCTGTACCACTGGTAGCACTACTATAATAAAAAGGACGCTCGTTCTGACCGCTGGAACCTGCCACACTCACCTTGAAAAGAGTAGTTTTAGTGATGTTGAAGTCCAGATTACTACGCATATTGATACGATTGTAACCATATCCGTTATCATAACCACGTCCTGTTTCGAACTCACGGAACAAGTCACCCTCATGTACATAGTCAATGGAAGCAAAATATTTTACGAACTTAGTACCACCACTAATATTCATGTTAGCATTGTAAGACATGGCAAAATCTTTGAACAATGCATTCTTCCAATCAACATTCGGATACCGTTCACGTTGTTCCACAGTAGTTTGATTACGGAAATTATCAATAAAATCCTGTGAACGGATATCATTCCATGAGTCAGGATTTAAATTCAATTCATGTTCAATGACCATATTACGAGCCATATAAGCGTCGTAAGAGTCCAATTTATTAGGTATACGAGAAGGTGTTTTAAGTACCGCATTAGCAGATACATTGATTTTTGCTTTACCTTCCGCTCCACGCTTAGTGGTAATCAAGATAACGCCATTAGCACCTTTCACTCCGTAAACAGCTGTAGCAGAAGCATCCTTCAGTACAGACAATGTTTCTACAGAAGCCATATCTACACTGCTCATAGGACGTTCCACACCATCTACCAACACCAGTGGATCACTGCTGTTCCAAGAGCTGGCACCGCGGATTGTAATTTTAGGCTCTTCATCACCCGGCATACCGTTGTCTTGTGCTGTGATAACACCCGGCAGATTACCGGTCAAAGCCGAGCCTATATCTGTGATACCGGCTGCACGCTCCAGTACCTTACCTGTGGTCTGAGTAATAGCTCCTACCACACTAGCTTTCTTTTGCTGACCATAACCCACTACTACCACTTCTTCCAGTTGTTGGGAGTCATCTTCCAGTACAATACGAATAATACCTTTAGAGTTCGCTTTAATTTCTTTCGACTTCATGCCGATGAACGATACCACCAAAACAGAATTTTCTTTAGGGACAGTTAAGACAAAATTACCGTCGATATCAGAAATGGTACCTACAGAATTGTTGCCTTTCAATACGACAGAAGCACCAATAATACTCTCTCCATTGGAATCGACAACCACTCCCCGGACCTGTAATCCTTGCGCCTGCAAATTCAGGCACGAAAATAACATTAACAGAAACAGGTAAGGGATTTTTCGCAATTCTTGTTTCACATCTTTCATTATCTTTCTTTTAAATTAAAATGTTGCATTTTATTTTGAATGTTTTTGTTTACTCAATTGTTATATGTTCCTCATTTCTTCAATGAGTTATAATCAGAGTAAATCATTATATACGAATGTATATTCCCTAAATAGAAAGCTACGAGGGATGGGGAGGTAAGAGGGTGTTTTTCATGTCGGTTAATTTATGTTTAATAAAAATTCATCTTCACAATGCATAGATTTAACTATTTTTTATGCATTTGAATATGCAAATATATGCTTATTATAATATAATAAGTATTATAAAACTACATCAAAACTTTCTCAACTTCCATTTAGGACTACATCAAGAGTTTCACATTAAAATTATATCACGCTGATAAACAATAAATTATCACAAAGTCATTATATATCATCAGAAGTTTAAGTGTTTTTCAGGAAGAGCCACATTTTTTAGTTTATAAATGAACAAAACAGAAGTGCTGCAAAGGTTATTTATTGATAAAGGATAACAGGACTTTAACATAGTTTCATGCAGTATTCTCCTAAGTATTCTTTGGAAAAAACTAAAAAGACACGAATTCATACCTTTACTTATAAGGATGAATTCGTGCCTTGTCTATTCTATCAAGTAAAATATTAATAGTCGAATTTCGTTCGGTTAAGAAAAGCTACGGTTTTATGGATTTCTTTATACATCACAATATCATCTTTCACAAACGGTACTTCCTTACGATATTCGTACAAAAAACGTTCTAATACCGGAGAAGTCTTCAGTGGACGGCGAAAATCAATACCCTGCGCTGCATTCATCAACTCAATGGCAAGAATATGTTCCAAATTGTCCATGATACGATAAAGTTTTGTGGCAGCATTAGCTCCCATGCTGACATGGTCTTCCTGTCCGTTACTGGAAACGATAGAGTCACTGCTAGCAGCATAACAATACATTTTATTCTGGCTCACCATTGACGCGGCAGCATACTGTGGAATCATAAAACCCGAATTTAGACCAGGATTGGCAACCAGAAACTCGGGTAAACCGCGCAACCCCATAATGAGCTGTGCAATCCGACGCTCAGAGATATTACCCAGTTCAGCAAGCGCAATTCCCAAAAAATCATACGAAATAGCGAGCGGTTGTCCATGAAAGTTCCCACCGGAAATAATACGGTCTTCTTCGGGAAAAATAGTAGGATTATCCGTCACTGAATTAATCTCTGTAAGTAAAACAGAAGAAACATAACGGATTGCATCTTTCGTTGCGCCATGTACTTGAGGAATGCAGCGGAAAGAATACGGGTCTTGTACATGCTTGCCAGAACGCGTTATAATCTCACTGTCTACCAACAGTTTACGAAAATTATCTCCTGTTTCAATCTGTCCTTTATGGGGGCGTATCTGCTGGATACAATCCATAAAAGGGTCAATACGCCCATCAAAAGCTTCCAAAGAAAGAGCAGCTATCAAGTCGGCCTTCTTAGAAAGGCGAAAAGCTTTAAGGATAGCAAACACACCATTGGCACTCATAAACTGTGTGCCGTTCAGCAAGGCAAGTCCCTCTTTACTCATCAATTTGACAGGTTCCCAACCGAATTCATCCAGTACACTGATAGCTTCGCGTTTCTTCCCTTTATAATACACATCACCTACACCGATAAGAGGAAGAAAAAGATTGGCAAGGGGAGCAAGATCGCCCGAGGCTCCCAGTGAACCACGGTCATAAACGATAGGCATCACATCGTTATTAAAAAAGTCGAGGATACGTTGCACCGTAATAACCTGTACACCGCTATGTCCCAACGAAAGGGCATGCGCCTTGAGCAACATCATCAATTTAATAATGACGGGACGAATTTCCTCACCCACACTGCAAGCATGGCTTTTGATTAGATTTTCCTGTAAAGTGCCCAGTTCATCCGATGAAATACTTTTACTGCATAAAGATCCGAAACCAGTAGTAATCCCATAAAGCGGTTCTTTTGAGGAAGCAATTTTCTTATCCAGATAATCACGGCATTTCTGTATGCGCAGTTTAGCTTCGGGAGCCAACTCCAGCTTCAGGTTTTCGTTGATAATACGTTCGATAAGGTCGAAGGTAAGTTCGCCCGAACCTACATAGTAGACATTGTTCATACTTTGAGTTCCAGATTGATTTCGTCCAACAATTCTTTTTCTTTCTCACAGGCATGTTGTTCCAGAGCATCAGCTTCGTTTTGCAACTTGGACACAAACTCCTTATCCTTCAGTGAAGCAAGATTGATGCGTACATTCATCAATGCACCAAGCACAGCAGAACGGGCAGCCATCATGGCTACACAAGCATCTGTCACAGCATTCCTATTTCCCAAACGAGCTACATCCATAATGATATTCATCAGCTCATAGGCATTCCGGGCTACCTGCATAGGTATAAGAGCGGCAAACTTGGTAGCTTCCTGGATAGCAATACTGCGGGCTGCCTTTTCCTCATCACTGGCTTTAGGCATCTTGAAGCAGGCAAATACACTGTCGTACGCTTCAGAATCCCGATCGATATCTTCTACAAATACATTTTTTGACTGTACTGCAATATCGAAGATATGCCGCATCAGTTCTTCATGAGTTTCATAACCTTTCTTTCCAATAGTAAGACTTGCGACCATCGCTGCCAAGGCAGAAGCAATAGCACCATTCAATGCAGCGACACTTCCACCACCTGGAACAGGGTCACTACCCGCTACTTTATCCAAGAAATCTTTTACAGTTAAATCTACTAACATATGCTTTCAAATTTACTTCCTCATCTCCCCAAAAGAAAAATGAAGATACTTTTGTTTATACTTTCTGATATCCTATCAAAACACCCAATTACCCCCCTTCTCTTTCAAAGGATTGAGAAATAATATCACGATGTTGTATAAAGTACCCCTTCCTTTATCGTTGTACTTACACAATTCATACCAACGTAATAAGGCAGGAAATGATAATTATCCGTATTCAGCACTACAAAATCACCTTTCTTCCCTACTTCAATACTACCGATACTATCAGCACGACTTAAAGCAGCAGCACCGTTCAGGGTAAGAGCAGTAATAGCTTCTTCAATACTCATCTTCATATAGATACATGCCAACGCAAAAGTCAACGGAATGGAACCGGAGAAACAACTGCCCGGATTTAAATCAGTAGCAAGTGCCACAGCACATCCTGCATCAATCATCTCCCGTGCACGGGCATATGATTCTTTTAGTGCGAAAGCAGTCAGAGGAAGTAAAGTTGCCACAACCCCCTTGTCTGCCATTGCACGGATATCACCGTCGGAAACATGCAACAGATGGTCGGCAGAGACAGCGGAAAGTTCAGCAGCCAATCCGGCACCTCCCAAGGGAACGATTTCATCAGCATGAAGTTTCAATTTCAATCCCATCTCACGAGCGGCAAGCAGAAGACGACGGGACTGCCCGATGGAAAATACACCTTGTTCGCAGAAGACGTCGCAAAATTCCGCCAAATTATTTTGAACGACACCAGGCATCACCTCACGAATAATGAAATCGAGATACTCGTCAGTCCGTCCACTATATTCTTGGGGCACGGCATGTGCCCCAAGAAAAGTAGAAACGATATCTATCCGTTTGTGCTCATCGTTATTCAAACTACGCATCACACGGAGTTGCAGAAGTTCCGTTTCCCTATCCAGTCCGTACCCGCTTTTACCTTCTACGGTAGTAATCCCCATTGCAGACATCTGTTTAATAAAACCTTCCGCCTTTCCACGCAACTGGATGAAATTACTGTCACGAGTAGCTTTCACCGTACTCACAATACCGCCACCCCGTTCCATAATCGACATATAACTCTCACCTTTCAGGCGCCATGAAAATTCCTCGGCACGTTCACCGCCAAATACAAAATGTGTATGCGAATCGACAAAACCCGGCAATAAACATTTGCCACGGGCGTTGTAATGCCAGTAGCGCCGGTAATAACCATCGCGTTTCTCTCCTCTATTGGGCCCGACGTATGTAATGATACCGTCGGTTACCTCTACCGTAGCATTGTCCTGTATCAGCAATTCCGACATTTCTGTTCCCCTCCGGGCCGAAAAACCGATAGGCGTTACAACACGGGTATTGAATATTATCAGGTTTTCTTTCATTTATACGTATTTTGCAGTTCGTCTATTCTTCCATAATCCTTGCTTCCAATACCTGCTGCATCGAAAAGTTTTCCAATCCGAGGTAATAGGATGCCGTATCGATCAATGCCTCCATCGGAACAAGCCCGATAATTTCGCTACCTACAATGCTGACACCGTAACGACGGGCTTCAATACGTACCATTTCAAAAGCACGGTAAAGAGCAGTACGGGTATAGTCGGTCATGTTAATAGATACTTGGGTGATACCCCTGTCTTTCAGTTCCACTCCCATTGCCTTGCAGTAGCGGAGTCCGCCACCAATATATCGGATTTTCTTGGCAATATCATGCGCAATCTCCAGGCTCGGAGTGTTGAGATTAATGTTATATGCCACCAGCGGCATACGTGCACCGATAGCTACTGTTCCAGCGGTGGGATGTCTTTCGGCCGGTCCGAAGTCAGGTTTCCATTCGGGTAGTTTAATCTTTTCTGCCATTCCCTCAAACTCTCCCTTACGGACAGCCGCAAGATTCTCCCGATGAGACGCCGACGCAGATCTCTCATAAAGAAAAACAGGAAGATTATATCGTTTCGCCACTTCCTCTCCCACTTCTTTGGAAAGTGCAATAGCTTCTTCCATCGTCGTATTCTTGATGGGTATAAATGGAACCACATCTACCGCCCCCATCCGGGGATGCTGTCCCTGATGTACATTCAGGTCGATAAAGCGCACTGCTACGCCGATAGCCTCGAGTACGGCATCCCGAAGCGGTTCAGGCTCGCCTACCACAGTGACAACTAATCGGTTATGGTCTTCGTCGTTACTATAATCCAATAGTTTTACCCCTTGCCTGCCCCTGAAAGGAGCCACTATCCGGTCGATTTTCTGCAAATCGCGCCCTTCGCTGAAATTGGGAACACATTCTACGATTTTATTCATGATTGTTATATTTTTGTTAGATTACACTATCACCCTGCCACATCAACACCTTACGACCTTTGGGTTATGCATTTCTTTATCAGTTCCTCATCCGCCACATATGGCATCGTAATATGATACCCATTTGCATGTGTACGGTTAAATTCCTCACTTGTCTCCATGGCATGTTCGTTCCGTGCCCAGGAACGACGTGCCACACCGCCCATCACATCCCAAATCATAGCCGAACGGAGTATCTCATCCACCCGTTCCGAACCGTCACACACCATACCAAAACCGCCATTGATAGCTTTTCCGACGCCGACCCCACCGCCATTGTGCAATGCAACCAGGCTCATGCCACGTGCACAGTTTCCGGCAAAGCACTGCACCGCCATATCAGCCATCACATTACTGCCATCTTTGATATTGGAAGTCTCCCGGAACGGAGAATCCGTACCGCTGACATCATGATGGTCTCGTCCCAACATAATCGGGCCGACCTCTCCGTTACGCACCATTTCATTGAAACGCAACGCTATCCGCATGCGTCCTTCAGCATCCTGATATAAGATACGCGCTTGTGTACCTACTACAAGGTTGTTTTTCTCCGCATCCCTAATCCAATTATAATTATCCAAATCTTGTCCGCGACGTGCCCGATCGATACATTCCATAGCCGCATGGTCAGTCTTCACCAAATCTTCGTGTTTACCGCTGAGACACACCCAACGGAAAGGCCCGTAACCGTAATCAAAAAGTTCCGGTCCCATGATATCCTCCACATAGCTGGGAAAAATAAATCCGTCCTTATCATTACCTTCACGCGCAATCTCCGGTACACCTGCATCGTAAACAGCTTTCATGAAAGAGTTTCCATAGTCAAAGAAATAGGTACCACGATCTACCAATGCTTTTATCGCAAGAAAATGGCGCTTCAGCGTAACATCCACTTTACCACGAAACTCTACCGGATTTTCGTGCAGCATCTGTGTACGTTGTTCAAATGTCACCCCCACAGGGCAATAACCGCCATCGTATACCGCATGGCAAGAAGTTTGGTCGGACAGTAAATCGATGGATATATTCTTACCGACAGCATATTCCAGTAAATCCACCACATTACCATGATAGGCGATAGAAATCGGCCGACGGTCACTCATAGCATTCTGCGCCAGTAAAAAAGCTTCTGAAAGCGCCCCTGTAACATGTCCCACCCATCCCTGCCGACGACGGGTTTCAATACGCGAAACATCTACCTCTGCAATGATGGCGGCAGCTCCCGCCATTTCCGCAGCCTTGGGTTGTGCACCACTCATGCCCCCCAAACCGGAGGATACAAAAAGACGCCCGCGCAAATCTCCATCCTGCGGGATACCCAGTTTCAGTCTTCCGGCATTGAGAAGGGTATTGAACGTACCATGAACGATACCTTGCGGACCGATATACATCCATCCCCCAGCAGTCATTTGTCCATAATTGGCAACACCCATCTGCATGGCGGTATGCCAGTCTTGCTGGTTGTCGTAAAGACCTACCATCAGCGCATTGGTTATAATGACACGTGGCGCTTCGGGCTTGGACTTGAACAACCCCAACGGATGTCCGCTTTCAATGACCAATGTCTGTTCCTGTGTCAAGACTTCAAGATATTGCTTGATAAGACGGTATTGCATCCAGTTCTGGCAAACCTGTCCCGTCTCACCGTACGTCACCAGCTCGTACGGATAAAGGGCTACGTCGAAACACAAATTATTGTCTATCATCACTTGAAAGGCTCTTCCCTCAATGCATTTTCCCTCATATTCATCAATCGGTTTCGCTTTAAGGTCGCCTTGCGGACGATAACGATAAGCGTAAATCCGTCCACGCGTACGAAGTTCTTCCATGAACTCGGGAGCAAGGGTTTCATGCAGTTCTTTAGGAACATAACGCAGGGCATTCTTCAACGCTGTAGCAGTTTGCGCTGGGGTCAGGGTGTAACCACGGTCGGGCGCCCGGCGGATACCTTCTATAAAAGTAGGGTAAGCGGGCAAAGTCTTACTCAAAGTAATCTCCATAGTATATCGGTATAAACGGTTACAATTTGTCAACATGCGATAGCCTGTATCTGCCGCAATATAAAAATAAATCCCGATATTCGCAATAGAATACCGGGATTATTTATCATTTAGTCAAAACTCATTCCTAACACATCCGGATGACCATAACGTCATTCATTTACCGGAATGGGTGGATTTGGCTGTTAATTGTCGCAAATACTTTCCGATGACCTCCGCCGATTCACTGGTTTCTTTTGAAAATGCTTGCTGCAAAGCAGGAGTATCGTCCAGCAATTTCATCATCTTGTCTCTTCCTACAAACTCAGCACGTCCGGTTTCGGGGTTAAGTTCATAATAAACACGTGCATGAACCAGTCCGGAAGCATTGATGGCATTTCCCACGTCTCCACCGAGCTTCGCGGCATCAGGTGGCGTGGCGGTACTTGTTGCAACCTGTCCCACAGGTTGTGCACAAAAATAGATCTTATCGCCCACCCACATGGCAGGAGCATACCAATGTCCGAAACGGAAACGCTTATAACGCATCTTACGACAATTGACATACAGTGCCGTGTCTATCCGAACGGCATAACAACGGGATTTCAGATACCGGCAGAGCCCGGAATTCTCATCTGCCGTAATGCGATAATCAGCACCACCCATCAAATAAATCTGATTTTTGGCGCGCTTCTCTACCTTCAGAATGGACACTGTGTCACCGCAGTCTTCTACCAGTTCTTTCAAGTTGGCATACATTATCTGCTGTGCCGCACATGGCAAAGCCAATAATGCAAAAATCACGAACAACCAACGCCTTTTCATATCGCTATCCTTTCTTTTTGAAACTTTACTTTATTGAGCGAAAGGTACATTATTTATTGTTATTCGGCAAGTATACAGGAAAAAAATCTATCAATACAGGGTGAAAAAATATTGTTGCGGACGAGAGTGGAAGATATAAGGCAAGAGGAAGACACAGTCAGAGAACGAAACAATTTCTATTGGGGAAGAAAAAGTGTCCAACTTGTGAATAAGTTATATCTCGCATGCCGGGATGTGTATCTCGCGTGCCGAGATGGTCATCTTCAATGCCAAGATGTATATCTCGCGTGCCGAGATATAACTTTTCCGCAGAATGCATATCTTTGGGTAATAACAGCATCTTACTTTATACCCTATCTCAGTTCATTCTATCCTTAAGAGAAAGCGGGATGTCGCATATTTATCTTATCTTTGTCTTCGTATATAAAAAAAGACAGAAGACAATGAAGGGTAGTATCGAGGAAGTCAGCCATACATACCGCAGTATCGCGGAAAGAGGCCAACAAGAGCTAAATAAGACACAACAGCAGATATATCGTATCGGTACGTTGCGGTTGCTGTTGTTCATTGCCGGTATAGTGGGAATTATCTACTTCCGGTCGGACGGCTGGATGACAGTGGTAGTCATTGTGCTCGTAACGCTGTTGCCGTTTATTCTGTTGATAAAATATCACAACCGCCTGTTCTATAAAAAAGATTATCTAGAGAAGAAGGTTGAAATCAACCGGCAGGAGCTGGCTGCGCTGAATTATGACACTTCTGCCTTCGACGACGGTAAAGAGTTCATAGAACCTGCGCATCTATATACATACGATCTGGATATTTTTGGTCCACATTCGATGTTTCAATATATCAACCGCACATGTACGGAGTTGGGGAAAAAGTCACTGGCAGAATGGTTGGGAAAACATCTGGAGAGGAAAGAGGAGATATTACAAAGACAAGAGGCTGTACGGGAATTAACGCCGGAACTGAAGTTCCGCCAACGTTTCCGCATTCTAGGTTTGCTGCATAAAGGGAAAGTAGCTGATAAAATGGAACTGAAAGAATGGGCAGCAAGTCCAAGTGTTTTCCGTAAAAAACGTTTTCTACGAGTGTTACCCAAAGTGATTGCGGGAATAAATGTGTTATGTATAAGTTTAGTGATTGCCGGTATACTGCCTGCATCATTATGGGGAGTTATCTGGATGATATTTGTGATTGCCAGCTTCGGCTTCACAGGAAAAATTACTAAGATGCAGGCTGTATATGGCAAGAAACTACAAATTTTGGGAACGTATGCGGAATTGCTGCGACTAATGGAAGAACAACCGATGCAATGTACATTACTGAAGGACATAAAAGAAAAAATAGGTGGTGAAAGAAGAAAGGCGTCGCACTCTATCAGCCAACTAAGCAAGTTGATGAATGAATTGGACCAACGAAACAATGTCTTTATGTATATCATTCTTAATGGTCTGTTCTTATGGGAGTTGCAACAAATAATGCGTATCGAGACTTGGAAGGAACAGTATGCAGGCGAATTACCCCGCTGGCTTACTGCTATCGGACAAATGGATGCACTCAATTCCCTAGCTACTTTCGCATATAATCATCCTGATTATATTTATCCGACAATACTGAAAGAAAAGGGATTTCGTTTTCGCGCAAAAGCTTTAGGACACCCGCTGATGCATCGCGACCGCTGTGTCCGTAATGATATCGATATGGAGAAACGACCATTCTTTATTATTATTACGGGAGCAAATATGGCCGGAAAAAGTACGTATCTGCGTACTGTGGGCATTAATTATCTGCTCGCCTGTATCGGGATGCCTGTCTGCGCGCTAAATATGGAGGTCTACCCAGCACGACTTATCACCAGTTTACGCACCAGCGATTCTCTAAACGATAACGAGTCGTATTTCTTTGCGGAACTTAAACGTTTGAAACTTATCATTGATAAATTACAGGCAGATGAGGAATTGTTTATCATTCTTGATGAAATTCTGAAGGGAACTAATTCAATGGATAAACAGAAAGGATCGTTTGCTCTTATCAAACAGTTCATGGCGTTACAGGCCAATGGTATCATTGCCACACATGACTTGTTATTGGGTACACTCATTGACTTATTTCCCAAGAATATCCGCAATTATCGTTTCGAAGCGGATATAACAGATAATGAGTTAACATTTTCTTATCAGCTCCGGCCGGGTATCGCTCAAAATATGAATGCATGCTTTCTAATGAAAAAAATGGGGATTGCCGTCACCGACTAATCCCCAATCTTTACTAAAAACGTGCTTTAATCGTCCTCGTAAATTTACATATTCTTACATCTTAACAAAAATGCAGATACTGCCGCAGCCTCATTATCTGTAAAATAGCGCACGGATGTTATCGGTGTGTATGTATACGGCACAAATTGGAATAACTGTACGGCGGCAAACTTATTATCTTGAGAAAGCATCACATCCATACGTATGTTTCCACTTGCATCACCTTTCACACTAGATTCACAGTCCAACTTTCCGTGTTCAATCATTTCTGTCAACTGGTTCATATATTTCAAGTCAAAGAAAAGGCTATGTTCTTTTGCTACACTCCCAGTAGGAAGATATACAATTTCTTTGGATTTCCAGAACAAACGGAAAACACCTAATAAAACTAATGCCGTACCCAGTACCATTAATGCCATACTGACTGTGGAAGATTTATCACTCATCTCAAAGATGGATGCAAAGATCAAAATACCTACTAACAGCATTGCTACTGAAAGGATAAGGCCAGAAACACTTGTACGCTTTACAATATCGGGATGTTCAGACGCAAAAAGTGTTGCGTCAACAGTTTGAGTTGCCATAATAATTTGTTTTAATGATTTGTTGAAATAAAAAAATAGATCTTTCCTTCTTGCAGAATATATTTAACCTGCACAGAAGAAATAAAGTTTTAGTTCAATAAAATCACTAAATGAGAATACGTCTCAATGTGAATATATAATACTCACACACAGGTTGATAACGATAATAAGCTGTAGAATCAAAAAGTTTCTCCCGATGTAATGACAGAACAGCCTCATACTGGGCTATTTTGTCTATCCAATCTTTTAAAGAAAAAACATACTCTGTAGCAATGGTACGCTGAATACGGGACGAGGTCACTAACTGCGTATATCCTCCATTGACACCTGCCAATTCTGCATCGGGTAAATAAGGCAATTGAGGGGTGGTAAAACATGTAGCTTCTTGCTGGGGACTACCAGTTATAGCTTGAATATCTACAGATTTTTTTCCATTTATCGATTCACTCCCGATAAACGTATCACTCGCTGTCTGCCATAAGGCCAATGCAAGCACCAGAAATCCTATAAACTTTATATATCTAGCCATAACAATATGCAAATATAACGGTTTAACCGATAGATTTGTTTAACGCATACATCTTTTAATATTTGTTGAATGAAATATGCTAAATCCCAATAATAAGGTATGAAAGAGAAAGATACAAAGGAAATAAAAAAAGCCGTCCCAATCGCTGGGACAGCTTTCTATATATAAAAAGAATAGTTGAAATTATTCTGCTTTAGTTTCTTCTGTAGCAGGAACTTCAGCAACCGGAGTAGCAGTTTCTACAGCAGGAGTAACTTCAGCAGTAGCTTTCTTTGAACGACGGGTACGAGTAGCTTTCTTAGCAACTTTTTCCTTAGCCATGTTTTCGTTATAATCAACAAGTTCAATAAAGCACATTTCTGCATTATCACCTAAACGATTACCTGTCTTAATGATACGAGTGTAACCACCTGGACGATCAGCAATCTTCACAGAGATTTCTTTAAACAACTCAGTTACAGCATACTTGTCTTGCAAATTGCTAAATACAACACGGCGAGAATTTGTCGTATCATCTTTAGCTTTTGTAATCAAAGGCTCAACAAACTTCTTCAAAGCTTTGGCCTTTGCAACAGTCGTAGTGATTCTTTTGTGCTTAATCAGAGAACACGCCATATTAGCCAACATAGCGTTTCTATGAGAGGCAGTACGACCTAAATGGTTGAATTTTTTATTATGTCTCATTTTTTATTCTTTATCTAATTTATATTTAGAAATATCAGTTCCAAACGACAGATTCAGACTTTCCAGCAAATCATCAAGCTCGGTAAGCGATTTCTTTCCGAAGTTTCTGAATTTCAGCAGATCCGTCTTGTTGAACTGTACCAAGTCGCCCAAAGTTTCTACATCGGCAGCCTTCAAACAGTTAAGGGCACGAACCGAAAGATCCATATCAACAAGCTTAGTCTTCAACAATTGACGCATGTGCAATACTTCTTCATCAAATTCTTCATTGCCGTCAACATCGTTACTTTCTAACGTAATCTTCTCATCAGAGAAGAGCATGAAATGATAAATCAGAATTTTTGCAGCCTCTTTCAGAGCTTCTTTCGGATGAATGGAACCGTCCGTAGTAATCTCAAGTACCAATTTTTCATAGTCAGTCTTCTGTTCTACACGGAAGTTTTCTACCTGATACTTCACATTACGTATCGGAGTATAAATAGAATCGATAGGAATTACGTTCACGTCAGTGCAATATTCGCGGTTTTCGTCAGCAGGAACATAACCACGACCTTTGTTGATCGTAATATCTATCTGCATAGTTGCCTTTGAATCTAAATGACAAATAACTAATTCAGGATTTAACACTTCAAATCCAGTTAAATACTTACCTATGTCACCTGCTTTAAATTCACTTGAATTCTCGATTGTAATACTTACTTTTTCGCTCTCGAATTCTTCAACTACTTGCTTGAATCTCACTTGTTTCAGATTCAAGATAATGTTAGTAACATCCTCTTTAACTCCCTGAACACTGGAGAATTCATGCTCAACACCGTCTATCTTAATAGTGGTAATGGCAAAACCTTCCAATGAAGAAAGCAGGATGCGGCGCAATGCATTACCTACGGTAATACCGAAACCAGGCTCCAACGGACGAAATTCGAATTTTCCGAATTTTGAATCCGCTTCCAACATTAATACTTTATCAGGTTTTTGAAATGCTAATATCGCCATGAAATTAATTATTATTTAGAATACAATTCTACAATCAAATGCTCTTTAATGTTTTCAGGAATGTCTGCTCTTTCAGGTATATGCAACAACTTACCTACTTTTGCATTATCATCCCATTCCAACCAAGGATACTTGCTGTGATTAAATCCCGCCAGTGAATTAGCGATAACTTCCAAAGATTTAGATCTTTCACGAACACCAATCACCTGCCCTGGTTTTACTGCATATGAAGGTATATTTACAACTTCACCATCTACAGTAATATGCTTATGACTAACCAACTGACGAGCAGCTGCACGAGTCGGAGCAATACCCAAACGGAATACTATATTGTCAAGACGACCTTCTAACAATTGAAGAAGAATTTCACCGGTAATACCTTTAGCGGTTTCAGCCTTCTCAAACAAGTTGCGGAATTGTTTTTCCAAAACTCCATAGGTGTATTTGGCTTTCTGTTTCTCACGAAGTTGAACACCATATTCAGAAGTTTTTCTCTTTCTTGAATTTCCGTGTTGACCAGGAGGGTAATTCTTCTTTGACAATACCTTGTCTGCTCCAAAGATTCCTTCACCGAATTTACGGGCTATTCTTGATTTTGGTCCAGTATATCTAGCCATTTCTTTTAAATATTTAATTGTTTATTCATGAACTCAATTTGTTGCAGCCGCGATTGCAGAGAAGAATATACAATCCAATAACAAAATCAAGTGTCATTTTTATTAAAGGTAAATCTTAAACTCTACGTCTTTTCGGAGGACGACAACCATTATGCGGAAGCGGAGTTACATCAACAATCTCCGTAACTTCAATACCTGCACCATGGATAGTTCTAATAGCAGATTCACGCCCATTACCCGGACCTTTCACATATGCTTTTACCTTTCTCAATCCAAGATCATATGCTATCTTAGCACAATCTTGCGCAGCCATCTGTGCTGCATAAGGAGTATTCTTCTTAGAACCTCTAAATCCCATCTTTCCAGCAGAAGACCATGAAATAATCTGACCTTCACTATTTGCCAGAGAAACAATAATGTTGTTGAAAGATGAATGAACATGTAACTGTCCATTAGCATCTACCTTTACATTTCTCTTTTTTGCTGCAACTGTTTTTTTTGCCATATCAACAATTATTATTTAGTAGCTTTTTTCTTATTAGCAACGGTTTTCTTTCTACCTTTACGAGTACGAGCGTTATTTTTTGTGCTCTGTCCTCTCACAGGAAGACCAATACGATGACGTACACCACGGTAACAACCGATATCCATTAAACGCTTAATGTTCAATTGAACTTCAGAACGAAGATCACCTTCAACTTTATACTCTGCACCAATGATCTCACGAATCTTGGCAGCCTGATCATCCGTCCAGTCTTTCACTTTCAGGTCCTTATCAACACCTGCTTTATCCAAAATTTTTGCTGAACTACTACGACCTATTCCATATACATAGGTCAACGCAACTTCACCTCTTTTATTTTGAGGTAAATCGACACCAACTATTCTTATAGCCATATACTAAATTATTTTTCTTGCAAAAATAATAATATTATCCTTGACGTTGTTTATACTTAGGATTTTTCTTGTTAATAACATACAAACGGCCATTACGTCTAACGATCTTACACTCTGGCGTACGTTTCTTTAAGGATGCTCTTACTTTCATATCTTATTTTATTTATATCTAAATACAATTCTTCCTTTCGATAAATCGTAAGGAGACATTTCGACTCTTACCTTATCACCCGGCAGGATTTTGATATAATGCATTCGCATCTTACCGGAAATATGCGCAGTAATCTCATGTCCGTTTTCTAATTCAACACGAAACATTGCATTAGACAATGCTTCAACTATAACTCCATCTTGTTCTATTGCAGATTGCTTTGCCATATTAAACTCTTAAATTGCTTTATCTCCTAATACTTCCTCAATGAATTTGAAAGATGATAAAATTTCAGCATCTCCATTTCCGACCGCTATCGTATGCTCAAAATGAGCAGCACATTTCCGATCCTTGGTTCTTACTGTCCATCCATCACGCTCCATTACTATCTGTCGGCTACCTAAAGTAATCATTGGCTCAATAGCAATACATAAACCTTTTTTTAACATCGTTCCATAACCACGTTTACCATAATTAGGAACTTGTGGATCCTCATGCATTTCCATACCAATTCCATGACCGACAAACTCACGCACTACACCATAAGAATTAGACTCGCAGTGTTGCTGTATCGAATATCCGATATCCCCCACCCGCTTACCTTGAACAGCATTCTGTATTCCTATATATAATGCTTCTTTAGTAACTTTCAATAATTTACGAACTTCCTCATCAACTTCACCTACACAAAACGTATAAGCAGAATCACCACAAAAACCATTCATGTAAGTACCACAATCAACAGACACAACATCACCTTCTTTAAGTACTACATCATCACTCGGAATTCCATGTACAACCTGATCATTTACAGATGTACAGATTGAAGCAGGAAATGGATCACCGCATTGACTCGAAAAACCTTTGAAAGTAGGAACAGCACCATTATCTCTAATGAACTCCTCTGCTACCCTATCAAGCTCTTTTGTTGTTACTCCCGGCTTTAATATTTTAGCGACTTCAGCCAGTGTTTTTCCAACAAGCAAATTACTCTTGCGGAGCAGTTCTATTTCATCCTCAGTTTTAAGAAATATCATTCTTCAAAATGATTAATATGCAGCTACACTGCCACTACGTCCTTTAATACGTCCAGATTTCAATAAACCATCATAATGTCTCATCAACAAATGACTTTCAACCTGCTGGAGAGTATCAAGAACTACACCTACAAGAATTAACAAAGATGTACCACCGAAGAACTGAGCAAACTCAGCTTTCACACCAAATATACCAGCAAATGCAGGCATAATAGCAACCAAAGCCAAAAAGAAAGAACCAGGCAAAGTAATACGAGACATAATCTCATCAATATACTCAGCTGTTTTCTTTCCCGGTTTGATACCTGGAATAAAACCATTATTTCTCTTCATATCCTCAGCCATCTGAGTCGGATTAATGGTAATTGCAGTATAGAAATACGTAAACAATATAATCAACACTGCAAAAATCAAATTATACCAAAAACTTGTATGATCAGTTAATGCATGTACGAAACCGCTTACATTATTTACATTAGAGAATCCAATAAGAGTAATAGGAATAAACATGATTGCCTGAGCAAAAATAATAGGCATCACGTTAGCAGCATTTACCTTCAAAGGGATATATTGTCTAGCACCGCCATATTGCTTATTACCTACAATCTTTTTTGCATACTGAACTGGTATTTTTCTAGTTCCTTGAACTAAAAGAATAGCAAATGCAATGACAATCAATAAAACAACAAGTTCAATCAAAAACATCACTAAACCACCTGTTTTATCTGTCATACGAGAAATTAATTCTTGAAACAAAGACTGAGGCAGACGGGCAATAATACCAATCATGATGATCAATGAAATACCGTTACCGATTCCTTTATCTGTAATTCTCTCACCAAGCCACAAAATAAACATACTTCCTGCAGCCAAAATAATGGTAGAAGTAAGCATAAACAGAGTCCAATCTAATGAAGCATTTAAAGAAGGACCAGCCTGCATTTTAAGATTGAGCAAATAAGAAGGAGCTTGAACCAGCAAAATAATAATAGTCAAATAACGAGTATACTGATTCATTTTTCTTCTACCACTTTCACCTTCGCGTTGCAGTTTCTGAAAATACGGTACCGCAATACCTAGCAACTGAATCACAATGGAAGCAGAGATATAAGGCATAATACCCAATGCAAAAATAGATGCATTAGAGAATGCTCCTCCAGAAAACATGTTTAACAAAGCTAAAAGACCCTCGCTTGTTTGTTGATGCAATTGTGTTAACATCGACGGGTTAATTCCCGGCAAAACAACATACGAACCAAAACGGTAAATTGCCACAAACAATATGGTAATGAGGATCCGTTGTCTCAGATCCTCAATTTTCCATATATTCTTTAATGTTTCAATAGCTTTTCTCATTGTATCAGAGTTTTACTACTTGTCCACCAGCAGCTTCGATGGCAGCAACAGCAGTCTTAGAAAATGCATGTGCTTGTACATCCAACTTAGCAGTCAAAGTTCCGTTACCTAATACTTTTACCAACTGGCTGGAAGAAATGAAACCGGCTTCAATGAAATCATTAATACCTACAGTTTGTAAATTCTTAGCTTCTGCCAATTTCTGAATTGTATCCAAGTTGATAGCTTTATACTCTACACGATTAATGTTTTTAAAGCCAAACTTAGGAACACGACGTTGAAGAGGCATCTGACCACCTTCAAAACCTATCTTCTTAGAGTATCCAGATCTTGATTTAGCTCCCTTATGACCTCTAGTAGAAGTACCTCCCAAGCCAGAACCCGGACCACGTCCGATTCTTTTTCTTGTTTTAGTAGATCCCTCTGCAGGTTTTAAATTACTTAAGTTCATATTGTAATTCGTTTTATATTCAACAAATAATTACTTAACAATGGTAACCAAGTGTTTAACCTTATCCACCATTCCAAGAATTGAAGGAGTACATTCGTGTTCAACCACACGATTCAACTTATGAAGTCCCAGTGCATCAAGAGTTCTCTTCTGATCTGCAGGAGCCCCAATTCTACTTTTAACTTGTTTAATCTTAATAGTCGACATATTCTTCCTCCTTATCCTCTAAATACTTTTTCCATACTAATTCCTCTGTTCTGAGCAACCATACGAGCATCACGCATTTCACTTAATGCAAGAATAGTAGCTTTTACCAAGTTATGCGGGTTGGAAGAACCTTTTGACTTTGCCAAAACATCTGTTACACCAACACTTTCAAGTACAGCACGCATTGCACCACCTGCTACTACACCAGTACCGTGAGAAGCCGGCTTGATAAATACCTCAGCACCACCAAATTTAGCAGACTGTTCGTGGGGAACCGTACCCTTCAAAACAGGCACTTTAGTCAAGTTTTTCTTTGCAGATTCAACACCTTTAGCAATAGCAGCTGTCACTTCGCCAGCTTTACCAAGGCCCCAACCGATGATACCTTCTTCATTACCTACTACCACAATAGCAGAGAAACTAAAAGTTCTACCACCCTTGGTTACTTTGGTCACACGATTAATAGCAACCAATCTGTCTTTCAGCTCTATATCGTTTGTAATCTTAACTCTATTATTAAGTCCTGCCATAATGATTAAAATTTAAGTCCACCGTTACGGGCAGCATCAGCTACCTCTTTTACTCTCCCATGATACAAGTAACCATTACGGTCAAAAACAACAGTAGTAATACCTGCTTCTTGAGCTTTTTTCGCAATCAGTTCACCTACCTTAGCAGCCTGCTCTTTCTTCGACATACTCTCAGTTATACCTAAAGAAGATGCAGCAGCTAGTGTCTTACCAGACAAATCGTCGATAATCTGAACATAGATTTGCTTATTGCTTCTAAATACACTCATACGCGGGCATTCAGTCGTACCTGAAACTTTATTGCGTACTCTATATTTGATCTTAATCCGTCTTTCTATTTTTGTTGTCATAATACTATCAATTTAAATAATTATTTAGCACCGGCTGATTTACCAGACTTTCTACGAATTTCTTCGCCAACAAACTTAATACCCTTACCCTTATACGGTTCAGGCTTACGGAAAGAACGTATTTTAGAGCAAACTTGACCAAGCAACTGTTTATCACAAGATTCTAAAATAATAAGAGGGTTCTTATTTCTTTCAGACTTAGTTTCAACTTTTACCTCAGCCGGCAACTGTATAAAAATATTATGAGTATAACCTAAAGATAACTCAACAATATTACCTTGGTTAGCAGCACGGTAACCTACACCGACAAGTTCCAACTCTTTCTTATATCCTTCAGATACACCAACAACCATGTTGTGAACCAATGAACGGTAGAGACCGTGAAATGCATGTTTCTGCTTCGGATTATCCAACATCTCGTTTTCATTCTCAGTCAGAACAACATGACCATCCTCAATGGAAACATTGATAGCAGGATTTACATATTGGCTCATTTCGCCTTTGGGTCCCTTTACGGTAACCACATTATCTTTCAGAGTAACTGTTACTCCAGCAGGGATACTAATGGGTAATTTTCCTATTCTTGACATTGCTAATTCCTCCTATTAATATACATAACACAAAACTTCACCACCAATTTTTAATTCAGCGGCTTCTTTGTTGGTCATTACACCTTTGGAAGTAGATATTATAGCAATACCCAAACCATTAATAACTCGCGGCATGTCTTTATAACCGGTATATTGACGCAAACCCGGAGAAGAAATTCTTTCCAGTTTCTTAATTGCGTTAACTTTATTAACCGGATCATACTTCAAGGCAACCTTAATTGTACCTTGAGGACCATCTTCTACAAACTTATAATTAAGGATGTAGCCTTTTTCAAAAAGAATCTTAGTGATTTCTTTTTTCAAATTTGAAGCCGGAACTTCCACAACTCTGTGCTTTGCTTGAATAGCGTTCCGCAACCTCGTCAAATAATCTGCTATTGGATCAGTCATATAAAAATAAATTAAATTAATCAGGACTACCCTGACAATATTTAAACTAAAAATTACCAGCTTGCTTTCTTTACACCGGGAATAAGACCATTAGAGGCCATCTCACGGAACTGGATTCTAGAAATACCGAATTGACGGATATATCCTTTCGGACGGCCAGTCAACTTGCAACGATTGTGCATACGAATCGGATTAGAATTTTTAGGCAGTTCCTGCAATTTCTGCGCAGCTTCAAATGCGTCAGCAGGATCACCTGTCCTAACGATTTGCTTCAATGCAGCTCTTTTCTCGGCATATTTGGCTACTAATTTGGCACGTCTAATTTCACGTGCTTTCATTGATTCCTTTGCCATAACTTATCAATCTTTTTTAGCGTTTTTAAACGGTAAACCGAATTCTTTCAATAAGGCATAACCTTCTTCATCTGTTTGCGCAGAGGTTACAAAGGTAATATTCATTCCGAGAATTCTGGTAATACTATCAATATTAATTTCAGGAAAAATGATTTGTTCCTGAATACCAAGGGTATAATTACCCTTACCATCGAACTTACTTTCAATACCTTTGAAGTCACGAATACGAGGCAGAGCCACACGAACTAATTTTTCAAGGAATTCGTACATTCTCTCACGACGTAAAGTTACCATAACACCAATTGGCATTTTTTTGCGCAACTTAAAGTTTGCAATATCCTTACGGGAAATAGTTGCTACGGCTTTCTGACCAGTAATAGCACTCATTTCATTAATTGCCACTTCAATAATCTTCTTATCGGCAACAGCCATACCCAAACCCTGATTGATGACAATCTTCTTAAGTACGGGTATCTGCATTGAAGAAGAATATTGGAACTGTGATTTCAATGCAGGCGCAATACGCTCTGCATATTCTTTCTTAAGGCTAGCAGTATTACTCATTACTTAATCTCCTCTCCTGATTTTTTAGAATAACGCACTAAAGTACCATCAGCACTTTCTTTTCTACCAACACGCGTTGCTTTACCAGTCTTTGGATCAACCGGATTCAAATTTGACAAATGGATAGAAGCTTCTTGCTTCACAATACCACCTTGTGGGTTCTTTGCATTCGGTTTTGTGCTCTTAGATACCATATTGATACCTTCAACAATTGCACGTCCTTCCTTCACAAGAACCTTCAATACACGACCAGTCTTACCCTTGTCTTCACCAGAATTTACGTAAACTGTATCGCCTTTTTTAATATGTAATTTACTCATTACTTAAATCTTTTACAATATTAAAGTACTTCAGGAGCGAGTGACACAACTTTCATGTTAGTAGCACGAAGCTCACGAGCTACCGGACCGAAAATACGACTACCTCTAATTTCACCTGCATTATTCAACAACACGCAAGCATTATCATCAAAACGTATATAAGAACCATCAGCACGACGGATTTCTTTCTTAGTACGCACGATCAAAGCTTTAGACACTGCACCTTTTTTAATATCACTTGAAGGGATAACGCTCTTTACAGAAACAACAATCACGTCCCCTACTGAAGCATAGCGACGACCTGTACCACCCAAAACGCGAATACAGAGAGCCTCTTTTGCTCCACTATTATCACATACTGTAAGTCTGGATTCTACTTGTATCATAATTACTTAGCTCTTTCAATTATTTCTACCAATCTCCATCTCTTAGTCTTGCTCAAAGGACGAGTTTCCATGATGCGTACAGTATCACCGATATTGCACTCATTTTTTTCATCATGAGCATGGTATTTCTTCGTTTTGCTAACGAACTTACCATATATGGGGTGTTTTTCCTTAAACTTAGCTGCTACTGTAATGGTTTTATCCATTTTGTTACTCAGCACAACCCCAGTTCTTTCTTTTCTTAAATTTCTTGCTTCCATCAAGCTCATCATTTATTGTTAAGTTCTCTTTGGCGTAATTCTGTTTTCATACGCGCAATAGTCCTGCGTAATTGTTTGATCTGAGCAGGATTATCCAAAGGAGAAATAGAATGATTTAAAACCATTTGGTTGTAATTAGCTACTTCTGTTTCTACTCTTTCCACCAAATCATTGGTAGGCATTTCTTTAATTTCTGCTATTTTCATACTCCTTACGCATTTTGATTTTGAATATCATAATCACGTCTCACCACAAACTTAGTTGTGATAGGAAGCTTCTGTGCTGCTAAGCGCAAAGCCTCTTTTGCGATTTCATAAGATACTCCTTCAGCTTCGATAATAATTCTACCTGGTGTAACAGGAGCAACAAATCCCTCAGGACTACCCTTACCTTTACCCATACGTACATCAGCAGGTTTTCTAGTAATAGGTTTATCCGGGAAAATACGAATCCAAATCTGTCCTTGACGTTGCATATATCTTGTCACTGCAATACGTGCAGCTTCAATCTGACGGCCTGTAATCCATTTTGTTTCCAAAGCCTTAATACCAAAAGATCCGAAAGCCAACTGGTTTCCTCTTTGGGCATTACCTTTTTGACGGCCTTTTTGTTGTCTTCTGAATTTTGTCTTTTTCGGTTGTAACATAATTCCTAAAAATCAAATTCGTTAGCGATTATTTTTCTTTCTTTTGAAGTTCTTTCCGCCATTGCTTCCGCTATTGCTTCCACGAGCACTTTCCTTGCTTTGTGTAAAGTTTGGAGCCAACTCCCTCTTACCATAAACTTCACCTCTACAAATCCAAACTTTAATACCGAGAAGACCAACTTTTGTCAATGCTTCTGCATGACAATAGTCAATGTCTGCTCTGAAAGTGTGCAACGGAGTTCTTCCTTCCTTATACATTTCAGAACGAGCCATTTCTGCACCATTCAAACGTCCTGAAATCTGAATTTTGATACCTTCCGCACCCATACGCATGGTATTGGCAATAGCCATCTTGATGGCACGACGATAGGCAATTTTACCTTCCACCTGACGAGCAATGTTATTAGCCACGATAACAGCGTCCAACTCAGGTCTTTTAACTTCGAAGATGTTAATCTGGATATCTTTATCTGTGACCTTCTTTAACTCTTCCTTCAACTTATCTACTTCTTGGCCACCTTTACCGATAATAATACCCGGACGTGCTGTACAAACGGTAATAGTCACGAGTTTCAGTGTACGTTCAATTACAATTCTTGAAACGCTGGCTTTTGCAAGACGAGCATTCAAATATTTACGAATCTTACTATCTTCCAGCAAAGAGTCGCCGTAATTCTTTCCACCATACCAATTGGAATCCCATCCTCTGATAATTCCTAAACGGTTGCTTATTGGATTAACTTTTTGTCCCATTTACCTTAATTTTGATCTTCGTTATTACTTTTAGAACCGACGAACAACGTTACATGATTTGAACGTTTACGAATTCTGTAACCTCTACCCTGCGGGGCTGGTCTCATTCTTTTGAGTGTAGCACCACCATCAACAAAAATCTTAGTTACAAACAATTCACCACTTTCTGCTTTACGTTCGTTTTTCTGCTCCCAATTAGCAATTGCAGAGCGCAGCAACTTTTCCACCCTAGCAGCAGCCTCCTTAGAAGAGAACTTCAAAACGCCAAGCGCTCTGTTCACCTCCATCCCACGAATCATGTCAGCCACGAGACGCATTTTACGGGGGGAAGTAGGAACATTTTGCAATTTCGCAAAATACATGGTTTTAAGGGCTTCTTTTCTTTTTTCAGCCGATATTTTTTTTCTTGCTCCCATTATATTATTACTTTATTATTTCAAATAAATCCTGTATTATTTTTTCTTATTACCAGCATGTCCTCTGAACGTACGAGTTGGAGCGAATTCTCCCAACTTGTGTCCTACCATATTTTCGGTAACATATACAGGAATAAATTTATTTCCATTGTGAACTGCAATGGTATGGCCTACAAAATCGGGCGAAATCATTGAAGCTCTGGCCCAAGTCTTAACTACTATTTTCTTACCTGATTCATTCATGGCAAGCACTTTTTTCTCAAGCTTAACGTTAATATACGGACCTTTTTTTAATGAACGACTCATAATTTACTCAATTAATCAGATTACTTCTTTCTTCTCTCAATAATATACTTAGACGATTGTTTCTTCGGAGCTCTTGTCTTAAGACCCTTAGCATACAATCCCTTACGAGATCTCGGGTGTCCTCCTGAAGCACGTCCTTCACCACCTCCCATTGGGTGGTCAACCGGGTTCATAACAACACCACGGTTACGCGGACGACGTCCTAACCAACGAGAACGTCCAGCCTTACCTGAACTTTCCAATCCATGATCTGAGTTACCAACGCTACCGATAGTAGCTTTACAAGTACTGAGGATCTGACGAACCTCACCTGAAGGCAATTTAATAACGCAGTATTTACCTTCTCTTGAAGTCAACTGAGCAAAATTACCAGCTGAACGAACCAAAGCAGCGCCTTGTCCCGGACGTAATTCAATATTGTGAATTACAGTACCAACCGGTATATTCTGAAGAGGAAGAGCATTTCCAATCTCTGGAGCAGCATTTTCACCTGACATCAAAGTCGCACCAACTTGCAATCCATTGGGAGCAATAATATATCTTTTTTCTCCATCTGCATAGAACAATAAAGCGATACGAGCCGAACGGTTCGGATCATACTCAATTGTTCTAACTACTGCAGGCACACCATCTTTATTTCTCTTGAAGTCTACGATACGGATAATCTTCTTAGCGCCACCACCAATATAGCGCATGGTCATTTTACCTGTATTATTACGACCACCAGTAGATTTCTTACCAAATACAAGAGACTTTTCTGGTACTCGTGCAGTAATTTCTTCGAAAGTACCAATAATTTTATGTCTTTGCCCCGGTGTTGTGGGCTTAAATTTACGTACTGCCATTTTTTTTTAAATATTACTATAAAAATCAATAGTATCTCCTTCTTTCAACGTAACAATAGCTTTCTTATATGCATTAGTACGTCCATTGATGATACCAGCCCTCGTATAACGGCTTTTATTTTTGCCAGCATAACGAATAGTATTCACATCAACCACGGTAACGTTGTAAAGGGCTTCAACTTCGTTCTTAATTTCCAGTTTATTAGCTTCAGGACGCACAATAAAGCCGAAACGATTGTTCGCCTTATCAGTAATTGCAGTCATTTTCTCTGTCACTAACGGTTTAATAATAATTCCCATTATTTAAGCCTCCTTTTTACATTAAGATATTGTCGATAGCAGATAGTGCACTTTCTGCAAACACAACAACCCCAGCGTCTAATACTCTGTAAGTATTTAACCCTGAGATAGTCTGCACGTTTGCACTCTTCACGTTACGAGCCGACAAATATACGTTTTTATTTGCTTCAGGTAAAATCATAAGCAGTTTTTTATCAGAAACTTTAAGATTTTTTGTCATTGCAATGAAATCTTTTGTCTTAGGAGCGTCAAAAGAGAAGTCCTCCACAACCACGATACCATTGTTTTGAGCCTTATATGACAAAGCTGACTTACGAGCCAAAGCTTTCACTTTCTTGTTTAATTTAAAATAGTAATCTCTCGGTTTCGGACCAAATACACGTCCTCCACCAACGAGTACTGGTGAATTCATGTCACCACGACGTGCACCACCACCACCTTTTTGGCGACCAATTTTACGAGTAGAACCACTAATTTCGCTTCTTTCTTTTGACTTGTGTGTACCCTGACGCTGGTTAGCCATAAACTGTTTAACATCCAAGTAAATAGCGTGGTCGTTGGGCTCAATTCCGAAGATAGACTCGTTTAACGTAATCTTTCTCCCAGTGTCTTCACCTTTAATATTATATACGTTAACTTCCATTATTTTTCAATTATTACGATTGAACCTTTGCAACCAGGAACAGAACCCTTAATCAAAAGCAGATTATGTTCCGCGATTACTTTTAATACTTGCAAATTTTGAACAGTTACTCTGTCACCACCTAATTGTCCACCCATGCGCATTCCCTTGAACACTTTTGCTGGATAAGAACATGCACCAATAGAACCCGGTTTACGAGCACGGTTATGCTGACCATGAGTAGTCTGACCTACACCACCGAAACCATGACGTTTTACTACACCTTGGAAGCCTTTACCCTTAGAAGTACCTACAACATCAACAAAAGTCGCATCGTTGAACATCTCTACAGTAACAGTATCACCCAGATTCAACTCTGTTTCAAATTCTTTGAACTCAGCCAAGTGTTTCTTGGGAGTTACTCCAGCTTTTTTAAAGTGCCCCATTAAAGGCTTTGTAGTGTGCTTCTCTTTTTTTTCTTGGAAACCCAACTGAACAGCTTCATAACCGTCCTTTTCTACAGTTTTCACTTGAGTAACAACACAAGGACCTGCTTCGATAACAGTGCATGGTACATTCTTACCCTCGGCACTGAAAACGGATGTCATTCCGATTTTTTTTCCTAATAATCCTGGCATTTCACTTAATTTTTAATACTTACACTTTGATTTCTACTTCCACACCACTCGGCAACTCCAACTTCATTAGAGCATCTACTGTCTTAGCCGTTGAGCTATAGATGTCGATCAATCTCTTATAAGAAGAAAGTTCAAATTGTTCACGCGACTTTTTATTAACGAAAGTCGAACGATTTACGGTAAAGATACGCTTATGCGTAGGAAGAGGAATTGGACCACTAACAATGGCACCAGTTGTCTTCACCGTTCTTACAATCTTCTCAGCCGACTTGTCAACCAAGTTGTGGTCGTAAGATTTCAGTTTAATTCTAATTTTCTGACTCATTACTGTTTCTAATTATTAAATAGTTATATAAGATGAAGCCCTGTAAGCTAAGAGTCATTCGCTAGCTTACGAGCTTCAAGAATTTTAGAGTAAATCAGCACGTCCTTTTACTTCTTCCAATACTGCCTTAGCAATAGAGTTAGAGACCTGAGCATGATGAGAATACACCATTGAAGAAGTAGCACGACCTGAAGTAATAGTACGCAAAGCAGTTACATAACCGAACATTTCTGCCAATGGAACCATTGCTTTTACAATACGGGCACCAGAACGACTAGATTCCATACCTTCTACCTGTCCACGACGCTTGTTCAAGTCACCAATAACATCACCCATATTTTCTTCCGGAGTTACAACTTCCAACTTCATAATAGGCTCCATCAAAACAGGACCTGCCTTAGCGCAAGCATTCTTATATGCCTGAATAGCACAAATTTCAAAAGACAACTGGTCAGAATCGACCGGATGGAAAGAGCCATCAAGCAAAGTTACTTTCAGTGAATCCAGCGGATAACCAGCCAACACACCATTCTTCATTGCAGTAGTGAAACCCTTCTGTACAGACGGAATAAATTCTTTAGGAATATTACCTCCTTTCACTTCGTCAACAAACTGCAAACCACCTTGAGTAAAGTCGTCATCAACCGGACCAATATTTACAATAATATCTGCAAACTTACCACGCCCACCCGATTGTTTCTTATAAACCTCACGCAAGTTGACAGTCTTAGTAATCGCCTCTTTATAGTTAACTTGAGGTTTACCTTGATTACATTCAACTTTAAACTCACGTTTCAAACGATCAATAATAATATCCAAGTGCAACTCACCCATACCGGAAATAACAGTCTGACCAGTCTGTTCATCAGTCTTCACTGTAAACGTCGGATCTTCTTCGGCCAATTTAGCCAAACCATTGGACAACTTATCCATATCCTTCTGAGTTTTCGGTTCCACAGCAATACCAATTACCGGTTCCGGGAAGTCCATAGATTCCAATACGATTGGAGCTGTTTCATCACATAATGTATCACCAGTATGAATATCCTTAAAACCGACACCAGCACCAATATCACCAGCACCAATCACCTCAACGGGATTTTGCTTATTTGAATGCATCTGGAACAGACGAGAAACACGTTCCTTCTTACCAGAACGAGAGTTATAAATATAAGAGCCTGCCTCAATTTTACCAGAATATACACGAAAGAATGTTAAACGACCAACATAAGGGTCTGTAGCAATCTTAAATGCTAAAGCAGATGTTTTTTCATCTTCACTTGGTTTACGATCTTCTTCTGCACCTGTTTCCGGATTTGTTCCAATTACATTCTCAGTATCCAACGGAGAAGGTAAAAATGCACAAACATAATCAAGCAAAGTCTGTACACCTTTATTTTTAAAGGAAGAGCCACACAACATCGGAACAACAGCCATTTGTACTGTTGCATTACGAAGAGCTCTTAGCACTTCTTCTTCTGTAATAGTAGAAGGATCATCGAAATATTTTTCCATTAAAGCATCATCAAACTCAGCTACTTTCTCAAGCATTTTATCTCTCCACTCGGTAGCCTCATCAATTAAATTTGCAGGAATTTCTTCTACCGTATAATCAGCCCCCATTGTCTCGTCATGCCAATAAATTGCTTTCATCTTAATAAGGTCAACCAAGCCCTTAAAAGACTCTTCAGCACCAATAGGCACAACAATAGGACAAGGATTAGCACCCAAGACATCCTTCATCTGACGAACAACCTCAAAGAAATCTGCACCAGAGCGGTCCATCTTATTAACGTACGCAATACGGGGTACATTATACTTATCAGCTTGACGCCAAACCGTTTCAGATTGCGGTTCAACACCACCTACTGCACAATAAGCAGCAACAGCCCCATCAAGAATACGTAAAGAACGTTCTACCTCAGCAGTGAAGTCCACGTGCCCCGGAGTATCAATCAGATTGATTTTATAAGTATTACCTGCATATTTCCAACGAGTAGTAGTAGCAGCAGAAGTGATAGTAATACCACGTTCTTGTTCTTGCTCCATCCAGTCCATTGTAGCAGCGCCATCATGTACTTCTCCAATTTTGTGGGTCAACCCCGTATAAAATAGGATACGTTCAGAAGTTGTTGTTTTGCCGGCATCAATATGAGCCATGATACCGATATTACGCGTCAAATGTAAATCACTCTTTGCCATTTTCTAATTCCTTTTACATTAAGTTTTTAATCTTCAATTGGTTATCTCTTAACAGTATTAGAATCTGAAATGAGCAAATGCACGGTTAGCTTCTGCCATTCTATGCATATCTTCTTTACGTTTGTAAGCACCACCTTGCTCGTTAAACGCATCCATAATTTCAGCTGCCAATTTATCAGCCATTGATTTACCACCACGCTTACGAGCGAAGATGATCAAATTCTTCATAGAAATGGATTCTTTACGATCAGGACGGATTTCCGTCGGAACTTGAAACGTTGCACCACCTACACGGCGAGACTTTACTTCCACCTGAGGAGTTACATTATCCAGAGCCTTTTTCCAGATTTCAAGAGCAGATTTTTCTTCATTCTGCATTTTATTCTTCACCGTTTCTAAAGCTGCATAGAAAATCTCATAAGAAGTATTCTTCTTTCCATCGTACATCAAATGATTAACGAACTTAGAAACTTTAACATCACTAAACACAGGATCCGGAAGGATAACGCGTTTTTTAGGTTTTGCTTTTCTCATTTGTCTGAAAAAATAATGTTTTTCGTTCTTGGCTGTTACTTCTGTCTTCTTCAACTCCCCCACCGGAGAATTTACTCAACCTTTAGCATTTCCAACAAACTAAAACGTAAGTTATTACTTTTAATTTTTTATATTTTTACACTCAACTACAAATTATTTTTTCTTTGCAGGAGCAGTTTGTCCTGGTTTTGGACGCTTAGCACCATATTTAGAACGTCTTTGAGTACGCCCCGCAACACCCGCAGTATCCAAAGTTCCACGAACGATATGATAACGCACACCCGGGAGATCTTTTACACGGCCACCACGTACCAACACGATTGAGTGTTCCTGCAAATTATGACCTTCTCCCGGAATATAAGAGTTCACCTCTTTACCGTTAGTCAAACGTACACGAGCTACTTTACGCATAGCTGAATTCGGTTTTTTCGGAGTGGTTGTATACACTCTCACGCAAACGCCACGTCTTTGAGGGCATGAATCCAAGGCGGGAGACTTACTTTTGTCTACCAACACTTCACGTCCTTTTCTTACTAATTGCTGAATTGTAGGCATTTTAATTGTTTTTAATTTATATATTATTGTTTATATTAATTCAAAACTATACACTTTTGGGCTGCAAAGATACTAATAAGTTTTGAATAATCAATGCACTACAAGTTTTTTTTTTGATTTTATGCTTCACCCTTGATATTAGGCAATGGTGGAAGAGGTTGTTCATCCACCATACGAATAGCACCAAAAGAACGTTCATATTTACCAATGTTTTCTTCAAGTGCACGAAGTAATCGTTTAGCATGTTCAGGCGCCAAAACTATACGTGATTTCACTCCTGCTTTAGGGATACCAGGCATCACACGCACGAAATCAAGAATAAATTCTGAACTGGAATGTGTAATTATAGCAAGATTAACATATGTGCCCTGAGCCACATCCTCTTTTAACTCAATTTGTAATTGACCATTATTATTTTCTAGTTTTTCCATACTTTACATTCATTTATATAAAGAGCAAATATACCTTTTTTCATTCAAATCTACAAAAGTCAGTGTATTATTATTCAGAAAAGAGTATGTCATTCTTATAATTATTAGACTTGTTCAATATTCTTAATATGAATCACAAAAATAATCAAAGAGGGCAATTCGATAAATCATCGAACTACCCTCTTTCAGTTATAAAATAAACGATTGTATTAGCACTATTTATTCTTCAACCTTCTCATCAACAGCATAGTCAAGAACAGTCTTCTTATTGGCAAGCATACGATCATATTCCTCTTTGGAGCCAACAATAATCTTTTCAAACTCCCGTTGACCGGTACCGGCAGGAATCAAGTGACCGCAAATAACGTTCTCCTTCATACCTTCCAACTTATCTACCTTACCATTGATAGCAGCTTCATTGAGCACCTTCGTAGTTTCCTGGAAGGAAGCAGCAGACATAAAACTTGAGGTCTGCAAAGCAGCACGCGTAATACCTTGAAGTATTTGAGTAGAAGTAGCAGGAACAGCATCACGTACTTCCACAGGTTTCAAGTCACGACGTTTCAGCATTGAATTTTCATCACGCAACTTACGTGCTGTTACAATCTGACCCGGTTGCAGATTTTGTGAGTCTCCAGCATCTATTACCACTTTCTTACCCCATATACGATCATTTTCTTCCATGAACTCCAGTTTATCCACAACCTGTTGTTCCAAGAAACGAGTATCACCCGGTTCATCAATCTCAACCTTACGCATCATTTGACGAACTATAATTTCAAAATGTTTATCGTTGATCTTCACACCTTGCAAACGGTATACGTCTTGTACCTCATTCACGATATATTCCTGGACAGCAGTAGGACCTTTAATAGCAAGAATATCGGCAGGAGTAATAGCACCATCCGACAACGGAGTACCTGCACGTACATAATCATTCTCTTGTACAAGGATTTGCTTAGACAATGGCACGAGATATTTCTTAACTTCACCAGTCTTAGAAGTTACAATAATCTCGCGATTACCACGTTTTACCTTACCCATTGTTATTTCACCATCAATTTCAGAAACAACAGCAGGATTAGACGGATTACGAGCTTCAAACAATTCAGTAACACGAGGAAGTCCACCCGTAATATCACCCGCTTTACCAACAGCACGCGGAATTTTTACGATAACTTCACCAGCCTTTACCTTCTGTCCATCTTCTACTACTACATGACCTCCTACCGGTAAATTATAAGTGCGAATAAGCTCTCCATCTTCTGTCATGATATGTGCAGTAGGCACTTTTGTCTTATCCTTAGACTCAATAATAATGATTTCACGTAAACCTGTTGATTCATCAGATTCTACTTTATAAGTTACGTTTTCAATCACTCCTTCAAACTCAATCTTACCCGTAGCTTCAGTTATAATAACTGCATTAAACGGATCCCAACGAGCAATAAGCTTACCCTTTTCTACCATTTCACCATCAGCAGCATAAAGTGTAGAACCATAAGGAACATTATGTGTAGAAAGCACAATACCCGTGTTTACATCTACAAAACGTACTTCGGCCAAACGTCCAACCACTACTTTAGCAGGCTCACCGGCTTCATCAATAACATCTACAGTACGAAGTTCCTCAAATTCTAAACGAGCAGGATTTTTAGCAACAATACTTGCATTAGCAGCAATATTAGCAGCCGTACCACCAGCATGGAATGTACGCAACGTCAACTGTGTACCCGGCTCACCAATAGATTGCGCCGCGATAACGCCTACAGCTTCACCCTTTTGAACCATACGACTTGTAGCCAAGTTACGTCCGTAACATTTAGCACAAACTCCTTTCTTGGATTCACAAGTCAATACAGAACGGATTTCAACACTCTCTATCGGAGAATCCTCAATCTTCTGGGCTATTTCTTCGGTGATTTCTTCACCCCCTGCAACTAAAAGTTCGCCTGTCGTAGGATGAACAATATCATGTACAGATACACGACCGAGAATACGTTCATACAGAGTAGCGATAGTTTCATCGTTATTCTTCAGAGCTGTACAGACCAATCCACGGAGTGTACCACAATCTTCTTCATTAATAATCACATCATGCGACACGTCAACCAAACGACGAGTCAGATATCCGGCATCAGCAGTTTTCAATGCAGTATCAGCCAAACCTTTACGAGCACCGTGTGTAGAGATAAAATATTCTAACACAGACAAACCTTCTTTAAAGTTAGAAAGAATCGGGTTCTCAATAATCTGACCACCTTCGGCACCCGCTTTTTGAGGCTTTGCCATCAAACCACGCATACCAGAAAGCTGACGGATCTGTTCTTTAGAACCACGAGCGCCAGAATCCAACATCATATATACAGAGTTGAAACCTTGATCATCACTCGAAATTGTTTTCATCAAGATATTAGACAACTCAGAATTTACATGTGTCCATATATCAATAACCTGATTGTAACGTTCATTGTTAGTGATGAAACCCATATTATAGTTATTGATAACCTGTTCCACTTCTTCATATCCCTTCTGTACCAGCGCTTCCTTCTCTTCAGGAATAATAATATCACCCAAATTGAACGACAATCCACCTTTAAATGCCATATAATAACCAAGGTTCTTAATTCCATCGAGAAAATCTGCCGCCTTAGCAACACCACATACCTTAATTACATGGCTAATGATATCACGAAGTGATTTTTTAGATATAATCGTATTGATATAACCTGCTTCTGCCGGAACTATCTCATTCACAATAACACGGCCTACAGAAGTATCATGCATCATTTTATCCACAATATTTCCGTTCTCGTCAACATCTTTCACAATGACACTAATAGGAGCGTGAATATCGCACTTGCCTTCATTGTAAGCAATAAGAGCTTCCTCCGGACCATAGAAAGTCAAACCTTCCCCTTTTGCACCCTTACGCAACTTGGTAATATAATACAACCCAAGTACCATATCTTGTGCAGGCACAGTAATAGGTGCACCATTAGCAGGGTTAAGAATATTGTGTGACTGCAACATCAACATTTGAGCTTCCAAAACAGCCTCATTACTTAACGGCAAGTGAACAGCCATTTGATCACCGTCGAAGTCAGCATTAAATGCCGTACAAGCCAGAGGATGAAGCTGAATAGCCTTACCTTCAATCATTTTAGGTTGGAACGCCTGTATACCCAGACGGTGAAGAGTCGGCGCACGGTTCAACAATACCGGATGACCTTTCATCACATGCTCCAAAATATCCCAAATAACAGGTTCCTTACGATCCACAATCTTCTTGGCGCTCTTTACCGTTTTCACGATACCACGCTCAATAAGTTTACGGATGATAAACGGTTTATACAACTCAGCTGCCATCAGTTTTGGAATACCACACTCACCCATCTTCAGTTCCGGACCTACAACAATTACAGAACGAGCAGAATAGTCGACACGCTTACCCAACAGGTTTTGGCGGAAACGTCCTTGTTTACCTTTCAAACTATCAGAAAGAGATTTCAACGGACGATTAGCATCCGTTTTTACCGCACTAGACTTACGCGAGTTATCAAACAATGAATCAACTGCTTCCTGCAACATACGTTTTTCATTACGCAAAATGACTTCAGGAGCCTTTATCTCAATCAATCTCTTCAAACGATTATTACGAATAATAACACGACGATAAAGATCATTCAAGTCGGAAGTGGCAAAACGTCCACCATCCAATGGAACCAAGGGACGAAGTTCCGGTGGAATAACCGGTACAATACGTACAATCATCCATTCTGGTTTATTACGTCCACGCGATGCACGGAACGATTCGACAACCTGAAGACGTTTCAAAGCTTCACTCTTACGTTGCTGTGAAGCATCACTCCCTGCACGGTGACGCAGTTCGTATGACAGAGCATCAAGATCCAAACGGGACAGCAAGTCATAAATAGCTTCTGCACCCATTTTGGCTATAAACTTATTAGGATCAGAATCTTCGAGGAACTGATTGTCTTTCGGCAACTTCTCCAGAAGATCCAAATATTCTCCTTCTTCGAGCAAATCAAACTGTGCTACCTCATCAACCAACACACCCGGCTGAATAACGACGTAACGCTCGTAATAAATAATAGCATCAAGTTTCTTGGTAGGCAATCCTAACAAGTAACCAATTTTATTAGGAAGTGAACGGAAATACCAAATATGTGCTACTGGAACAACCAACTGAATATGTCCCATACGCTCACGACGTACCTTCTTTTCAGTCACTTCCACACCACAACGGTCACAAACAATGCCTTTATAACGGATACGTTTATATTTACCACAGTGACATTCATAATCCTTGATAGGACCGAAAATACGTTCGCAGAACAAACCGTCACGTTCAGGCTTATATGTACGATAGTTGATGGTTTCAGGCTTTAAAACTTCACCACTCGAATTCTCTAAGATTTCTTCGGGAGAAGCCAAACCAATAGAGATTTTCGAGAAATTACTCTTTATCTTGTTATCTTTTCTAAAAGCCATACTTTTATATAATTGATAATTGACAATTAAAAATTGAAAAATGGATGTTGAGAAATTAAGGATTGAGAAATATTATTCAATAATTCTCAATTCCCAATTTTCAAATTATTCAAGGTTGATGCTCAAGCCCAAACCTCTAAGTTCATGCAACAATACGTTCAAAGATTCAGGAATACCCGGAGTAGGCATCGGTTCACCCTTCACAATTGCTTCATAAGCTTTAGAACGTCCAACAACATCATCAGATTTGATAGTCAAAATTTCCTGCAAAATGTGTGCGGCACCAAATGCTTCGAGTGCCCAAACCTCCATTTCTCCGAAACGTTGACCACCGAACTGCGCTTTACCACCTAACGGTTGTTGAGTAATAAGTGAATACGGACCAATGGAACGCGCATGCATCTTGTCTTCAACCATGTGACCAAGTTTCAACATATAGGTTACACCCACCGTTGCCTGCTGTTCAAATGCTTCACCTGTACCACCATCATACAAAGTTGTTTTACCATAACGAGGCAAACCAGCTTTATCAGTCCATTCATTTAAATCATCCAAAGAAGCGCCGTCAAAAATAGGAGTAGCAAACTTTACACCCAATTTTTTCCCAGCACGTCCAAGAACAGCTTCAAATATCTGTCCAATATTCATACGTGAAGGCACACCCAATGGATTCAATACAATATCTACCGGAGTACCATCCGCCAAAAATGGCATATCTTCCTGACGCACTACACGAGAAACAATACCCTTATTTCCATGACGACCTGCCATTTTATCACCAACACCAATCTTACGTTTCTTGGCAATATAAACTTTAGCCATCTGTATAATACCCGCTGGTAACTCATCACCAATGGTTATAGCAAATTTTTTACGCTTCAGCTCAGCATCAAGTTCTTTATATTTCTTGATAAAATTCATTACCAATGCACGAATCAACCCATTGGTATGTTCATCTTTCGTCCAATTACTTAACTGAATAGCTGTAAAATCCATATCACTGAAGTCAGACACAGAGAATTTTGCCCCCTTTGAAATAACTTCAGCACCCATATAGTCTTTTACACCTTCAGATGTATAGTTTTCAGTAAGTTTCAGTAACTTATTTACCAATATCTTTTTCAGGTCCGCTACCTTACCATCAAACTCATCGTCAATTTTAGGCAACAACGCCTTATCAGCCAACTTAGAACTACGAGTTTTGATAACGCGAGAGAACAAACGCTTGCCGATAACAACCCCTTTCAAAGAAGGAGAAGCTTTCAGTGAAGCGTCTTTCACATCACCTGCTTTGTCACCGAAAATAGCACGAAGCAACTTTTCTTCAGGAGAAGGATCAGATTCTCCCTTCGGGGTAATCTTACCAATAAGGATATCACCCGGTTCAATACGCGCACCTACACGAACAATTCCATTTTCATCGAGATCTTTTGTTGCTTCCTCACTTACATTAGGAATATCAGAAGTCAACTCTTCCATACCACGTTTCGTTTCGCGAACTTCCAAAGAATATTCCTCCACATGTACAGAAGTCAAAAGATCTTCACGAACAACACGTTCGTTCAATACGATAGCGTCCTCATAGTTATAACCCTTCCACGGCATATAAGCAACCAAAAGATTCTTACCTAAAGCCAATTCACCGGCTTCAGTTGAATAACCTTCAGTCAAAATTTGTCCTAAAGTTACACGTTGGCCTTTCTCACAAATAGGACGAAGATCAATGGTCATATTCTGGTTAGTACGACGCCATTTAGGAATATTATATTCTTTCAACGCAGGCTCAAAGCTTACAAACTCCTCTTCTTCCGTACGATCATACAGAATACGAATTGTGGTAGCATCTACAAAATCAACTACACCATCCCCTTCCGCAGTAATCTGCGTACGAGAATCGCGCGCCAACTGGCGTTCAATACCAGTACCTACAATTGGAGCTTCACTTTTCAACAAAGGAACAGCCTGGCGCATCATGTTTGAACCCATCAATGCACGATTAGCGTCATCATGTTCCAAGAACGGGATCAAAGAAGCTGCGATAGAAGCAATCTGCTGAGGAGACACATCCATCAATTCTACCTCATCCGGAGTAACAACCGGATAATCTGCATCCTGGCGAGATTTTACTTTATCACGAACAAAAGTACCATCCTCATTCAAAGGCGCATTACCCTGTGCAATAATTTTTTCTTCTTCTTCCTCTGCCGTCAAATAAACCAAACCATTATCAGAAAGGTCTACTTTACCATTCGCAACTTTACGATAAGGAGTTTCAATAAAACCAAGATCATTAATCTTAGCAAACACACAAAGTGAGGAAATCAAACCAATATTCGGACCTTCAGGAGTCTCAATCGGGCAAAGGCGACCATAATGAGTATAATGCACATCACGAACCTCAAAACCTGCACGTTCGCGTGACAAACCACCAGGGCCAAGGGCAGACATACGGCGCTTATGAGTAATTTCAGCCAACGGGTTAGTCTGATCCATAAACTGTGATAAAGCATTCGTTCCGAAGAAAGAATTGATAACAGAAGAAATCGTCTTGGCGTTAATCAAATCAATCGGAGTAAACACCTCATTATCACGAACATTCATACGTTCACGAATAGTACGCGACATACGTGCCAAACCAATAGCAAACTGGTTGGATAACTGTTCACCTACCGTACGTACACGACGATTACTCAAATGGTCGATATCATCAACATCCGCTTTTGAGTTTATTAACTCAATCAGATATTTAATAATCTCAATAATATCTTCTTTGGTAAGGACACGTACATCCATATCAGTCGTCAAATTCAACTTCTTGTTGATACGATAACGACCTACATCACCTAAATCATATCTCTTTTCTGAGAAGAACAGATTGTTAATAACTTCACGTGCACTGGCATCATCGGCAGGATCTGCATTACGCAACTGACGATAAATATAAAGTACAGCCTCTTTTTCCGAATTACTCGGATCCTTCTGCAAAGTATTATATATAATAGAATAGTCAGATTGATTCGGTTCTTCCTTATGCACAAGAATATTCTGAACACCTGACTCTAAAATAATATCGACATGTTCCGGTTCAATTACAGTTTCACGATCGATAACAACCTCGTTACGTTCAATAGAAACCACTTCACCGGTATCTTCGTCTACAAAATCCTCAATCCATGTTTTCAAAACACGCGCTGCCAACTTACGACCCACAATTTTCTTGAGGTTCGTTTTGTTTACCTTCACGTCTTCTGCCAAATTAAAGATTTCAAGAATATCCTTGTCATTCTCAAAACCAATAGCTCTCAGCAATGTGGTTACCGGCAGTTTCTTTTTACGATCGATGTAAGCATACATGACATTATTAATGTCAGTAGCAAACTCAATCCAAGATCCCTTGAAAGGAATAATACGGGCTGAGTATAACTTAGTACCGTTGGCATGTACACTTTGCCCGAAGAATACACCTGGCGAACGATGGAGTTGTGACACAACAACACGCTCTGCACCATTGATGACGAATGTCGCCTTATCCGTCATATATGGGATAGGTCCCAGGAACACATCCTGAATAACCGTGTCAAAATCTTCATGATCGGGGTCGGTACAATATAATTTCAATTTAGCCTTTAAAGGCACGCTATATGTAAGCCCTCGCTCTATACACTCATCAATAGTATAACGCGGCGGATCAATATAGTAGTCCAAAAACTCAAGAACAAAATTATTTCTTGTATCGGCAATGGGGAAGTTTTCAGCAAATACTTTATACAGTCCCTCGTTCTTACGCTTCTCGGGCGGAGTGTCCAGTTGTAAAAAGTCTTTGAATGACTTCAATTGTACTTCCAGAAAATCCGGATATTCCAACGGATTCTTAGTCGAAGCAAAATTAACTCTTTGATTTACAGTATTTGAAGACATCTGTTAATGGATTTGTAGAACTTAATTTTAAATATATACACAAAAAGGTTAAGAACCCTTTTCACGAAGGGTTCCTAACCGAATTACCTGATTTACAGGCTAATGTTATTTAAGTTCAACTTCAGCTCCAGCTTCTTCCAATGTTTTCTTCAATGATTCTGCTTCGTCCTTAGCCAAACCTTCTTTTACTACACTAGGAGCACCATCTACCATGTCCTTAGCTTCCTTCAAGCCAAGACCGCAAGCTTCCTTAACGGCTTTAACTACTTGAAGTTTAGCTGCACCAGCGCTCTTCAATACTACGTCGAAAGAAGATTTCTCTTCTGCGGCAGCAGCACCACCGGCTGCAGGACCAGCAGCAACAGCAACAGCTGCAGCAGCAGGTTCAATACCATATTCTTCTTTCAGGATTGTTGCAAGTTCATTAACTTCTTTTACTGTCAAGTTAACTAATTGTTCTGCAAAAGCTTTCAAATCTGCCATTTTTGTATGATTTTAATTGTTTAAATACTAAATAAATTGATAATTTTTTATCCGAAATTTACGCTTCGGCACGTTCACCAAGAGTCTTGAGAACTCCGTGAAGGGTGTTACCACCTGATTGCAGAGCAGAAATAACATTCTTAGCCGGAGATTGCAACAATGCGATAATATCGGCAATAACTTCATTCTTACTCTTGATACTTACGAGAGCATCCAACTGGTCAGCACCAACATAGAAGCTTTCTTCTGCATATGCAGCTTTTAATCCAGGAATACCGTTCTTAGCTTTATCTTTCAGCAACTTAGCCGGAGCGTTTGCAACGTTGCAAAACATTACGGCAGTAGTGCCTTTCATTGAGTCATAAAGCAAAGAATAATCTTCTTCAAGGCTTTCCAGTGCTTTGTGGAGTAATGTATTCTTAACTACCATCAACTTGATGTCAGCCTTGAAGCATTCTCTTCTCAACGCGCTTGTTGTAGCTGCGTCCATAGCAGTAGTATCCACTAAGTAGAAGTGACCAAATTCCTTAACTGTAGCAGCAATCTGCTCAATAATCGTACTTTTATCTTCCTTTCTCATTATTACTCCGTTTTATTAGATTTCTTCTACTGATTTCGGGTCAATCTTGATACCCGCACTCATCGTGCTAGAAAGATAAATACTCTTAATATATGTACCCTTGGCTGCAGTCGGTTTCAATTTATTCAAAGTAGAGATGAATTCTTTCGCATTATCGCGAATTTGATCAGCACTAAATGAAACTTTACCGATAGAAGTATGAACGATACCACTCTTATCAACTTTAAAGTCGATCTTACCTTGTTTTACTTCTTTTACAGCTTTAGCAACATCCATAGTTACAGTGCCACTCTTAGGATTCGGCATCAATCCACGAGGACCGAGCACACGACCGAGCGCACCAATCTTACCCATAATAGACGGCATAGTGATAATTACATCAATATCAGTCCATCCACCTTTGATCTTTTCAATATATTCATCAAGACCAACATAGTCAGCTCCGGCTTCTTTTGCAGCAGCTTCAGCATCCGGTGTACAAAGCACCAAAACGCGTACAACTTTACCAGTACCGTGAGGAAGTGATACAACACCTCTCACCATCTGGTTAGCCTTACGTGGGTCAACGCCCAAACGTACGTCTATATCCAGAGAAGCATCAAACTTAGTAAAAGAAATCTCTTTTACCAGTGTAGCGGCTTCTTTGAGAGAGTATGCTTTCCCTGCTTCAATTTTTTCTGCAGCTAACTTTTGATTTTTTGTCAGTTTACTCATTCTAATTGAAGTTTATTAGTTATTAACCGGGAACTCCCCTTTTACAGCGATACCCATACTACGAGCTGTACCAGCAACCATTTTCATAGCAGCTTCGACAGTAAAACAGTTCAAGTCAACCATTTTGTCCTGAGCAATCGTACGAACCTGTTCCCAAGTAATCTCGGCAACCTTCTTACGATTAGGCTCAGCAGAACCACTCTTTACCTTAGTCAATTCAAGTAATTGAATAGCAACGGGAGGAGTCTTGATTACAAAATCGAAAGACTTATCTGCGTAGTAAGTAATAATCACAGGAAGAACTTTTCCTGCTTTGTCTTGGGTTCTGGCGTTGAATTGCTTGCAAAACTCCATGATATTAATTCCCTTAGAACCCAAAGCAGGTCCAACGGGAGGTGATGGATTTGCCGCGCCTCCTTTAATCTGTAATTTGATTAGTCCAGCAACTTCTTTAGCCATTTTTTAATTGATTTATATATAAACATTAATGAAGAATACTACAGCGTAACACCTGTACTATTCTTTTTCAACTTGCATAAAGCCTAATTCGAGCGGAGTCTTCCGTCCAAATATCTTAACCATAACCTTCAGCTTCTTCTTCTCGGTGTTCACTTCTTCAATGATACCACTAAATCCACTAAACGGACCGTAATTCACCTTTACGGTCTCACCAACTACATACGGGATATTCAGCTCTTCACCGGCATCCTGCAATTCGTCAACCGTACCAAGTATGCGATTCACTTCCGACTGTCTCAAAGGAACGGGTTTATCAGATCCACCTAAGAAACCAATCACATTAGGAGTATTTCTCAGATGATGAGCTACTTCACCCACCAGAGCAGCCTCCACCAAAACGTAACCAGGAAGATAACTTCTCTCTTTCACAATTTTTTTACCATTGCGAACCTGATATACTTTTTCGGTAGGAATCAATACCTGAGATACGTAATCGCCAAGGTCGCTGTTTTTAATGTCAGCTTCAAGGTATTCCTTTACCTTAGATTCTTTTCCGCTAATAGCACGCAAAACGTACCACTTCTTTTCAATCTCAGACATTTCTCCTTACTTTTTAATGTGGATAAACAAATTCCATTAAATGTTGGAAACAGAAGTCCATCGCAAATACTACCAATGCAATAAGCAGGGAAGCATATAAAACAACTACTGCACTGTTAGTAAGTTCAGAATACGTAGGCCACGATACTTTATGAACAAGTTCGTCGTAAGTTTCTTTAAAATAAGCTACAATCTTCTTCATTTCAAAAATATTAGCACGGGAGGAGAGACTCGAACTCCCGACACCCGGTTTTGGAGACCGGTGCTCTACCAACTGAGCTACTCCCGTTTGAACATAATCAGTTCCCAGCTTTTACTGGGAACTGATAAGATATTTGGCTATTAGTCAAAAATTTCAGTAATTTGACCAGAACCTACTGTACGACCACCTTCACGGATGGCGAAACGCAAACCTACGTTCAATGCTACCGGATAGATCAGTTCTACATTGATTTCTACGTTATCGCCCGGCATTACCATCTCAGTTCCTTCCGGAAGAGTAATTTCACCTGTACAGTCCATAGTACGCAGATAGAATTGAGGACGATATTTGTTATGGAACGGAGTGTGACGGCCACCTTCTTCTTTTTTCAAAACATAAATAGAAGCCTTGAATTTAGAATGAGGTTTAATCTGACCTGGTTTACAAAGAACCATACCACGTTTGATTTCGTTCTTGTCAATACCACGAAGTAACAAACCTACGTTGTCACCAGCTTCACCCTGATCCAACAGTTTACGGAACATTTCAACACCAGTTACAACTGATTTCTTATCTTCACCCAAACCAAGGATTTCAACTTCGTCACCTACATGGATAACACCAGCTTCGATACGGCCAGTTGCTACAGTACCACGACCAGTAATAGAGAATACATCCTCAACAGGCATCAAGAATGGTTTATCAACATCACGCGGAGGTAATGGAATCCAGTTATCAACAGCATCCATCAATTCCATAACTTTTTCTTCCCATTTTTCAACACCATTCAATGCACCAAGAGCAGAACCCTGAATGAAAGGAGTATTATCACCATCGAATTCGTAGGCTGAAAGCAACTCACGCATTTCCATTTCAACAAGTTCCAACATTTCGGGATCGTCTACCATATCGCACTTGTTCATGAAAACGACCAATCTTGGAACGTTTACCTGACGAGCCAGCAAAATATGTTCACGCGTCTGGGGCATCGGACCATCAGTTGCAGCAACTACAATGATAGCACCGTCCATCTGAGCAGCACCAGTTACCATGTTCTTTACATAGTCGGCATGACCCGGACAGTCTACGTGAGCATAGTGACGGTTAGCAGTTTCATACTCAACGTGGGAAGTATTAATAGTAATACCTCTTTCCTTTTCTTCAGGAGCGTTGTCAATTTGATCGAATGATTTTACTTCAGAAAAACCTTTTTTGCCTAACACCGTAGTGATAGCAGCAGTCAACGTGGTTTTACCGTGGTCAACGTGACCAATTGTACCAATGTTTACGTGCGGTTTGGTACGTTCGAATTTCTCTTTAGCCATAGCTTTACTTGTTATTTATTTGATTAATAATCAGCTTTTACATATCCATGAGCTGTTACCGGGATTTGAACCCGGGACCTCTTCCTTACCAAGGAAGTGCTCTACCACTGAGCTATAACAGCAGAAAAAGAGTAGTGGGCAAAGATGGATTCGAACCACCGAAGGCGTAAGCCAGCAGATTTACAGTCTGCCCCATTTGGCCACTCTGGTATTTGCCCCTATTAAATTAAGAACTCTTTCATCTTTCGTCTGAACCCCTACAGGATTTTTGTTATCCTAACCGGTTTTCAACTTCACCGAATGTCTCTTAATCCACACTCGCACTTTTTCTTGAGCCTCTTGTCGGATTCGAACCAACGACCCCGAGATTACAAATCACGTGCTCTGGCCAACTGAGCTAAAGAGGCAGACTTAAAAAATGCAACCGTAACGTTCTAGTGCGAGCGAAACGGCTGCAAATTTAGGCATTTATTTTTTACCCGCAAAATTTTAGCGGATTTTTATTTGCTCCGTTGTTTTTCCTTATATTTAACCAGCTGTTTTTCCAAAGCTTCCAAACAAACGTCTATCGCTTCTTCAAACGTATCACAGACTTTATTCGCATAAAAATCAGCATTAGGAGCAAACACCCTCACTCCGGCTTCTTTATTTTCAGCAGTCTCTGGCTTAACAACTTTTAATGACACCTCTACTTTCTGTATATCGTCGTAAAACTTCTCCAATTTAACAACCTTTTTTTGAATAAAAGCTTGCAATTGCTCTGATGCATCAAAGTGAATCGATTGAATTCTAACATCCATACTTACCTCCTTTTCTTTAGGCTCGAGGATGAGCCTGATTATACACTTTTTTAAGTTCTTCAAAAGTAGTATGCGTATAAACTTCCGTCGTCGCCAAACTTTCGTGTCCAAGAAGTTCTTTTATCGAACTCAAATCGGCACCATTGTTCAGCATAGCCGTCGCAAAGGTGTGCCGCAACACGTGAGGACTTCTTTTTTTTACAGTCACTACCTTCGAAAGGTTTCGTTTCACAATATCTGCAACGATACTACGGCAAAGCCGCTTTCCACTCTTCCGGACAAAAAAAACATCTGCCCTGACCGGAACCGCATCATTCCGCATATTGATATATTCTCGCATTGAGCGCTTTAACTCTTCGTCAAAAGGTATCAAACGTTGTTTGTCCCGCTTCCCCGTCACCTTGATAAGAGAAGCCGAAAAATCAATATCCTTATCAGCCAACCCCATCAATTCCGAAAGCCGCATGCCGGTGGCATAAAACATTTCAATAATCATGTGGTCACGACACCCTTCAAACCCCTCTCCAAAGTCCATATCATCCAGCAATCTATTCATTTCTCCCTCTCTCAGAAATACAGGAAGCGGTTTCTTTTTTTTAGGTCCCGTTATTTTTCGCAACGGATCCATCGCAACCTCCCCCCTCTTCAAGAGAAACTTATAATATGCCCGGATTGAACTCAACTTTCGATTTATCGTATTCGAAGCACAACCCCTGTCCATCAAAGAAGCAATCCATTCACGAACAAGCCCAGCATCAACATCCGACGGAGTTAAATCTCCCAACATTCCCTCTCCGAACTTCTGCAATTCAAGGATATCCGACCGATAATACCTAACGGTACCTTCAGAATAATTCCGCTCACGCAGAAGATAATCAAGGAAAGAATCTATCAACAACATATCGTTACATCTAAATCGTGCAACGAATGTATGAAAAAGAATTCAATAATTCAAAGGAATTTACGAATTATTAATCTTCTACTTGCTGAAGCTTTTGAACATAAACGGCACGTTCATTCTTAAGTCTTTTAGTTACAGACGGTTTATCAAACTGCTGTCTGCGTCTCAACTCTTTAACGATACCGGTTTTTTCAAATTTTCTTTTAAATTTCTTCAGCGCTTTTTCAATGTTTTCGCCTTCTTTTACAGGAACTACAATCATTTTTTTATTTTTAAAATGTTAATGGTTTGAAAATCTCACGATTAAATTTGAGCGGCAAAATTACACATACTTTCTTTATTCACAAAACTTTCTGCAAAAAAAATGATAATTTATCTAATTTACGATTTGGCAATTTACAATACACGATTGATATTACACTTGAAACCCTAAAATGACTGTTTGCTGACAGTTACAGCAGTATCATTACAGGCAGGCATATTTGTACAGCTCAATTACATAGGTTAAGAGGGAAAGTGCCCAATATTAAATCGTTCTCCCATGGAGAAAGTTTCATTCTACCGCGGGGAAAGTTTCGTTCTACCATGGTGGAACAAAAACTTCGCCATGATAGAATGGATAAAAATTAAGCTGCATTTTCCTTAGCCATGGGTATATTATGGGATGAAATCCACCAGAACAATTCATGAAAATAGGCACTTAAATCATAAGAGATAGCTGGTTATTAAAAGAAAGTAAGTAACTTTGGAGAAGAAAATATACTTATTTATATAATAAAAGAGAAGATATGAATCGAACAACCAATCAGCGTATAGACGCGCTTCGAACATTACTAAAAGAGGAGGGTATTGATGCGTTTATCATTCCCAGCACAGACCCGCACCTAAGTGAATACGTAGCACCACACTGGCAGTCAAGAGAATGGATATCAGGTTTCACCGGTTCGGCAGGTACAGTCGTGGTTACTACCAAGCGGGCAGGGCTATGGACAGATTCCCGTTATTTTCTCCAAGCCGCCCGTCAGTTGGAAGGCAAGGATATCGATTTATACAAAGAAATGTTGCCCGAAACGCCCAGCATTTCTACATTTATAAAAACATATTTAGGAACCGGTGCGGTAGTAGGCATTGACGGAAAAGTATTTTCTACAGAGGCAGTAAAACAATTGCAGGATGAGTTGAAAACAAATGGGATTATCATAAAATGCATCAACGATCCTATGAACAAGATATGGAAAGACCGACCTGCCATGCCCGAAGATCCTGCTTTTATTTACGAAACCCAGTATGCCGGAAAAAGTTGTGGAGAAAAACTAACGGCTATTCGTAAAGAAATGAAAAAAAAAGGTGCAGAGGCATTATTAATTTCTGCATTGGACGAAATAGCATGGACGCTGAATATACGTGGTAATGACGTACATTGCAATCCTGTAGTTGTCAGTTATTTACTGATCAGTAGTAACGATGTAGATTTCTTCATTCATCCTCAAAAAGTGACTGAGGAATTGTCTATCTACTTAAAAGAAACTGGCGTCTCCATTCACTCCTACGAAGATATTGAGTATTTTCTGAACAATCTGTCAGCCGATACTCTCCTGCTTGATCCTTCCAAAACAAATTATGCCGTTTATTCCGCTGTCCGTCCGGATTGCCGGATTATCGAAGGCGCTTCGCCGGTAACTCTTCTCAAAGCCATTCGTAATGAACAAGAAATTGTTGGCATCCATGCGGCTATGCAACGTGATGGTGTAGCCCTGGTAAAGTTTCTGAAATGGTTGGAAGAAGCTATTCACACAGGCAAGGAAACAGAAATCAGCGTAGATAAGAAACTACATGAACTCCGTGCAGCACAACCTCTTTATATGGGTGAGAGTTTCGATACTATTGTCGGCTACAAAGAACATGGGGCTATTGTACATTATGAGGCTACTCCCGAAACGGATGTTCCCTTGCAGCCTAAAGGTTTCCTGCTACTGGATTCGGGCGCCCAATATCTTGATGGGACAACCGATATCACACGTACCATTGCGCTAGGCAAATTGACCGAAGAAGAAAAAATAGACTATACCCTGATATTGAAAGGACATATAGCCCTCGCTATGGCAGTATTTCCTGAAGGAACCAGAGGTGCACAATTAGATGTGTTGGCTCGCATGCCGATATGGAAACACCGTATGAACTTTTTACATGGTACCGGACATGGTGTAGGGCATTTCCTGAACGTGCACGAAGGGCCTCAAAGTATTCGTATGAATGAAAACCCAGTTGGCCTGCAAGCAGGTATGGTTACATCTAATGAACCGGGAGTGTATAAAGCAGGTAGCCATGGTATACGTACTGAAAATCTGATATTAACCATCCCTGCCGGAGAAGGTATGTTCGGAAATTATCTAAAATTTGAGACAATTACCCTCTGTCCTATCTGTAAAAAAGGTATCATCAAAGAGATGTTGACAATAGAAGAAATAGAGTGGTTGAATGAATATCACAGAAAGGTTTATGACAAACTTGCTCCCGACCTGAACAAAGAAGAGCAGGAATGGTTAAAGGAAGCGTGTGAAGCAATCATCCAACATTAATCAATCTAAAAAAATGGCACTAATAAAATCAGTAAGAGGTTTTACTCCCGAACTTGGAGAAAATTGTTTTTTAGCAGATAATGCGGTTATCATCGGAGATGTGAAAATAGGATGCGATTGTAGTATTTGGTTCAGCACGGTACTTCGTGGTGATGTCAATTCTATCCGTATCGGAAATGGAGTGAATATTCAGGATGGAAGCGTACTGCATACTTTATACGAGAAGTCAACTATCGAAATAGGAGACCATGTATCGGTAGGGCACAATGTAACCATCCATGGAGCTACCATCAAAGACTATGCCCTGATAGGAATGAGCTCCACCATATTAGACCATGCCATCGTGGGAGAAGGAGCTATTGTTGCTGCCGGTTCATTAGTTTTGAGTAATACAGTGATAGAGCCCGGAAGTATCTGGGGCGGAGTACCTGCAAAATTTATCAAAAAAGTAGATCCGGAACAAGCCAAGGAATTAAACCAAAAAATTGCACACAATTACTTGATGTACTCGAACTGGTATAAATAGAAAGACAATATAATGATAAAGTGGTAGAATATTATCACCTTACCACTTTATCATTTTACCCTTATTACTTTTTCAGAAGTTTATCATATTTAATATTTTATCCGTTGCTCCGGCATTGTCAGTTACATATGCCCCCGCATTTATACCTACTTCACGCAAGAAAACTTCATCCGCCAGCATACGGTCGAGCAATGCCCTTAATTCCTCATAATCTTTGATAGAAAATCCTCCTTTGGCTTCCAATAACTGAACAGCTTCCTGGAACTTCTGATATTTCGGACCAAAAATAACGGGAATTCCATAAACCGCCGCTTCCAAAGTATTGTGAATACCTACTCCAAAACCTCCACCAATGTAAGCGATTTCTCCATAGCGATAGATGGACGAGAGTAATCCATAACAGTCTATAATCAAACAATCGGCTTTACGTACATTTTTCTCGTCGGCACGGGTATAACGTACGTACGTACGCTTCAGTTTCCGGATAATTTCTACCAAATGATTTTCATCAATCACATGTGGAGCTATGATTAACTTCACCTCCGGATGCTGATTGAAATATTCGATAAACAAATCTTCATCCGGTTGCCAGGAACTCCCTGCAACGAAAGTCATCGTATTGTTCTTAAAAAGTTCTACCAACGGCAAGTCTTTAGCTTCCTCACGTATCTGCAACACACGATCGAAACGGGTATCACCCACCACCGTAACCCGGTTGATATTAATCTTCGACAAAAAACGTTTGGAACGCTCATTCTGTACAAACAGATGATCGAAATTACGTAGCACATTTCTATACGTACCGCCATACCATTTAAAAAAGATCTGTCCACGACGGAAAATAGAAGACACGCTATACACCGGAATACGCCGTTTATGCAACTCATCCAGATAGTTTTTCCAAAACTCGTATTTAATAAAAAATGCCATGCAGGGATTTACCAAATCAAGAAACTTCTTCACATTCCTCGTCTTGTCAAAAGGCAGATAACAAACGATATCAGCTCCCCGATAGTTCTTACGAACCTCATAACCAGAAGGTGAAAAAAATGTCAGTAAGATACCGTAATCCGGATATCTGGCACGGATTTTCTCAATCAACGGACGTCCTTGCTCAAACTCTCCCAAAGAAGCCGCATGAAACCAGATGTACCTTACATCCTTCTCCAACTGCTGACGGAGAAGCTCATAAACCACCCAATGCCCTTTCATCATCTTGCGGGGTTTACGACTGAACGGAGCAGCCAAGTGCACCAGGATATCGTAGATTGCTATTGCCAAATCGTAAAGCATACTATCTTAATTAAGAATGAATAAAGAAGAATGAAAAATAAAAACTGTATAACAGGAAATTCCTCATTCTTGATTATTTATTTCAATGTTTCAACAGCACGCTGTATACGAGCCAATGTATCTTCCTTACCAAGCAGTTCGGTAATATCAAACATGTGAGGGCCTTTACACTCTCCCACTACCGACAGGCGGAAAGCATTCATCACATTACCCATGTGATAGCCCATTTCAGTAATCCAGCCAATCACGATGTCTTCCGAAGCCTTTGAAGAGAAGTCATCAATGCCACGCAACACTTCCATCAACTCACCCATAATACGGGGAGTATCCTCAGACCAACGTTTCTTTACATCCTTCTCTGCATACTCAGTCGGAGCAACAAAGAAGAAACGAGTCTGCTCCCATAATTCTTTCACAAAATTGACACGACCTTTCACAAGAGAAACGACTTTCGTAAGGAACACGTCACTATAAAGATCCACATTTATACCATTAGCTTTCAATACGGGCTTAAAAAGGCTGGCAATTTCTTCATCCGGTTTCATCATGATATATTCATGATTAAACCACACACCTTTTTTATAATCAAACTTAGCACCCGACTTGCTACAATGACTCAGGTTGAAGAGTTGCACCAACTCATCCACTGACATAAGTTCCTGGTCATTACCAGGATTCCATCCCAACAGGGCCAGGAAATTGATTACCGCTTCAGGTAAATAACCCGATTCACGGTAACCGGAAGAGACTTCACCTGTTTTAGGATCATGCCACTCCAACGGAAACACAGGAAAACCAAGACGGTCACCATCACGTTTACTAAGCTTACCATTACCCTCTGGTTTCAACAACAACGGCAGATGGGCAAAAACGGGCATAGTATCTTCCCAGTCAAAAGCCCGATATAACAACACATGGAGCGGAGCGGAAGGCAACCATTCTTCACCACGAATGACATGAGAAACTTCCATCAAATGGTCGTCCACAATATTTGCCAGATGATAAGTAGGCAACTCGTCCGCCGATTTATAAAGGACTTTATCGTCGAGGATAGAAGAGTTGATCACAACCTCGCCGCGAATTAAATCGTTTACATGTACATCTTCATTTGGCTCAATCTTGAAACGAACCACATATTGCTTACCTTCGGCAATCAACGCATCCACCTCTTCCTTAGGCAACGTCAACGAATTACGCATCTGCATACGGGTAGAAGCGTCATATTGAAAATTAGCTATTTCCGTACGTTTTGCTTCAAGTTCTGCCGGAGTATCAAAAGCAATGTAAGCCTTTCCGGCATCAAGCAATATCTGTACATATTTCTTATATATATCACGACGTTCCGACTGACGATATGGTCCATGTTCTCCACCGAAACCGACACCCTCATCAAAAGGAATGCCCAACCACTTGAAAGATTCCAGAATATATTCTTCCGCACCCGGTACAAACCGATTAGAATCGGTATCTTCTATACGAAAAATTAAATCTCCTCCATGCTGACGCGCAAAGAGATAATTATATAAAGCAGTGCGCACACCACCAATGTGCAACGCCCCCGTAGGACTTGGGGCAAAACGGACTCTGACTCTTCTTTCTGTCATAATCTATCTTACTTATGAATAAATTAGATGGCAAAATTAAACCTTTTTTTCCATACTACTGTTTTTTTTTGTACTTTTCGCAAAAATTTCAACGGATATGGGTTATTTCAATGGAAAAAGGAAAAAGTTCTCGTACAGAGATTTGTTATATAAGGTACTGATTTTTATTGGGACTGTAACAATTATCGTTTATTTCTTACCTCGTGACGGCAAGTTCAATTACCAGTTTGACATAAACAAGCCATGGAAATATGGACAATTGATGGCAACTTTCGACTTTCCAATTTATAAAAATGATGAGGTTGTGAAGCGGGAGCAAGACAGCATCCTCGCTTCTTTTCAACCTTATTTCCAGTTGAATAAGAATATTGAGAATAATATATTCAAAAAATTGAAGGCTGATTATCAAACCCATTTACGGGGAATACTTCCTTCTACTGACTACATTCACTATATAGAAAAAATTCTTTCGGAGATATACCAGGCAGGAATACTCTCGACAGAAGAACTGACCAAGCTACAAAAAGACAGCACATCAGCCATCATGGTAATAAATGATAAGCTCGCCAACCAACAAAATATCAATGAACTTTATTCCGTAAAAAGTGCCTATACTTATCTGCTCACTGCCGACACCCTGCATTATCGTCCGGATATACTACGCCAATGTTCACTCAACGAATATCTGTATCCTAACCTGACATACGATGAGCAACGTACAGAAACAGCCAAGAAAGAAGCGCTTGACAACTATTCATGGGCAAATGGCATTGTGTTGAGCGGACAAAAAATCATTGACCGGGGTGAGATTGTAAGCCAGGAGACATATAACATTCTAGAAAGTCTGCGAAAAGAATCTATTGAACGCAGTGAATCCATTGGTCAAAAGCGTTTGATGCTGGGGGGGCAAATATTATATGTCAGCATCTTCATGTTGTGTTTCATGCTTTATCTGGACTTATTCCGCAAAGATTATTATAACCGTAAAGGAAGTTTATCTCTGTTATTCTCACTCATCATGTTCTATTGTGTGGTGACGGCACTGATGGTGACAAACAATATCTTTAACGTTTACATTTTGCCATACGCTATGTTGCCTATTATCATACGGGTATTCCTTGATTCGCGTACGGCATTTCTTACCCAGGTAGTTACTATTTTGATTTGTTCCATCTGCCTGCGCTATCCGCATGAGTTTATCTTGTTGCAACTTGCTGCCGGACTCGTTGCAATCTTCAGTTTGAGAGAGCTATCACAACGTTCACAACTATTCCGTACAGCATTTCTTGTGATATTGACATATGTTACTGTTTACTTTGCATTCGAACTGATTACAGAAAATGACTTGTCGAAACTCAATGGTAGTATGTACACCTACTTTATCATCAACGGAGTACTGTTGCTTTTTACATACCCACTTCTTTTTCTGGTGGAGAAGACATTCGGTTTTACATCCAATGTCACTCTGGTAGAGTTGTCCAATATCAACAACAGCTTGTTGCGCCGCATGTCGGAAACCGTACCGGGTACATTCCAACATTCCATGCAAGTGGCTAATCTTGCCGCTGAAGCCGCCAACCGGATCGGTGCCAAAAGCCAATTAGTACGTACCGGCGCTTTATATCATGATATCGGGAAAATGGAAAATCCGGTTTTTTTCACAGAAAATCAATCCGGTGGTGTCAATCCACATAAGAACCTTGGTTATGAACAAAGTGCCCAGGTGGTTATCAGCCATGTGACGGACGGGTTAAAACTAGCCGAAAAAAATAATCTGCCTAAAGTGATTAAAGATTTCATCACAACCCACCACGGTCTTGGAAAAACCAAATATTTCTATATTTCCTGGAAAAATGAACATTCCGGTGAAGAACCTAATGAAGAATTATTTACCTATCCGGGACCCAATCCGTCCACTAAAGAACAGGCCATCCTAATGATGGCAGACTCTGTGGAAGCAGCCTCACGCAGTCTACCCGAATATACAGAGGAAAGTATCAGTAACCTTGTTGATAAGATTATAGACTCTCAAGTCGAAGAAGGGTATTTTAAAGAATGCCCCATTACTTTCAAGGACATAGCAACCATAAAAGCAGTATTCAAGGAAAAGCTGAAAACAATTTACCATACTCGTATCAGTTATCCCGAACTTAAAAAATAAGAGCTATGGAAGTGACCGCTAAAGAACAGAAAAGAGCCAAAGAATTGCTCCAAAACCAACGGATAGGGCTACAACAGATCAAGAGTTTCAGTTTCATGGAACGCTATCATCAAGTGTCCCCTTCAAACGGCCTCATGTTTAAAGACAAATATGGTCCAGGGATATTAACCCTACATCTGAAGGAGGGAAAAAACAAAGTCATTTACCTCTCTCCTTTTCGCCACCCTTCTTCCGTCATACGTTTCTTGATATCTCAGGGAGTATCTTTCGATAATTATATTCCGCAAGTACGAACGGTAATAGAGTTTCCTACCAAAACCTACCACCGGCCCTCATTATATATGTTCTATTTTTTTGTGCTTTTCCTCATGTTCCTGATATTGGGCTATTATTCCATGAGTGGCAATGTATGGTGGAGATTTATTCCTGCTATCATTTCTTTCAGTCTGAGCCTTTTCTTTATAAGTATGCTAATGACGCGATTCTGTTATCTGACTCTAACTAATGATGCCCTTGTCATACACAGCGTAGGTAGAAGCATCCGTTATCTTTATACGGATTTACGGAAAGTAAATTTTGATTTTGCCCGCGAACAAACGTTTACCCATATCATGGAATTACTGGACAAGGACTACCATTACCGATTATTCTATATCGGCAGAGTATCACGGAAAAAACTAAATGAAATAGCCAATCGGCTACAACAAGTCGGAGTAGATGCAACCTGTAGTCTCAACGATAAAAAACGTTTCTATCAAGACCGATTAGATGACTAGCCGATAGTTTCTTTATCCAAGCTTTCCAATAAACCAGAGCAGGCATCTTCAAGAACATCAAGCACATACTCGAAACCTTCGGCACCTCCATAATAAGGATCGGGTACATGGTCGGCATGAGTAAATTTTTTGCAGTAATCCGTCATCCGATGTATTTTGTTCCATTCTTCAATTGAAGGGGCACGATCTTTCAGATCATCGATATTCCTGTCGTCCATACCGATTATCAGATCAAAGTTATAAAAGTCTTCAGTATGGACAGGACGAGAGCGATGTATCAGATTATATCCACGACGGGCAGCGTGAGCACGCATCCGGCTATCAGGTAATTCTCCTTGGTGATAAGAAAGTATACCTGCTGAATCAATCATAAATTCATCTTCACGTCCTGCCTCTTCTATCAGACGTTTCATCACCCCTTCTGCAGAAGAGGAACGACAGATATTACCGAGGCAGACAAAAAGGATTTTCTTCATATAAACTAATTCTATATATTTACATCATAAATTTGATACCTTACATCGGATCTACATCATAATATACAATCAAGGACTTAAAGCGGTCTTCTGCAATCATTTCTTTTTGTACTTGCATCAACAATTCGCGTGCACGAACCATAGGAGCATTTACTTCAATCTTTACAATAATTTTTCTGATAAACAAAGTTTGCACACGGGCAACAGGTGGTTTATCAGGCCCTAACACACGACTTCCAAAAACAGAACGAAGTTTGCTCGCCATGGTTTGCGCCATCAAATCAAGTAAAGTTTCATTACGATTTTTCAGATAAACATATATCAAGCGATAATAGGGAGGATAATGAAACATCTGCCGTTCGGCAAGTTGCCCGCCAACCATACCTTCATAATCATTCAATATTACCTGTGGAATAATAGGATGATCTATATTTTTAGTTTGCAATACTACTCTACCTCGTTTATTTTTCCGTCCTGCACGCCCGGCCACTTGTGCCATCAGCTGAAAAGCACGTTCATATGCACGAAAATCAGGATAATTCAACATTGTATCGGCATTTAAGATACCCACCACGCTGACATGATCAAAATCCAATCCTTTGGATACCATTTGTGTTCCAATAAGGATGTCGGTTTTTCCCTGCTCAAAATCAGCAATGATCCGCTCGTATGCCGAGCGCGTGCGAGTAGTATCCAAATCCATACGGGTAACGGTTGCCTCGGGAAACAACGTCTTGATATCATCCTCTATCTTTTCCGTACCGAAACCACGGTTACGTAAATCAACCCCTTCACAAGCCGGACAAACACGGGGTACTTGATAGCTATAACCACAATAGTGGCACGTCAACTGATTTAAACCTTTATGATAAGTTAAACTCACATCACAATTCTTACATTTGGGTACCCAGCCACACGTATGGCATTCAATCATAGGGGCAAAACCACGACGGTTCTGAAATAAAATAACTTGCTCTTTCTGCTCTAAAGCTTCACGTATATATTGAAGTAACAAAGGCGAGAACGGACCATTCATCCGTTTTTTACGGTGCAATTCCTTGATATCTACTGAAATAATCTCCGGCAATTGTATTTCTCTATAGCGTTCTTTCAGTTCCACCAGTCCATATTTACCCGAAATGGCATTATGCCAAGTTTCAATAGACGGAGTAGCGGTACCCAATAATGTTTTGGCACCATACATAGCAGCCAAGACAATAGCCGCATTTCGTGCGTGATAACGTGGAGCCGGATCTTGTTGCTTATATGTATTTTCATGTTCCTCGTCCACAATCACCAATCCCAAATTACGAAACGGCAGGAATACAGACGAACGGACCCCTAAAATAATATCATATCCTTTTCTTGAAAGTTGTTTCTGCCAGATTTCCACCCGTTCTGCATCGGGAAACTTGGAATGATAGATACCTAGCCGAGAGCCGAATACTCGTTGTAAACGTTCTGTGATTTGCGTTGTTAAGGCTATTTCCGGCAATAAATACAGCACTTGCTTACCTTGACTGATGATCTCTTCTATCAAATGAATATAGATTTCCGTTTTTCCACTGGCTGTTACTCCATGAAGCAGGCAGACATTTTTTTCACGAAAAACCTCCATGATATCATGGTAAGCTCTCTGCTGATGATCATTTAGCGGATGCAGGGGGGAAATGGATGACTGTATCAAATTGAGACGGCCTATTTCTTGTTGATACACCTCAAATATCGCTTTATCTACCAAACCATTGAATATCGCAGGCGATACGGAAGCACGATGCAAAAGCTCTTTTTTCGTCACTTCTTTAGGTTGATTTCCTAAAACTCCAGAAAGTTCAATATACTTCATTAATAAATCAAGTTGTTTAGGTGCACGCTCCAACTCTTCAAACAACTCTTTCAATCGCTGTTCATCCCGAGCAGCAATTGTCAACCTTACACGAGTTTCAACCTTGGGTTTATAAGTACGTTTCAACTCTTCTTTGACAAAGATAGCTTCTTTATCCAATAGAGATTTAATTACGGAAAGTATATTCTTAATGCCACTATCCTTCTCCAACTTCGTGACGCATTGCTCTGATTCCACAGAAAGCAGATCTAATACTTTTTGCTCCCGTTCGGGTAACCGTATGTCCGATTCGAAATCAGGATTATATTCCACCATCGTCTCGCTCTCCAATTTTAAGCCTGAAGGCAAAGCCGCTTTATACACATCGCCTTGTGTACAAAGATAATAATCAGCCAACCATTCCCAAAACTTAAACTGTTCAGCAAGCAAAATAGGATGTGCATCCAACAGGGCAGTCACTTCTTTCACCTCATACGCCGTGGGAGCGGCATTATGTATGTTCCGCACAATTGCCGTATAATACTTCTTTCGTCCGAAAGGTACTACTACCCGACAACCAATCTGTACTTCTTCCGCAATCTCTTCAGACAAGGAATAAGTAAAACAACCGTGCAAAGGCAAAGGTAATATAACATCAACAAACTTCTCCATCGTGGCAACAAAGATAGTATTTTTCAAGAAGAAGGAGGAAAGAGAATAAAAAAATAGCGTTGCCGATTTTAATCGGTAACGCTATTCCTATAATATATAGTTCAAATTACTTAGAAAATATAAGCAGCAGAGATTTGCCAAGTTTTATTCTTAGCCCCTAAAGCTTCTCCTGCAGCTTTCAAAGTATAGGAGTCACCAAATGGAATATTATAGTTAAAGCCAATCTGTAAGTGTTTAATCAACTTCACACCAGCACCTAAATTAATACCAACCTGAGCTTTTTTATTTTTCAATTCAACAGCTTCATCAATGTATTTCTTATCCCCCTTAAAATTAAAATAAAAATCAGGACCGGCAGCCACATAGACACCAAACAAACTACCTAAACCGATAGTATATTTCAAATTAATAGGAATATCAAGACCTGTTTGCTTACCATCATCTTTTCCTTTTTGTGAAAACAACAAAGCACCATCCACTCCCAAACCTACGATAGGAATAGTGACTTCAGCCATCGGACCGATGAAAAAACCGGTAGCATTATCTTTATTACCTTTATATCCACCATCCCAATCAATCTTTGACAAATTAACACCACCCTTTACACCAAACTTAATTAATTGAGCCTGTGCAGGCATAGCTACCGCCAAACAGCATATAGCTATCATAAAAACACTAAAAATCTTCTTCATAATTCAATATGTTTAAAATTTCGGGACAAATATATGTAAAATATTCCTAAAAAGAACAATCACCATTCCCATTTGTTCATTTTCACAAGAACAACTAACCATAAAAGTTATTACTTTTGCAACATCACTTCAAGGAAAGATGCCGGAGTGGTCGATCGGGCCGCACTCGAAATGCGGTGAACGGGTAACCGTTCCCAGAGTTCGAATCTCTGTCTTTCCGCAAAGTTTTTATTTAATTTTTATTAAGCCATACTCCACACCAAATTTGTACTTTTCCTATTTATAATACATTCCTATGATAGAATCGTAGAATTAATATGGGTTTAACACGAATTACGACACAATTCTTCTATAACAAACATCTGATACTCAACACCTATCAATAATATCTCTTAATTTGTTTCCACAGTCTCATTATCCATTTTTTAGCTAAAATTGATACGATTTTACAAAGAAATGAGAATATTTATAAAATTATATAAGTAATTATCCTCTTATCTTTGGGGACACAAAGGCCTTTTGTTTATCTAATAATAATTAAATCTAATTAAATGATGAAGAATATTTATCATTCTTTTCTTCCAAGCACAAAGTATAAACGCTTTTGTAGTTTGCTTATATGTGCAACTATTGTTCAAGGGACATTGCAAGCCACTGTTACGACGAACACCTCTCCTCTGTATAATACAGAAATAAATGTCCCCGCTCCTATCAAAGCTACAGGACGGGTTATTGATGAAATGGGAGAACCTCTTCCAGGTGTTACAATCTTAATTCAAGGTACCCCACGAGGTGTTACTACCGATGTGGATGGTACTTTCTCTATTGATGTAGAGGTAGGTAGCAAATTGGTTATTTCATATATCGGTATGGAAGACCAAATCATCACAGTAAAAAACACCAAACCACTGACTATTACTATGGCTCAAAAAGTGGATGAGTTGGATGAAGTTACGGTTGTTGCTTTCGCTAAACAAAAGAAAGAAAGTGTGTTGGCGTCTGTTTCAACCGTGAAACCTGCAGAATTAAGAGCACCTACAAGTAATTTAACCACAGCTCTTGCTGGTCGTATTGCTGGTGTGATCTCCTACCAACGTAGTGGTGAGCCGGGTGCTGATGATGCAGACTTTTTTGTACGTGGTGTAACGACATTCGGTTATAAAAAAGACCCGTTGATTTTGATTGATGGTGTAGAAATGACTTCCAGTGACCTTTCACGTTTACAAGTGGATGATATTGCCAGTTTCTCCATTATGAAAGACGCAACAGCAACGGCTCTTTATGGTTCACGTGGTGCCAACGGTGTAATTTTGGTAAATACAAAAGGAGGTACGGAAGGTCCTGCCAAAATCTCCGCCCGTGTAGAGGTTTCACGCTCTTCCCCTACTCAAGATACTAAATGGGCTGATCCATATACATATATGGACATGGAAAATGAAGCTTTCATGTACGACTTTGGTCAATTGCGCCACAGTAACCAAAAGGTAGCCAATACCAAAGCCGGCTTAAATCCAAATGTGTTTCCTGCTGTAAATTGGCGTGACCAATTATTTAAAGAATCTACCACCAATTATCGTGCTAATATGAACATTAGCGGTGGTACCAATGTCGCAAAATATTATATTGCAGGAACCTACTCCAAAGACGAAGGAAACTTGAAATCTGCCAAGCAGAATAATTTCAACAATAACATTAATATTAATCGTTATTTACTTCGTGCCAATGTAGATGTAAACGTGTCCAAGACAACCAAAGCAACTGTACGTTTGCACGGAACGATGGACGACTATTCTGGTCCTATCCGTGACGGTTCAAGTATCTACTCCATGATCAGCCAGACTTCCCCTGTCCTCTATCCCCCTTTCTATCAACCAGACAAAGCAAATGAAACCACGCCTTACTTGCTCTATGGTAACTATGATACAGGTAAGTATATGAATCCATATGCTGAAATGACTAAAGGTTATAAAGACCAGAAAAAATCGTTGATGATGGCTCAAGTGGAATTAAATCAAGATTTGAAATTCATCACGAAGGGATTGAAAGCACGTTTTATGTTCAACACCAACCGCAGATCCGATTATGGAGTAGCACGTCAGTATAAACCTTACTATTTTAACGTGGGTAGTTATGACCCGTTGACAGATACTTATGTATTAGGAGCCATTAACCCAGATGACGGTACAGATTATTTGACATCCAGTGAAAGTAGCAAAGTAGTAACTACCAATACTTATTTGGAAACGGCACTTAATTACGACCGCACATTCAAAGAGAAACATGCTGTCAGCGGTTTGATGGTATTTACTATGCGTAGCGAATTGGAATCTACCAAATCCGGTGACGTTCAGGCATCATTACCTACCCGTAATATGGGACTTGCCGGACGTTTCACTTATTCATACGATAATCGTTATTTCCTTGAAGCCAACTTTGGCTATAATGGTTCCGAACGTTTCCACGAAAGTGAACGTTGGGGCTTTTTCCCATCTGCAGGTATTGGATATATCATTTCTAACGAATCATTTTGGAATGATAATCTGAAAAAAATTATCAGCAAACTGAAATTGAAAGCCACCTATGGTTTGGTAGGTAATGATGCAGTTGGTAGTTCTTCAGATCGTTTCTTCTACCTTTCTAATGTGAAGTTAAATGATAGCGGTATGAAATACACTTGGGGAATTCCAGGAAATACGTATACCGTAAATGGAGTTTCTACCAGTCGTTATGCCAATCCGGATATTACTTGGGAAATTTCCAAGAAAACCAACTTGGGTGTGGAGTTAGGCTTGTTTGACAAGGCAGAACTACAAGTTGATATCTTCCGTGATGATCGTTCCAATATTTTGATGAAACGTCAGGACCTTCCCGGTACCTTAGGTTTGGAAGCCGATCCGCAAGCTAATGTAGGTGAAGCGCGTAGCCAAGGTATAGACCTTTCCTTAGACTATAACCAATCTTTCAACAAGGATTTTTGGATGTCTGGTCGCTTGAACTTCACATACGCACATAGTGAATATAAAGTATATGAAGAGCCCGATTATACCGATACTCCTTGGCGTTCTAAAATAGGTTATTCCACTGGTCAACAATGGGGATACGTAGCAGAGCGTCTATTTATTGACGATGCAGATATTGCAAATTCCCCCAAACAGTTTGGTGATTATAAGCCGGGGGATATTAAATATAAGGACATCAATGCTGACGGTCAAATTACCGAGGCTGACCAAGTACCTATCGGTTTCCCAAGTAATCCTGAAATCAATTATGGTTTCGGTCTTTCTATGGGTTATAAAGGCTTTGACTTCTCTTTCTTCTTCCAAGGATTAGCACGCGAATCTTTTTGGATTGATTATTATAAAACGACCCCTTTCATCAATCAAGATACAAGTACCTTCGACGACTATATAGGTGTCAACCAATTGCTTGATGTAATTGCTAACGACCACTGGTCAGTGGATAATCGTAATCCGTATGCATTATGGCCACGTCTTTCTACACAAAAAATTGACAATAACAGTAAAAGAAACACCTGGTTTATGCGTGACGGTTCATTCCTGCGACTGAAATCTGTAGAATTTGGATATACATTACCAAAAAAATGGTTGAAGAAAATCGGTATGAATTCTATCCGTATCTATTACAGTGGATCTAATCTACTTTGTTTTAGCAAATTTGATTTGTGGGATCCCGAAATGGCAGGTGACGGTTTGAAATATCCTGTACAACGCGTACATAACATAGGTATTAACTTTTCTCTCTAATATAATGAAAATTATGAAAATAAAAAAACTGATCGTTCTAGCTTTGTTGGGATGTTTTACGTCTTGTGATTATTTGGACGTGGTTCCCGAAAAGATGAGTACCATTGAATATGCGTTTCGTGACCGACGCAGTGCCTTGCAATATTTGGCTACTTGCTATCATTATCTACCAACATTGAGCCACCAAACCAATTCCGTAGGGCGCACTTGTGGAACCGAAGTGACTACCTATTTCCGTAATCGTGAAAATGGTGTCAAAATAACATTGGATGGAAATACAATTACAGACCCTAAATTGTCCTATTGGACTGGTGGCCAGGGTGGTGTTAATTTATATAAAGGATTACGTTGCTGTAACACTTTTTTAGATAATGCTCATCTGATACGTGACTTAAGTGTGTCTGAACGCGAACAGTGGTGTGCAGAGGTAAAATTTCTGAAAGCTTACTATCATTGGAAATTGATTGAACAATACGGTCCTATCGTATTAATGAAAGAAAATGTACCGATGGAAGCCGGCCCCGAAGAAGTACGCGCATTCCGTTCTCCCATCAATGAATGTATCAATTATGTAAAGCAATTATTAGATGAAGCACTTTATGGTGAAGCCGGAGATGACGAACTGGGTGATACTGAACCACCGTTACCTTTACAGGTGGACGATGAAATTACAGAGAACGGCCGTATCACACGTCCTATTGTAGCTGCCATGCGAGCTAAGATTATGGTACATATAGCCAGTCCGTTCTATGCAGAAAACAGTATGTACGAAAACTTTAAAGATTCTCGAGGTATACAACTTTTCCCGAAATGCAGTGAGGAAGAAGTTGCCAAACGCTGGGCAGATGCCGTGAAAGCTTGTAAAGAAGCTATCGATATTTGCCATGAAGCGGGTTACAGACTTTATGAATTTGAACCGCTTGATATCATTCCTGCCATTTCCGACGAGACAAAGAAAATAGTACAATCCAGTATGATTGTAACCGATCCGTTGAGCAAAGAAACTATTTGGTCGGATCCGATGACCGATGCAAGTAATATCCAAAAATATTGTATGCCAGCATTGAATAGCGGGTTCCGTGTAGCTTCCGTCCGTGCGCAGCTCACCCCCACTTTAGCTACCGCTGAAAACTTTTACAGTTCCAATGGTGTGCCAATCGAGGAGGATAAGGAATGGGATGTACAAAATTGGTATTCCAATCGGTATAAAACCACAGTTGCCCCCGAAGAAAGTCGTTTAGAGGTAGAACCAGGTAAAGTTGTTCCCTATCTGAACCTTAACCGAGAGCCACGTTTTTATGGTAGTTTAGCTTTTAACGGTAGTAAATGGTACGGATGTAGTTATGCAGTACCTGATAAGGCCAACTCAGAAGACTACCAGCATACAGTATGTTCTCTTGCCGGTGACGTGGCAAATAATCCCGCCGGACGTAACGGTGAACAATATTATAGTGCAACCGGTTATTTTACAAAAAAATTAGTAAATTACAAAACCGGTTTGAATGATGCCGGTACCGGTTTTGTATCCTATACTTATTTTTGGCCTAACATCCGCTTAGCAGATCTCTATTTACTTTATGCCGAAGCATTAAATGAATCACAAGCACAACCGACCGCTGAGATTTGGGAAAACTGGATTGATCCAATCCGTCTCCGTTCCGGTTTAAAAGGCGTAGAAGAAAGCTGGACCCTCTATTCAAACAAACCTGATAAATTCAGAGACAAGAACGGTCTACGTGATATTATTCACCAAGAACGTGTCATTGAATTGGCATTGGAAGGCCATTTCTATTACGACATGCGTCGTTGGAGTGGTGGTAGCCGGGTAGACCGCTACGACATCATGACAGAAATGAACCAATCCATCAAAGGCTGGAATTACGATGGTACAGACGATTTGTCATACAACACTGTACGTACAGTCTATAACGTTTCATTCTCTCTGAGAGACTATTTGTGGCCCATTAAGGAAAGTGATATCAACGAGAATCCCAATCTCATTCAGAATCCGGGCTGGTAATCTAATTTTTAAACTATAAGAAATGAAAAAACATATCTTTTTATTCAGTTTATTACTCGCTTTCTTGTCTGCTTGTAATGAAGAGAGTGTAGGACAGTATCCTGTAGATAACGTAGCTCCAGGTCCGGTGAGCAATGTCGGTGTAAAAGAGACATTCGGTGGTGGGGTGACTTTGGCTTATACCATCCCCGATGATGCCGACCTGCAAGGAGTGATAGCCAACTTTACGTTGGACACAGGGAAAAAGATGTCAGTCATGGTATCTGGATATTCCAGGGAAATTACACTTGAAGGTTTTGCCAATGCAACCGAACATACGGCAGAGTTGCGTGCTATGGACAAAAGCCGTAATTTATCGGAACCGGTTACTGTTAAATTTACCCCCAAACGTGCACCCATCTTCGATGTATATGAGACCTTGAAGATTAACAGTGACTTCGGAGGTGCCAAGTTTACATGGGAAAATCCGGAAATGAAAGATATTATTGTATCTATTTCCAAACCATTGACTGATGGTAGTGATGTGGAAGAAAATTTGCAGATTTTCTATTCGTCAGCTCCCGAAGGTGAAGGCTTTGTACGGGGGTTAAGCGTGGAACCAGTGGTACTTAGTGCTACGATTACCGACAAGTACGGAAATACGACCGATAAAAAATCACAAGAATGTACCCCCCTGTATGAAGAAAAAATACAAAGCACCAAATATTGGAAGAAATGGAACGGGGATCCGGCAATTAAATATAAACAATACTCCAGTTCTTACCCCATCACAGAAATGTGGGATGGCAAAAAACAGACTGAAGGAGGCGACAAGGGAAATATGTTCCATCTTCCTGCCGGTGATCCATTTCCAGTACGTTTTACATTTGATATGGGACAAATATATACGTTAAGCCGTATGAAACTGGCCCAACGAAATCTGGGAGGATGGGCTTTTGAACATGGAAATCCGAAACGGTTCCAAGTATATGGTTCCCTCAACAGTAACGTAGGTCTTAATGAAACGGATCCAGAACGCCAATGGATATTCTTGGGTGAATTCAACTCTTTCAAACCTTCAGGGCTTCCCTTGGGAGAGGCTTCTGTGGAGGATGAGCGTATAGCTGCCGAAGGGGAAGACTTCACATTCCCCATCGAATTGGCTACTGATGTGCGTTACATCCGTTTTGATATTCTGGAAACTTGGGGAGGTACCGAAATGGTACATATTGCCGAACTCGAATTTTGGGGACAACCGGAAGGTTATTCTCCGGACAATGGAGGTGAAGAAGAAACTGTAACTAACAAAAAGTAAGAAAACATGAAATGGTATATTAAAGTATTAATGTTCGTTTTCTCTGGATTGACTACTATGGCCTGTTCGGATATGAACGATCTGCATGACAAATATTTGGAACAAGGCGAGACTATCTATCTGGCTAAATTCGACTCTGTCAAATTATATCCAGGACGCTATCGGGCTCGTGTAGACTATTGGGTGACAGACCCGAAAGCCAAGAAGTGTGTAATTGAATGGAATATGGGGGCATCATCCAAGACGGTTGATATCACGAATACCACTGGGGAGACTCCTAATTCTTTTTATCTTGAAGAACTGGACGAAACTACAATCAGTTTCGATTTCCGTACGTATACTGAAGTAATGGAATATCCATCATTGAAGACTAACGTTACCACAACTATTTACGGAGACAGATATCTGTCAACACTATTGAACACGAATGTTTCTTCCTATAGTTTTAGTCCGATTACACAAGAACTCACCTTATATTGGAGCAGTAATTATGAAGGAACTATTGCTTACCTGATTAAGTATACCAATATAAATGGTGAAGAGCAGGAATTAAGAATAGATGTAAACAGTGAGAAAAAGGCCGTATTACCTGATTTCCCCGAATTCGGTTCCTTCACATACGCTACAGTCTATCTTCCTGCAGAAGGTGCCATTGATGAGTTTGCCACTCCATTCAGTGAACCGTTCAGTACAGCAGCAGAAGGTGAAAAGCCTTGGGCTCTAACAGCTAACATGACAGTACCCCAAGAGGCTGCTACATGGACAACCTGGCAAGATGCAGATACTTACATGAAACAGTTCAAATATGACTATGTTGAACATCCGGAAGGAAATAATGCAAGTAAAAATAGCCCTAGCGATATTGGTAGCCATATTGAATTCGTGAACGATGCAGCCAGAGGTAAGTATGTATTTAAACTTACAGCACATGCAGAAGCCAACGAAGACGGAAGTATCAAGTGCTTGGATGATGCCATGAATGCAGGTAACAATCAAGACCGCCAAGTCAATCAGTTTAGTCCGCAAACCGGTGCCGGTAACCATGATGTTTGTGGTAACTATGGTGAAACTGTGATTTATGATTGGTACATGAAGATACCGGCAGATTTCAAGCCTATTAACGAGCGCAATCATCTTTTCTATTTTATTCCCAAAGAAGATGGTGGAGAAAGATCAGGTAATGCAGTAATCGCTCTCAATGCCTATGGAGATGACAAGGACGGAAAGAACGCACGTTTCCAGATTATACACAACGGCCAGACTAAAGCAGGAGGAAACAATGCGAAGTTAGTTGATAACTTAAAAATGGACGATTTCAGAAATGAATGGGTACATATCACCATTGAAGTTCTTTATTCTTATCAAGGCACATTGAAAGTCAAGATGGAACGCGTCAGCGATGGTAAGGTTATCGTAGATTATTCAAAGACCAATGTTGAATTGTGGCGTGAGAACTGTATCGATATGCGTGCTTACTTCGGTATCCGCCGATGGTTCAAGGGTAAAATCAAAGATAACTTTAAAGGTATGTTCCCGACTACCGGTATTGAAACAGAATCTGTATATCTGGACGGTATAAGGATCTTTGAGAAAAACCAGAACAATGACAATCCGGTTGCAGTAAAGCCTTAGTAAACTCGTAAAATAAATTTGAAGAGTGTCAAAAAATAGACAAAAGGAATAATGTTATCAATTTTTGACACTCTTCTTTTTTTAAGACCTTGCACAATATTTTATATAACCATAAAAAGGGAGATAGTATATGAGAAACTGGTACAAGAAGTTGTTAATAGGTTGGATTGCCGGATGTCTGGTACTAGCTTGTTCAGACTCGAAGAATGAACCGGAAGAGCCGGTCACTCCCCCGAAAGAGGAAGAAAAAGTCAGTCTGGAGAAGTTCGATGACATTAAGGTATATCCCGGAAATCAACGGATAAAGGTGGAATATAAGTATTCTGACTCACGTGCAAAACAATGCGAAGTAACTTGGACTGCAGGAAGTGAAAAGAAGTCTGCTGTGGTTGCAATGACTGTTTCACAAGCAGAAAAGTCCAATGAATTCTACATCGATAACATAGAAGAGGGTACACTCACTTTCAGCTTCGTCGCTTACTCTGAAGATAAAAAGATGAATTCCCCTAAATGGATAGGATCACCTGTCAATGTTTATGGTAATAAATATATCTCCGGCCTGAAGAATCCCGCTATAACCAATGTTGAGTGGAATCCTACAAATTATATCTTAAACTTCAGCTGGTCAGATAACTATAAGGATGTGGTAAGGTATATCTTGAAATATACCAATGTAAACGGTGAGCAGAAAGAGGTGACATCTGAATCTGATAAAGCAGGAACTGTAACACTGCAGGAATTTCCTGAAAATGGAAAATTAGAAATAACTACTGTCTACCTACCCAATGGAGCCATTGACGAAGTCAAAGCCGCACCGACCCAGATTACAGTTAACACCAGCGGAGAAGTCCCCTGGGAATTGAAAGCAGAAATGCAAGCTGCCGCCTCATTGATCGGATGGCAAGCCGTAGATACATATATGAAGAAATATAATTTCGAATATACAGAACATCCCAACAATGGTGGAGGAAAAGATCATAACGATGATACACATATTGAAGTGGTAGAAGACAAAGGACTGGGGCAATGGGTCTTCAAGTTTAATTCTCATGCCTCAGGTGATGCTAATGGCAACATCATTATATTAGATGGTGACCGCGGTAAAATAGAAGACCGTATGCGTAACGAAATGAAATCGCGTACGGGAGACGGGAAATATCATATGAATGGTAACTGGGAAGAATGGCAAAGAATAGAATGGAAATTCAAGATACCTAAAGGGTTCCGTCCCACCAAAAGTTTCACTCACATCCATCAGCTGAAGGCGCAGGAAGGTAATAATGGTTCTCCACTCATCACTATTACTCCTCGTGCCAGCGATACAAACGGTAAGAACTCGCGTGTGCAGGTCATCCATAACGGAGACAATAAAGATACCAACAAAGGAACGATCATTGACAACCTGCCATTAAGCGATTTTGAAGATGAATGGATACAAGTCACATCTGAAATCTACTATACGCACAATGGTTCGTATTATATCAAGATGGTACGTATCAGTGACGGTAAAGTGCTTGTAGAAAAGAAGTTTACAGATATTGACATGTGGCGTAAAGGTGCAACCAATATTCGGAACAAATTCGGTATTTATCGTAGTTACGGTGGTAAACTAGAGGAAGATTTCAATGGGAAATTCCCTACTAGTGGCATCAAGGATGAGTCTTTGTATTTGGCTGATTTCAAGATCTACGAAAAGAATACAAACCCTAATCCACAGCCCCATGACTAAAGAAACCGGAAGTAGGGATACTTCTTATTGGTGAAATTAGACTTAAAGAAAGGTCGCTCCTGTGAAGAAGCGGCCTTTTTATTTATTCTAAAATAATTGTATAATATTCATTATTTTCTCCATCTTTGTAACATAATTCACTATCCTTAAAAATATCTATTATGAGAAAACAACTACTATTACTGGGAATTTCCAGTCTGTTGGCAACTACAACGCTTCATGCGCAAGAGTTTCAATTACATCCCCTTCCCCAAGCATATATCACTCAGGATGATTCAATCAACATTCCCCAACAATATCAAGTACTATCCGGCAATTCTCTTCATGGCGGGGCTACTCTGACATTATTACATTCATTAATGCCGGGTGAAGTATCCAATGCTACATTCTCTCTATATATAGGTATAAAGGGAGATAAAATCATCAAGAAATATGACCGCCATATTCCACAAAAGCCGGAAGGCTATTACCTGAAAATAGAAAAAGACCGCATTATTATTGCCGGAGCCGACGAACGGGGGACCTATTACGGTGTCCAAACGCTTGCCCAACTGCTCACTCTCAACAAATTACCTTTGGCAGAGATCACAGATTATCCCGATATCCCCTATCGTGGTGTAGTAGAAGGCTTCTATGGCACACCTTGGAGCCAGGAAGCCCGTATGCGTCAACTTGATTTCTATGGACGAAACAAAATGAATGTCTACCTTTACGGTCCTAAGGACGACCCTTACCATAGCACTCCCAATTGGCGCAAACCTTATCCTCCTCAAGAAGCCGAACAATTAAAACAACTTGTAGACAAGGCCAAAGAAAACAATGTTATCTTCTATTGGGCCATCCATCCGGGACAAGACATTCGATGGAACGAAGAAGACCGCTCACTCTTGTTGCAGAAGTTCGAAAGCATGTACCAGCTCGGCGTACGTGGTTTCGCTGTTTTCTTTGACGATATCTCAGGGGAAGGGACAAAAGCGGATAGACAGGCTGAATTACTGAATTATATCGATGACCATTTTGTAAAGGTAAAGAAAGATGTAGCTCCTCTGATAATGTGTCCTACAGAATATAATAAATCATGGGCAAATATAAAAGGCGGTTATCTCACCACCCTCGGTGAGAAACTGAACAAAGGTATAGAAATCATGTGGACCGGTAACAGTGTCGTTTCTAATATCGATAAACCGACCTTGGAATTTATCACTCCCCTGCTGAAACGGAAAGCCTACATCTGGTGGAACTTCCCTGTTTCCGACTATGTACGCGACCACCTTTTGTTGGGGGCTGTCTACGGAAACGGACTCGACATCAAAGACGATATGGCTGCTTTCGTCTCCAATCCGATGGAACATGCCGAAGCTTCCAAGATTGCACTCTACAGCATAGCCGATTACACATGGAATATGTACAGCTATAACAGCGATGTTTCTTGGCAACATGCCATCAAAGACCTTATGCCACTCCACGCTGAGTATCTTAAGATCTTTGCCTCCCACAATTCCGACCTGGGTAAGAACGGGCATGGCTTCCGGCGTGATGAGTCAGCGGACATCCAACCCGCACTTTCCACATTACTGAGAACTTACCGTGAGAATGGAAAAATAGATGAATCGGCCTATAACCGGGTAGCTGAGGAATGCCGGAAAATCGTGACCTCCGCCGATATGCTAACGGCCTCCGGAGATGAGAACCGTCCGCTGATAAACGAAATCAAACCTTGGCTTACGCAATTTAAACTCGTAGGTGAGTACGGCGAGGAAGTACTGAACATGATGCGCCTGCAACAACAGAAGGATATCTTCGTCCGAAGTCATGCACATGCACAAGCCTTACAAACCCTGATGAGTGAAACAGATGCCGCTTATCCATCAGGAATAAAAAGCGGCAGCAAGTATCTGGTGCCTACTTTCAATGCACTGTTTGAAATCGCCACGATACGCTATAACAAGCAAAACTACGCGCAACTGGATACACAAGCCGTTTATACGCCCTACACCCTGGAAAGTGATGTAAGCCAATTGGCTCAGCTCCCGGTGCAACGAAAAGGGAAAGCGGGTAATATCTCTCCGTCCAACGAAGTCATCAACTGGCAAGCCGGTGGTTCACTCACCCTCTCCATGGACTATGCCCGTCGGCTGCTCTCTCTCACTATAGACTTGGGGACAACGGAAAATATCGGTTCACGCTTCAAACTGGAAATAAGCCCCGACGGCAATGAATGGCAAACCGTGGAATTGCAATCAGCAGCAAGAAACACACAGCTGAAAGCTGCTGTGGCAGACATGAAAATACGAAAGATTAAATTAACCAACATTTCCGGCGATGAACAGAAAGTATATTTCAAAGCATTTCGCCTAAGGGAAAAATAGTTTAATTAATAGATAAACCCTGAGACTAAATTGATTATGAAACGATTATCCATATCTTGTATTTTGTTGTCTTGCCTTCTTCCCATTATCTCTGCCATGTCTCCTGTACAGGGGCTGTTAGAAAGAATTGCGCCAGGGTCTTCCGGTAAATTCATCATTGAACAGGCTACATCCCCTTTTTCGTCCTCCAACAACGAAGATAAAGATTTCTTTGAGCTGGATCAAAAAGGCTCAAAAGTTGTCATCCGTGGGAACAACTATATCAGTATAGCCGTAGGGCTGAACTGGTATCTTAAATACCATGCAGGTATCCATCTTTCTTGGAACAATATGACTGCCGAACTTCCCGCCATACTCCCTCCCGTCCTCCATAAAGAAAGACACGATACAAAATCCATCTACCGCTATGACTTCAACTATTGCACTTTCTCTTATACCATGGCATTCTGGGACTGGAAGCGTTGGGAACAAGAGATTGACTGGATGGCCTTGCACGGTATCAACCTGTCTTTGGCACTGGTAGGAACGGATGCCGTCTGGCGCAACGTACTCTCAAAGTTAGGTTACTCCAAAGAAGAAGTAAACGAGTTTGTGGCAGGTCCCGCCTTCCAGGCCTGGTGGCTGATGAACAATCTCGAAGGATGGGGCGGACCGAATACCGACTCCTGGTATGAAGACCGCATCGCCCTTCAAAAGAAAATATTGAAACGTATGCGAGAGTACGGTATCCATCCCGTACTGCCGGGATATTCGGGTATGCTTCCACACAATGTCAAAGAAAAATTAGGAGTGAACGTGGCCAGTCCGGGTAAATGGAACGGATACCACCGTCCTGCTTTCCTGCAACCTACTGATACCCGTTTCAAGGAAATAGCCGCTTTGTACTATAAAGAAATGAACCGTCTGTATGGTAAAGCAGACTTTTACAGCATGGATCCCTTTCACGAAGGAGGCAATGTAGCGGGTGTCAATCTGGATGCAGCCGGACAAGCCATCTGGCAAGCAATGAAAGAGAACAGCCGGAATTCCATCTGGGTAATACAGGCATGGGGCGCCAACCCACGCGCGCAGATGATAAAGAACATTCCCCGGGGCGATATGCTTGTACTCGACCTTTACTCCGAAAGCCGTCCGCAATGGGGCGACCCCAACTCCGCCTGGTATCGGAAGAACGGTTTCGACAACCATCAATGGCTCTATTGCATGCTGCTGAACTACGGTGGCAATGTAGGCTTGCACGGCAAGATGCAACACGTCATCGATGAATACTATAAAGCCGTTGAAAGCCCCTTCGGAAGTACAATGAAAGGAATAGGAATGACCATGGAAGGCTCGGAAAACAACCCCGTGATGTACGAACTGCTCTGCGAACTGCCCTGGCGGCCTTCCGGTTTCTCCAAAGACGAATGGCTGGAAGGATATATTTCCGCCCGCTATGGCAAATGTACCCCCCGGCTATTGGAAGCATGGGTATTGCTGGGCAACTCCGTCTACAACTGCCCGCCCCGCTCCACCCAGCAAGGCACGCATGAATCCATCTTCTGTGCCCGCCCCGCTCTGAATGTTTATCAGGTCTCCAGCTGGTCCGAAATGTCCGACTACTATAATCCCCACGACGTGCTCCGTGCCGCACGCCTATTTCTGGAAGAAGCCCGACAGTTCAAAGGGAACAATAATTTTGAATACGATCTGATTGACATCACCCGCCAGGCCGTAGCCGAAAAAGGACGTCTGATTTACAAAGTAATCCAAGCGGCATACGATGCCGGAGACAAACCGTTGCTTCGCTTGGCTTCCGACCGTTTCCTCGAACTGCTCTTGCAACAAGACCGCCTGCTTGCCACCCGTCCCGAATTCAAGGTAGGCCGATGGATAGAACAAGCCCGCAACCTGGGTCACACTCCGGAAGAGAAAGACTGGCTGGAGTGGAACGCCCGTGTACAAATCACCACATGGGGTAACCGCCTGGCATCCGATGATGGAGGTCTGCACGACTATGCCCACAAGGAATGGAACGGTTTACTGAAAGATTTCTATTATCTACGTTGGAAAACCTGGCTCGACCGTCTCAACAATCTTCCCGACAATGACCCCGCCAATGAAATAGATTACTATTCGCTGGAAGAACCCTGGACTTTACAACACAATTTCTATTCCCCTGTAAAAGAAGGGGATTGCATAGAGACCGTAAAGATTACCGGTTACTAATTACAAGTCCCCCAATTATCAACTATCAATTAAATAAAATGAACTTCAAGAAAGCCTTATACCTCTGTCTCGTCATTGCAGGCAGTATGAGCAGCCTAAACGCCGCCGAGCGTATCTACGACCTCTCACGAATGGGACTGAAAGCCGACAGTAAGAAAAATGCCAGCCCCGTCCTGCAACGAGTCATCAAGCATATCCAGTCTGAATGCGCTCCCGAAGATAGTATCGTATTACGTTTTTCCAAAGGAAAATACAACTTCCACGAAACAGGTTCCGCCGAACGCATCTACTACATCTCCAATCACGACCAGACCAATCCCAAGAGAGTGGGGATTGCATTGGAAGGTTTCAAACACTTCACTCTGGAGGGGAACGGTGCCGAATTTATCTTCCACGGACGAATGCTGCCGCTCTCTTTGCTCCATTCCGAAAACTGTACGTTGCGTGACTTCAGCATCGACTTCGCTATCCCGCACATCACCCAGATACAAATACTGGAAAACAATGCAGAAAAAGGTATCACCTTCAAACCTGCTCCCTGGGTGAATTGGCGTATCACCAAAGACTCGATCTTCGAGTCCTATGGTAATGGCTGGACTGCGCAACCCTCTACCGGTATTGCTTTTGAAGAGGAAACCCGTCACATTGTTTACAATACCAGCGACCTGTCTTTCTCTACAAAAGGAGTTTCCGTCACCAAAGACGGCACCCTCATCGCTCCTCGCTGGAAAGACAGCCGCCTTATACCGGGTACTACAGTAGCCATGCGTATATGGTCCCGTCCCACTCCGGGTATCTTCCTCAGCGAAAACCGTAATACTCTTATTAATAATGTAAAAGTACATTATGCCGAAGGCATGGGACTCCTCGCCCAGTTATGCGACAACCTTACACTTGAAGGTTTCGGCATCTGCCTGAAAGGAGACAACGACCCGCGCTATTTCACCACGCAAGCAGACGCCACTCACTTCTCGGGCTGCAAAGGAAAAATCATTTCCCGCAACGGCCTGTACGAAGGAATGATGGACGATGCTATCAACGTACACGGTACTTATCTGAAAGTAGTGAAACAAATTGATAACCACACTCTCGTAGGCCGCTACATGCACAGTCAGTCATGGGGTTTCAAATGGGGTGAAGCAGGAGACAGTGTCCAGTTTGTACGTTCCAAAACCATGGAGATAACCGGACGTCCCAACCGTATTACCGCCATCGTTCCTTTTGACCGGAAACAAGTGGCAGGAGCCCGCGAATTCAAGATAACCTTCCGCGACGCTATCGACCCGGCAATCAGCGCACAGGAAGGTTTCGGCATTGAAAATCTCACCTGGACTCCCGAAGTAGAATTCAGTGGAAATACTATCCGCAACAACCGTGCCCGTGGCACCCTCTTCAGTACCCCGCAGAAAGTAGTGGTAGAGAACAATCTCTTTGATCACACCTCAGGGGCTGCCATCCTGCTATGCGGCGATTGCAACGGTTGGTATGAAACCGGCGCTTGCCGTGACGTACTCATCCGCAAGAACCGTTTCATCAATGCGCTGACCAACCGGTTTCAGTTCACCAACGCCATCATTTCCATCTATCCCGAAATTCCGGACCTGGAAGGACAGAAGCTCTTTTTCCACGGTGGCAAGGAAGGCAGTATCCTCATCGAAGCGAACGAATTCGATACGTTCGATGCACCCATCCTGTATGCCAAGTCGGTGGACGGTCTGATATTCCGTAATAACATCATCAAATATAACAACGAATATAAACCACTGCACTGGAACCGTAGCCGCTTCTGGCTGGAGAAGGTCAACAGGGTAAAGATAATGGAATAAATGACAGGAATTTATTTGTTTATCCTTTAAGGTTATCGTAACTTTGCTTTGTCTTCACGAACGCTCCACTACAGTGAACAGAACTATTCACCTCAATGGACAGAACTGTTCACTGCAGTGAACAGGATCGTTCACTAAAGTGAAACAAGAACAAAGTACAGGATCTGACACCTTTCGTATCAGGACTTGACATTAACAATACATGTTATTAAAAAACAAAAACAATGGCAATACTATTTGACTGGTACGAGGATCCTAAGCCCGCTAACAAAGAAGAAGAAAAAACACTGCATCCGCGCATCAAACTGAACGGTTCGGTAGGAACCGACGTACTACGCCATCGCATTCAGGAACGTTGTTCGCTGACTGAGACTGATGTCTCTGCAGCGCTTGATGCCCTTTCGCATATCATGGGCAAAGAACTTGCCGAAGGCAGACAAGTACATCTGGACGGGATCGGCTACTTCTATCCTTGCCTGACCTCTACCGAACCGGTGACCGCTTCCACCAAACGAAAGTTGGCAAAAGTAAAGTTGAAAGCTATCAAATTTCGTGCAGACCGGACATTGAAAAGTGAATTCGGTATCCTAAAAGTGAAATGTCTGAAAGGAATCCTAGAGTTCAAACGCCTGTCAAATGAAGAAATTGACCGGCAACTGACGGAGTACTTCAAAACCCACCAATTTTTGAGAAGAACGGATTTTCAAGATTTGTGTAGAATGCCGAAGAGTACTGCCATGCGCCATCTACGCCGCCTGCGTAGCGAAGGGAAACTGGATAACCAAGGTGGATTGACACAACCGATATACATGCCCGGAAAAGGATATTACGGCAATAATTAACGGAGTAACCAATATTCTGCTTAAAGACATAGCCATGATAACAATCAGAAAGACGCAACTTACAGAAATAAGTACGCTTATGGACATCTTCGGACAGGCCAAACGTATCATGAGGAAAGATGGAAATATGAAACAATGGACAGGGAATTATCCTTCCGTGGAACTAATTACGAAAGATATTCAGAGCGGAAACAGTTACGTATGCATTGATGAAGGAACAATTGCCGGGACTTTTACTTTTATCAAAGGAAACGACCCTACCTACGCACGTATTTATGACGGGGCATGGGTGGAAGATACACAACCATACGGCGTCATTCATCGTCTGGCCAGCACGGAGGACAGTAAAGGGGTATCTGCCGCCTGTTTGCAATGGTGCTATGAACAAATACCTAACTTGCGCGCCGATACACACAGGGACAATCATATACTGCAATATATCTTGAAGAAACATGGCTTTCAATATTGTGGTATCATCTTCCTCGCCAACGGAGATGAGAGACTGGCTTTCCAGAAAATAGAGAACCAAGACAGGATAAGTTAACTCAAATAATGCTAATCTTTCAGACATTCCATGCTCCCGAATTGTAGATAGAACAAAAAGTTCCACTGCTCAGCAGGAAATATAAAAGTTAAAAAAAGAATTCCTCCTTTCCATGCGGAAAGTATCAAAGTTCCTATTGATGTAATGATGGCGGAACATGATACCGAAGGTGAACGTTATTACCATATCGAGAAGCTGACTAACGGATATAAAGTCCCAGAAGATGCCTGCAACAGCTATCGGTTCGTGCTCAAACAGCTAAAGGATTTCGAAGCGGCATTACACCGACATATTCATCTGGAAAAAATATCGTATTTCCACGTGCCATCCTTCTGGAAAAAGAATTAAAAGAACGGTCATGACACAGATTAATATCAGACGGGTATATGAGACTCCCGAGACCACAGACGGCTACCGTGTATTGGTAGACCGTTTGTAGCCTCGCGGCATGAAAAAGTAGTATCTGAAATATGATGCATGGGGAAAAGGATATTACTCATTCTCCGGCAGTTCCTGCAGACTCACCTTCAATAAATTCCATTCCTACAAGGAAATAATCTAAAAATGGATACTACTTCAAGAATACTTCTTCTTCAGATCTTTCACATTCATACCTGTAAAGTAGTCTTCTACAAAACCCCAACGTTGCTCATTGGTCAGGCGGTCAGTACCGAAAAAGAAAGAGAATAGTTCAATCTGTTCTTCAAATATTTGCTCGTTGGTATCCAGGATAAGATTATGATACTCACCGGAATCGGCCAATTGATGTAAAAGTTCCGGATTGTAGAAACTGATATGTACGCAAGGCGTACCACCGCCCTCTACGCTAAACGACAGACAGTCGAGCATGGAAAGCAGGTTAAGCAGCATATTCAAATCGGAGAACGGGGTACAATAGAACAACAACCGATCTCCCTTACTGCCTACGATGCGCTGAGTAAATAACTTCTGATAGCGTGAAAGAAGCAAATCAAAACCTTTGGTTACGGTAAAAGAAAGTTCGTTGGAGTCTTTCTTCTTCACACTGCTAATGTAACTAACGCTACGTCCTTCTTCCGTGCGGCTCTCCAAAAGAGAACCGATGAAACGTTTGGCAGACGGTACGTCCATGCCATGCTCGGCAAAAACGGCACGCAGTTCTTCTTCATCAAAACGGCCTTTACTCTTCAGCAAGGCAGTTTTCAACATGGCAATCAAGCTACTGAAAAGGGCATCCATACGCTGACGGATAACTGCCGTATCTTCTTTTAGCAAGACTTCATGTTTACCTACGGATACGGCACGGGCTCCTTCCCATAGAGTTCCGTTATTCAGTTTTTGTTTAAATTCCTTATATCCCAGTTCCGGGAAACGTTCTTCCCAAATCTTCTCCAAACGTGCCCTGTACACCCCTTCTTCACCTTCTATTTTCGTCAGATAATCAGAGAACTCACGGATAAAGATATCACCCGTCTTATCTTGTATGTATCCCTCGGTCAACAGATTTTGGGGACTTACCTCCAACAGATATTCCCCGTAGCGATGTGCAAGGTCTTCCTCCAGCCACAGTAGCGCAGTCTTGATCAGCTGTCCCAATTCGGCTTCATATTCAAGCTTATTCTTGGTACGCGGCAGTTTTACAACAAACTCAAAATCGGACAAAGAAACCAACATTTCCGGTTTATCACCTTTCATCTTGTGCACTTCCATAAGTTTCTTCAGGATAAGTCCCAACTGTTCCTGCGCAATATTCCCCGTCTGATGCAGACGCTTCATATAGTAAAAATCACGTTCATGGTAATCTGCAGCCGAAACACCTTGCACATCGGAATCACGGGCGGCACGTCCTATCTCCTGGATATAATCTACAAAAGTACTGGAAGGAGCCACATGATAGACACGATCAATGTCGCTGATATCCACACCCATACCGAAGGCCTTTGTTGCTACAATCATCCGTTTGCTGCCTTCTTTAAACTCTTGGACAATCGCAGCTTTCTGCTCCTTATCTTTCTTTCCATAGTAAGAAGCCACCAAATGCCAATCGGTAGAACGAACCCATGTTTTCAACCGCATATCGATACCCCCGGCAAAAGGATAGTAAAGCAACGTTTTATGTCCATCCAAAAAGCCCTCTACACGCGCCGCTATAGCCCGTTGTTTCGCTTTATCGTAGGTTTCACCTTCTTCCATCGTAAGTTGACGGATATCAAAACCGATATTACGTCGTTTCACCGTGCCGACATAGAGCACACAGGGTTCCATCTGCAATGAACGGATGGTTTCAAATACCATATCATTACCACCCTTAGGGTTCCATACTGCCGTAGCAGTCAATGCAAACAAAGGAAAATTATATCCGAGGTTCTGTTTCAACAAGTTCAGATAGCGTCCCAAAAACCAATAATCCACACGGAATTCTTTACCCCATGTAGTCACTGTATGCGCTTCATCCACTACAACCAGCCCGATACGGCGTTCACCCACAAAATGCTTGATATCGTATGAGAGCAACAGCTCAGGCGAAAGATAGAACAAATCAATATCTCCATCGTGTACCTGCCTGTATACATCGGCCTTTTGTTCCGGTGAAAGATCGGAAGAGGCATACGCCACACGCTTATAGCCTATATCCTGCAAACTTTCCACCTGGTCTACAATCAAGGCTTTCAGAGGAGAAACCACAATAGTCAGTAAGTTATATTCATTTCCCAAGTAGATGGCGGGAAGTTGAAAAAGCAATGATTTTCCTGAACCTGTAGGAGCTGTCAACAGTATATTATCCACCGTAGTCTCACCATTTTGCGCCTTTTCCACTTCACGAATCACATTTTCAATTAACTGGCCTTGTGAAATGTATAAGGTCTCCTTGTTTTTGAACAAATCATCATAGATTTCCAAATTACGAAACTGTTCGTAACCGTATGTATCTTTCAATAGTTCTTTTATCTCGTTCCGACAATCATCGGACAAATGCCGTTCTTTTAACAAAGGCAAGCGACGTGCCGTTTCTACTTGTGTTTCTATCATAACTATTATGGGGGGGGTATATAAAGAAAAAAAGTAGTTATCCAGCCATAGTAAGGGCCTTCAAACTACCTCCTTCTATTTTTCATCTTGTTCCTGAATTCAAGAACAAGTTTCGTTCAAAGCATATCAATACTCTTCCTCGTTGAAGAAGAAATCTTCTTTGCTTGGATAATCGGGCCAAATATCTTCAATGCTTTCATAAATCTCGCCTTCATCTTCCATCTCTTGCAGATTTTCTATCACCTCAAGCGGAGCACCTGAACGCATGGCATAATCAATCAGTTCGTCCTTAGTTGCCGGCCAAGGAGCATCTTCCAATTTAGATGCTAATTCCAATGTCCAATACATAGTCTCTAAGTATTAAAATTGTGAATATTAATTCCTATCTTCTATTTTTCGGCAAAAGTATAATAAAATCTCTCACTTACAACTATTATTCCAAAATATTTCACCTTTTTTCTCGTCTTGGTTAATTTTACGCGAAAGAACGAATAAATAATCAGACAAACGATTGATATAAGCCAATAATTCAGAGGAGATTTCTACTTGTTCGGCTAACGTAAGAATACGACGTTCTGCACGTCGGCAGACTGTACGGCAAATATGACAAACCGCCGCTCCACGGCTCCCTCCGGGAAGTACAAAAAAAGACAAAGGAGGCAACATTCCATCCAGACGGTCTATTTCATGTTCCATGATTTCCACCAGTTCGGAACTGATAATACTGGCTTGATGGAGTTCGGTCTTTTCACGGTCGGTGGCAAGATACGAACCTACAGAGAATAATTTATCCTGTACTTGCTGCACAAAATTCCGATCACGTTCATCGGACAGGTATGTGACAAGAAGTCCTAAATTGGAATTCAGCTCATCCACCGTACCATAGGCTTCCAACCGAATATGGGTTTTACCTACCCGTGTACCTCCCACCAAAGAAGTAATACCTTTATCTCCGGTCTTTGTATATATAAGGCTTTTTTTCATAAAACTTTTGTTCATTATGACATTATTCACAAATGTAACTTATTCTTTCTGAATGAACAAAAAGAGGGAAGAAAAGTTGAGAAAGGAAGGTTGCCTGTACTAAAAAAATATATTCCAATATTTCATTGCATGTGCAGCCTAAAACAACGCAATAGGCAACCTTCCTAAACAGTATACTACTTACTCTGCAACGCAGACTGTTACACGATTTTCTTCTACAACAGGGAAAGGTTGTTCCTTATCTCCCTTAAAGTCAACTTTTATTCTATCGCCTGCAATACCTTTAGCTTGTAAAGTACCCGCTACGATTTGTGCGCGTTGTTTAGAAAGTCTTTCATTGATGGTGGCTGTTCCTGTCGCGGCATCTGCATATCCACAGATAGTGACTGTTGTTTTTTCGTTCTTTTGTAAGAAAGAAACCAATTCATCAATTTTACTCTTTTCCGAAGGACGAATGACAGCCGAATTGATGGCAAAGAAAATATTCTGTCTCACAGACTGTAGTTCCGCCTTTTTCTCCTCCACTTTATTTTCTGACAATGCTACAGGTTTTTCTACCTGTTTAGTTTCTACGGGAGGTTGAGGGGCAGGTTCTTCACGACGAACAGGGGTCATCTTTTTATGGGTCTTTCCAAATTTAATGGTAAATCCCGCTAAAGCATTGAATTGCCAGTCAGAATTACCTGCTTTCTTGGAGTTGAACTTATCCGTAAGCAGGTTAGCATTTACTTCCAGATTGAGATATAATCGCTCTGCCAGACGTAAATTCGCACCGAGACCTCCTCTACCCGCAACGCTTATTTTATTATCACGCCATAAATATTCCAGATGACATCCGGCATCATTTATGGCTACAGCCTCATCATTGTTGAAAGCTCCATTGATACCCATACCTAAGAACAAATAAGCGTCGAAAAAACGCTTGTAATTATATCCACAAAACAGGTTACTCAAGTCAAGCGTAGCGTCTACATTACCTTGTAGATAATTGAATTTATACTTACTGAAAGGGGTTACCCAAGCGCCTCTGGCTTGCCATCCACTTACTCCGGCACGCAATCCCCATACAGGAGTAAACTGATATCCGGCAGACAGAGCGGCCGCAGGAGATATCAGGTCTTTAAAACCAGCCTCACCAATGGTATGTGCAGCTCCCATCTGTAACTGCATTTGCCAATGTGGATTAAAAACAATTTTACCATCATCCTTTGTTTTATCCAAGGAATGGAACTCGCTTTGTCCAAAAGCAATCACCGCACTGAACCCGCAAGCCACGAAAAGCAAACTTTTTTTCATGTCCATAATCAAATATTTTTATGATATATAACTTTAATAAAAAAGAAGGAGAGTATGTACCAATCACACTCTCCTTCTTCAACACTATTATTTTCACGGTTGTGAAAATGTACCTATCTTCACAGACAGATGTCTATAACTGGTTTATCAAGGATTATGTGTCAACCAGTAAATTTTCTATCCATAAATCAATTTTAAAATGAAGTAATTCCACTCAAAGAAATTTCGTTCCGGAATTTTCGCTTTCTGTTTGAAAAGGGAGAAAGAAGCACTTTTCACAAAGTGCTCTTTCTCAAAAGCAAACAAACAAAAAGTTCTGAATTCTTAAAGCCCGATCTATGCGCAGAAGGAACTCCATTCATAAAATCTATCAGAACTCAATTTGCTAATTCTTAGATAATACGTACCGGAAGACTCCGGTACGTATTATCTAAGAATTATTTTGTTTCCTGAACTGTTACAGTAATTTCCTCAACAATAGTACCCCACGTATAAGTGATGGTCAAAGGAATGTAAAGTTCGTAGCTTGAAATTTCAGCTTTGCTGGTCTTGATATAAGAGATTGTTCCATAATCGGGTAAAGTAGTACCGTCAGGAGTAGCAACCTTTGAATTGATAGACAGGATCTTCTTGGCTTGTTCTTCACCGAATGCTTCTGCAAGAGTTCTCTTACCTTTACCACCCCAGTTAGTCTGAACCTTCATCAAATCAGGACAATCAATCTTCGTTACACCATAGTACTTATAATAATTCAAGTGCTTAGCGAAGCTGTTCAACTCATTATCATATCTCCAGTCATTGAAGATTACCAATTCTGCCAAATTCAAAGTATTAGCAGGATCACCTACGTTCAAACCGTCAGTGAAATGCTTGTCTGCATTAGCAGATACATTGACCGGACGGATGAAGAGAAGGTTGAACTCGCCGTTAGTAACCTCAACAAGTTGATCACATCCATTGAAGTATTCAATATCCATTACAGCATAGAAACTGCCAGCATCACGTTTAGCAATATTCAGCAAGTTCTTAGCCACCTCTGTATTTGCGTACTTAACATCCTTATTGTTTGTACCAGACAAGCTTGCAACCAAATTATCAGCAGTCAAGTCAGCGTTAGTTACATTTACAATAGCAGGATCTACAGCATGCAATTCAGTCTTGGCAGCATTCAAAGCCAATTGATACTTAGTGCCGTCAACGCCAGTTACAGTACCACGGACAGCTTTCTTATTCTTTTCAGAGAATACGAAATTGTAGTCCATATTAGTATTAACGAAGCTCGGATACATAGTTGCATTAAACTCACTACTATAAGTAAATACAACCTTACCACCGTCAAAGAGTTCGTTCAAATCACCAACAATCTGTGTAGTATTACCTGTACCCGGAGTCTGGCAATAGATAGAAGCAGCTGTCTTGTCTGCGTTCCAAGCATTGCTTACTCTTTCTGCAGAAGTTGCAGTAAAGTTCACAGCATTTACATTTACAACGTACTTGATAACCACGTTCATCGGATAACTACGGCTGTTATCTACCTTATTCAGATCATCATCGGCTGTAGTTCTCTGATAAATACCATAAGCATAGTACTGACCCGCACTCAACGGCTGTGTATTCAAGACAAATTTAACCTCATGGTTGGCTTTACCATCCACATTATTGATAGTTTCTGTCACTGTCCAAGCACCCTTATTATCATATCCAGCAACAGGAGCGCCCGCAAATGTATAAATAGTATGGAATTGTTCTTTACTCAATGCTTTCAGGTTGCTGTTAGATGTAAATGTATAAACCTGAGTACTCATGAATCTATCATCTGTTGTCCATTCAAGTTTAGGATTATTACATCCAATACCCACTGTAGTTGTTTCGTCAATAGTAATGTCTTCTTCCGGTTCAGCAGCTTCATCACCAACAATCAACAGTTTGATATAAGCAGCAGCAACCAATGCATCGCTATTGTGAGAATCACGCAACTCAGCCAATACCATCGGAGCTTTACCAATACAGCTTTCATTTACATCACCATAGTTCACAGCTTTGAAAGTAGCATTATTTGTACCTTCCAGTTTCATATACTGTTGTTGCGGAGTATTATTAACTTCATAATCAACAGGCTTGAACGACAATGTCAAGTTAGTATGAGCAGCATAATCAAAGTACTTATGACCTGCAGCAGCCTTGATGTCACATGCATGTACAAGCTCATTCAAATCAATACCTGCAATAGCTTGAGAATAAACCACATTTTGTACCAAATGATGATTGGTTATTTGTGGCATGTTTGACGCGTCAATTAAAGCAGCCTGAGCTATAGCATCAGCTTTTGAATCAGCATAGTGGCATTTGTCATCTTTAGCATCCAATACGGTTACTTCCTTATCTGTCAAAACCAAATCGATTTCGGCTGTTTTGTTGATGACCCCTACATATTCAGTAGTGATCTTATTTTTAGCTTCTGCAGCAGTGAATTGGAGAGCAATTTCATCCAATTTGTTCTTATCCTTTTCAAACAAGGTCGGATCTGCTTCCAAAGTAACAGTCATTACACCATCTTTGATCTCAGATTTCTTCCACTCAATAAAGTTACCCGGAGTTCTCGTTACTTGTTCAACAGTCTTTTTCAACACTTCAGGTTTTCCTTCTTCAGCCAATTGAGCAATTGTTGCGCTGGACGGATTTACATGATATTGAGGAGTAGCCTGATTTGGCATATAAAGAGTTTTGCTCCCTTTAGTTACAGCATCTTTAGCTATTACTTTCTCTGTATATGAGTTTTCCTCAAAAACAATTACTCTTTCGCCCCAATCAGCCAATATCTTTTCTGGGATATATTCAAAACTTGTAATAGGTAGCGCATCGCTAATCAACAGTTTGGTTCCGTCAATCTGCCAACCTAAGACAATACCATCTTCAACATACTTTACGACTGTAGCTTTTGCAGGTTCAGGAATTGTAATTTTAACACCGGTTGCTTGTCCGTCGTAAGAGATAACACCGGTTTTTGCATCATAAGTCAACTTCGAAGCATCAAACTTAGTGTCTGTGTCAGTAAACTTGATTTCTTTTGTCGTAGTAGTTCCATCACTACCTTTCAGTGTAATCGTAACAGAGTTACCATTCTGAGCAACATCCAATGAATAAGTAGTATTGGTATCCGGAATATCATAAGTAACCGGAGTACCACTAGCATTTGTAACTGTTAACTTTCCATTTGCAAATGTTACATCTTTTACATACCCAAGAGCACCAAAGTCGTTCTTCAACGCTTCAAGTCCCTTTTCTACGGCATCAACACGTTCGTTCAGATTTGCGATGTCATCATCATAGTCCTTACAAGACGTAAATGTTCCTGCAGTACCCATCATTAAAGCACTGAACAGGATCACATTGAGATACTTTTTGTTCATAAAAATTGTTTCAATTAAATTAATAATATATTATTAAAAACTCATTTAATTTAAATCAGATACATATTATTTGCGATTTCAAAACTTACTAAACATATACATATTTTTTCTGTTACTTTGTAGGTAACGGATAATGATCCATTTGAATGATTAATAAGAGGTTTATTCCCCAAAAAAGCAGAGAATAGAAACTCAAAATCAAAGAAATAGTAAGAAAAGAATGGTTCTGATAATAATATCAGCTGAAGGATCAATAGCTAAAAGATAAACTTGAAGGTAAAAGGTATCCTGTTCCAAAGGATAGTACTCTGGAAAACATGCGAAAAGCAAAAGAAGAAACAAAGTAAAGTTCTACCCGCTTGAAGAGATTAATTTGGAACTATTTCTCTAACATTCCATTATTTTTTGCAAAAGAGATAACCAACTGGTTTGCTTCATCTATCTTTTTATCATGAAACGGTTTCAAATAGGTCTCAGTAACTGTAATAGAAGAATGCCCCATCGCTTCCGAAATGATACCGGGATGGATTTCGCAATAATAAGCCATTGTAGCCCATGTATGGCGGGCTGAGTAACTACTGATAGACCTTATACCCCATTTCTTCCCTAATATTGCTAGTTGATGATTAAAACTTCGTAGTGCTGTCTGATATTCACGATAGGCAGCTTCAGTCCCTTCTTCACTATGTAATATAGGGAATAAATAAGGAGAAGTCTCATCCTTATTTGCCATCAAACGAACTAGTTGCATAGCTTCATCCGAAAGAGTCACTCGCAAATAACGTCCTGTCTTCTGTCTCCGATAAGACAAAATATTTCCTTGTAGATCTTGTTTATGTAGATAAGCCAAATCAACAAATGGCAAACCTCGCATCAGAAACATAAGAACGAAAAATGCTTCTGTCTTTTGTTGGTTTGAAGTTAACATAGACTTTAGCAATTTATTTTCCATATCACGTACCAGCCCACCAATATCCGAAACACCCAATGCTTTCTTCCTATCTGTACGTGTACCAGTATATACATGTTCAAACAATCTGGGTGAAAACTTAGCCCATCCCCTGTCTACAGCACGATTGTAGACGGCACGGAGTGTTTTCATATAAGTAGAAACCGTATTCCAACTACATTCTCGCTGTCGTAGATATAGTTCAAAACGTTTCAATAACGAAACTGTTATTTTATTAATAGGTTGTTCCTGATAACTATTAAATGCAGAAAAAGCATTTAAAGTCGACTGATAAATATGACTTGTCCCCCACTGTCCGTTTTCACGTAGTTCTCTAATGACAATTGTCATAACTTGTTGTAAAATTATCTTTTTCATTTTAATAGGTTTTTATGAATCAAGCATCCTAATTCGCATAATCGACACAATTGAATAAATTCTTTTTTGTTTTTTTGTAAAATAACAACGATATTATTTGCTCATTTATGGGAAAACACTTATGTTTGCACCGAAAAATATTCCGTTACCTACAAAGTAACGGTACTCTAACATTCTCATTTACAAAACAAAAAAATGAAGAAGTATACTTCTTCATTTCTCTTATTCAAATCACTGTATTTTTATAGCCAATCCTTAAAAATTTACAACATAGTCTTGTTTTATTTTAGTTTTATCAAAGAAGATAATACCAAGGTCATATAGGTCAAAAGTAATACTTATTTGTTCATATTGTTTCATACGTTTCCACAAAGCACTCATCTGCGGAGTATAATGGATACCTTCAATCACAAATACAGACCGGTTTCTTGTACGTTCCATACAGATTCGGAATACCTCTTCCATAAATTCCGGACACCGATAATCGTGCAGATAGAGAAAGTCTACAGGTACATCGGCTTCCAAGAACAACTCAGAAAGTTCGGAAGCAGAAGTATAATCGGCACCTTCCTTACCTGCTTTCAGATAAAGGGCAGAAGCTGAGAGTGTACCCACATCCACAATTGTGTCCGGCTGTGTATAGTTGACAAGGCGGAACAAGAGTTGTTTTATTTTCTTGGATTCATACTTCCAATATTTATCTTTTTCCAACGCCAATTTCTTCTGTGCCACCACCAAATCCTTGTATTTATAATAAGGTGTATTTTCATAAATTACATGAGTAATCAGATTAAAAGCAAAAGGAGAATGCACTCCGTAGCCGCAACGGTGACGAAAACGGTATATCCAAATAAAAGGACGCTTCAAAGCAAGAACAAGACGGTTCATAATAACAAATAATTTATTCAGTCGTTCACACTACCTTTAATAGTCACACTTTCTCCTGAAGAAAAATTTTCCTTCACGTTCAGGAACACCTGTTTTCCCTCAAAACGGAATCTAAGTTCCAGTGCACTTATCCAGTTTACATAATGTACTTTTAAGCATAAAGTAGATACAGATAGCCAGGCATAGCTACCCGCCACCCAAAACGGTCCTTCTATACCTTTAAAATGCTCTTTTGCAGAAATGGAATAAGGTGGATATGCGTTAATTGCAGTTTTCATCCATTGCTTATATCCAAACAGAAGATCATACGCAATCTCTTCTTCTTTTATGGCCATCACTATTTCTTTCCGTTTAAAATGAAGATTGAGAGACTCCCAACCATATTTATTCGACTCGAGTACAATAGTTTTACCCGCATATTGTCTTGCATCAGAAGAAGTGACTTTACCCTGAACTACCGGCAGCTGATAAGAACTTTGCTTTTTCTGCAATAATTCATAGTCCTTACCCAGAGTCAATGACTCATCACCCACTTCCGGTAATAGGCAGTTCCAAACCAATCTACGTTGGGTACGACCATCTAGTAAAGTACATTCAGTGATAACAACTACCATATCCTTATCCGGAATAACCAAAACATATTGCCCCAAAGCACCATCGGCACGCACTGCACCGGGATATTCACAAAGCCACATGTGGTAACCATAACCATTGCCACCGATATCTATCTGATGAGTCATCATTTGCTCCACCCAAGAAGCAGGAATAAGTTGCTTTCCTTCCCATATACCATGATTCAGTAACAATAGTCCGAATTTTGCCAAAGATTCACTTTGGATATACAATCCCCAACCACCTGTATTGAAACCTTCAGGACTTTGTTCCCAAGCAACATCAGTAATATGCATCGGATTGAAGATTTTCAATTTCAGGTAATCGAGTACAGTCATTCCCGTTACTTTCTGCACAATGGCAGCAAGAAGATAAGTACATATCGAATCATATTCGAACTGTTTACCCGGAGTTTTTACAGGTTTCGCGAGATAAGTACGTATCCAGTCAGTACAGATATTGCGCATATTCCAGTCCGGCGTAATTCCCGAAGTCATGGTAAGTAAATCGCGAACGGTCATGGCAGCCAAATTCGCAGAAACAGTATCGGGAAGGGACTCGGGGAAAAAAGTTGCTACACGGTCGGTCAGGCGAAGACGATTATCCGCAATAGCAAGACCTATCGCAACACCTACAAAAGTCTTGGAGCAAGAATACATCGTATGGCTATATTCCGGTGCAAATGGAACCAAATAAGTTTCAGCAATTACCTTGCCATGACGTAATATTATCACACTGTGTATATCCGTTTGGGGTAATGCAGTCAGAGAATCAAACAAGGCTATCACCGCACGTGAAGGAACACCTTCCGCCTCGGGTGTGGAACGCTGTAGTTCATTTATCTGTGCATGGCTTATATTGGTAACCAGCAGACAAAATAGTAAAAAAAAGATGTTAAGTCTATTCCTCATATCATTGCATCAAACATTCATTAAACTTACGATACAAAAATACAATATTCAAATACGAAAGACAAATTCTCAGAAGAAAAGGATCTCACACCTTCTGCCCTTTTTCAGTTCAACATCAAACTTCTTTTGTGCATACACTTCTATTCTATTGCCGTACTTCACTTCCGCACGCTCTACACCAACAGGCATTTTAATGGTAAATGTCCCCGAAGCAAAAGCAGTTAAAACTGCTTTTACAGTTCGTCCATTCTTCCAATCCAAATCAACAGCAGCACCGCCACGTACACGCATCCCCCGGAAACTACCCGTATTCCAACTATCAGGCAAAGCGGGTAATAGATTGATAAACCCCTCATGGCTCTGCAGCAACATTTCTCCGATACCAGCAGCACCTCCATAATTCCCGTCAATCTGGAAAGGTGGGTGCGAACAGAAAAGATTGGGAAAAGTTCCACTACCATGGCGACCTGTTTTTACATCAACAGCCGGATGTAGCAAACTTTTAAACAATTTCCAGGCACGGTTTCCATCACCCAAACGTGCCCAAAAATTGATTTTCCAGGCACGGCTCCACCCTGTACCTCCATCACCACGACGATTTAAAGTCACGCGACAAGCCTCAGCCAAACCAGGTGTATGATCAGGAGTGATCAGATTTCCCGGATGCAAGCCATAAAGATGGGAAACATGGCGATGGTGCACATCCTGCTCTCTATAATCCTCCAACCATTCCTGCAAATATCCCCCCTTACTGATTTGCATGGGAGGGAAATTCTTTAGATCAGCCCGGAGACGGGTTGCATAATCAGCATCACAATTCAGTAAACATGCAGCTTCAATTACATTCATATAGAGTTCGGTAAGTAATTGTATATCCATAGTCGACCCCATACAGATACTGACAGCTGTTACAGAATCATTATCTACATAAAAAGCATTCTCCGGTGAAGAAGTAGGTGCCGTTACCAACCAACCATGTCGGGGTTCCTGCACGGTAGTGGAACTGAAAAACTCGGCAGCACCTTTCAATATCGGATAGATACGACGTAAATATTCTTTATCTCTGCTATAAAGATAATGCTCCCAAAGATGTGCACAGAGCCATGCACCACCAGTGTTAGTCGCTCCCCATGAAGGATGTTCACCCGGAGCGGTATAGTTCCAGACATTAGTCATCATATGCAATACCCATCCGGTCGCCTTATTCCCATAGAAAATACGTGCCGTTTCCTTACCCGAAGGAATAAGCCGTTCAACAAGTGTTGTCAAAGGCTGATAAAGTTCGGAAAGTCCTGCCTGCTCCAACGGCCAATGGTTCATCTGAACATTGATATTAGTATGATAATCACCATTCCAAGGTGTCTGTACACCGGTTGCCCAAAGTCCTTGAAGATTAGGTGGCAAACTGCCGGGCCGGGTACTGCTGATAAGCAGATACCGACCATAATTATAATAAAGGGCAGCTAATGCCGGAGAGCCTTTTTCTGCAAAACGAAGTATACGTTCATTGGTGGGTAACACATCGTCTTCTGTAGCCGGTAATGTCAAAGAAACACGGTCATAAAGAGTACGATGGGCAGCAATATGCGACTGTTTGGCAGAGGTTACCAAAGGTTCCATTACCTCCAACAAGCTATCACAAACCTCTACATAGCGTTCTCCAGGGAAATCGGTTCCTTCAGCCGCGTAAGAGGTTGTAGCTGAAATGACTAACCAAGCTTCTTTTCCTTTAATCAAAGTCATTCCCCGTTCTGACGATACAGCCTGTTTCCCACTTTTAGAAATAAGCCGCATAGCAACAGAATATTTCATGCCGTCTTGTCCGGCTTTACCACTTTCCAAAGCACCGTTCATCCTAAGGGTATTCCCATCGGCAGTCACTGTACACCGTTCTGTACGGCTAAGTTTGGCAGAGAAGTTCAAAGCACCCTTACGATCAGCAGTCAGATGTACTAAAATCACATCATGGTCACGGGACACGAAGTACTCACGACGATAATTAACCCCATCGCACATAAATGTGGTATATGCTACCGCATCATGCAGATCAAGCCAACGACGATAATCAACAGATTGGGAATTGAGAGTTGGAGATTGAGTATTATAGGTAAAGTCAATATTCAAATCGCCCAACACCTGATAAGTTCCATATCTGCCATCAGTCTCCTCTTTCTTAGGTACGAAACTATTATACATCAGTTCCTGCGCTTCTTTATTCTTTCCCTCAAAAAGCAATTGCCGAATAGCGGGTAGGCTGTGTGATGCATCCGGATTACCATAATCCGCTTCCATGCCACTCCATAGGGATATTTCGTTTAAGACAATATGTTCTTGCCGAATACCGCCATCAGGCATTATACCCAATCGTCCGTTACCCAAGGGAAGTGTTTCTTCCCAAATCGTTGCAGGAGTAACGTAATAGAGTTGATGATTACAACTGTCCACAGGTAATTCAGTTGCAACAAGTTGTACAGATATCAAAAGTAAAAAGGAAAAAAGAAGTGTTTTCATGAGTTCTCGATTTGATTATCACAAATGTAGTAAACATCATCGTAAAAACGTAAAAAACACTTCCCTATTCACTTTTTAAAGAGGATATATTATTTGACGCATTTCAAAAGCCAGTTTACACCTGATATCAGCAGAAGAAGAACCGATATAAAGGGTAAACTTTCCGGCATCTGCCTGCCATGTATTGACCAAAGGCCGGTAGTACTTCAAATCATCTGGTGTAATGGTAAATACTATTTCTTTCTCTTCACCTGGAGTAAGAGAAATTTTCCGGAAATGTTTCAGTTCCTTAACAGGACGTAAAGCGTCACATTGTTCATCACCCACATAAAGCTGTACAACTTCTTTTCCCGTAACGTTTCCTGTATTTTTTACGGGAACAGTTACAGTCAATGTCCCGTCCGAATCCATTGTTTTGGCAGAAGCTATCGGTTTACCATATGTAAAAGTAGTATAACTCAATCCATGCCCAAAAGGGAACAAAGCAGGAATTCTTTTAGTATCGTGCCAACGATAACCCACGAGAATATCTTCTTTGTACTCTTCACGGATACTGTCGCCCGGATAACTCAACGTATCAAAAGCATGTGCACCGCAATCCGTCAACTTAGCAGGAAAAGAGAATGGGAGTTTTCCACTAGGATTTACCGCACCACTCAGCACATCGGCCAAAGACTTGCCACCCATTGACCCCAGATACCAACCTTGTACGATGGCAGGTACTTTGTTTACCCATGGCATTTCTACAGCATTTCCACTAAGGAGAACCAATACCATATTCTTGTTTACCTCCAACAGTGCCTCTATCAATTCGTTCTGTCCGAAAGGTAAACCATATTGCAGCCGGTCACCCCCTTCACAATCTTGAAAATGATTTTTATTCAATCCACCTACCAATATCACCAGATCCGCACCCTTCGCCATCCGTACAGCCTCAGTACGTAAAGAATCCATTACAGGTCGCGGTATTTCATCTGTACGACCGTACATCGGGCGACCGGCAACATAACCTTTGGCATACTGTACTTTATCTCCATAAACAGCACGCAAGCCTTCCAGCGGAGATACCATATCTTTCACTTTCAGTTCGGAAGAACCGCCGCCCTGATTGAGCAGGCGAATTGCATTATCACCTACCACCAGAATTTTTTGATATTTCGCCGCATCAATCGGTAAAAGAGGAATACCTTTTTTCATAACAGGAGCATTCTTCAACAATACAATCCCTTCGTTGCCTATCTCGCGGGCTACCTCATAATGTTCTTCCGTAGCCACGGAACCATATGGTTTCTGACGGTTCATTGCCGTACGGAATATCAAGCGAAGAATACGGGAAGCTTTGTCATTTACGGTAGTTTCTTTCACCAACCCTTCCTTCAACATCTTGAGATAAGGATGAGCCAGATAATAATCATCATAAGTAAAAGTACTTTCCGATGTCAGACCGTTGGTATAAGAACCCATTTCTATATCCAGTCCATTGACGGCAGCCTCAAAGGTATCATGTGCACCCCCCCAGTCGGTAATGACTGTACCATCAAAATTCCATTCCTCTTTCAATATCTTGTTCAGAAGAAAATCATTATGACAGGCATGCTGTCCCCGGAATTTATTATAAGCTCCCATTATACTCCATGCACCGCCTTTCTCTACAGCGGCTTTAAATGCAGGCAGATAAATCTCATGCAAAGCACGGTCACTCAAACGCACATCAATATGTCCGCGCCATAACTCCTGGTTATTCAAAGCATAATGTTTTACACAGGCCGCCACTCCGTTTTTCTGTAATTCCCGAATATACGGTACACACATTACACTCGCCAGATAGGGATCCTCGCCCATATATTCAAAGTTACGCCCATTCAATGGAGTACGATAGATATTGACACCCGGACCTAGAAGAACGTCTTTCTCACGATAACGCGCTTCTTCTCCGATAGCCTTTCCGTACTTGGCTGCCATTGCCGGGTTCCAAGTAGCCGCGAGACAAGTCAGGGCAGGAAAGGCCGTAATACTGTCATTTGTCCATTTGGCATACCCCCAATCGTTCCAGTTTATTTCTGCACGTACTCCATGAGGACCATCGCTCATCCATAATTCCGGAATACCCAAACGAGGTACTCCGGCACTACTGAATTTACTTTGCGCATGGCAAAGAGCTACTTTCTCTTCCAATGTCATACGATCGAGAGCATCCTTTACACGTGTTTCGATTGGTTGGGTGTCATCTAAATAGACTGGGGATTGTGCCGATAAGTTCCCCATTGAAAAAAAGAATAATAAGATTGTAAAGATTTTCTTACTCATATTTTAAAATATTAGTTTTATAAATGGACATCTATGAACGTAAACGTAACTCCAGCAGATTATCATCTCGCTTCTATTTTCGTCACCGCTGCTTTCAGTCCTTCTGCTGTTGCGGTCAGTTCTATATCACCATGTTCTCCATTATTCTGTACCACTACCAAACACTTGCCATAAAAAGCCTTGCGATGATTATCTTTGAATTTCTCCATGGATATCGGGCTGCCATTATCAACTCCTGCAATGAAACCTGAACCTTCGAGAGTGAAGATTACATCATTTTCTGCATTCGGACAAAGATTGCCCTCTTTATCCATAATCTCCACCGTTACAAAACTAAGATCACGGCCATCGGCTTGAATAGTACACCGGTCAGGAGTCAGACGAATTTGCGCCGGTTCTCCCGCCGTATGAATACTTTTCTCAGCCACTACCTTTCCATTCATTCGTGAAATGGCTTTTATCGTACCCGGCTCGAACTTCACACGCCACGCCACATGAAAGTTATTCTTCCCCTTACTACGTGTTCCCTGCGACTGCCCATTCACAAAAAGCTCCACCTCGTCGGCATGATTATAATACGCCCAAAGATCAATCTCCTGTCCCGGTATCCAATTCCAATGCGGAAAGAGATGAAGAACCGTTTTATCGGTATTCCATTCCGATTGATACATATAATAGATATCTTTCGGAAATCCCGCCAAATCTACAATCCCGAAATATGAGCTACGGGCAGGCCAACCATAAGGAGTGGGTTCTCCAATATAATCGAATCCTGTCCAAACGTATTGTCCGCTAATAAATCCATTATCTTTCACTGCATGCAACGTCCCTTCATGCCGGTTACCCCAAGGTACATGGCAGTTATCGTATGAAGAACAAGAGAAGGAAGTATCGAAAAAAGGTTCGTCCCAGCGCCGAGGCCAGATAAACATCGAGTCACTCGGCATCCGGTAATACCCCCTCGTCATCAATCCCGACACACTTTCCGTCACAATGAACGGTTTACCGGGGAAGTTCTCAGGAACTCCCGCAAACCAATTATCATGATAGTTGAAACCGATGATATCCAATGCCCCCGAACGAAACAGATGATTATTAGGGTTCGGTTCATTACAACCTGCCGTGACGGGACGAGTTGTATCAAGTTCTTTCACTTTATCCACCAATTTTTTCGTCAACAACGAATTGACGGATATTTCTCCTTCCTTTGCCAACATACTCTCATCATGACCGAAATTCAGTATCAAGTTGGCCTCTTCCAAGCTGAGCGTATCGGCTTTAGTATCACTCCATTGTTCCAACACTTCATTTCCAATGCTCCATATAAATATAGAAGGATGATTACGATCACGCATCACAAGGTCGGTGAGATCGCGCTCATGCCATTCGTTGAAATAACGCGCATAGTCGTGTGAGGTCTTTTTCTTGCGCCACATATCGAAAGTTTCATCCATCACAATAAAACCCATGCGGTCACAAAGATTGAGTAATTCCGGTGCAGGCGGATTGTGCGAACAACGAATACCGTTGCACCCCATCTCTTTCAGTATCTCCAGCTGGCGTTCGATAGCACGTACATTCACTGCCGCTCCCAAGCAGCCAAGATCGTGGTGCATACAGACACCGTTTATCTTCATCCGCTCACCATTCAGAATAAAACCCTTTTGCGCATCAAAACGGAATGTACGGATACCGACAGACGTATAATAAGTATCAAGTATCTTACCACTGCTTTTATCTTCAACAAGAGTCATTACCTGATAGAGATAGGGAGTATCCACACTCCACAATTCCGGTTTTTTTATCACAAGCTCTTGTTTCACCTCTTTCGGATAAGTAGCGGTAATATTCAGTTCGGAAGATGTTTCGCCTACCACTTCTCCTCCGGCATCGAGCAGACGGGATATCAATCTGATTTCCGCCATAGGAAGAATTTCCACATCCCCGCTTGCCACTATCGTATCGTTGATGATCATCGTATCCGGTATCGGCTCGGCATCATACTGCAACTTTGTACATATCACCAAACGAGCACTGTTTTTAGATACTTCTTCTGCCGTGACGTATGTCCCCCATTGCGCCACGTGTACCGGATTTACCTTTGTCAACCAGACATTACGATAAATGCCACATCCCGAATACCAACGAGAGTTAGGTTGTTCCGCATTATCTACCCGGACAGCTATCACATTTTTCTCTCCCCAGCGGATATAGGGAGTCATATCATAACTAAACGAAACATAACCGTAGGGACGAACGCCCAATGGATGTCCATTAATAAATACCTCAGAATTCATGTAAACTCCATCAAAATCTATTATCAGGCGCATACCGGCATCCGCTTTATCGGCTACGAATGTTTTGCGATACCACCCGACACCACCGGGCAATGCCCCTCCTCCCGTTCCCGAAAGATTATCTTTGGAAAACTCTCCTTCAATCGCCCAGTCATGGGGCAAATTCAGATGCCGCCAACCGGTATCGTCATATTCGGGATGAATGGCCGCCGTATCGTCTCCGATACGGAATGTCCAGTCAGCGGTGAAATCCATGCGCCGGGTGTCGTTCACCACTCGTCCGGGAGAGGTACACGCACCTCCAAGAGACAAGACGAGACAGAAAAGATATATGATTAAAAGTCTGTTCATGATATAGTCAAATAGGTTTTGTGATATATCTATAGTTCCCTCGTGAGGGATATATAGTTCCCTTGTGACAGAACTATAGATCCCTCGCGACACATCTTAATATCCCTCACGAGCCATCTATAGTTTCCTCAAACGGGAGCTACAGCACCTTCAGGAAGAGATTATAGTTTCACTGTTCGCTGCTTACCGTCATACTTAACTACAATACCTTTCACATCCAAGTCAAACGGCTGCGATCGGTTCTTATCCACCTTCACGATATTGAACGAACGTTCTTTCAGCATACCTGGAAATTCACCGGTACGGTCACCGATAGTCAAAACACCTTCGGCATCATTATATATAAACGATATGGTAGCATATGCTCCTTCCTCATAGTTATAATTTACCCCTTCATCCTCATACAAGGTAAATGAGCCATCCTTGCCTCCGTAAACATACAAAGTAATCTCCGAAGCCGGTTTCTCATTATTGTATTGCATATCCGGACCGTAAGGAATAATAGCTCCCTCACGTATATAGAGCGGGATACGTTCGTAAGGCGCATCCACCGTCAGCCTTTGCCTGCCATCAATGTATTTACCGGAATAGAAATCATACCAACCATTACCGGCAGGGAAATACATTTCACGGCTGCGTGCTCCATATTCATAAACCGGAGCTACCATAATAGCAGGACCAAACATGAACTGGTCACCAATATTATTGACATTCACATCAGCAGTAAAATCCATCACCAACGGGCGCATAATCGTATAATCATTAAAGTACGTCATACCTGCCAATGAGTAGATATATGACATCAGACGATAACGTAACTTCGTGTAATAAACGATAGAATTATAACAAGGATGTCCCTCAGGAGCTATATTCCAAACTTCACGATAAGGATACTGGCCATGGGCACGATACAACGGACAGAAGGCTCCGAACTGATACCAACGTGTGTTCAATTCTCTCCACTCCCTATAGTCGGCATTTTCGCGACCGGTCTCGTTAAACTCACGTTGCCCGTCTTCATAGCGTTTTTCTACACAAAAGCCACCGATGTCCATTGTCCAGTAAGGAATGCCGCTGACTGCAAAGTTCAGTCCTGCGGAAATCTGTGCTTTCATATCTTCCCAACGGGTAGCAATATCTCCACTCCAAGTTGCGGTAGAATAACGTTGTAATCCTGCGAACCCCGAACGGGTAAGCAGAAATACACGTTTATCGTTATCCACACTGCGTTGTCCGTCATAAATAGCTTCGGCATTCATCAAAGCGTATGCATTGAAATACTGGGCGGAAGGACCGAGAGCTGTAGGGCCGCAAAGGTCTTTACGATATTCAATATCCGTACAGTCACGTATATTTGGTTCGCTGGCATCCATCCACCAGGCATCAATACCCAATGGATAAAGATGTTCTTCCATTTGTTTCCAAAAAAGTTTACGTGCTCCCTCGGCATATGCATCGTAGAAAGAACCGATGTAACCGAGACCAATCCAGTCGCGAATGCTATCCTTGACAGCCTGCTGATACATCCAACCGTTTTGGTCGAATTCTTTATAATGTTCCGTACTTGCATAAAACTTGGGCCATACGGAAATCATAATCTGCGCATTCATCGCATGGATAGAATCTACCATTGCTTTCGGATCCGGGAAACGGGCTTTATCAAACTCATGACTACCCCACGCATCCTGCGGCCAATAACTCCAGTCGAGTACGATATTATCAATAGGTATCTGCCGCCGGCGGAATTCTTTCAAAGCATCCAAAACTTCATCCTGCGTTTTGTACCGTTCACGACTTTGCCAATAACCCATCGCCCATTTCGGCATGATTGGGGACTTACCGGTTAAGGTGCGGTAACCGCTGATGACCTCATCCATATTATCACCGTAAATAAAGTAATAATCTATTTCATTCTGCATTTCGCCCCACCACGCCAGTTTATTCTGTTCTTCGGCCGGAACCGGACTCAATACACGAAGTCCACAGTAAGACACATATCCGTCGGGGATCCATTCTATTTTCAAAGGAACCCGTTTACCGGCTTCCAAGTTAACGGCAAATTTATAACTATTCGGGTTCCAGGCTGTACGCCAACGTTCGGGAACCACCAATTCATCATTGATATATACCTTCATATATCCGGCATAGTAAAGAATAAAACGGAATATTCCGCTCTCTGACGGTTCTATCTCGCCTTCATACGTCACTTGTGACCCCATGAGCGGGAAATCTTCCGGTAAATTCACTACATTATTCAGATGTGTCTCACGATCCAAATGTTCAAAGTAGAGAGAGTCTTCTCTGCGTACCACAGTTTCCGCATCGCTCCGAGAAGAAGGAATATACGTACCTGTCAAGGCACCCTCTTTTCCTTCTTTATCATAGAGTTTGAATACACTGCCCAGTTGCGAATAGTCGCGTGGGTCACCGAAACGGCAAAGTGAATAGCTGTCCCACAGCAGACCATAGTTTTTATTGGAAACAATGAAAGGCACGGAAACCTTCGTATTATATTGAAACAGTTCCTCGTTCTTTCCTTTATAGTTGAACTCATCCGCCTGGTGCTGTCCCAGTCCATAGAATGCTTCATCATCGGCAGACTGGAATACCTGACGAACCGTATATGCTTTCGTTCCATCCACCTCGATTGGAGTAAAGCTTCTTCCCAGCCGATCCTCCTCCAAAATCTGACTTCCGTCAGCGTCTGTAAAACAGACCTCTCCCGTCACCTTAGACACGGTGGCAGATAACTGCGAGGTTTTCACCGTAACGGCATCGTTATGGTCTTCTACGTTGAAGTCTACTTCATTTTCCTGAGGAATAACTATCAGGCTCTTTTCTTTCGAGAAATTCTTTTCCGGAGTAGCAGATACATGAATCAGTTTCTCGCCCATTACTTCCAGACGCACTTTCCGCACATCAGTAGACTGTTGTTGTTTCACTTCTACAATTATACCTTTATCGGTTTTCTCATAGCCACTATCGGCACATGCCGTAAGAAACCATCCGGCAAGTAAACAAATTAAAGTGCTTTCCAATTTCATATTATTGTTTTTAAAGTTATTTTCCCGTCGTAAAAGTACACAATATACCCAATAAGCAAGCCCTTCCGATGTTGAGACGAAAGGGCTTTTTTGATTTATAAAAAGACAATATGTTTCTTTTATGGGTATCTTTTGTTATTTACCTTCCTTTTCCTGAAAAACAGAGGGTAAAACGCCAAATTCTTCCTTGAAATATTTCGTAAAATACTTGGGGTTGTTGAAGCCTACATTATACGCTATCTCCGATACATTCAACTGGCTCTCCCGCAGGAATTGCATCGCCCGCTTTAACCGGATAATTCGTATAAATTCCGTAGGTGTCTTACCTGTAATCTGCAACAGCTTTTTATAGAGTTGAACACGACTCATCCCCAACTCACGACTTAAAATCTCTACCGATAAGTCCGGGTGAGATATATTATCTTCTACATACTTGATAGCTTTTGCCACCAATTGTTCATCCAACGAGGTAATCACAATCTCGCTCGGTTCCGGTTCTATATGAGTACGTGACTTATTTTTCTTACTTAAATCTATCAGCTTACGCATACGCAGTACCAACACCTCCACATTAAATGGCTTCGTGACATAATCATCCGCACCGATAGTCAGTCCTTCCACCTTGTCCTCCACCGCCTGTTTAGCTGTCAGTAAGATGAACGGAATACCCGAAGTACGCTTGTCCGACTTCACCCAACGACAAAGTTCATTTCCATCCATCTCAGGCATCATCACATCACTGACGATAATATCCGGCATCAAATCCGGTATTATTTGCCATGCTTCCCGACCGTTAGCGGCAGATTTCACACGGAAATACAGACTGAGAGCATCTTTCATAAAGATAATAAGATCTTCGTTATCATCCACAATCAGTGCCAAAGGTTTTTCTTTTTCGGCCTCCGCCAGAACATCTTCCCGGATTTGTCCCGAAGGTACCCCCTCCTCTGTTTCGGAAAACACAGTAGTCAGCGAAGACAGACTATTAGTATCCTGAACCACCTCTTTATGTTGTACAGGAATATCCACAACAAATACACTACCTGTACCGACATTATCAAACACCCGTACCGTACCTCCATGAAGGGTTACAAAATCACGTACCAGACTCAGGCCGATACCACTGCCCGTCGACTGATTATGTTCTCCCTCCTGTTCTATTTGGTAGAAACGTTCGAAGATGCGCTCCTTATTTACATCACTGATACCAATACCCGTATCGGAAACCTTTATTTCCAGCATTTCAGGAGTTTCTTTCAGGACATCAATCGATACATCCACACGTCCGCCCTCCGGCGTAAACTTGAAAGCATTGGACAATAAGTTCATTACCACTTTTCCCAACTTATCCTCATCGAAAGCCATATTCAGATAGTCTACGGCAGAAAAGAAAGTGAGATGTACGTTCTTCTTCTCCGAAAGCATAAGGAAAGAACTACAAATATTACGGACATAAGCCACAACATCCCCTTCCGAAAGGCTTAGATGCAGACCTGCCATCTCATTTTTACGAAAGTCAAGCAATTGATTTACCAAAGTCAACAACCGCAATGCATTACGGTGCATCAGTCTTAGTTTTTCCAATCGTTTTTCATCCATAGTTTCTTTAATAATACCCTCCAACGGTGAAATAATCAACGTCAACGGTGTACGTAATTCGTGGCTGACATTGGTAAAGAAACGGAATTTCATTTGGTTGACTTCCTCGTTCTTCTTGGCATCCTGTTCCATCTGGCGTATTTTGAATTTATTACGCTCTCTGCGCTGTATGGCATAGAGCGACAGGCATACTATGCCGATAAATAAAAGGACATAGCATGTGTATGCCCATGGAGTCATCCAGAAAGGCGGCAAAATCACAATCTTCAAACTTGCCTCTTCCGTCCCGGCATACCCATCGCTATTGGTAGCCTTTACTTTCAATGTATAAGTGCCGGGAGCCAGATTGGTATAAGTCACCCGGTGCATATTCGCAGTTTCCTCCAACCAGTCTTCATTAAAACCTTCGAGCTTATAAAAATACCGGGTCTTGTCCGGTAATACATAATTATCCGAGGCAAACAGAACCGTAAATACATTCTGTTTATAGTCCAATATTATTTCTTGAACATGGTTCAATGTTCCCGGCAAGATAATCCGTCCGTCACATTCTTCACCTACCTCCACCTCTCTATTGAACAGTTGGAAACCGGTAAACATTACTTTGGGTAAAGTATGGTTATACTTGATATTATCGGGATTGAAGCGGTTCAAACCATACAAACCACCTACCACAATCTCTCCCGTATGTAACCGTTTAAGCGAACGTTGATTGAAGTCACAACTTTGCAGTCCGTCCTTATCGTTATAGGTATAACAGCGGAAAGTGAGTTGTCCCGATTTTGCATCGGCAGACGGTACGACATTAATCAGTTCCCCACCCGTACTGACCCACATGCTTCTATTATCATCTTCCGTAAGCCCCAGTATAAACAGTCTAGAAAAATCCGGTTTGATAGGTACTTCGTAAATTTCATCCTGTTTCGGATCATATACATTGAGTCCCTCACGCGTAGCTACCCAAAGCAGACCGCGACTATCTTCATAGACTTGGCTTATATTCTGATTGGAAAACCGTTCCTTCCCCGACTTTGTTCCCGTAAAGTTGGTTATCTTCCTCGTATTCAAATCCATGATAGCCATACCTGCCGAGGTTCCGATAATCAGCGTATGATTACGCCCCACACAAATGGAAGAGATATAATCAGATACCAAATCAGAGTTACCTGTATAATACGTTTCAAAATTACCGGTTGTAGGGTGCAGGCATTGTATACCTCCCCCCAGTGTACCAATCCAGATATGGCCTTCGGCATCTTCCGCCAAAGCCCAAACATTATCATAAACCAGCGTATTTTCTTCTCCATGCCCTTTACCTGCACGATAATGAATAAAGCGATTACCATCGTAACAGTTCAATCCACCCCAAAAGGTCCCTATCCATAATTTACCGTCACTACCTTGCAACAGACAAACAACCACATTACTGGAAATAGAGTTTGTATCGGCCATATGCGAAAAGACTTTCCGCTCTCCCGTCTCCATATTCCAACGCACCAACCCCGTATCGTTGGTTCCCAACCAAACAATATTATTTTTACCGTCTTCCACACAGTTGACGTCTCCCACATTGACGTTACCGAATTTAAAGGCACTCTCGTTATAGAATGAAACACCTTTCTTATAAGTACCCACCCACATTGTACCTGAAGCATCTTCATAGAGCGCCGTAATCGTATTATTGGATAAGGTACGGTCATTACCGGCATCATTCACCAATTTTAGGTGAACGGCATCCTCATCAATCACTTCAATGCCATCCTGATCTCGTCCCACCCATATCCGTCCGTTTTTATCCTGCGCCAAAGCCCGCACGGCATCGTAAGTATCTCCTCTGATGGAACGTGACTCCCAAACCTTTCCTGAAAGGCTATAAATCCACATTCCTTCTATACTGTATATCCATACCCGCTCGTTACGGTCCACGAAAAAAGTAAAAACAATGTTCCGGCCATTACCCCATTCTTCCGCAATATCCTCGTTCATCCATTTAGGTTCCAGTTTCTCATTGTCAATACAAGCTATCACACCGTTCACATTAACCAGCAAGATACCTTCACTACATTCAATGATATCGGTAATTTCTGTCGACAGGAACTTCTTATCAGCTATTTTTACGATTTCAGCATCCTTATCACCCATTTTATACCGATAGACACCCTTGCCCATCACATATATCCAGAAGTCTTTCTCCTTATCGATATAAATAAGAGTAGGTCTTCCCACAATGCCAATATTCCACATCCACGTTTCCACATCACGGTTGAAATCATCCGAAACACTGTTATAGATGGCATAACCCGCTCCTGTTTCCAACCAAAGGTTTCCTGCCGCATCTTCCTGTATTTTCTCTATATAGCTGTCCGGCAAGGACTTCTCATCATCTTGCCTACTACGATAGACTTTAATACTATAACCGTCATACCGGTTCAGCCCCGAAGCTGTACCAAACCACATAAAACCGTTGGAATCTTTGTAAATGGAATTAACCTGATTATTGGAAAGTCCGTCTTTTACTTCCAGATGTTTGAACATATAGTCGTGGGCTGCAACAGGTAAGTACAGCACCATGACCCATAGGATGAATATTTGTATTCTCTTCATAATATCAGATATAGGAACAATTCTATTCTCTTGCAAATGAAGCAAAAAGCAGGCGGATAAGCAAGAGATGATGTTATTTTTAGTATCATTCAATACCGGATATTTACTATCCGGGGGACGAAATGAGGGAGCACCTCCATCACGGATATACCCCCCCGAACCAATCAAAAAAAAACCTGTATTAACAATCTATAATCCTTAGATAACTTATGATGAAACCTTTATTGAACTAATACCATTATCTTCAAATCAATAAGGGTACGTACCCGCAGCAGCTCCTTTCATAATGCCATCAATGGCATAAACTTCTCTCGCTTTGCCGGTACTACGGTTTATATCTCCATTTGTTTCCCAGTAAAAAGGCACAATACCATGATTTTTCGCTTCACGAGTAATGATCTCATTCCAATAGGCACGACTCTGATTATGTTTCTCCTGATTTTCGGCGACCGTACGTTTCATCGCACTGTATTCGCCGATAATCACCGGATAACCTTTATCTACAAAGTGGATCTTCAGCAGTTGGAACTGCTCTTTCACATACTCTTCTTCTCCCCAGATAGGATTATGCTCCGATCCACTTACGCGATTCGGTTCACCCCAATACCAGAATGTTTTACCCCAACTCTCATCTTTCTCCATCAAACAGAAATTATAGGGATCGTAGAAATGAACTTCCAGCATCAGGCGATTAGGGACGTCATCTGTAGGCATTGAAAAACCGTATCCATCATTACAAGTATCTGATATTCTTGTAGCAGGTCCTTGCACAATAAGGCAGCGTGATGCGTTATTTCCACCTGTGGCACGTACGGCATCCACAAATGTCTGCTCATATTTCATAATAGTCTCTACGGAAGCCGCTTTAAACCCTGTCCCGTTACTGGTTTCATTCATTCCCGGCTCGTTACATCCTGCAAAAAGCAGATGCTCATCATGCTCTTTGAATTTAGTGGCAATCTGTGTCCATAACGCCTTTTGCTTTGCATTGATTACTTCACTGTAACCACCAAGAATATTATCTTCGAGCCAACCGCCATCCCAGTGGATATTGATAATGGCATACATGTCATTCAAGATACAAAGATTTACCGCCTCAGCCACTTTATCGAGCCATTCCGCATCTATCTGATAAGTAGATACATCTGCATGAGAACTCCATGCACAAGGGATGCGGACTGCATTGAAACCGAGTTTTTTCAACCCATTGATATAAGCCGCCGAAACGGTTGCATTGTTACCCCAGTCTTGACCTTTGGGTACTTCCAAAGTATTACCTATATTAATACCAGCATACATCTTGGCAGCTAATACCTTAGCATCACTGTTCATCCCGATATCAGGAAGTGGACCTGGTTCCGGATCAGGTGTCGGTTCCAAGAGAGCAACTTCTTGGACAACATTGATTGTCCCTATCTTTGTATCATTCACTTTTACCATAATAGAAGCCGTGCGTTCCGTCGCATCAGGATTAGCATCCAACTTTACTTGATAGGAAGCAATTCCATGGGCAGTTGTATTTTTATAGGTTACAGTACACCAATCCTTATCAGAAGTCACTTCTAATGTTACATTAGTTTGTATACTCAATATCTGCATACCCTCTGTTCCGGCAAAAGTCATTCCGGAGCTTAATACTGTATCGGGAATTTTAACTACCGGTTCCACCTGTTCATCGTCACTGGAACACGCCGCAACTAATAAGAAAAAAGAGAAAGCTATAAATGTCAGACAGGCATTGGACTTTTTAATGATATTCTTCATGTTTTTACGTATTATGCTTTAACGGTTAATCTCACTGAAGGCAAAGGTAACGGAAAACCCACACACCAGATCGATGATATGTTACCCGGAAGGGTATCATTTGTTACCGGTATGGGATAAATGGTTATTATTAAGGGATACCTCCACCAAACTACTTGCCAATCCCTCCGAAATGCCCTATATTTGTGAGAAAAGAAGTTATCCTTTCATCTGATAAACTATTAAAAACACAATGTACATTATGAGAAAGATGATGTTATTTCTCGGACTGGTAATCAGCCTATCCGTTTTCTCTCAAAGCCAACAAGGTTTTCAAAACCCTGTAATTCCCGGATTTCATCCTGACCCGAGCGTTTGCCGTGCAGGTGATGATTTCTATTTGGTTAACAGCAGTTTTCAATATTTCCCCGGCGTACCGCTGTTTCATAGCAAAGATCTCATCCATTGGGAACAGATAGGACATTGCCTGACTCGTCCTTCGCAATTAAAACTTGATGGCGCCAGTGCATGGGGTGGCATCTATGCCCCCACTATCCGGTATAATGACGGCATGTTCTATATGATTACCACCAATGTTTCGGATAAAGGTAATTTCATTGTTCATACCACCGACCCGCATGGCGAATGGTCTGAACCCGTCTGGCTGAAACAAGAAGGTATCGACCCTTCGCTTTATTTTGAGAATGATAAATGTTATCTGGTCAGTAATCCCGACATAGGCATCTGGTTAAGTGAGATCAACCCGATGACGGGAGAACAGTTGACGCCATCCAAACGTATCTGGAACGGTACAGGCGGACGCCATCCCGAAGGACCACATATCTACAAGAAAGATGGCTGGTATTATCTGCTGATATCGGAAGGCGGAACGGAATACGGGCACAAAGTCACCATTGCCCGAAGCCGTAACATCGAAGGCCCTTACGACAGTAATCCCGCAAATCCCATCCTAACGCATATCAACAAAAATGCGCAAAGCAACCCGATACAAGGCACCGGACATGCCGATCTTGTGCAAGCTCCCGACGGAAGTTGGTGGATGGTATGTCTCGCTTTCCGCCCGCAAAGCGGTATGCATCATCTTTTGGGACGTGAAACTTTCCTCGCCCCGGTATGTTGGGAAACAAATGCCTGGCCTGTAGTAAACGGTGATGGAACAATCAAGTTACAAATGGATGTGCCTACCCTGCCTCAACAACCTTTTACGACCCAACCTGTACGTACTAATTTCAAAAACGGGAAATTAAGTCCTGAATGGATATATATCCGTAACTATCATCCTGAGAACTACACGTTCACTTCAGACAAACTCCGGCTGAAAGCTACCCCTGTAAGCTTGAATGCCAATGATGACAGCCCCACTTTCATAGGTCGCCGACAAGAGGATATCAACTTCATCGCCACCACTTCCGTACAATTACAGAAAGCTATCGAAGGTGATGAAGCCGGACTCACCGTTTATATGTTCGAACCATCGCATTACGACCTCTTTGTGAAACAACTACCGGACGGCAAGCAAGCCGTATCCCTACGTTATCAACTAAATATACTTACCCACACCGAGAAAGAGATTATTCTTCCTCAAGGTAAAGAGGTACAACTCCGTGTAAAAGGAAACAATGAGCTTTATATCTTTGAATATGCCACAGACGGAAAAAACTTCCGAGAATTGGGAAAGATAAATACCCGTTACATCAGTACAGAAACAGCAGGTGGTTTCACAGGTATCTTGTTGGGGTTGTATGCCGTGGCGGGTGATACGACATCAAAGGGAACTGCCGACTTCAGGTATTTTGATTATGAAAAGGTGAAAGAATAACAGATATCCCAACCAATAAAACAAAGCGAAGAATTCTTTCCCGATATTCCACGGAAAAAGAGTTCTTCGCTTCAAAACAGGAAGTTTTACTTCTTCTTATTATATTCTCATTTATTATTCGCTAATTCCACCGTAAATACATAAGCCGGAATTGTATTGTCCTGCTGCCTTACTGACTCTGGCAACGTAATCTTCACGCCCTTCTTATCCTGTTTCCACTGTATCCGTGACTCGCACCCTAATAAAGACAACGCTTTCGCAGGATATTTAGTCTTTTGCAAAGTTTTTACGAATACTTCAATCACATATAATGTCTGCCCCTTTTGGGTGAAGCGGATATCCTGTACCAGATTTTGAGGTGTATCATCATACACGGCATCTATTTGCTTACCTGCAAACTCAGCTGATACCCGATAACTTTTTTCATTATTGTCTTCACTGTAAACCTCCCAGGATTGTCATCCATTCTGCAGCACATCTTCTTTCTCGGGAGCGGTGGGTTCCGGCCGTCTTTCAGGAGCAAACGGATCGAAATAGTAAATGTCTTTGGTATCGAGCCAACGCAGGAAAGAGGGCAATCGTCGCATAAACCGACTATAATCTTTGCGTACACCAGGTGTCCAAGCAGCTTCGGCAAGGGCAATGAGACGCGGGAAGACCATAAAGTCCAAACGTTTTACATCAGCAACACGTTCAGTCCAAAGAGAGAATTGCATACCCATAATTTGTTTTTCATATCCTTTAAGCAGATGTTCTATCGGTTGCGGGAAAGAGAAGACATCGACAATCGGATTATATCCGTCCCAGTAGCGTCCAACTGAGTGTGTGGAATATTGCACAAAATCGCCATACATAGGGCGACGAGGAGTCATTATGACACGATAGCCCGCCTCCAATGCCTTCAATAATTGATGACGACGATCGTGACGCCACCACATTACTACAGCTTTGTCTGGCGACACACCGGCATCTACAATTTCGTCCCAGCCAATCATGATTTTACCTTTAGAAGCTACAATATCTGCTACACGGCGCACAAAATATTGCTCCAACCCAGTTTCATTCAACAATTGTTTGTCTTTGATAAATTGCTGTATCTGTGGATCGGTAAACCAACTCTGATTACCGAAATGTACTTCATCACCACCAATATGAATGTAAGGAGAAGGAAACAAGGTGATAAGTTCATCCAGCACGTCACTGATGAAACGAAAGGTTTCTTCTTTACAGGGATGAAAAGTAAAACCTTTCCACCGACCTTCACCGCCACCGGATAACTCTGGATAAGCACGGCAAACAGCAGCAGCATGTCCGGGCATATCAAATTCCGGTACTACCATTATATGACGTGCGGCAGCATAGGTAACCACCTCTCTAATATCTTCCTGTGTGTAGAAAGTTGCAGGTGCTTCCGGATCGTGCCAGTTGCCTTTTGCACCAATCTTCGTCAATAACGGATATTTCTTGATTTCAATACGCCAACCCGGCTCATCCGTCAGATGCCAATGAAAAACATTCAGACGGAGAGAAGACATAACATCGAGCAATTGTTTGACTTTCTCTTTTCCAAAGAAATGGCGGCTTTCATCAAGCATAAATCCACGCCAACTATAACGAGGTTCATCATTAATGACACAAGCCTTCGCAATACCTTTTCCTGAGCGCAAGAGTTGTTTTAAAGTTTCCTCCGCACGAAATGCCCCGGTAGAAGTAGCAGACTGAATAAAGACTGAATCGGAAGTGATCTCCAAACGATAAGCCTCATCGGTATTGGTTGTACAACTCGATGTTATGCGTTGCACGACTCTTCCAGGAAGAATATTTTGCATTTCAAATGCTTTATTTTCAGCAGGAGTCAATGTAAACTGTCCTTTTGCCGGACGATATTGTGCCGGTTCAGGAATTATATTTTGTGCAAAGGTAAGCACAGGCAGAAAAAGAACTACTGCCAACAGATGAGTTCTAATAATTTTCATGATATCTGTGTTTTTTTATTTAATCAAAGATCTTTTAGATTTCTATTTCAAAGGAAGAGTTTCTTCTTGTTCCTTCTTTATATCAGTCTGAAACTTTTTTATCAACTTACAGTATTTATTTTCACCAGCGACATTCTTATTCTCTTCCGGATCATTCCGATGATCGAATAACATTTCGCTTACAATATTCTGTGAACTATCATACCACTGCGCATAACTATAGTCCGATGTAACTAAATTTACCCCTTTTCCCCATTGTATAAAGGCATGATCGCGATGTTTCTTTTTCGGATCTTTCAAAGTAGGCAAAAAACTTCGACCTTGCAAATGCCCGGGTTGAGAAATGCCACAAGCTTCGCATAAAGAGGGATAAATATCTACAAACTCCACTATACTACTACTGCTTCCATGCATACCACCCGGATAACTTACCATGAAAGGAGCATGCGTAGCTTGATTAAACAAAGTATGTTTACCCCAAAAATCATGCTCGCCCAAATGCCAACCATGATCGCCCAAAAGAACGACAATGGTATTGTCTGTCAAATTCAAACGTTTTAGTTCATTGAGTACAATACCTATTTGCGTATCTATAAAGCTAACACAAGCATAATAAGCATGGCGGGCTTCACGATGGAAACCCTCATCAGAAGTATTACCAACATGAGTATACTGAAAAATCTCACGGGAATTCTGGACCTGTTCCGGTAAGTTTTCGGAACGATAACGGTTATCTGCTATCTTTATATCTTCACGTTCATATAAATCCCAATACTTTTGGGGAGCAATGAAAGGTAAATGAGGTTTCCGGAAACCTACTGCCAGAAAAAAAGGCTGCTTTTTTTCTTTTAATCTGCCCAGTTCGGCTACAGCTTTCCTGGCAATTTTGTTGTCTTCATAACAGCTATCGGGCACATCCGCCCCTTCGCAATAGGGACCTCTATGACTTTGGGGATGCAGTTCTTCTTCAGGAATCTCATTTTTCCACACATGCCACTTGTTGTACAGCGCCCAGTCTCCACTGGCAGGACTTACAATCCAGGGAAATTCACTCCAACTGTCTGTACGGTCATTAAAGTGATGAAACACTTTACCCACGGACATTGTATAGTATCCGGCATTCTTAAAAGCTTGCGGAAGAGTAATAACACCCGGTAAATCTTTTTGTGACCAAGTTTCGGCATCCACAAAACGTTTTTGGGTTATATCCGGATAAACTCCGGTAAGCAGACTAGAACGGGAAGCTCCACTGACAGGCACATTACAATAGGCATTCTGAAAAATAACCGATTGAGCTGCCAATCCATCTATGAAGGGTGTAATAGCTGCTTCGCTACCATAGCATCCCAGTTCAGGACGCAAATCGTCCACTATGATAAATAATACATTCTTCTTTTCCTGTGCTTGTACAAAAGAAACATACAGGAAAGAAGTAGAAAGTAATACAGTTCTGACTGACAAGTGCTTAAAGACAAAAGATTCTAACATCATATTAAGTTTAAAGTTAAGCCATAATTAATGTCCCCACTCAGTAGAGCATGCCCCCATTGTGAGAATTAATTTTCCTCCTCGTACAATATCATCATGTGTCAGATAGCACTTGTGATAAGGTTTTCCATTGAGTACGGCGTTTTGAATATATATATTCTCAGGACTATTATTGACTGCCTCTATAGTAAACTGCGTACCGGAAGCATACCGAGAGTCCAACTTTATATCTACCTTATTGAAAACTGGACTGGTTATTTCATAACGGGTATCACCGGGACATATCGGATGAATACCAACAGCAGCCAGAACATACCACGCGGACATTTGTCCTACGTCCTCATTCCCGACCAAGCCATTCACTGAATTATGATAGGCATTCCGACATATATCACGCGTCCACTTTTGAGTGAGCCAGGGAGTCCCTAAATGATTAAACAAAAAAGGCATGTGATGTACTGGTTCATTAGCATGGTTATAGTAGGAATTCCAAAGATAATCACGAGGAGCCTTCTCAAACATCTCATTCAATTTAACCAGAGCCTTATCACGACCACCCAATAAACAGACTAAACCTGGCACATCATGGGGAACAAACCATCCTTGCTGGAAAACATTACTTTCTACACAACCATAACCATACCATTTATCTAAGCGATCTGTTTCGGGCAATGGCATAAAATTACCATCCACATCACGCGGGCGGAACCAACCAAAATCAGGATCAAACACGGTAGTATAAGATTGAGCACGTTTATCAAAATAGGCACTATCTTCCTTTTTATCTAACCATTCTGCCAAACGAGCCATACACCAGTCGGAATAAGCATATTCCAAAGTTTTGGATACACTCTTTTTATCGGAAGTAAAACCATGTTCATTATTAGCAAACAATTTAGAAGTATTCAAAGCATACTGATAAGCCTTTTCTATATCGTAATTATGTATGCCCTTAGAACAGGCATCACATAGAACCGAAATTGCCGGATTTCCAATCATACATCCAGAATAGGCATTCAAAAACTCCCAACGTTCCAAATATTTCTTTCCACTTTGTTCTCCAATCTCGACCAATGAGTTGATTAAATCATTCACTAAGGCAGGATTTATCAAAGTCTGCAAAGGCATTTGACTACGAAAAACATCCCAACCACTGAATATCGTACGCTTATTAAAGCTTTCAGTCCGATGAACTTGATTATCAGCCCCCCAATATTCCCCATTTACATCACTGCAAATACGTGGATCGATTAAAGTATGATATAAGGCTGTATAAAAGATGGCTTTTTCTTCCTCAGTACCTCCTTCGACAGTTATCTTTGCCAATTCTTTATCCCACAGTTCGGTACAGGTTCTATATACTTTATCAAAATCCCAACCTTTCATTTCTGTATACAGATTTTCTTCCGCATTCTCCATACAAGTAAATGAAATTCCACTTTTCAGAATAATCTTTTCATCCTTCCGGGTATCAAAATCGGCATAGAATCCGATATGCTTTCCTTCATAAACAATCGCAGAAGGAATAACTTTGGATTGGCGTATTAAATTACGATAGTTTTCACTTTCTATATCTTCACGTTTCCGATTACAACTGTCAGGTATATCAGCTGTCCAGATACCATGAGATTTGAAAGATTTAGAAAATTCAGCAAAGAAATACACCGTATAGTCTGCTTTACCGTTACCATTTCCCCAACCTCCGCCTTCGGGAGGACACTTCATCCAACCCTTTATAGTATGGTCATTTACCACCTCAACATATTGTTTTACAGAAGTTCCACCGACACGCCGCGCCAGGTCTATTTGAATATGCGCATCTCTACTTTTTGGGAAAGTGAAACGTAGCATACCACTATGGGGTAACGCCGTCATTTCCGCATGAATTCCATAATCAGTTAGGGCAACAGAATAATATCCAGCAAAAGCCACTTCACTGTGTTTATCATAACGAGAACGATATCCTTCATCCGGATTATCCAAAGTTCCAGCAAAGGTTTTCAGTTTTCCAATTGTCGGCATCACCAAAAAGTTACCCAAATCGCCATACCAACCTATACCAGACATTTGTGTGAAAGCAAACCCTTCTATTGAAGTATGCTCATAACTATATCCACTTCCGTTATCTCCACCCGTAATCGTATTTGGGCTTACTTGTACCATACCGAAAGGTGCCGTTACGCCTGGAAATGTTTTTCCTAATCCATGATAACTTTTAGCATCCTTAGTATTCGTGGTTGCTCCAACAAACGGATTGACATAAGATGAAAGATGAGATATAGCAGTATCTTGTATCTTAACCTTTGTAAAAGATAATAAAAGAGAAAATAAACATACTATAGAGAATATCTTTCTCATTTGAAAATGTTTTAACATTTCTTCGTTTAACGTATAAAATCAAGAAGAATTACCTCTTTCGGAGCAAGAGCCAAAGAAATGGTTTCGCCATACTTATACTCTTTAGCTAAATTATCAGGCAAATTAACTACTGGTGAACTAACCTGATATTTACCTCGTTTTTGAGGATTTAAACCCAATTTTCGATCTAACGTTATATGATATATCTGTGGTCGGTCCGAAGGATTATGAATAGAAAGATATCCTCGATTATCAGTCCAAGCAGTATATCCATATACTTCCCCTTTTTGCGGTACTCCCCCATGCATACGTACATGTTTAAAAGCTGGATATACTTGACGAACCCATTTCAATCCATCTGCCAAAATATCCCAGTCTATAGAAGAAAGGCTGTCGGTTTTAATATACAACTCCACAAAACCTGTTCCACGACTCAAATTCATAAACAGATAGTCTCTGAAAACCTCAGGTTCTTCATTGGATGTCGTTTTCTTCGGTTCATGATTGAAGATAGCGTTCATCGGAAATTTCGTATTTTCTTCCTCCCATATCTGATGATAGATACGGTCACGATAAACCAATTCGCCAGTACGGTCATCGCCTTTGGCGGCATCACCGGCATTGATAAGCCAAACAATATCAACATATTGTAACCACCAAGGACTGAGATAAGCCCCATTAGTTATAGCGATGAATATTTCAGGATTGACTTCATGCAATTTATTGAATATTTGCATAAGCTGTTCGGTTCCGTCAACAAGGTATTGTTCTTTTTGCACATCGAAGCGCGCCTCATTCAATCTTACATCATTAGACGATGGAAATGGATTATCGTTGATATCAAAATCACGTATATTGAGATGTCCGAATATACCGTCAAACTTAAAATAAGATATACCCATTTTTGCCAACTCTAATATGCGTTCTTCCAATTTCTGCATATATTTCTTATCCGTCATAGACATTCCCATAGAAAGCGCTTTGTAACCAAAATCCTTCATCCGTGGAATGATGGGTTGTGCTCCAAAAAGACAACCCGGGCTTAACCATACACCCAGTTTGGAGTTCCTCTGCCTCACTGCTCGGAAACAATCGGAGAAGTCCGGCTGAAACTTATCATTGATAGTCCATACTTTGTCCGACCAATCTGCATTCTTACTAACATCCTCCCAACCGTCATCAATGATATAAGCATTGAGAGGTTGGCAATGTCTTTTTACCACCAACTCATCATTGACAATAGCCACACTACGGATAAAGTTTTCTTTAGCCACCCTTTTAGAATAGTCAAACCAACTGTTATATTGAATTTGTAACCGAAAAGGACGTTTTCTGATTTTGTCAATGTAAGAGTAGAAAGCATCATCCATAAATTGTGGATCATCACTGACACCAACTACACTATTGTAAGAGATATAAAGTTCACCTTTTTTTATGGATTTTCCTGACAAATACCCACACGTTACCTTTTGCTTGTTTACCTCATTGCGTGAAGCAGGAAACTCAATTCCCCAGAAAGTAGCAGTCCGGGTAGTATAAACCGGCTGTCCCAATCCCGGCTTCCATTGAGAAGGCCCCTTAGCAGTAAGTTGTTTGAGAGTATAGTTCTGGTAAGCATCTTTAAAAGATATAGCCTCTACATCTATTTTTTTCAAAATTATATCTTGCCCAGAATTAATCTCAATATGTTTTCGGCAATAAGTATCCTCCTTAGCTAATTCATAACAAACAATTAATGATATATTATTTTTCTTATCCTGTAACAGAAATTTATATCCTTTACTTTGAGAATATACCGGATTTGTATATGTAGAAACCGAAATAACCTTAAAATCCTTATTGGACAATACCTTTTCCGTATGGTCCAATAAGGTTAGATGTAACAGAAACTCATCACAATTAATAGGAAGCAATTTAGTCCCAGCTTCTTTATTTAAAAGAACCTTAGTAGACAATACCCCATCGGACACTTGAAGTGTACGTGCAATATACCGATTTTCTACAGTGTAAATTTGTGCTTGTGTTCTACCTATAAAGGTAAACAAAATTAGGAGGGTACAGATGCCCTGAAACAAAATTGCTCCTTTCTTTTTCATAATATTCTTAATTACTTTAGGCTTTAATTTTTTATTTCCCCTTAAAACCTTATTTGTCGATAATTATGTATTAACAAAATTCGTCTACAAATGTAGAAAATTATTTCATACTAAACGTATTGAAAGAGTGTGCTTTTAAAGTTACATCTAAATACTTATCACCCAATTGCAGAGTCAAACTCTTTGGTTCATCATTGAAATTACCGGCTACCACCAAATATTTATTCTCCGGTGTAAGGAATATAATAACAGGTAGTTTATCTTCACCTTTTTCCTTATAATGCAATACTTTGGTTCCCGCAACCACCTTGTTGCTAAAATGTTTCACTGCATAATATTCCGGAGTGTAGATCGCAGAACCTGTCTTCGAGTCTACACGGATTAATGCATTCTGTTTCCAACCCCAACCACTTGTTCCTGCATCACAGAGAATAGCATTCCAAAAAGTATATTCCTCACAACCATTTCCTAAATAGTGATTGATTAAATTAAAAGTATGCTCTGCTGCCTTCCAATCAAATGTACCAGAACCACATTCGTTTTCAGTTTGCATATATTTATAATTTGGATACTTTTTACGAATTTCAGGAAGAATTTGTCCTCCCCACCATTGAAAACCGATACCCTCAACGGTATCTTTCATACGAGGATCGGAAAGAACCTTATCCACCAGTTCAATACGATTTGTATTAAGCGTCCCCAAATAAACTTGAACATTGGGATGATGTTTCTTCATGGTCGGTGCAAAATATTCCACATTGAAACGAATAATACCCTCAGGAGTCCATGCACAAGCCGGATAAATAGAATAGGCCCACGGTTCATTTTGGAACATCACGCGGGAAATAGTAACTCCTTCTTCTTGATAAGCAGATACGAATTTACAAAAGTAATTGGCATAGGCTTGCAAATAGCGGGGATCTTGAATAAAATAATCATTGACTGCTACTTGCTTGGGATAAAACTTCTTATTCACGTTGTCAGTACCTTCATAAAGAGCTATCTCATGCTTAGCCGGCAATTGGTTTACTTCAGCATTACTTCTCACGGAATAGTAATGATTAACTTTCATCCACGAAGGAGGTGACCAAGGAGAAGCCCAAAAAGTAATATTGGAATTAACTTGTTGTACTCTTTTTATATAAGGTATTAGTGTTGTTTTATCACGATTGATATTGAAATATTTCAACTGAAAATCACCAGGTACTTCATCGCAACTATACCAGTCACGGGCATAATCGTTGGCATTCATTGGAATACGTCCCATGGAAAAACGTAAATCTCCATCCGGAGAAAACAGATTATTTAAAATTACATCCTGTTCTTCAAGAGGTAACATATTGAGAGCGTCCCAGCCTAATTCATTAAAACAAGTTCCCCACTTCTTGAATACTTGGATATTCTCAGTACCATTTACCGACAATAAAGGCGTATTTGGACTACTGGCTTGTAATTTGGTTTTAGTCTCTTTCCAAACATCATTATCTGTACTGCTAATCCATGTAAAAGATTGAGCATATACGCCGGAGAATTCCACTAGAAGACTTCCCAACACACATAATTTCTTTAAATTTATTTTCATAAGTGTTTTTATTTAGTAATAATCTAAGGTAGTTATTTTATCGTAAACGTATAGTTACCTTTATCAGATTGTTGTTTTGCTTTGAATGATAACCGGTAAATAGTTTTTCCCCATACATTCGACAATTTTAAATCAGTCAGTTCTTTTGGTTCAACATCCAATTCAAACTTATTTGCATCATACAATAATTGGGCTTTCACATCATTTACCTGAATATAAACTTTACCTTTTTCTGAATTGTCTACTTTTCCCCATGTCATGAAATTAATGATGTTGGGAGCGACCGCTTCTTCCAAATCAAACACATCATTGATTTGAACTTGATTACCTTTTACTTTGTAAGAACGTATCCACTTTTTTACTTTTGCTTCCTTGGGATAAGCAGCTGCTATATCAGCGCAGAAACTATTCTTAGAAGCTTTTACGCCAGTCGCTTTATAGTTTTTTCCGTTCTTTTGGGGAATTCCGTTTATCATAGGCAGGTTGTGATAATTACTCTGCATCGTCCAAATAGAATAACGCTCTCCACTAAATGTCTGTCGGGTATAAGTTCCTACTCCGGCATCTATCAATATCGGGGTCTGATTGAACCATACCGAGCAAGTACCTACGTCATTATGATTATGGCTTTCGCCATTATGCCCTCCCTTAGTTGCAAGGAATAGCCCCTCTTTAGTAGAAAGATAACAAAACTCAGTTTCAGGATACCAAGTGAAAGTACGGTTCTCATGACCAGCTTCCTCCCGTTGTAATTCTTTGGCAATGGCTATGGAAGCCAAGGTACGGAAAATGTCTCTGCCATTCGAAGGTAACGAAGGTGATTTACGCATCAAAGCGGCAAAACTTTTTAATTCATCACTTCCTACGTCTTTACCGAAACGATAGATAAGATATGCATCGCCACCACCACGGGCTGAAGCATCAGCAAAATTCACTACCCAACCGTTTCCCACATAAGAGCGGGAAATATACTCACCCATATTTTTTATCATTGGTTCCCGAAAGATACTAATCTTTCCTCCGGTAATATCAGAAAGAAGTTCCAAATAATCCAACGTCTTTCCGGCAGCATGTCCCCAGTAAGACGGACCTTCTTCACAGGCACCGTCGGCCTTGATGTAGTTCAGGAATTTATCTACCGATTCCATTGTCAAATATACAGCCTTGGCCAGCGTATCTCGATTATTTTCAAGAAGCATAAAACACATCAGGACATTACTGTTACACCAAGGATTCCAGTTATTAAGCATACGCCCTTTATAATTACGTGCCATCCACCAAAACGAATCATTGTTCATGTAAGGATCAAGAATACGGATTTGTAACTCATGGCGTAATCGACGTGAGATCTCCGGGTTCACTTTATCGAATGAATCACGCATAAAATAGTAAACCCACGACAATGATCCACCAAGATCTCCAGAGACAAGATCAATCACATGATAATCGTAGGTAGGTAACGAACGGGAAGAAGGCTGTATAACGAGATGAGCGGCAGGAGCCCATGAAGTCATTTCACAAGTATGGAATACACCATTTATTAACTGATCAATAAATCTTCCTTTTCCTTCTGCAAGTTCCGCCATCAACAGACTGGCAATGGCATTATTATTTGCTCCAAAAGGTTTTTCCATTATCGAGCGATCACCGGTACGTTCAAAAGCGAGATAATCAGTGGCCTTCACTACCTGCCATTGATAATCGAGTAATTTTTCTCCCCGGCGGATATAATCATCTTTAAACGTTCCTAAGAATGCATCCCAACCATCACGATCGGAGTAATCGGGATATGTTACCCATTGTTGATTCAAAACCAACACATCCTTTAAGTAGTTCAGATCTGCTTGCTTCTGAAGCAAGTTACGTTCTGTATAAGCAAATGTGGAAGCGCCACACAAAAGTGTAAAAATCAATAATATTAATTTTCTCATGGTATCATTTATTTAATAAATTATCTTATCCGGAAATTTCCGCTCCTTGGCCCAGCCATCCTCCGATACCTTCAACCAGTTTCCAAGCTCCTTTTTCAGTAACTTTGCCTGATTCGACGGAATTTCCTCTATTTTCAAAGAATGCATCTGATAAGGATCCTTCAGATTGTCAAAAAGTTGATAATTTCCATCCTTTGTCACCAAATACGAGTAGCGGTCAGTACGTACACCTTTCTCCTTCTGCTGATAGAAAAACTGAGAAACAGGTTTCTTCACCGTTTTATATTTACCTGTAAGAATACCTTGTGAATAATCTTTTCCCTTCACCGTTTCGGGAAGCCTGTCTTCAAGGTTCATCATCCCCAGCAAAGTAGGCATAATATCCGTAGCACCCAACATCAGATCGTTCACTCCCGGTTTCAGTTGACCGGGATAACGTATAAAGAACGGAATAGAAAACGATTCATCATAAATCACACTCTTCGCCATACGTCCGTGGCTACCCATCATTTCCCCATGATCTGCGGCGAATATCAAGATGGTATTATCCGTCAATCCTTCTTCATCCAAAACTTTCAATACCCGGCCTATCTCATCATCCACACTCTTCACCAAAGAGAAATATATTTTTGCCTGAAATGTCAGTTGCTCCAAGTTTTTCACTTGTGTACCCTCGCCAAACTTCACATTAGGACGTAACAACACTTCTTCCGGTTTCAAATCTTTATAATATTGATCAAACACCTCTTCCTTACAATCCGTAAGTCTATGATAAGGAGTATGAGGCGGATTCAGACTCCAGAATAAGCTGAAAGGCTTGGAAGCGTCTCGCTGTCCTTGTTTATTCCGCAGATAACCTATCACTACATCCGCTTCAACCTCTGGAGTAAATCGGCGATAACGGAACGACTCACCATCTTTCTTTCCACCCACCAGTTCCGGACGATTGGAATAAGCAGTAGCATTAAAATGATTATCTTTCAATTGCTGAAACCAGTACTTATTACTCTTACGCCCTCTTCCTTCAGGAATATAGGTATCGTATGGATACACACAATGTCCGCCAGGCGCTTCAGTTGTACCCACATAATTATTCTCCTTGTCAAACAAGGCCTCCGTACGATGCCAATGCGTTTTTCCCACATAAGCCGTTTCATAGCCAGCTTCCGCAAGTACATCAGTAAAACAAACCAAGCTATCGGGAATACCGTTTTGGTTGTTCACATGGCAATTACCCGGTACTCCATTCTTCTCCGGGAATGCGCCTGTCATCAGCATAGCACGATGAGGGCTACTCAACGGACAAGTACTACACGCCCGATTAAAAATAACACTCTGCTTTGCCAGTCTATCCAAATTAGGAGTATGAACCGGATCACCTATCGTATTCAGAACATTACGATATGCCGGATCACTCCATATACTCAACGCATTCAACCGATATTGGTCAGGAAAAATATAGACTAAGTTCGGTCTTTGTTCCTGTCCAAAGACCTGTGTACCTATTCCTGCAAAAAGAGTTACAGGAAAACTACAAATAAGTTTGTATAAAATTGGTTTCATTTCTATTTTAATTTAAAACAAAGACTATTTTACATCATTCCTTTTACTTTAGACGTACTCTGCGAAGAACATTCTGTAATTCAAAAACCTTATCAGGGTATTGAGAAGCAACGTTTTCTTTCTCTGTCACTTTATTCATTTCATAAAGTTGAGGAACACTTAAATTACCAGTTTCTATTTTCGGTCCCCAGGTAATCATGGCAGGTCCATCATTCGGCTCAATATATTTCCAGTCTTTATTGCGTACAGACAATACATGATTAGCAGCTAATTCCAGTACCCACGGACGGTCTGTCATATCTGTACCCAACAAATTACCTAAACGATTTTCACTATCCGGTGCACTACCTTTCGGCATCCGTGCATCGATCATAGCCCCCAAAGAAGCCATCCAGTCTATCTGTGACATCAACACATCCGACTCTGCATTTTTCCTGATTTGTTTAGGCCAGCGGACAATAACCGGAACAGCCGTACCACCCTCAAAAGCACTGTATTTATTCCCTCTCCACGGTCCAGCAGGACTATGACCGTTCAACAATTCTTCTGCCTTATCATCATAACCGTCATCAACTACCGGTCCATTATCACTAGACAAAATAATTAAAGTATTTTCCGCTAATCCCAGTTTATCCAGTACATCCATAATCTGTCCTACCGCCCAATCAAACTGCACGATTGCATCGCCACGCAATCCCATACCGCTCTTACCACGGAAGCGTTCGTGTGGAAAACGAGGAACATGAATATCATTGGTAGCAAAATACATGAAGAACGGTTCATCTTTATGCGACCGAATAAAATCGATGGCATGTGTAGTAATACTATCAGCAATGTTCTCATCTTTCCATAAAGCTTTACCACCCCCCTTCATATAGCCAATACGACTGATACCATTTACAATGGACATGTCATGTCCATGACTCGGTTTCAAATTATAAAGTAATTCCGGATGGCTTTTACCGGTCGGTTCACCGGGAAAATTGCGGATATAACTGACTTCAATAGGAGCTGCAGGATCATAATTAGCCACTTTACCATTCTCTATGAATACACAAGGGACACGATCGGCAGTGGCAGCCATGATATAATGATAATCAAATCCTAAATCTTCTAAAGCGGCTGGGAGCGGTGCGTTCCAGTCTTGCATTGCTGTTTTGTCTCCTAACCCCAAATGCCATTTCCCAATGGCGCAAGTAACATATCCGGCATGTTTAAACATATCTGCCATAGTATATTGTTCGGGACGTATAATCATCCCCGCATTACCGGCAGCAATATCTGTATCCGGACGACGCCATGCATATTCTCCCGTGAGCAGAGAATACCGTGAGGGAGTACTGGTTGCAGCTACCGCATGTGCATTGGTAAAACGGATGCCCTCGGTTGCCAGACGATTGACATTAGGCGTTTCTACATTTTTTGCACCATAACATTGCAAATCACCATATCCCAAATCATCAGCGTAAATAATGATAACATTGGGTTTCTCACGATCAGCGACCTTACCTTTCGTATCCTTTGCACTAATTGGTAAACTTGAAAAGATGACCGGACAAAGTAAAGCTAAAGTTACATACTGGTTTTTCATCTTTGATATTATTGATTGGTTATTTAAGGTATAAACATCACATTGCAAATATATCCACAAAATGTATTATAAAAGAATACGAATCAGATTTTTAACCCGACTTGTACTAAAGGTGGAGGTATTTGTACAAAAGTGTATGCTATAAACTAATTACACAGCCCCTACGCTCCATAAAAGTAGCGTAGGTCTGTGTAACATACATATTGTTTTAATATCCCAAAAACAAACTTACTTACCTATCTATACTATTCAAAGAACTATTACCAACCAGGATTCTGTCCCAAATTAGGATTTTTATATTTCTCTGTATTAGAAATCGGATAGAAATACAAGTTATCTGTAATGGTTCTGGTTTCCATCAGGAACTTAGTATATTCAAATTTCTCAGCTTCATTCTTAATGATTTTTACACCATAGATATCAGCAGTTTTATCCAAATCCTTCCAACGACGTACATCCCAAAAACGATGTCCCTCAAAAGCTAGCTCCACACGACGTTCGTTCTTCAAACGTTCTATGAAATCAGCTTTTGTCATACCAGCAGGATAAGGAGGCATTTCTACCTTGCCACGTGCACGCACCATATTCACCGCTTCGCGAGCCGTCATTGGATAATCTGCATCCTTATAATCAGGATTTCCAAAAGCATTTACCATTGCTTCCGCATAATTCAACAAGATTTCAGCATAACGGAACAATACCCAGTTATGTTGCGCTTTAGTAGTAGTGGAACCTGATACAAAACTAATATTTGGGTTAAGATATTTATATAGATAATATCCTGTAGTGGTAGCATTGGTCAAAGGAAGTCCATTGGCACCACCTTCCCATATCTGAAGAGGAGCGCCACACCAATTCATATTATTGTAAGCTACTGTTCTTGCCAAACGCGGATCACGGTTATTGTAAGGATTAGCTGCCATAGTAGGATTATTCCAATCAAACTTGGATCCATCCTTCATTTCGAAAGCATCTACTAAATTCTGTGTGGGACAAGTAGAGGTTTTTCCACCCTCTACTCCCATAGGAAAGTTTGCTTTTTCAAAATCTCCCGTTTCACCTACACCACGGGCTAATATCACTTCGGCGCATGTATTGTTCACTTTACGGAACTGAGTAGTAAGATCATCCACCAATTTATAACCCAACTCAGAAACATTACCAATGATTTCGTAAGCAGCGGATGCGGCTTTTTTCCATTTCTCGGCATTATCGCCTGAATAGAGAGGACTCGCCATATAAAGCGTCACTCTGGACTTCAATGCCAAGGCAGCTCCCCGGGTGATACGGCCAATATCTTTACTGGCAAAACCTTCTGTATAGGTAATAGGTAATTTATCCTCAGCAGTAATCTCTGTAAGCTCTTTTATGATGAAATCTGCCACCTTGTCACAACTCTCACGTTCCAGGTTGTTCACCTCGTCCTGAGTAAGAACAGTAGTAACCAACGGCACATCATGATAACGCTTAATCAATTCAAAATAATAAAACGCACGGAGAAAACGTACTTCATAAGGAAAATTATTGAATTCCTTCATCATATCCTTATACTTTTCGGCATTTTCCCAATCTTCGAAAGTTTGTCCGTCAGCTTCCTTCAGATAGAGATTAGCTGCACGAATAGCCTTATAGTATTGACTCCATACATCATCAACCAGTCTATTAGCCGACCAAGTACCATTTACAAAATAATGAATGGCTGAGGATTTGTACACATGTACGGCATCATCTGTAGCCGCATCCTGCATAGCACCTTCCGTATTACAAAAATCTTGAGGCAAATAACTGTAAATATTGGTTACCATCTTTTTAGAACGTTCAAAGCTTGTAAAGATGTCTTCCTTTTGGTAGTCGTTTGACTCATCGCAGTCCATGAAGTCGCATCCGCCCAAGATGCAGACCGACATAAGTAATGCTATATGTTTTAATTTCATAAGTTTCATTTCGCTTAAATTATTAGAAACGTAAATTAACGCCAAATGTATATTGAGTCATCAACGGATGACCGGTACCTGTCATTTCAGGATCTATCACACCGTCCATTTTGTCAATGCTGAATAAATCATGTCCACGAGCGAACAGCCTCATGTAATTCACACCAGGCAACTTATTCACCCATTTCTGTGGCAAATTATAATACACCTCCAACGTACGTAACTTCAGATATGAAGCATCAGCTACCCATAAAGAATTGGTATTATAGTTGTTCTTGGAACCATTATAAGTGAGACGTGGATACTTACCATTGGGATTACTTTCAGTCCAACGATTATCATAATAATGTTGAGAAACGGTATTATTACTCACCAACGGACGATAAATACTGCGTGTATCAAGCATTTGACTATAATTGGCAATTCCTTGGAACAAAGCGGTAAATCCCAATCCCTTATATTCGGCACCAAGATTGAAACCATAATAAATTTCCGGACATACATTGTTATAACCCAATGCAACCTGGTCATACTCGTCAATCACCTTATCACCATTCTGGTCTTTGAATTTCAAGTCACCGGGACGAACCTCATCCAATATCTGTTTCACTTCACGGTTTTCAATATCATCCCAGCTTTGGTAAATACCTTCCACTTCATAACCAAAATATTGACTTACAGAGTGTCCGGTACGTTTCAGATAATCATACGGACGATACACCTCATTCATCTCTTTAATTTCATTACGATTGAAACTGAATTGACCGCCCAACTGATAAGTAACATTTCCTATTTTATCATTCCAATTAGCTGCAACTTCCACACCATAACTATTCACAATACCGCTATTTATATCAGGAGCTGCAATACCCAGTACGGAGGAAAGAGCGCCATCGCCGTCTACTAAAATATCTGTACGATGGTCATAATAACCATCTACCGATAAAGAAAGGCGGTTCCATGCCATGAAATCAATACCCACATTCAATTTGTGTGATTTTTCATAAGTCAGCCCATCTACCGCAAGACGAGATTCTTTCATACCACCGATAGAAGCCGGTGTTTCACCGAAATAATAGCTGCCACCACCACTATATGAACCACGGAAAAGCTGTACACCATAGTCAGCACGTCCCGCAATACCATACGAAGCACGAAGTTTCAACATATTCAACCAATCAGCCTTGAAAGCATTTTCTTCTGAAAGAATCCAACCTGCACCTATTGACGGGAAAACACCCCAACGGTCATCCGGATCAAGAATACTGGATGCAGAACCCGTCAAAGAGAAGTCCAACAAATAACGATTTTTATAGGTATAATGAGCATGCCCCACAATATCCATAAAGGCTCTACCTGCATTCTGACCACGCTTCATCATCTTGTCCATACTATAAAGTACAGTAGCGTTCAACTTATGATCAGTACCCCAAGTACGGTCATAATTGACCTGCGCATTGATAGTCAGACGACGAACTACATCCTTGATACTACTACTGAAATCCAAAGCTGTTTCTTCAGTCAACTTCTTATAAGAGTTTTTTTCACCATCCCAACCCATAGTAGCCTGTTCAGTTGCATACTTATGCTGGTTACGTTCCCAATACCGTGCTTCATTATCAAAACCCAAACGTGCAGTAGCAGACAAACCTTTAGTAATGAAACTTAAATCCTGTACAAAATTGATGTCTGCATAGAGGTTACGGGTCTGTCCGCGTTCATAGCCTGTATCGGAAATCATTGCTATCGGATTACTGCCATAAATAGAAGTTGCACCCCATCGGCCATTAGAAGTCTTAATAGGCATAGCACCCGCTGGAACTTTGTACAACATATCGAAAATGTCAGCGGTCGTAGTATAAGGACGATTATCTTCCGCAAAATTACCACGCATGTTAAGTTGCAATTTCGTGGTATTTCCTAACTTGATATCAAGATTAGTCAAGAAGTTCAATTTGGAATATTTGAACTGTGTAGAATATCCTTCATTCTCTTCGGTAGGCTGTAAAATACCTTTGTCGTTCAGGTAATTCAGCTGAGTAAAATACTGTACGACATCACCACCTCCACGAAGAGAGAAATTCACATTATTACCGAAACTATGATCGCGAAGTGCTTCATCCATCCAATCTACATTAGGATAGAACTCCGGATAAGTCTGATTACGAAAAGCGTCCAACTCACGTTGGCTATAACGAGGGGTCGTAATACCATCGTTCTTCAAACCTTCATTCATGGCCTGTGCATAAGTATAGCCATCCACAAATTTAGGTAAACGGTACGGAGTACCCATCTTAAATTCATAATCAAAAGTAATAACCGGTTTCCCCACATGACCACGTTTGGTAGTGACAAGAACCACACCATTGGCACCACGTATACCATACAGTGCCAGTGAAGCGGCATCTTTCAATACACTGACAGATTCAATATCCTGCACAGCAAGATTATCAATACTACGTTCATAACCGTCAATCAATATTAACGGACTCTTATTACTGGTAGTACCGACACCACGTACATAAAGTGTAGTACCATTTTCCCACTCATTTCCTCCATTTTGTAGAACCTGAAGACCGGGAATCAGTCCAAACAAAGCGTTGGAAGCTACCGTACTGGTACGATGGCTCAGTTTATCAGCGGTTGCCATGCCACCGGCGATAGTCGCTTCCTTTTTGTTGAACGAGATTCCTCGTCCGTAATGTTGTATGCTGTCTGCTACCTGAGCCGCCGCAATGGAAGAACACAGCAGCCCTGCAATGATTAGCTTTATACTCTTTTCCATAAGGATAGTATGATTTATTCAATAATAATTTATGTTATTCCCAACCCGGATTTTGGACCAATCCATAACCTTTGTTCACCTCTTTGGGAGGGAATGCACTCAGATACCACTTCGGAGAAAAGCCACCGACTTTCTGCCAAGCTCTTTCTTTCAGTTGTGGAAATTCAAACAAATATTCTCCTGTTTTCTTATGTTTATAGAAATAAATGCCATGCAGATGCTTTGTGAAATCTGCCTCACGCTTCCAGCGAATAAGATCATAGAAACGAACTTCCTCAAAACCAAATTCACAAGCACGTTCACGAAGTACCGCTTCACGGAATTCTTCCTTACTTAAACCTGTTTTCAAATTACCTAAACCAACACGATTTCTCACCGCATTAATGTAAGAATAAGCCTCATCAGTACGATTACATTCATTCAATGCTTCGGCATACGAGAGGTAAACTTCAGCCAAACGCAATAACGGCCATTGAATGACACGTCCACTCCATTCTCCTTGACGATCAAGCAAAAATTTACGGGCTGTTAAACCGTTAGTGGTAAGACCTTTATCATCCAGACTGACACTTTTATTATTATAATGTTCGCCTTTCGGATAATTGGTCTTATCTTTCGAATATTGTCGATATATAGCAACGACACCGCTACCAAACTTGTCACCATCCAACAAAATAGTTTCACACATGCGAGGATCACGATTCATAAACGGGTTCTTAGTATGTTCTTGATTATTCCAGTCGAAATCACTTCCATCTGCCATAGGAAACATATCGAAGTATTCCTTGGTAACTCCCCAAGCACCCCAACGTGCACTCTGCATGATACCACCAATATTACTAGTCTTATAATGGCGACGTACAGAAATTAATGATTCTGTAGTGCCTCGTGTATAATAAGCGTCGCGGAACGCCATACGTGGCTCTCCTGCTTTCACCAATCCATAAAAACCTTCCTTATTCAAAGCCTTAAAGAATTCTTCACCTGCTTTTGCAGCATCTTCCCAACGCTTTTGATCATATCCCCCAAACCATGTCATCAATTTTTCGGAAGCTTCACCCACATAATAGGGCGTATCATTATTAAACAATGGACTTGCTGCAAACAAAAGTACACGTACTTTCAAACCCATAGCAGAAGCACGGGTCAGGCGGCCACTCCAGTTATCGGATTCATCTTCAGTGACATACCAAGGAAGTTCTTTGCAAGCAATAGCCTCATCCAATAACTTCACTATAAAATCCACCGTCTCCTGCAAAGTACCACGAGCAGGAAATCCCAAACCGTCTTCTGCGGAAATAGCACGGTCTACAATGGGCAGACCACCAAAATGACGAAGCATTTCGGCATATTGAGTAGCAATCACGATTTTAGCTTCAGCTTTCAAACGCGACTTTTCAACTTCATCCATATCAGGTACACGGTCTACATTCTCTATAAACACCCAAGCCATACGGATACTTTTCCAACTGTTACGCCGGGTAAAACCATATTTAGTACCTCCATCTCCACCGGATGCTTCTTCCGAACCGGCATTGTAAGCACCACTGTAATAAACTTTATTAGGACCATCCCAAGTTAAAGCGGAATTACATAAATCCGTCAAATCTTCTTGAATGCCAAACCACATATTGGTAGAGAAACCATAACTGTTGCTTGCCCAAAAAGCATATGGCAAATTACCATAACTATTCCACAATACCCGACGTGCATATACCGCCGTAGAAAAGATGGTATCAATAGTGACATCCGAGCTGGGCGGCTTCTGAAGGAATTTCTCACCCAGCGCAAAGTCCTCGCATGATATTGTGGTAGCTAATAAAGTACCCAACATCAATCCTTGAAAATATCTTGTAAGTGATTTCATATCATTATATTTTTAAAATTAAAAACCTACTTTCAAACCAAAGTTGACAACCATCACTAACGGATAATTGGCTCTTGCAGCAGATTTCGATTCCGGATCTATCACGTCCAATTTATCGAATGTAAGCAGATTATAGCCGGTAGCATACACACGTAAACTACCTAAATGCATCTTATCCAAAGTCTTCTTTGGGAAACTGTAACCCACTTCCACGTTTTTCAAACGTAAGTAAGACGCATCTCGTAACCACAAATCGGAGTCATAGTAATTATTACTTCTGTTCACAAACGAGATAGCAGGATATTTGGCTGCATCACCCTTCTGTGTCCAAGTATCGGTAACAAAGTATTTCATCAGCGAACGTTGGTTAGTCTGTCCGAAAGGATAACGGAAAACGTCGTCCAACATACGCGAAGTTTTGGCAGCACCAGCCCAGGTCATGCTGATATCAAATCCTTTATAAGAAATACCATAATTAATACCATATGATAACTGCGGATAATTAGTATTACCAATAGCAGTGATATCATTCTGGTCTATCTTCTTGTCATCATTCAAGTCCATATACATCACATCGCCGGGTTTGGGAGTAATGCCGTGGTCGGGAATACCTCCATGTCCTTCGGTAGCATAACGTGCCACATCCTCCTCGGAGAAGTAACCAGCAAACTTACGACCAAAATATTGACCAACAGATTTACCGGTACGTTGCATATAAGCATACGGATAAGTCACCTCGTCCATATAGACAATCTTGTTCTTGGTACGTGAGATATTAAAACCAATATTATATTTCAATTTGTTTATATTATCTCTCCAATTTACGTTGATTTCATATCCCTTATTGTCAACCTTACCAATATTAGCGGTAGGAAGCGTCACAGCCAAATAACCGGGATCAGTTCCACGAGAAGTCAGAATGTCACGGCGGTGCTCAATGAAATAGTCAAAATTTACTTTCAATTTACTGTTAAAGAAATAAGCATCAATACCATAGTTTTGTTTAGCGGCTGTTTCCCAAGTCACATTGGGATTTCCTTTTTTTGCTTCGTTAGCTCCTGTAGTGATGGAACTGCCACTACCGAAATAAAAACCACCATTGGAAGCATTATATACGTCCGGCAGATAGAGGAAACGGGAATTGTCATTCACGCGGTCATTACCTACGATACCATAAGAAGCACGTACTTTCAAGTAGTCCATAAAAGATTTTACCGGTTGCATGAAGCTCTCTTCTGATATTATCCAACCTACAGAAAACGCAGGGAACAAGCCGAAACGTTTGCCCGGAGCGAAGTTTTCCGATCCATTATAACCCACATTTACATCGAACATATAACGAGTATTATAGTCGTACGTGGCACGTCCCACCAAACCGATATAACTTCTCGGGATTGACAAGAACTCAGAAGGACCGTTAGGATAATAAGTGATGGACTGATTATACATTACAAGTCCCGAAACATGATGTTTACCAAAATCACGTTTATAGTTCAAAGCAGCCTCCACATACCAGTCCTTACCACGACCGATAGCTTCCTCATACCCCAATACGGTTTCTTCATCTACACGACGAAGCACTACTGATCCGTCGGATTGTATCAACGGCTCGTAATGAGGAGTCTTTCCACGTCTTTTCTTGGTAAGGGATACGGAACTGTTATAAGCACCTTTCACATGAGCCTTTAAACCTTTAGTAATAAAATCGAGTTTTTGTTCCAGTAAAAAGTCGAAATTCAATGTATTACCATAAGTCACATCATAACCACGTCCGTAATAAGTATACATGGCATCACGCATGTCACCAAAAGAATTGGAAATATTACGTGCATCCGCCCATACCCATTTTCCATCTACAATACCTGAACCAGAAAATGGAACTGCCCAATAAATACCACGAAAAATAGTCTCGATATTTGATAAACCCGATTCACCATCTACACCCGGAGTATGCTTATCATTGACACGTCCACCTATATTCACTCGGAATTGTGTAGTTTTTGTCAAATCCACATCCAAATTCAGACGATAATTATAACGATTATAGCTGTAATTATCATCATAATTTTTTTGATAACAATTGAAAAGTCCGTCTTGAGTAAACACACCAAGCGACGCAAAATAACGTATTTTCTGCGAACCGCCCGAAATAGTCAGGTTATGTTGCGTTTGCAAAGCTGTATTACGTACCAAATAGTCCATCCAGTCCATATCCGGATAAGCTATCGGGTTACTATGAGTACGGAATCCTTCAATGGCTTCCGGCTTGAATGCCAATTCGTTTTCGGTATATCCGTCGTGAAGCTGGGCATTATTATATGCTGTGGCATATTCATAGCTGTTAGCGAAATCAGGCAGACGAGTCGGTGTCTGCAAAGCAAATGAAGTAGAGAAACTGACTTTCGCTTTACCTTCCTGACCACGTTTAGTCGTCACCAAAATAACACCATTAGCACCACGTACACCAAATACAGCTGTTGCAGAAGCATCTTTCAATATCGTAATATCTTCCACTTCATTAGGGTCGAGTTGGAAGAAACTACGTTCTACACCATCTACCAAAAACAAAGGCTGAGACATGGATTCGTTCAATGAGCCCACACCACGTACATATACTGTAGGATCATCACTGCCAGGTTGACCAGAAGTCTGAATAGCAGACAAACCAGGCATCTTACCTGCTAATGCATTACCAATACTTGATACCGGGCTTTTCAGTACATCTTTTGCTGTAATAGACGACATTGCTCCCGTTACTGTCACTTTCTTGGTAGCACCATATGCTATCACCTGTACTTCCTGCAACTCCTGAACATTTTCATTCAGTTCGATCTTCAAGGTAGATTCACCATTATACTTTATCTCCTTATCGTTATATCCTACATAAGATATAACGATAGTAGCACCCACCGGGACTTCCAGTTTAAAGTTACCATCCATATCGGTAATAACTCCATTAGTAGTTCCCTTTACAATTACACTGGCACCAATCACCGGTCCGTAACTATCAGTCACTGTTCCGGTAACCATTTTGCGATTCTGCTGCACAATAGAACTGGCAACAGAAGCCTCTCCCGACACATTATTTCCTATAGGAAAAGCCATTTGCCCAAACGACAAAGACGCCGCCAATAGCCATACCTGCTTCTGAGGTATCTTCATTGGAAAGAAGAAGTTTTTCATCTCTTTTAAATTTAAGAATTATAAAATATATTATTAAAAAGGTTCTATTAATCGTTTACAAAATTAAATAGATTTTAGAGATTGAAATCCCTCTATCATTCAGAAGAAGGTAGCATATTATACACAACTCACAACAAGGCATTTGTGTACGAAAAAGCTCCATAAACGGACAATAATATCCCATCCTATCAGAAAACCTCCCTATCCCCAATATAAAAAGAACATAGTTGCTCTGCGTAAAATACCATAAACAAGAAGGAATTATGGGGTCAGCGCAGAACAACTATGAGTTCGATACAATAAAGAAAGGTTAAAAACACATTCTCATGATTAAGTACATTTAGTGTTTTCCAAAATCTCTTTTACGTTTTAAAGCTTCTAAATAATAATAGTCGGCATAACTCAAAGGAACATCCATCTCCGCACGATCAGGAAAACTCCCCACAGAGTGCATCAATAGAAAATAGTAGTTTTTACCTATTTCGGCACGGTAAGCCGGAGAAGACAATGTTTCCATTATCTTATCCGCAGTCTCTTTATATTCCTTATTATTCGAAAAGACACTTAATTCGTACAATGCCGAAGCCATAATAGTAGCAGCTGATGCATCCCTCAATTCGTTAGGAATATTCAGGGCATCGAAATCCCAGTAAGGTATCAAATCTTCGGGAAGGTTCGAGTTGGTAAATATAAACTCATACACTTTCTTCGCCTGTTTCAAGTATACCGGACTATGTGTATACCGATAGCACATTGTATACCCATAAATAGCCCAAGCCTGCCCCCGCGCCCATGCCGATTCATCGGAATATCCTTGTGCCGTACATCGCTTAAGTACTTCACCTGTCTCCGGATTATAGTCTACCACATGATACGAACTTCCGTCCTCACGGAAATGATTTTCCAACGTTTTGTCAGCATGTGAAACAGCTATATTATAATAAGTAGAATCTCCGGACAACCGGGTGGCTTCAAATAAAAGTTCCAAATTCATCAAATTATCAATAATCACCGGGCATTTCCATCCCATCTTTAACGGACGTCCTTTGTCCGCATTCCAAGACTGGATAATACCTGCATTAGAACGAAAACGGGTAGATAGGGATTTGGCAGCCTGTACCACAACCGGTTTATATTCTTCCCTACTTCCCATACGCATCCCGTTGAGAAAACTACAACCTATAATAAAACCGATGTCATGATGCGAAGTATTATACTGTTCTTTATGTAAATATTCGGTATATTTCTCTGCCTTCTGTTGCCAGTATTCATTACCGGTGAGATCATATAAATACCAAAGGCTTCCGGGAAAGAAACCTAGGGTCCAGTCCCAACCACGATGTGCATACACCATATCCCCCTTAGCATTTACCGTACGGGGGATTAAGATTTTATCATTCTTTTCAAGAGCATCTACCTGTAAGCCATATTGAGCTGCAGCATGTTCTATGTTCGTTGAAACAAAATCTTTTCGTCCTTTAACTCCTCCACAAGCAACCATAGAAAAGAGAAAAAGACCAATACATGTACGAGTTAAAATATCATTTCCCATAAATAATTAACACTCCATTAATTTGCTAACTTTACCGAACAAAAATAAAAAATGAAAAAACACGAAGGGGGTGATATCTATACACTAAGAGAATTCTAAATATACAAAATAGACCCTGAAAAGTAAAATGTACAAAAATGGCATATAAAAAGAACAAAAAACTACTTAACTACAAACAATTGGGATTTTCTCTTCACGACAAAAAAACTATATTTGCAAATCCTAATATGCTGATTCTATAACCTAAAATTTATGAAAAACAGACTCTTTCTAATCTGCTGTCTCCTATTTGTACACATACTTGCATGTAGCGCACAAAATATATCCTTCCGTCATTTAACTACTGATGACGGATTGTCACACAATTCTATTATCTCCATTTATCAGGATGAGCGAGGATTTATGTGGTTCGGTACACGAAATGGAGTCAGCTTATATAATGGAAAAAATTTCAAAATCTATCAAAAAGAGAAAGACAACCCGAACAGTATCCTTTATAATGATATTTATCACATCACAGGAGATCAGAACGGGCATGTTTACATCATGACCAACAGAGGTATTTCTGCTTATGACATCGAAAAAGGCCAATTTACCCCTATCATAAAAAAAAGTATACGGGCAGAATTCTTTTCTGAATATCTATATGCCGCCACTTCAAACCAAATATTTAAGTACGATGGGACAAAATTCGACTTGTTCTATAAGATGCCTCAAAACAGTAGCGTCATTCAGAGGTTATACATATATAATGATTCTGTTTTCATAGGGACTACTAAAGGACTTTATATACTCAACTCACAGAAAGAACTTACCCAACCTATCAAAGAAGGAAATATATCCGACATCTTCAGAGATTCTTCCGGCTGTTATTGGATAACTGCCAATTCCGGACATGGCGTATACTGTATGCAGGGTAAACAAATCAACAATTTCTTATATGAAGCGGATAATCCTACTACCATCAGTTCCAACTTTGTACACAGATGTTGTGAAGACAAACAAGGAAATATATGGATAGGAACTTTCAACGGACTCAATAAATATGACAAACAAACCGGAAAATTCACCCGTTACGTAAAAAAAGAAATCAGCAAAAGCCTGAGCAACTCTTCTATCTGGGGACTGTATTGCGACTTGCAAGGAACTATTTGGGTAGGGACATATTCCGGAGGAATTAACTATTTCAATCCACAGAAACAAATTTATCGCGAATACCAGGCTTCTACAAAGGAAAAAGAAGGACTCAGCTCTCCTATCGTGAAACGGATGACCGAAGATGACGAGGGTAATTTATGGATAGGCACAGAGAAGGGAGGAATTAATAAATATAATCCGGTCACCCAAACCTACCAATGGTATATAGGCCAAGATACTCCCAACAATTTTACACGAGGAAATGTAAGAACAATCTACTACGACTCCCTCCAAAAAGTGGTGTGGACCGGTATTCATTTGGAGGGACTTAACAAATTGGATTTAAAAACCGGCCGTTTCACCAATTATAAACATAAAAAAGGCGATAAAACATCTATTCCGTCCAATCTTATTGAAGACATCCTACCCTATCAAGGGCAATTAATATTGGCAACCAGCAATGGCATCGGACTCTTCAATCCCGGAACCGGAACATGTAAGCCGTTGTTCCATGACGAAGTGGCACTCAACAATACCATATCTACCTTTGGATTGACCCTCGACCATAAAGGTATTTTATGGATAACCAATAATAACAATGGAGCTTGCGCTTACAATTTTAATACTCAAGAATTCTCAATCTACAAATATAAAAGTGCCAACGAGCATAGTATCAGTAGTAACAGTATCAACTCTATCTATGAAGACAGTCAAAACAGGTTATGGTTCTGCACCAATGAAAACGGGCTGGATTTATATCGCAGGGAAACGGATGATTTCGAGAACTTCGATATGAGTAAAAACAACTTGGCAAGTAATATCATCTACAATATCTGTGAATTATCGCCCAACAGATTGCTTGTAACTACCGATAAAGGGTTCTCCATATTAGATTACCAACAAAAGAAATTCAAGAATTACGAAGAATTACCTCTAAGTTGTATTAATGAGAATGCACTCTATAAAAACAAAAAAGGAGAAATATTCATCGGAGGAACTACCGGAATTATTTCCTTCTTTGAGAAAGAACTTGAAGAAGCCCCCCGTTCTTACCGCATATATCCATTCCGTCTTATCGTAAACGGGAAAGATATCAATGTAGGAGATAAAGACAGTATATTGACCAGAGACATTACTTATACTCCCCAAATAACTCTTAAACCCAATCAGAATATATTCAGTATCGAGTATACCACAACAGACTACATACCTTTCAACAAAGACAAAATCATATACCGTCTGGAAGGTTTTTCTAATACATGGAATAGCCTGGAACAGAATGTAATTACTTATACCAACCTGAACCCCGGCAAATATACATTAGTTGTCAAAGCCAAAGATATCAACGAAAGCCTGGTTCCGCCAAGCAGATTACAAATAGAGATTTTGCCCCCCTTCTATCGTACCATCTGGGCATACCTGTTATATTCTATATGTATCATAGGTATTGTATATTACCTTATACGTACCTACTACCGCCGCATCCAGCTTCAAGAATCACTGAAATATGAAAAGAAGCATGCCAAAGATATCGAAAAGCTCAATCAAGCCAAATTACGTTTCTTTACCAACATCTCACACGAGTTCCGCACTCCGCTTACACTCATCATCGGACAAATGGAAATGTTGTTGCAAGTACGTTCTTTTGCTCCCAACGTTTATAACAAAATATTGGGTGTATACAAAAGCTGTTTACAGTTGAGGGAACTCATCACAGAGTTACTCGACTTCCGCAAACAAGAACAAGGCTACATGACTATTAAAGTGAGCGAGCATAATATTGTAGATTTTATATATGAGCATTATTTGCTCTTTCAGGAATATGCAGTACAGCGCCAGATTACGTTTAACTTCGAAAAGAGCAGTGACAATATCAGCCTATGGTACGATACCAAACAAATGCAAAAAGTAATAAACAATCTTATCTCCAATGCCTTTAAACATACAAAAGCCGGAGGAATAATCTCTATCTCTATCCGAAAAAGGAATCAGGAAGTTCTCATCGATGTTACGGACAATGGTTCGGGAATAGCAGCTAAGGACATCAACAATATCTTTACCCGGTTCTATCAAACAGAGCAATTGGACTCTCTGTTCTATGTAGGTACGGGTATCGGTCTTTCGCTCTCTAAAGGTATAGTCGAACTGCATCATGGAAGCATTGAAGTATCCAGTGAACTGGGAGAAGGAACTACCTTCTGCATACACCTTAGAACCGGAAATGAGCATTTCACATCTGAGCAAATCTGCGAGACAAAAGATACATTTACTTCTAATGAATTTAATGAGTTTAACGCAGAATTCCAGCAAGCCCTACTATTGGAACAAGCTACCTTAAACAACGATATCCGACTAAAAGAAGGCGAATATAAAATCCTTATCGTGGAAGACAATGATTCCCTAAAAGAAATGTTGGTCAAAATATTCGAAGAATTCTATATTGTCATCACTGCCTCTAATGGTAAAGAAGGTCTGGAAAAAGTACGATCCGAAAGCCCCAATATCGTGCTCAGCGATATCATTATGCCGGAGATGTCTGGCACGGAACTTTGTCAAGCCATAAAAACCGACTTTGATACCTGTCACATACCTGTAGTTCTGTTGACAGCTAAAACTGCCATTGAGCACAATCTGGAAGGATTGAGAATGGGAGCGGATGATTATATTACCAAACCATTCAACATAAACATCCTGTTGTCACGTTGCAACAACCTGGTAAATAACCGGATCATGTTGCAAGAGAAGTTCAGTAAACTGCCACAAGAAAACGTACAAATACTGACCAACAATGTAATGGACCAGAAGTTCATGGACAAAATATTGGAGATCATCGAGCAAGAAATGGAGAATGGAAATTTCAATGTAGATATGCTGGCAACTCGGATGAGTATTTCCCGTACAAAGTTATTCTCCAAATTGAAAGCTATCACAGGACAGACACCTGCTGATTTCATTATGACACTCCGCCTGAGACGTGCGGCATTCTTACTGAAGAACAACATGGAACTGAATATAGCGGAAATATCCGATCAGGTAGGTTTCAATGTTCCCAAATATTTCAGCAAATGCTTCAAGGAGAGATACCACGTCACTCCACAAGCTTACCGGAAAGGAGATACCAACTCCCCCGAGGAGGAGGAAGAAAGCGTCAACGAACAAGAAACTTAAATTATAATAATACCATGATTAACCTGTATTCCATCCACAAAGTGTATGAGCATGATACCCATCATCAAAGAAGGTAAATAACCCGAACCTTCTTTATTCTGGCACTATCCGCATTATGGCAATCAGCTTTCCATACTTGTTTCATCTTGATAAGTAATCGTTTGCAGTTTCCCATAAGTAGGAAACGACAGTTTCCTACAATAGAAACGCCCGTTTCCACTTGCAAGAAACGGCAGTTTCCCTTCATAGAAACGGCAGTTTCCTTTAATGGGAACGGCGGTTTCCTTTAATGGGAACGGCGGTTTCCTTTAATGGGAACGGCGGTTTCCTCTAATGGGAACCATCGTTTCCTATCATGGAAACGGGATGCATTGAGTTAAGTACTGCCATTTCCCCTTTATAGGAGGTTATATCGCTCCACAAAAAAGTCCGAAGTGTTGTTCACCCCGGACTTTTTATCAAACCAGTATCTCAATTACCATTCGGGAACAGCAAACAGATTGTGGAAAGTGAATTTCAGTTCCATAGAATTACTGAAGCCAAGTTCCTTGATTACATCTCCCTCGCGCGTACCAAATGCACAACCGGCTTTCCCCGTCGCTCCATAACAGTTCCAAAGCTCCAGACGATACTTCGGAGCCTCATTAGCATCGAGCACTTTTGCAGCATCGAATGTTATCTCGGAGCCATCAAGGTAAAAATTATCCAGTGTGGCATGTATACCGGGGAAATAGGCATAGATATCGGCTACTTCAATAAAAGTCATGATGGAACCAGCACTGTAGTCAAGCCCGGTAGGCTCATAGTTGATATCGAACGATTTAGTACCGGCAATGCTGTACTGGAAGTCCTTGTATTGCACCTCCAGGGTAGCCCCTTCATTGTAATCCCAGACACAGTTAGGACCCCAATCGGTCACGGTGGCAAGTTTGGGAGTATAGACACCTGCGCCATTGGCATCAGTAAAGATAGTATAAGTAATCTCCAAACTACCAGTGAAATTAAAAGCCGGATCAGAACCTACATTTTGTGAGTTACTGAAAGCGCTGTTAAACACTTTGTCTCCGGCTGCACCTTTACCCCAAATATTGAATAATTCGATACGATAGTTACCATTGTTCTCAATATCTCCATAGAAGAAGTTGTTGGCGTTGAATTGAATGGCATTGCCATCACACTTCATCTCGTCGATGCGCACGAATGCATTGGGGTACTTGGCTAACAGAGTTTGGAAATCAAGCGTAAATACCATAGCACCGCTGCACGTACCTTCATATTTAAAGGTGTGCTGCCCTGCCAATTCTGCCGGAGATATCCGAGCGACAACCTCGCCCCAAGTACCGGCCAAATTAGCATCCACACAAAGCAACGATACCGGTATCTTGGCATCAGCCTCGGCCTTACGTTGACTATAATAGTTGACGGAGTAGGCATAACCGTCATTGTTAGGAAGGGCAATCTGTAGACCATCGCTTGTCAGAGACAGAATATTCAACTTGCCACTCTTCACCGCTGCCCAGGTATTAGCACAAAGAACATTGACATCAATGTCGATTACTTTGTTTGTCTCATCAATGGTATATTTACCGGTTTCATCGGTAGCTGTTCCATCATCGGTCAAGCGGTGTATATTCACTGTTCCGTCTTCAAAGAATTCCATGTAACCATAATCAACGCCATAAGTATAACCAACCCAACCGTTGTCAACACCCATTTCCCAATGAATTTGCTGATTAATGTTAGGCTGTCCGTTGGACACTGTACTCCAGTTGTCCGTATCGCCCCACTGTGTGAACGGCCCTTGGAATACATGCAATTCACCATCCTGACCATTGTCTATATACCATTTACCATAAAGCAGCGAACGGTCGAATTTCACATTCTTGGCCGTAGATACCGGACGAATGGCGAGAGCTTGATAAACCGGAGTGGTAGCACGGGTAGCCATAGCACTATTGAAATGATAGCTCATGGCAAAACGAGGATCGGAAACATTGATTGAACCGGAGAAGTAACATCCGTCCACACCGGCGCCGGCAGTAGTTTCCTTCGTACGAGAACCTATGGCAGGCATAAAGATTGAGTTTCCATTAGGACCGGTGAATTTATATCCGGCAACACCTTCCACCTCAACCCACTCCTTGGAACAAAGTGCAAAAAGTTCTTCAAACTCGGCAATGGTAGGCATGGTTACTTTTCCCTCAAAGGCCTTGTAAGCGATATCATTAACCGTTCTATAAACATCGGCGGAAGCATAGTCAGCGGGATTGAGACTGGTATTGAAACCTGTCATATCGCCGAAACCGAACAAACCGCCGACTTCTGTTTCGGAAGTGGCACCTACGTTGTACTTTGCCCATTTAGTGGAAAGGCCGAGGTCTACCAAGTCGTTATCGAGATCGAACGTATGAGCCGTGGTAGTGAAAGACTTTTCTTCACCATACACCACCCCGGCACCCAGGTCGAGGTAAGCCACATAATGATAAGTAGTATTGGGCACTAAGCCTTCCACGCTGACTGTATAGCTTTCCTTGGTATCAGCGGCAATGCGCACACCGGCACGTACGTTTTCCGTACCTTCCACTCCCGATACCATGATACCGCACTCCGCACCTGTGGGGAAATCGGCAAGTGAACCCGCCAAAGTAGCCTTGTTGGCAACCACGTTACTGAACTCACCGGTAACGGCACGGGCATTGGTAAGGACAAGGCTTTTCACTTCACCCTTATAGGTCACCTTACCTTGCAGGGTAACGTATGCCTGATAATAGAGGGTTTGGTTTACACTGCCCGCTACCGTTGCAGCAAATTCCGCACCGCCCGTAGCGGTAATCCTTTCCGTGAGCGCATCGGCTGCATCACCGTAATAAAATCCCGTGGCATAAGCATTTACAGACTGACTTTCAAGCCCCGATACGGTTCCATGCAAAGTAGCCGACGTGGCAGTCACATCCGACGAGCCTGTCACCACCGCGTTGTCGGTGAGCAACGGCTGTTTATTGATGGCATAATCGTCCTCATCATTGCATCCCGTCACAAACACACTCATGACGAGAGCCATTATTCCGAATAATATTTTGTTTTTCATATTTCTATACTGTTATTTATTGAATGGTGCAAGATACAATCTCTAATCCAACGGTGCTCCAATCGGGATTACCGTCACCGTTCAGTACATCGGCAACACCGTAATCGGCATATTGGATGGAAAGGTCGAGACAGGTAGGGACAAAGGTTACGGTAGCTCCGGTGGTATTAGTCAGAGTTACGGTCGTTTCACCTGAAGTATTGACAGTTACAGCGTCATCAAGATCGAAACAGGCGGGTTCCCAAGTGGTCTTGATGTTATTGTCAATCAGTGCGCACTTCGGAGTCCTTGTCCAAGTTATTCCACCATTAATCTTAAAGGTTACGCTGATGGTCTGGTTTTTCTTCAACTTCACCGAGGCGGCATCTTTGAAAAGACCTTTACCATCCGCACCATAATGATGGAAAGCAAGACGAATGCATCCGTTTTCCAACCAAGTGATGCCTTCCTGACCGAAAAGAGAGTTATCGATACCTATCACAGTGGGACCCGCCGGACCGGTACTAATCTTCTTATAGAGCAGGTTGGCTACAAGATAAGAATTCACCACTCCGTTCTCGTCTACAGATTCGGGAACACCAATCACCAATTTTTCAGCGGCTTCAACGCCAAGTATCGTAAACACCTTGCCTGTAACAGTAACAGTGCGCTGATCGCTTGAAGCGGTAAGAATAGTGATGTCTTTGTCGAAGGTCATTACACCATCAGCAATCATTACCTTGCCCCCAGTTTCACCTGCTTCGTAATTGTAAGTACCATCGGAAGCCTTACTCAAAATAAGTTCAAAGTCCGCCACTTCATCACCGGCAGCAGGTGCCCATGAGTTATTATATGTACCTCCCGTCACGCTTTCCCATTTCTGTGCGTTGGGAGAACCGTTCCACCACAACCAGTCGTAGGGCGCTTCGGTATCTACGTTGAATGTCATCTGATTGCCCACGTATGTCACACCATTAATCTCGGTAGTGAAAAGATCGGTGAGAAGATTATCAAACTTAGGAAGCACAGGAGCAACCTTCTCTATCTGTCCGCTTTCTTCTTTAGGAATACACTCGCCTTGGGTCTGAATGACTTCCTCGGACACGAAGTTCCACACAAGATACCAATTCCCTTCGGAGTTGGTACGTTTGGTTACCAACTGTAACATGTATGGAGTGAGTTCTGCAATTTGAATGTCTTGCGTATAGTTGGAACAAGTAGCATCGAAACTCAGGGGATGCATGGCATAGCAATCGGTGAATGTAATAGTCGGTTTAGTCTTCTCGCTGAGGTTCATATTAAACTTACCTACCATGTCTGTACCCGTATTCGAGCTTTTATCACCGGCTTCACCACGATACATCGTAGCCACACAACCACTGGCGGCATCCATGCTAAAAGTCATATACGACCCCATGTAAGGATCATTCTCCAGAACAATGAAACTTTGAAAACCCGGATCCCAATTAGGTTTCCAGTTACCTGTTCCAAAGATAAAGTCTCCCTTATACACCGATTCTTCTTTTTCCTTGTCGGTAAAACCGGCACCGTCACCGTCAGGGTCGTAGGGAGCTACAAAGACCATAGGCCCCGAACACTGGCCGATACCGTAGTTGGCATCGCAAGGATACCATTTCTTGCTGATACCTTGTGCCAACGTCTCGGCGTCGGGAAGCGCATCGCCCGATTTAAAGTTCTTATCGGACAACAGGAACCACTTTTCATCACCCAGTAACGAGAAGTCGTTTTGAACCAATTTGAAGGCATGAGGTTCGCCAAACACAACGCCGCCGGGAGTCTCCGCACCGAAAGTCACTTCATAGGAACCGGCAAAAGGCAATTCGATGGACAGTTCGCTCTCCTGCGAACGTCCCTGGGGAGTGACCCACAATGGAGTGCAGCCTGTAATGTTCGATTTGAGGTGTACCCGATTGCCTTCGACAGTCACAGTGTAGGCAAGACCTTCCACCAAATCCTCGGATGCATAGGTTTTATTACCCATGTCGTACTCATCGGGCGAACATGCCGACAATATCAACACCAAGCCGGCAATGAGCGAATATATGTAATGATTTAATTTCATATCTTATTGTTTTTAATGTTTTTCAATCTAAAACCTTCGGGGTTACCAACCCGGATTTTGAGTTATCACATTGCCCGAAAGGGTGATTTGTGTATTAGGTATCTGCATCAAACCTTTCTTTGAGGTGAAATTGCTTTCGGAGAATGAAGTGGTTGTCTCGTTTCCACCACTCATTACTTTAGCACCGTTCTGTGCGGCGGCAATGGCACGTGCGGCGTATGCGCCGTCTTTTTCATAGCGCATCAAGTCCCAATAGTGCACACCCTCGAAAGCCAGTTCAATGGCTCGTTCATTACGGATGTTTTCGATGCTGTAGGATAACGTTTCACCGGGAGATACACGATGATGAACTTCATTTAAGCCCCAGGCGTCACCATTGAGCTCGGAGTGCATCAGCAAGACGTCGGCATAGCGCATGATGGTATAGTCTTGATAGTAGGTGATGTTCTGGTGTTGCTCGCCCAACTTAAATCCCACTTCCTGACGTGTGCCATCGGCAAAACACATAGGTGCATACTTGCGGGTGTAGTAACCGGTATATTCGTATGAATCGGTAATATCGGCATTGAAGCCGGCATCTTTACAACTCCACACACACGCATTGAAGCGGGGGTCGTTCTTATACTGTTCCACAAAAGCGGGTGTCACCGGGCAAGCGCCCCAACCACTGGAAATACAAACGTTTACCGCACTCCTGTTACGCGGTCCCAGATAGACAGAGAAAGTATTTCCATCGCCATTGCCATTGTAATCGTGAGTGGTATTCATCTTCAGGTTGAGTACAATTTCCTGCGAAAGCTTACCTTGTCCGGCCTGCCAGGCAGAACCATCGTACCACTTACCAGCATAAGTCGTTTTCCAGCCATAGTTACTGCCGCTTGAAGCATCGGTAGTGCAGGAAGGCATCCAGAAGTCGGCATAGTTCTTCTCCAACTCGTAACCGCCTTTTTCCACCACATCATTAATGGCAGCCACAGCTTCCGCTTTGGTACACGAGGGATGTTCGGCACCGTAGTAACCCGTATGGTAAAGGTAGGCACGGGCCAGTAAAGCCTCTACGGCATACTTAGTGATGCGGCCATCGTTACTGTTGCGATTATCCAGAGGATAGGCATCGGCAGGGATATGCTCGATGGCGTATTTAAAGTCTTCAAAAATGAGTTTATAGACATCACTTGCGGGCGAACGGGGAATATTCTCTTCGGAAGGAGTCGTGAGCAAAGGCACATCGCCGAACATACGGGTCAGATCAAAGTAAAGGATACCGCGAAGGGCACGCGCCTCGCCCATTACACGTCCTTGACTTTTGGTATCACCGCCCCAATTGATATTTTCTTCTTGGGAGATAAGCTGGTTGCAACGGAACACGGCTTTATAATAGTTCACCCAATCCACATTAAAGAGGTCATTGTACGAAGGAGCGATACCAGCATTGAACTGGTCAACCACGTTGTTGTTTTTGTCATCAGAGAAACCAAGACCGCCCAAAGCCTGCTCGGATGCAAATTCCGCCAACAGGTACATGCCCATGCCTGCATCGGAAATGGTACGTTGCCATCCATCGTAGCAGCCCACCAAAGCCATTTCGGCCGATTCCAGATTGCTGTAGGCCGTTTCAGTGTTCAAGTCCTTTTGGGATGAGGTTTCAAAGAAATCTTCACACGACGTGAGGGCCAAAGCCGACACAGCGAGCGCACTCATTACTAATATATGTTTTGTATTCATACTACTTTTCTTTTTCATGATTTAAAACGCAAGATTAATACCTACAATGAAAGTACGGGGATGCGGATAGTAACCCATATCTACACCCGATACCCATGCCTGGTTAGTGGTGCCGTCTGAATTCAACTTATTACCGTCCGTACCGTTGTAGGAACCGATTTCCGGGTCCATACCATCGTACTTGGTCAGTGTGAGGAGGTTTTGGGCCTGTACATAGAGACGAAGTTTAGACAAGCCTTTCCAAGAGATAAGGCGTTTGAAGTCGTAGCCTAAAGTGATATTTTGCAGGCGGATGTAGTCGCCATCTTGCAGGTAGAGATCGGAGAACTGCCAGTTACCCACATCACCGTAAGTCACGCGGGGAATACGGTTACTCGTGCCTTCACCCGTCCAGCGGTTCAGTATCTGGCGGCTGTAGTTGGATTGTGAGGAGTTGGGGTCGCGGTAAGATTGGGCAATCTGGAAACCGGCGGCACCGGTAGCGTTCAGGCTAAGGTCGAAACCTTTATAACCTAGGCTGAGATTAATGCCGAATGTATATTTGGGAAGCCCGTTGCCCAAGTCCACTTTATCTGCGGCATTGATGGCGCCATCATGGTTCACATCCACATACTTCACGTCACCGGGTTGTACATTACTTTGGAATACACCGTTTCCGGCAGCAATCCAATCATTAATCTCCCGGGTATTCTGGAAGATGCCGGCTGTTTTAAAGCCCCAGAAGTAACCTATGGCATGGCCGTTCTCGGCACGGTAAAATTCTTCCGAATTGCTGTAAATCTGATTGGTGGCACCATGAATAATGCCGTCTTCGGTGGGGATACTTCCCACTTCGTTGTGATTGTATGCAAAGTTACCGCCTACACTATAGGTGAAGTCTTTTCCAATCCGGTCGTTCCAGGAAAGTCCCAGTTCCACACCTTTATTCTTCACGTCACCACCGTTGATAATGGGTCCGTTGGTACCTGCCGTTGCCAGTACGGGAGCCTGTACCAACCAGTCCTTGGTATTTTTGATATACCCGTCGGCCGTAAGCGCCAGGCGACCGTTCAGGAAACGGGCATCGATACCTACGTTATACTGTTCGGAAGTTTCCCACTGCACTTTCTCATTGGCCAGACGGCTGGTGTAGGAACCTGTGACCCAAGCATCCTGACCGCCACCGGCACCGAAATTATAATTGGTATTCGTAGTAGAAACCGGAGCGAGGTATTGGTAGCAGTTGATGTTGGCGTTACCCACCTGTCCCCAACTGACACGCAACTTCAGGAAGTCGAACCAAGACTTCACGGGTTCCATGAATTTTTCCTCGGAAATAGTCCAACCGGCAGATACCGAAGGGAAATATCCCCAACGGTGACCCTTGGCAAACTTCGATGAACCGTCGGCACGCATGGTGGCATTCAACATATAGCGTTCCTTCCACGTCCAGCCCAAACGAGCGAAATAGGACATACTGCGGTTGGCATCATAAGGAGCACCCTTCACCGTCTTGTTCTCCGTACCGTTGGTGTTTGCCAGATAGGCATGTTCCCAATCGTCAAATCCGGGAATAAGGCCTGTATTGGAACCTTCGGTGATACTGCCGTCGTAAGTAGACAATTCGCTACCTATCAAGGCATTGATGTGATGTTCATCGGCAATATCGAAATCATATGCAAGGGTATTGGTCCACACCATCGTCAAGCCGTGACCATGATTTTGGTTCACTTTACTCACGGTGTTGGCAGTCTGTGGAGTAAACTGATACTTCGGTGTATAAGCACGGTATTCGGAAGTACCGTAGCTAATGCCATACACGGTCTTGAACCTTAAGTTCTTAATAGGTTCGATCTGCATATATACATTGGCATCGAGCGAGGCATTCTTACTATTATTGTAACGGTTCACCATCATGTTACCGTAAGGATTGCCGTCGTTTACATTCCAATCGGAGTTCACCGTAGAATTGTAGTTGCCATCGGCATCATAAACAGGGACAATAGGAGATGCGGAGAAAGCACTGCGAAGGTTATTATTCCAGATGTTTCCGGTATTCATGCCACGCGTGTCTTTCCAGACAAAACCTACATGCTCGCCTATGGTAACCAATCCATTCCACATCTTGTGCTCGGAGTTGGCACGGAAGTTATATCTTTTATAATAAGAGACATCCGAACCTCCTATCAGACCATCCTGACCGGTATAACCGCCCGAAATGGCATAAGTGGAAGTCTTGGAACCGCCTGTGAACGAAAGGCTGTGGCTAGTTGTCAATCCACCGTCCTTGATAGCCTGGTCAATCCAGTCGGTATCATATATATTACCATTGGCATCGTATATGGAGTTGAGTGAAGCCCAATCCACAGGAGACATACCCGAATTAAGACGAGCCTCATCCATGATACTCATATACTCTGACGCATTGAGCATGTTGAATTTACGGGCTACGGTCTGCCAACCGGCAAAACCATCGTAACTAATCCTGCAAGTACCTTCCTTACCACTCTTCGTAGTAACCAGTACCACGCCATTCGCGGCTTGCGCACCATAGATAGCTGCCGAAGCGGCATCTTTCAATACATCGATACTCTCAATGTCGGCGGGATTTAAAGTGGAAATATCACCTCCTACCCCATCAATAAGGTAAAGCGGTTGCGAATTGCCTACCGTACCCAGACCACGGATAGTTACACTCATATTGGCGCCCGGCTGACCGGAAGTGGAGACAATGTTCACACCCGGCGTTTGTCCTTGCAGAGCCGAAAGAGGATTGGTCGTATTCAGTTTGGCAATATCATTACCTTTCACCTGAACCGTAGCTCCCGTCACCAGTTTCTTTTTCTGGACACCGTAACCCACTACCACGACTTCGTCCAGCATTTCAGTATCCTCTTTCAAAGATACGTTAACAGTGGAGGAGGTCCCTACCTTTATTTCCTGAGATTGATAACCGATATAAGAAAATACCAGTGTCTGCCCCTGTCGGGCTGTCACCGAGTATTTACCGTCAATATCGGTTATGGCACCTGTTCCGGCTTCTTTTACCTGAACGCTGACGCCAATCAACGGTTCATTGTCCGTGGCAGACGTCACGACACCCGAAACTGTTCTGTTTTGAGAAGGATTAGCCTGAAGGCTACTGATTGCAGGTACCAGGAGCAGAAGTATCCATGCAACACGGCATAAATGCAGATTTATGCACTTTTCCAATAATGTTTTTCTCATTGTACATTGTTTAATGGTTAATATCAAAGATTTTGTTCTTTTTCAATACTTGAAATAAAACCATGACAAATGTATGAAATGAGGAAAAAGAAAGGTAGAGATATTGTTATGGAAAGGAGACAGATTAGTTAATCAACGTATCTGAAATGTTACTAAAAAAGGTATAATTTGTTTCTTATCCCCCTCAAATAGGCTCTGAGGGGGATAAAGAATTATTCATTCACTACAAAATTACGTATTTGACAACCGGTTTTATCACCCTTTGCCACACGCAGACGCAGGTTATGATGTCCGGGTACAAGTTCCGTTTCAAATAAATACACCCAGGGAATGTATAGTTTCCGGCTCCAGTCGGTATAAGTATCAAGCTTTTTAAACGGTGCTCCATCCACACTATATTCCAGGATACATGCCTGCGGACCAGCCACGCAAAAAATGCCGACAGCCCTTCCTTCGAAATCAAAGGATAAACTGGAACCAGCTGTTTCAGTAACTAACATAGGTACATGTACAAAACCCTTACGGGTATTTCCCTTAACGGTAGGAGTCCAGTCATCCACTACTTTCCAACCACGAAGCTGTTTGGCTGAACGGATATCCACAAATTTCCCCTTATCATAGGAATAAGGATCGATCGGTTTCTCCGGCATTTCATGAGGTCGTACCTGTTTCTCATCCACATTACCGCTCCATTCCAGATCGAAGAGACGGTTTATGGCGGCGGCATAGTATTTATGGCCGTTCCAATGCGGATGCGTACCACCAAAATATTTCCAGTCAAATTCTCCGTCACGCATACGACGAGCTATCTCCTCGGCCAGGTTGATGGAAGAAACATAATAATAATTCGCCACTCTCTCGTGGTTCATTATCACTTCCGGCTGGATACCCCTATCCAACAACGGGATAAACGGATCGTAGATAAAGTGCATCATAATGATGTCCATATCCGGATTGGCTGCACGTGCATGGCGAACAACCCCTTCCATACCCCGTGTCTGCTGTATATAATTAAAATAGTTGGTATTATCGTTCACCGCCGCTTCCACAAAAAGTAAATCGGGCATACCTTTCTGCAAAACATCGTTCTCAAACCGGAAAGAATGGGGAGTAGTACCGGTAGACGAGATACCTGCTTCAATAAAATTGAAATCGGTATCGGGAAAACGCTGTTTCAAATCTTCCTTAATCATATCACGCCAACCACGCATTTCAGTAATGGAACCACCCAGAAAAGCAACGCATCCTTTTTTCTCTTTCGTAAACTTTAGGTAAGCATTGGCAAGGCTACCACGACGATGGATAGATTGTTTCTCTTGATAGTCGGATTGATTGCGTACAATGAAGTCAACTACCGGTTCCGGTTCTTCCAAGCTGTGCGGATGATGGTCACACCCCGGCTTCAGGATAATCTCGACAAGCCCCCCCATAGCACGGTATCTCTCGGCTGCAATCTTCATATTTTCAGCATATGGCACTGTCTTATCACTATCCCCACAAACAGCAATTACCGGAATATGCGCTTTTGCCAAAGGAGCAAGATTATCTATCGGATTACCGTTGAATGTTTTCATAGCGTCTTCCGTAAGATTCCATTCTCTCAACAGGTCACTCCATAAATCTTTTCTTGCCTGCCCGGGCCAACTGAATACATCACATACCGGCGCATCCACATAGATACAAGCCACTTTATCCACATTTTTCACAGCCCAGTTAAATGCAAACAGTCCTCCACGGCTAAAACCCTCTAACGTTACTTTCGGAGAAAGATGATAGAATTGGCACATTATATTATAGAAGTCATTGCCCAACTGTACAGCACGGGGACTGCCATACAGATGTGTCAAATCATAATAGGCCACGTGAAAACCTTTTTCCAACAAAGCCTTGTCTACCGACGGGAATGCGCCGAAGAATGCCGGACGCCAGATCCACGGATTTCCTTCAGCAGCCTTATGTGGAACTACGACTGTAGCTTGTCTGCTATTACAAAAAAAGTCATAACGATCGAAACCGTTCCAATTACTTTTTTTACCGGGAAAAGGCTGTTGAATATAAGCCAAAGGTTCTTTACCCGTTAAGATCCGGTATAATTCACCTGCAATTACTGCCGCTCCCGATTCGTTGGGATGAATACCATCTGTATAATAATTGGGATAAGGTTTCATTGCCGTATAAAGATCAATAACCTGCAAGTGTCTTTTCTTTGCAACATTGCGGATAACAGGTATAATACCGTTAACGATTACGCTATCATTTATTCCAAACTTTGAAGAGACAGCCGGAACGGGCAAACAGAGATACACTTTAGGTTGCGAAGGCAATTCTTGCAACTTATCCAACATTTCATTCAGATTTTCCTTAAAATCTTTTCCGTAACGCCAATTCCACGGTTTACTATCATTGGTACCTAACTTAATAGTCACAATGTCCGGTTCAAAAGCCAACAATTCCCGAAACTTGGGCTCGTGCATATAAGGACGGTCACCCTTATTGAGCAAAACACGCCCGCTCAATCCAAAGTTACGCACGTCATACCCCTCTCCCAACCATTGCGAGAGTATCCCCGGATAACTGTTCTGAAAACGATTTTGAATTCCTGAACCGAAAGTGATACTGTTGCCAACGCAGGCAATCTTAACAATCTTCTTTTCTTGTGCAACTGCCCACAGGCATGATATGCACAACAAAAATAAACCAATAGTAATTCTTCTTTTCATGATTTGTGTGTTGTCTCATTGTGTTTTATCCTTGCAAATATACATTCTTTTTAGGATAGAGAACTATTTGAAGCAAAAAATGTTCTCTAAAAGAATAACCTGAAACTTAACAGATAATGAAGAAATTAATAGTACTTATGACTGTTGCAGCTTTTATTACAAGCTGCTCGGACGATGACAACAACTGTAATGGAACGGACGATCCACATCTTATCAGCCCGGCATTAGAGATGAGTGTAAGCACCACAAGTGGACAAAGCCCCCTGACCGGTATTCTAACTGTTGCCCCCTGTGAAACCGGCAGTTCCATCTATTATGGTAACTACATCAACGAAAAACTGACACCCTTCGACGGATATTACAAAGTGAAAGACGGTGCTATCTTAGAGAATACCACCAACCGGGTGATTTCTTTACCAACCGGAACTTACAATATGCTTTATTGGGGCACACCTCAATACAAAGAACCTATTTATGCATATCCCGCAGTAAGAGAAGCGGCACTCACTATCGGAGGAGACTTGTCCCGGCAAGCACTTACCTTAGTCAAAATATCGACAGATACTATTTATTATCCGGTATTTGATTTAGTATATGCCGTACAACCTGTAAAAATCGGTACCGAAAATCTGAAAGCTTCCCTAAACAGAGCAGTAGCCGGACTGAAGGTTATCGTAAAGGATAAGGATAATGGCGTACTGAGTTCAAGCATAGATAGCGTAGCTGTACGCATCACCAATATATATAGCGGTGTAAACTATTACACAGGAAAAGCCCAAGGTACTCCCCGCACGATTGCCTTTCCTTTAGTACGTTCTACGGATGGTACACAAATGAGTAATGCCACTGTTATGTTATTCCCTTCTGCGGGAAAATCAGAGTTTCAGTTATCGATAATCCTGAAAAATGGTGCAGTAAAAAGTTTCAAGCAAACATTGACCTCTCCATTTACAGCCAATACAAGATTAAACTTAACTTTAAGTTTGGGGGATATTTTCTCCGATCAAACCTCCGGTGATTTTAATGTTGACAACTGGAAAGAGGAAAACGAAAATATAGATGTTCCAACCATTGAGTAACGAAGGATATTTCGAACAAAAAGAAATATAAATTTATTTGGCTAATGCTTTTTATTCAAGAAGCGTTTAGCCAAATATCTTCGTACCGGTTCGTCGTACACTTTCAGACATAGATATGCCAAGAGTATGTTCCATGCGTAGACACATAAAGCAACCTCCCAAGTCTGTCCTAAAGTAAAGAATTGGTTCTTAATTAACCATGCATAGAACAAATACATGAATGGATAATGTATCACATAAATAGGATAAGATATATCTCCCAGGAATTTACATATCTTGGTTGATTTCTTGTCAGTAGTAGTTCCTGACGCCCCTACCCAAAGAAGAACAGGAAAAGCTACGACGACACAAAAAGCTTCGTAAATACCGTTTGTACAAACAGGTTCCGTACCTTCCAAATAAGGTACGGAAAATAAAGCTATCAACATAATGGAACATATCCAAAAAGCACCTCTCAACTTGATAGGTTTAAAGTTGCGTGACAGCAACATGCCCATGGAGAAAGGGAAAAGCATTCTCAACAATCCTCCCGTAAAGTTTATCACATCCAATGTCCAACCCACTCCCATATTTCCATAACCGGAGACATTGAAAATAGCAAATAATGCCAATGCTATTCCCAGCAACCCAGTCAGTACAGCCAGCGCCTTATTTGACAGACGGCGGATAAACAAAGCATAAAGAATATTACCGATATATTCAAAGAACAGTGACCAGCATGGCCCATTCAACGGGAACATTTCACCATTACCACGGACTTCATAACCGACACCCGGCATTGCAGGAATAAAAAATATCGTACAGAGCAGTGACAACATCACCATTGACAAGGGTACATGTGTTCCATCCCATTGCATGCTTCCTTGAATACAGAACGTAACGGCACCCAGAACAGCACCCATCACTACCATAGGATGAAGGCGTATCAAACGTCGTTGAAAGAAGTTTTTCATCGTAAGACTCTTGCCCCAACGGTCATCGTATGCATAACCGATTACGAACCCTGACAGAATAAAGAAAAAATCCACGGCGAGATATCCGTGATTGAAGGTTTCAATCATACCCCCACCGGCAAAAGCGTAACCTTCGAATATATGGTACCATATAACCATAAGGGCAGCCACGCCACGAAGTCCGTCAAGAAGGTCGTAATGCGGTTTTGTATCTGCGAAAATCGTTGTAGAGGTTTGTATGTGTTGCATAATATTTACGGTAATGAAAGTTTCTTATATAGAAAATGACAAAAGTAAGAAAATATATTAAATACTAGCAATATCTTATCTGAAGATATTTTATAAGCATGTAAATACCGAAATTCACTCTTACTACTCTTTATAAACAGGTAAAATATTCAATTATAAATCTCATATCTATATCATGCAAATTTATATGAATAAGAAGGTAATTGTCACAAAACTGTTGACCATAATAGACATAATACTACAAGCGTAAAAGATAAAAGTGGATTTATAGGATATAATATCCTATAAATAATAGAGTTTCTAATATAAAGACAGATGTCTAAAAATAATGATCCGTGAAAACCCTAACCGTGGCAATATCGAACCCAAACTAAACTACTCTATCAATCTGATAAACAATATAGATAGCTATATAAGAAATGCGTCTGTAGGGGTGAAAATTAAGCTAATAAGTTCGATGTTTCCCGAAAAAATCGAATTTGACGGAAAAACATATCGAACCAATTCTTACAATAAAGTTTTTGATTTAATCTATCAGCAAACCAACGAGTTACGAGGAGTAGAAAAGAAAAGCGGAGAGAGTTTTTCAACTTTCTCCGCCTCAGTACCCAGACCCGGGGTCGAACCGGGATGGAAGTGAATCCACTGGTGTTTGAGACCAGCGCGTCTACCGATTCCGCCATCTGGGCGCATAATTGATTTCTCAATTGCGGTGCAAAGATACGGCTTTTTTCGAAACCTGCAATACTTTTCACAAAAAAAGGCGAAAAAAGTGAGAAAACATTAGGTAAACATTCCTTGTTTGTAAAATATGCAGTACATTAGCAGAAACTTTTAAAACAATTGATATGATAACCAATAAGGATAATTTCTGTGTAATCATGGGTGGGGGAATAGGCAGCCGTTTCTGGCCATTCAGCCGTAAAACACTTCCGAAACAATTCCTGGATTTCTTTGGTACGGGACGTTCATTATTACAACAAACGTTCGATCGTTTTAATAGAGTGATACCTACCGAAAATATACTCGTTGTCACAAATGATTTGTATGCCGACTTAGTAAAAGAGCAACTTCCCGAGTTAAAATCTGAACAAATATTACTAGAACCTACACGTAGAAATACAGCTCCGTGTATCGCATGGGCTTCCTATCATATTCGCGCATTAAATCCCAATGCCAATATCGTGGTAGCTCCTTCGGATCATCTCATTTTGAAAGAAGAAGAATTTCTGACAGCTATCGAGAAAGGCTTGTCTTTTGTTGCACAATCGGATAAATTACTGACACTCGGTATCAAACCCAACCGTCCCGAAACAGGCTACGGCTATATCCAGATTGCCGAACAGACCGGTGATAACTTCTACAAAGTAAAAACTTTCACAGAAAAACCGGAACTGGAGTTGGCAAAGGTTTTTGTTGAAAGCGGAGAATTTTATTGGAACTCCGGCTTGTTTATGTGGAACGTGAACAGCATTATTAAAGCCTGTGAAATTTTACTCCCAGAACTTACAACCAAATTAGTAGCCGGAAAAGATCTGTATGGTACCTCGGAAGAAAAGAAATTCATAGATGAGAACTTTCCTGCATGTCCCAACGTCTCCATTGATTTTGGAATTATGGAAAAAGCAGATAATGTATATGTGTCACTCGGTGATTTCGGTTGGTCTGACTTAGGAACCTGGGGATCACTCTACGACCTCTCATCCAAAGACAGGGAAGGTAATGTAACTTTAAAATGCCAATCTCTGATTTACAATAGTAAGGATAATATCGTGGTACTTCCTCAAAACAAGCTTGCCGTTATCGATGGTTTGGAAGGTTATTTAATTGCCGAATCAGATAATGTACTGTTGATTTGTAAAAAGGATGAAGAGCATTCCATTCGTAAATACGTAAATGATACACAAATCAAACTTGGAGATGAGTATATTTAAAAATAATAAAAAATTGAAAGGTGGAAGATAAAGAAAAGCGGGAATTGGATAATATCCAATTCCCGCTTTTCTTTATCTAAAGGAGGAAAATAAATTGTTTAGAGTGCAGCACGGATGGCTTCAGCCACCGCTTTAAATTCATCATCCGTCAGTTTCAACTTCTGATTGGAAAAGAGCATATCTTTTTCATTCTGCATCGGAATCAGATGAATATGAGCATGAGGTACTTCTAAACCTAAAACAGCCTCACCTACCTTCTTGCAAGGAAAAGCCTTACCGATGGCGAGCGCCACTTTTTTGGCAAAAACATGCATTGCCGCCAAATCTCCGTCACTCAAATCAAAGATATAATCCACTTCTTGCTTGGGAATGACCAATGTATGGCCTTTCACTAACGGGTTGATGTCAAGGAATGCAAAGAACTTATCATCCTCCGCTACCTTATAACAGGGAATTTCACCTGCAATAATTTTGCTGAATATTGTTGCCATAACTTATATAGTTTATATAAAATAAGGCAAGCCCGCATACGGACCTGCCTTACCTTTAAAATGATATGTTTACTACTTCTAGATTGATTATACCTTGTGGTACCTTGATTTCAGCAACATCGCCCACTTTCTTACCAAGCAAACCCTGAGCAATTGGGGTATTTACTGAGATCTTACCTTCTTTCAGATTAGCTTCACTTTCCGACACAATGGTATAAGTCATCTTCATACCATTCTTTACATTCTTCAGTTCCACTTTGTTCAGTATCTGCACACTGTCAGTCTTCAACTTAGACTCATCAATAATCTTAGCATCGGCAATCACCGCTTTCAATTTATTGATTTTCATCTCAAGCATACCTTGAGCCTCTTTTGCAGCATCATATTCCGCATTTTCAGATAAATCGCCCTTATCACGGGCTTCAGCAATGGCTGCCACAATCTTAGGGCGTTCCACTGTCTCAAGTTGTTTCAAGTCGGCCATCAATTTGTTGTAGCCTTCTTCCGACATATAAGCCATAGTTTTTTCCTCCTTATATTAGTTTTTAATGGTACTATAAACAAAAAAGAATTCCAACATGGTCAGCATGCTGGAACCCTCTTTCCTATTTCCTTTGCAAAGATAGGCTTTTAAATAATGCGTGTCAAGCAAAAAATGCTGTTTTGTAACACTTTTACATAAAAGTATCTAATTTATAACACTAAAGCAGAGCTTTCACTGCTGCATCCAAATCTTTAATAGTCTCTCCACGCGCACTCAACTCATTTTTCTTATTGATAAGGAACAGTTCCGGAACAGCCTTCACATTATATGCACCCGCAAAAGTCGAATAAATTCCATTAGCATCACGCACGCAAATCCACGGCAAATTATCGGCCGTCGTTTTCCAATAATGTTCGTCGGCATCCAAAGAAACCTGGTAAATCTCCAATCCTTGGCTTGCATACTTGTCATACAGGTCACGCAACATATAATTATGCGTAGCGGAAACTGCGCTCTGATAGATTGTGAAATCCAAAATCACGGCTTTACCTTTCAAATCACTCAATTTACGCATATTCCCCTTCATATCACGTAGGTTAATATCGATAATACCGGTTTCACTCACCACTTCTTCAGGTATTTCCACTACCTTCTGTTGCGGAGCACGCGTATTCTGCATTCCTTTTATTACAATATTATAAAGATTTTTAGAACGATCGGCATGCGGATAATAATTATTCAAACTGGTTGCCACGGCAGCAAAGCACTTAATATCATCCTTATTATTCAACGGATCAAAAATCAGATAGTTATTCAACTTTTGGAACAAAGCAAAATAAGCAACAGCCGTATTAGGAGCTGCAAAAATATAGTTTATCTTCACTTCATCTTTATAGTTTTTCAACAAGGTAGACAAACTATCTTCAAACACATCGGCACCTATCTTATGAGCTTGCATACTCTGAAGCAAAGTATTCACCTTAGTCTGGAGTTGCATCTGTTTCAAAGTCAACTCTTTCATTTTAAGACTATTTACTGATCCCTCAACAATATAAGCAGTAGAAAAATCGGCATACGGAGCTTTCAACTGAACCGTTTCCGTTGAATCTATAGAGAAATTGATTACCTTATCATCCACCCGCAAACGATAAAATTCCGGAGATTCCGGACGTGTTTGTTTGAATGAGAACGAACCGTCATCTTTCAGCTTTACCGAATCCAAAAGAACAATACCTTCTAAAGCAGAAGCTTCCAGATAAAGCATTTTTCCGTCAGCACCCGACACTTCACCTTCCACTTTGAATTTCGGTTCGGAATCACATGCACCCAAAACAATTGCCACAAGTACTACAAATAAGATTTTCTTCATATTATCATTCAATTTTATTTTTCCGGTGTATTTTATAAGTACAAATTGGTCATTTCTTCCGATTTTCGTTCCACGAAAACATTTCAGGCAATGTCCAATTCGCTTGCAAATATACTTCTTTTCAAGTTTAGTCAAAGCATTTTCCCGTTTCTTCCACTCAGAAAATTGAAAAAAGCGACTAATTATAAACTTTTTATCTCATTTCCACCGCATTGCATAAATAAAATATGTATCTTTGCCCGAATTTTGAAAGAAAAATAGATATAAAACATTTTTTATGATTAACCCAATTGTTAAGACGATCGAGCTTCCTGATGGCAGAACCATCACGCTCGAAACGGGAAAGCTGGCAAAACAGGCAGATGGTTCTGTAATGCTTCGTATGGGTAACACCATGCTTTTAGCTACTGTTTGTGCCGCCAAGGACGCAGTTCCCGGAACAGATTTTATGCCGTTACAGGTAGAGTACAAAGAAAAATTTTCAGCATTCGGACGTTTTCCCGGTGGTTTCACCAAACGTGAAGGACGCGCTTCTGATTATGAGATCCTGACTTGCCGCCTTGTTGATCGTGCTCTCCGCCCTCTATTCCCCGACAATTTCCATGCAGAGGTATATGTAAACATCATCTTGTTCTCAGCAGATGGTGTCGATATGCCCGATGCATTGGCAGGACTTGCAGCTTCTGCTGCCCTTGCCGTTTCAGATATTCCTTTCAATGGGCCAATCTCTGAAGTACGTGTAGCACGTATTGATGGTAAATTCGTTATTAATCCTACTTTCGATCAGCTAGAAAAAGCCGACATGGACCTCATGGTTGGTGCTACATATGAAAACATCATGATGGTAGAAGGCGAAATGAACGAAGTATCGGAAAAAGATTTGCTGGAAGCCATGAAGGCTGCTCACGAGGCAATTAAAATACAATGTAAGGCCCAGATGGAACTGGCAGAAGAAGTTGGTTCTACCGTAAAACGCGAATATTGCCATGAAGTAAACGACGAAGAACTCCGTAAAGCTGTTCACGATGCTTGCTATGACAAAGCATATGCTATCGCTGCTTCCGGAAACAAAAACAAACACGAACGCATGGATGCTTTCGATGCTATCCGTGAGGAATTCAAAGCACAGTTCAGCGAAGAAGAGCTGGAAGAAAAAGCTCCGCTTATCGACCGTTACTATCACGACGTTGAGAAAGAAGCTATGCGCCGTTCTATCCTGGACGAAGGTAAACGTCTTGACGGACGCAAGACCACCGAAATCCGTCCTATCTGGTGTGAGATCGGTTACTTGCCAGGTCCTCACGGTTCCGCTATCTTCACACGTGGTGAAACCCAGTCTTTGTCTACCGTAACTCTAGGTACCAAGTTAGACGAGAAAATTATCGATGATGTACTGGAACACGGGAAAGAACGTTTCTTATTACACTACAACTTCCCTCCGTTCTCTACGGGGGAAGCTAAGGCACAGCGTGGTGTAGGACGTCGCGAAATCGGTCACGGTCATCTGGCATGGCGGGCACTGAAAGGACAAATTCCTGCTGACTATCCATACGTAGTACGTGTAGTATCCGATATTCTCGAATCAAACGGTTCCTCTTCTATGGCTACCGTATGTGCCGGTACATTGGCACTGATGGATGCGGGTGTAAAAATAAAGAAGCCGGTATCAGGTATCGCAATGGGATTAATCAAAAATGCCGGTGAAGATAAATATGCCGTATTGTCCGATATCCTCGGTGATGAAGACCACCTTGGCGATATGGATTTCAAGGTGACTGGTACAAAAGACGGTATTACCGCTACACAAATGGATATCAAGGTAGATGGTCTGTCATATGAAATTCTGGAAAAAGCATTGTTACAAGCTAAAGAAGGTCGCGAATATATCCTGAATAAAATCACCGAATGTATCGCAGAACCGCATGACGACCTGAAGCCACATGCTCCCCGCATTGAGACCATGACTATTCCTAAAGAATTCATCGGTGCTGTAATCGGCCCGGGTGGAAAGATTATTCAAGGTATGCAGGAAGAGACTGGTGCAACCATCACTATTGAAGAAGTTGACAATATCGGTAGAATTGAAATTGCCGGAACCAATAAGAAATGCATTGATGATGCGATGCGCATTATCAAAGGTATCGTAGCCGTACCAGAAGTAGGTGAAGTCTACAAAGGTAAAGTACGTTCTATCATGCCTTACGGTGCGTTCATTGAATTCCTGCCGGGTAAAGATGGTTTGCTTCATATCTCTGAAATAGACTGGAAACGTCTGGAAACTGTAGAAGAAGCCGGTATCAAGGAAGGCGACGAAATTGATGTGAAGTTGCTCGACATTGATCCTAAGACAGGCAAGTTTAAACTTTCCCGTAAAGTTTTACTTCCTCGTCCGGAAAGGCAAGAAAGACCGGAAAAGCAATAAACCTCTTTTTTCCTTTAAAAGATAAAGCCCGGCAGTACATCTCCGGGCTTTCTTTTTATCTTTAGATCAAAGAGATGTACAGAAAAACAACTTATATTACTTGCATATTCCAAAAAGATTATGTTGTTTTGCCAAATGAAACCTTAAATAGCATAAAACTCCTTAAAGTATGTCCAAGCCCGGAGATTTACATACTATGAATCTTTTCTCTCATTTTTTTCAAGAAAATCAAGAAAAGTTTTTGTCTTTTGCTTATTCGTACCTCAGGGACAGGGCGGAAGCAGAAGATGTATTAATGGAGTCTATGATTGCTTTATGGGAAAACCGTGAACGATGGGAAGAAGGTAGTAATCTGAACGCATTAATGCTTACCATCATTAAAAACAAATCCCTCAACCATCTGGAACATCTGCAAATTCGCCTACGCGCCGAAGAAGACATCAACAGCCACAGTCAGCGCGAACTGGATTTGCGTATCTCCACTTTAAAAGCCTGCGAACCCGACCAGATTTTCAATACTGAAATACAACATATCGTTCACAAAGCCCTGCAAGAAATGCCGGAACAAAGTCGGAAGATTTTTATTCTCAGCCGTTATCAAAACCTACCTAATAAAAAAATTGCCGAACAACTGGATATTTCAATAAAAACAGTAGAGGCCAACATAACCAAGGCTCTGCGTATCCTACGGCTGGAACTGAAAGATTATCTCGCATCTATTCTCCTATAAAATCACCTCCTCTCCCATCTTTTCTAAAAAAAGTCTGAAAAAAATTCATTTTCCGATAGGGTTATTTTCGTCTCGTCGGTTATATATACAGAGAGAGGATAAATAACTTCTTTATTTTAATCAAATCATTTTCAAAGATGAACCAAGAATTATTATATAAATATTTCAAAGGAACCACTTCCATCGAAGAAGAAAAGCAAATTCTGGATTGGGTAGAAGCCGCAGACGAAAATCGCGAAGCCTTCCTGAAAGAACGTATGCTGTTCGATATATCCCTGTTCTCTGAAAAGCAAGAAACAAAAAAGAAGACAACACGCCTTATCCCGATATTTCGCTGGACAGTACGCATCGCCGCAGCGATTATTGTAGCCGTATCCGGCTATTTTATGACTATAGACTATCTATATAATAAAGGAGCACAACTCCAAACTATCACTGTTCCTGCCGGACAACGCGCACAAATCATACTGGCCGACGGTACACGAGTTTGGCTGAATTCAAAGTCTACCTTGACTTACGCCAGCAACTTCGGTCGCAAAGACCGTAATGTAAATTTAGATGGTGAAGCTTATTTCGAGGTTACAAAAAATAAAAACATACCTTTTTATGTAAATACCGAAATGAATAAAGTCAGAGTAGTAGGAACCAGCTTCAACGTTTGTGCCTATAACGGTAGTAAAGAATTTGAAACCACTCTGGTAGAAGGCATCGTAGATATTTATCCTTCATGTAACGATCAGGCGATTACCCGCTTGCAAAAGAATGAATTCTTTGCCAACTATGATGGACATTTAAAAAAAACGGTTCTCCCCTCATACGAATATTTGCGTTGGAAAGAAGGTTTGTATTGCTTTGACGATGTACCGTTCAGTGGCATTCTGGATAAACTGGAAAAATATTATAATGTAAAAATTACCGTAACCAGTCCCAAGTTACTAAATCATGAAGGTCTTACCGGTAAGTTCAGAGAACAAGACGGTATTGAACATATCCTACGGGCTATCTCCAAAGATCATCCATTCCGGTTTACCATCAACGAGGCTAAAGATTCGATAGTCATATATGAAAAATAAAAACCTATAAATTTAGTACTAACCCTTTAAAACCTCCGATATCATGAAAGTATAAACGAAACAGTCAAAAACCAACTTCCCCCTTTTTGATAAAAAAGATCGGAAAGTACCCCCATACTTCCCGATCCGAAACAGTCAAAAATCGACCTTAATCAATTTATTAACTTAACACAGTGACAAAGATATGAGAAATATTTCTTTGAATGGACTTTTTTGTCCAAAAAGTTTAGAATTTAAGCAATTATTGCGAACTATGAAGATCACACTATTCCTTCTCTTGTTTGTAACTTTCCAAGCTTATTGCGGGAATAGTTACTCCCAAAATGTAAAAGTCAATATCCCCAATTCTCAACTGAGAGTAGGGCAAGTACTTGCTAAAATCGAGGCACAAACTGAGTATTTGTTTGTGTACAACAAGAAAAGCGTAGACGTACGCCGTACCGTAAACGTGAATGCAGAAAATAAAGCTGTGTCCGAACTTCTCAATGAAATGTTCGCGGGAACGAACATCAGATACGTGATGGAAGGTAAAAATATTATCTTAACGGAAAACGATGTAAACATTGACAAAATTTCCGGAATTCAACAAGATAAAAACACTGTTAAAGGTATTGTCACCGACTCTAAAGGTGAACCGATTATCGGAGCCAATGTCTTGGAAAAAGGTACTACCAATGGTGTAATCACCAATCTGGACGGTGAATTTGTACTCAACACACCCTCCAATGCTACATTAGTTATTTCTTATATCGGTTACGAACCGGTTACCGTAGCCCTCAATGGCAAAACTTCCCTGAATATCCAAATGAAAGAAGAAGCACTGGCTTTGGAGACTGTAGTTGTAACGGCTATGGGTATCAAGAAAAAAGAAGCTTCTTTGACTTACTCTACCCAACAGGTAGGTGGTGACGAATTGACTCGTGCCAAAGACCCGAACATGATTAACGCATTGGCAGGTAAGACGGCCGGTGTATCTATCACTCGTAACTCTTCCGGTTTAGGTGGTTCTGCCAAGGTATCTATCCGTGGTATCCGTTCCGCTAACTCTGACGGTAACAACCAACCTCTTTACGTGATTGACGGTGTTCCTATGCTGAACAGCGTTTCCGAACAAGCATTTTCTGCTATGGGTGGTAACAATGATGCAGGCAACCGTGACTCCGGTGATGGTATCTCCAACTTAAATCCCGATGACATCGAAAGCATGAGCATTTTGAAAGGTGCTTCCGCTGCCGCTCTCTACGGTTCACAAGCTGCCAATGGTGTTATCTTGATTACTACCAAGAAAGGTAAAGCCGGTATGCAACGCGTTACATTCTCTTCTAACCTGACAGTAGACCACGCCATCTGCCTGCCCGAATATCAGAACAGATATGGTGCCAGTGGTGAAACAAGCTGGGGTGCGGAAAATGCCGGAATGAAGGTTTATGACAATGTAGGTGATTACTTTGGCAACGGAGTAACTGCTACCAACTCATTGTCTGTAATGGCAGGTAAAGAGAAAATGCAAACATACTTCTCTTATGCAAATACCACCGCCAAAGGTATTGTTGAAGTGAACAAATTGCAGAAGCATAACATGACTTTCCGTGAAACCGCTTCTTTATTCAACGACCGTTTGACATTGGATGCCAATGTAAACCTGATGACCCAGAAAATCAAAGACCGTCCCAGTTCAGGTGGTTATTATATGAACCCATTGGTAGGTTTGTATGTTTTCCCACGCGGCGAAGACCTCAGCGTATATCGTGACAATAATGGTTTTGAGAAATTCGATGCAGACAGATCTATGCCCGTTCAGAACTGGTATACTAAAATCAGCGGATTTACACAAAACCCCTATTGGTTGACAAACAGAGTAAACAGTATTGACAAGCGTTTCCGTACATTGGCTTCTTTGAGCGCTAATTTGAAGGTTAACGATTGGTTCAGTGTTCAGGCACGTGGTAATGTAGACTATATCAATGATAACTATGAACAGAAAATGTACGCCGGTACAGCTACTGATGTAGCCCACGAAAACGGACGTTATATCAAGATGAACCGTCAGGAATTCATGATTTACGGTGACGTGATGGCTATGTTCAACAAAACCTGGAACGACTGGTCACTGAATGCAGCTATCGGTAGCAGTATCAACACTACCACCGTTAATTCTTTAAGCCTCGACTCCGGTAAGTCCGGTTTATACAAGGCAAATGTATTTACAGTTCCTAACATGAACTTGGCTGGCGCAGGCACTTCTTTCATCGATGAAATAGCCAACCAAAGACGCACTATACAGTCTGTATTCGCAACTGCACAGATTGGTTGGAAAGAAAGCATCTACTTGGATGTAACCGCTCGTAACGACTGGTCTTCTACCCTGGCTAATACAAAGAGCGAAAACTCCGGTTTCTTCTATCCGTCAGTAGGTCTTTCTTGGATTATCAACAAGACTCTGAACTTGCCGGAATGGGTTAGCTTCGGTAAACTGCGCGGTTCTTGGGCACAAGTAGGTAATGACCTTCCTATCGGTATCACCAGTCCGGCTCAAACAATTACAGCAGGTGGTGTTGTGAAACCTATTGATTATTACTTCGCAGAAGACTTGAAACCAGAAATCAGTAATTCTATTGAAATCGGTACTGAATGGAAATTCCTGAACAGCCGTTTGGACTTTGACTTCACATTCTATCGTACAGATACTAAAAACCAGTTGATTCGCGTTAAAACAACCGCAGAAAAGCGTGCTTATCGTTGGATTAACGCAGGTAAAATCCGTAATACCGGTTTTGAAGTTACTTTAGGTGGCACTCCGCTTATGAATGACAACTTCCGTTGGAAAACTCAGTTCAACTTCGCTACCAATAAGAACAAGATCGTTTCTCTGGGTGGTACTCCCAGTTTCCAATACGCTTCTGGTGATGTAAGTATACCATACAAGATGATGGTTGTAGAAGGTGGTTCATTGGGTGACATCTACGGTAACGTATTTGTACGTGATGCAAACGGTCAGATCATGATGGAGTCGGAAACTAATAAAGACGGTTCAGAAAATGACAAAGCTGGTCTTCCACAGGTAACTACCGACAAAGCTACCAAGATTGGTAACTTTAATCCTGATTGGACACTGGGATGGAGCAATACATTGACATACAAAGGTTTCTCTCTTTATTTCTTGATTGATGCACGTGTAGGTGGTGACGTAATTTCATTGACACAAGCCGGTTTAGACTATGCAGGTGTTAGTAAAGTAACGGGTGAAGCCCGTATGGCAGGTGGCTATACATTAGAAGGTCATAAGATTGCAAACCGTACTGACAAAGATGGTAAAGTGGTAGACATGTCACAGAAGTTCTTCCAGATGGTAGGTGACCGTGGTAATGGTACTACCGAGTTCTATAGATACGACGGAACCAACATCCGTTTGCGTGAAATCTCATTAGGCTATTCTTTCCCGCAACAGATGCTTGAAAAGACCGGCTTCATCAAAGGTGTAGACCTTTCATTGGTAGCACGCAACTTGTTCTTCATCTACAAAGATGCTCCGTTTGATCCGGATGCTACCATGTCTGTAGGCAACGATAACCAAGGTTTGGATACCTTCGGTATGCCTTCAACGAGAAACATAGGATTCAATATTAAACTTACTTTCTAAATACCTGAATAATATGAATAAGATAAAATATACTACCGCACTGCTTCTTGGCGGACTCTTGAGCTTTTCATCTTGTACTGATAATTTCTCAGCATTCAATGATACCAAAGGAGCTTATACTGACGATTTACAAAAATATGACAATCAAACGAACCTTGTACCTTTCTCTACCATCCAAAAAGGTATCATTTATCAAACTGGAGTGAACGGGACAGACTGGCAATATCAGGTTATACAAAACCTGGAAGCTGATATGTTCTGTGGATACTTCCACGATATGAACGGTTCATTCAATGCCAACAATTCCACTTACAACTTGAACAATGGTTGGACAAGCGCCATGTGGACGTATACTTATGGAGACATAATGCCTTCTATTGCAGACTCCGAAGAACTGAACACAGAGAAAGATTGGCCTTTATATCATGCCATCACTAAAATCCTGAAGGTAGCCGTCCTTCACCGGGTCAGCGACTATTATGGTCCTATCCTTTATGACGGATTCGGTACAGCCGCACAAACTCCTCAATCCCAGGAAGAAGTTTACACACGTTTCTTCGAGGACTTAGGAAAAGCCATCAATATATTAAAAGATTACAAAGGTGGAATTTCTTTTGAAAGTGCCGACTTCATGATGCCGGAAGGCAAACGTACTCCTGCACAATGGTTGAAGTTTGCCAATTCACTCCGCCTGCGTCTGGCAATGCGTGTATCTAACGTAGCACCTGAGGTAGCGAGAGAACAGGCAAGAGAAGCTTTGAAACCGGAGAACGGCGGTGTACTGACAACTGCTAATGAAACCGTAGGTCAATATGGTATCCGCAATCCGCTGGGAGGTGTTGCCGGTTGGGATGAAGTATTTATGAATGCAAGTTTGGAATCATTCTTGAAAGGATATAATGACCCACGTATCAGCTCTTATTTCAATACTGCCAAAGATGGTAGAGAAGGAGAAGGTGAAAATGTAAAAATCACTCAAATAGTAGAGGGGGTAAAACAAATAATCAGTATCGAGGACCAATTTAAAGGTGTACGCCAAGGAACAGGCGTAGCCGATAATCGCTACCTTACACATTCAAAAACTACTATCAATGTTAATAGTAAGATTATCGTGATGAGTGCGGCCGAAGTATGGTTCCTGCGTGCAGAAGCAGCTTTGAGAGGCTATACAACTGACCTTGGAGAAAATGCTGAGAACTGTTACAAGCAAGGTGTTACCACATCTTTTGCCCAATGGGATGCCAATGGCGTCAGTGATTATCTGGAAAGCGAAAATACTCCTGCACCTTATGTAGATGCTTTCGACAAGAAATTTGATGGTCAGCCTACTACCGCTATCACTCCGAAATGGGATGAATCTGCCGAACCGGAAGTTAAACTGGAAAGAATTATCACTCAAAAGTGGTTGGCACTTTATCCCGAAGGTTGTGAAGCATGGGCAGAACAACGCCGCACCGGTTACCCGAAACTCTTTAAGGTAGTTGTTAACAACAGTGGTGGAGAAAATGCAATCAGTACCGATGATATGATACGTCGCGTATTCTTCAATCAGGACTACAAAACTGGTAACAAGGCATTGTACGATGCACTGGTTAGCAAGTTAGGTGGTGCAGATAACGGAGCAACCCGTCTCTGGTGGGATGCAGGTAAGAATAATTTTTAATTAGACCAAGGTATATTTTTTGATTAGTGGTGTTTTCTCCGTATTAGTTTTTACGAGGGAAAAGGTTGTAAGGAGCAATGTCTTGGGGGGCGTTGCTCCTTCTTTATATTATAGTTGCAACTTATTCTCAAAGCTTTGAGAATTTATTCCCACCGCATTGGGTATTTATTCTCAAAGCTGCGGGAACACATTCTCACCGTAGCGAGAATAAATACCCACTACGGTGGGAATATCTTGCAAATTATAGGGAAATAAATTTTATCTATAGACTTGTATGGGCAATTCTCCCCGCAAAGCGCCGAGAGCATTCAAGGCAAGAGCCTCCAATTCATCTTCACCGGGATAGACGTGAACCGGAGCAAGGAAAGATATCCGCTCTTTCAGGCGGGAAATGATATAATCGGAATGCGCCATACCTCCTGTCAGGAGAATAGCATCTATCTTGCCGTAAAGCACAACGGAAGCTGCACCGATGCTACGAGCTATCTGGTAAATCATGGCATTCAGTACCAGTTCGGCATGTTCGTCCCCCTCCTCAATCCGCCGGATAATGGCAGGGACATCGGTAGTACCCAGATGTGCCGTCAGTCCGGCACGACCGGAAATACGCTTTTTCAATTCATCTCTGGTGAAACGACCGGAATTACAAAGGTCTATCAACTGACCGGCAGGAAGCGTACCGGCACGCTCCGGCGAAAAAGGGCCTTCACCGTCGAGGGCATTATTAACGTCGACGGCTCGACCGTGGCGGTGAGTGCCGACGGATATGCCGCCTCCCAAATGACAAATAATCAAATCCAAATCTTCGTAACGGGTATGATGCTCGGCAGCATAGCGACGGGCAATGGCGCGTTGGTTCAAAGCATGCCAGATAGTGATGCGGGGCATCAAGGGAGAACCTGTGATGCGGGCTATCTCGTCCAGTTCATCCACTACACCGGGATCGGCAATGAAGGCACGACAACCGGGAAGAAGTTCTGCCAATTCGGAAGCAATGAGACATCCCAGGTTGCATGCGTGGCTGCGCATGGCATGAGCAATATCATCGAGCATAGCATCGTTTACCTCGTATACCCCGCCCGGAATAGGTTTCAGCAAACCTCCCCGCCCTACGATGGCATCAAATTCAAAAGGAATGCCATTCGCCTCCAATGCTTCCAAGACTAAATTCCTGCGGAACTCAAACTGGTCGATAGTACGGGGGAACTGGGACAGTTCTTCTACCGAATGCCGGATATTAGTTACCAAACGGGGAGTTTCGTCCTCATAAACGGCAATCTTGGTGGAAGTGGAACCGGGATTGATGGCAAGTATTTTCATAATTCTTTCCCTCCGCTTGTAAGGCAAGCCATAGCGATACTATAATATTTGGACAGACCGGAATCACTGCGCGAAGGCAATACGACAGGGCAAACAGGTCCTTGAAGCAATCCCGCCATATCTGCATGAGAGAATAGAGAGACAGCTTTATAAAAAGCATTGCCGGACTCTATGTTAGGGAAAATCAGGACATCCGCTTCTCCATTGATGGGGGAAACAATTCCTTTGATATCCCCACTCGTTTTTTCGCAGGCTGTTTTCACGTCCAACGGACCGTCGATAATGACATTTCCAAACTCGCCCGCTTCGGCAAGCTCTACGATGTTGACGTAATCCAGTGAATGGGGAAACTTGGCGCTTACTTTTTCGGTACAATGGATAAGCGCAATACGCGGTTGTTCTATTCCAAAGTGACGGCAGGTACGGATGGCGTAGGAAATCATTTCGATGCGTTGTTGCAAGGTGGGACGCGGAATAACTGCCGCATCCGAGAAAAACAACAGTTTATCATACGTAGGTATCTGCATGACAGCAAGATGAGTCAGAATTTTACCTTTAGGGAGCAATCCTTTTTCTTTGTCAAGTATGGCATGAAGCAGATTATCGGTATTGATAATTCCTTTCATCAGAATGTCCGCACCACCTTCACGAACTATACGCACAGCTTCACGGGCGGCTTCATCAGGATCTTCGATATGCAGGGTATGCACATACTCGGGATATTTCTTCAAAGTGGGATATTTCTTTAAGACAGCAGAGTCGCCAATCATCAGAAATTCCGCAATACCCTCGTCCAAAGAACGGGCAATAGCATATTCTGTATTGGGATCATTAGCACATACCACTACGATACGTTTCCGCTTATTCAAGGTTTTTAGGTGGGCAGTCAGCTGACTGAAGTTCCGGATTGGTTCCATAACGTTAGATTTTTAGCAAATATCCGAAAAATAGTCGAAAAACAAAGGATAACAGGATATGATTTTTTATATGTTTAATATCATTTTGAAAGTTCATCGCAGAGGATACAAAGTTTTACAGAGAACTAAGGAAGTAACTAAACGCAGATTAACAATAAAAACTCCATGAGACCCTGCATTATCTGTGGTGAATTGTGTATTTTTGCACTGAATACACTCAAGTTATTTATGAGCAATCTTATTTTTCCTCCACATATCCAAGAAGGTGACCGCGTAATTATCGTTTCCCCTTCCAGCAAGATTGACAAATCCTTCTTGAAAGGAGCCAAGAAACGGCTAAAATCCTGGGGATTGGAAGTTATCATGGCAAAACATGCCGGAAGTTCGCACGGGACGTATGCCGGTAGCATACGGCAACGCCTGGAGGATTTACAAGATGCAATGGATGACGAAAAAGCGAAAGCTATTCTTTGTAGCCGTGGCGGATACGGAGCTATTCATCTAATAGATAAACTGGATTTCAGCAAGTTTCGCAAATATCCTAAGTGGCTCATCGGTTTCAGCGATATAACTGCCTTGCACAACGTATTTCAACAGCACGGATTTGCTTCGTTACATGCGTTGATGGCACGCCATCTGACGGTGGAAGCGGAAGATGATTTCTGCACGTTGGCATTGAAAGATATTCTATTCGGGCATCTTTCACCGAAAACGGCAGAAACAGTTGAAACCTCGGAAGATAAATTCAGTTATGTTTGTCCGGTTCATAAATTAAATCACAAAGGTAAAGGTACAGGTGTTTTACGAGGTGGTAATCTGTCCGTATTCTATGGGTTGAGAGGTACACCTTATGATATTCCGGCGGAAGGCACCGTTCTTTTCATTGAAGATGTGGGTGAACGTCCTCATGCCGTAGAGCGTATGATGTACAATCTAAAACTGGGTGGTGTACTCGAAAAACTTTCGGGACTCATCATCGGGCAATTCACCGAATATGTGGAAAATCATTCGTTAGGAAAAGATTTATATGGAGCATTAGCCGACTTGGTGAAAGAATATGATTATCCGGTATGTTTCGGGTTCCCAGTAGGACATGTCAACATGAATATACCTTTGATTAATGGTGCTAAAGTGGTACTTGAAGTTGGACGAAAAGAAGTAAAATTGAGTTTTAATATAAAAGAAGAATGAAACGGAATTATACATTCATCCCGTTATTCCTGCTACTGCTTGTCGCAGTAGTGGCATGTAGCAATAACAGTAAGTCTACAACAGCCGACAGTGAGGGGAAAAAGCCCGAAACAGTCGTTAATGTCCCCCAATTTGACGCGGACAGTGCTTATCATTACGTAAAGGCTCAAGTAGATTTTGGCCCACGTGTACCCAATACAGAGGCTCATAAGGCTTGTGGAGAATATTTAGCGAAAAAATTGGAACAATTCGGTGCAAAAGTTTATAACCAAAAGGTAGATTTAATAACATACGACGGTACAATGTTGAAGGCACGTAATATCATCGGTGCCTATAAACCGGAAGCCAAAAAGAGGATCGCTCTCTTTTCACATTGGGACAGCCGCCCATGGGCAGATGCCGACCCAGATGCAAAGAACCGTTATACTCCTATTCTAGGTGCGAATGATGGTGCAAGTGGTGTAGGTGTGTTACTCGAAATTGCCCGGCAAATCCAACAGCAGCAACCGGAGCTGGGCATCGACATTATTTTTGTAGATGCCGAAGATTATGGACCGCATCAGGATTACAAGGGAGACCATAGAGAGGAATATTGGGCGCTCGGTGCACAATATTGGGCACGCAATCCTCATGTACAGAATTATAACGCACGTTTCGGTATTTTACTGGATATGGTCGGTGCCAAGGATGCCACTTTCTTTTACGAAATATATTCTGAACAATATGCCAAGAACATTAACCGCAAAGTGTGGAATGCGGCAAATGACCTGGGTTATGGACGTTATTTTGTAAAAGAAAAAGGAACTATGGTTACGGACGATCATTTATTTGTCTATAAGTATGCACGTATACCGACTGTAGACATCATTCAATATAGTGAAGAAACCGGATTTTATGAGAATTGGCATACTCTGAAGGATAATATGGATGGCATTGACCGGAACACGCTAAAGGCTGTGGGACAGACGGTGATGGAGGTGATATATAAGGAGAAGTGACAGAGTGATAAAGACAATAAATTATGCAATAACCTAAAAAATAATAGAATATGAGTATCAATGAAGTACAAGATGAAGTGATTGCCGAATTCAATGATTTTGACGATTGGATGGATCGGTATCAACTTCTGATTGATTTGGGCAATGAACAGGAAGCGCTTGACGATAAGTATAAAACGGAACAAAATTTGATTGAAGGTTGTCAGAGTCGAGTATGGCTACAAGCCGACGATGTGGACGGGAAAATTATATTTCAAGCGGAAAGTGACGCCTTAATCGTGAAAGGTATCATATCACTGCTGATTAAGGTTCTTTCAGGACATACTCCTGACGAGATTTTAAATGCTGACCTTTATTTTATCGATAAGATTGGATTGAAAGAACATCTCTCTCCTACCCGTAGTAATGGTTTATTGTCAATGGTAAAACAGATGCGGATGTATGCACTGGCGTATAAGGCAAAAGAAAAGTAATCCCTCAGTTCCCTTTTAGGAAGACGAGGGGTCTTCCTCTTGATATTCTAAAATATCCCCCGGCTGGCAATCCAGCTCTTTGCAGATTGCCTCTAAGGTGGAGAAGCGGATAGCTTTTGCCTTTCCAGTCTTGAGAATGGAAAGGTTGGCGGGCGTAATGTCAATCTTCTCCGCCAGTTCACTCAAAGATATTTTTCTTCGAGCCATCATTATGTCAAGGTTTACTATAATAGCCATAGGTACATTAATTAGTGGTTAAATGGTTAAATGGTTAAATGGTTAAATCCTGCTCTTCCTTTATCTTCACTCCTACAGCGAATATTTCAGTAAAAAGAGCAAACATCAGAAAAGAGACCCAAGGATATTTAAGCGAATAGGCTTCTATTTCATAACCGGTCAGATGAATTTGAGATACGATATCGCAATATTGGCAATAGTGGTTCAATTCCAATAGTACTGCTGTAAATATCAATGTATAGACAAAGATGCGCATGCGCTTTACATTCTTGCGCACAAATACTTCTTTACGGGTAACCGCCACTACCAATCTTGCCAAATTATAGATGCCATAGAAACATACCAGTCCTATAGGAACTATCAGCATATACAAAATCGTGCACCATACAGACTCATCTATTTCTGTTTCCAACGTTTCAATCCGGTAAGGCACATTTTGTTTGATTCCACTATTAAACACTGAGTCGGTCACCAATGCTTTATCCGCCTTTACAGACACACTTACAGTAGGATAAATAAACTCTCTACTATCTTCTGCCTCATTCCAACCCTCGGTAAAACCTTTTATTCCGCTTCTTAAACTTGTAAATAAGAATACAATGATTAATAATACGGCCAATATCCTAATTTTCTTCATAATGATACTCTCCTCTAAACTAAACGGTTAAATCTTGCTCTTCCTGCATGCGAATGCCTAACTTAAACAGGCAGGCAATAAAAAGAATGAATACCCCCAATAAAACATAAATCATATAGGTTGAATTTCCACTACCGCCGGAAATGAATGTCCTCATAATCATCTGTACCAGTCCATTACACTCAGTAACAATCCCGATAAGCATAATCAAATCAGAATTCCATTTTGTAAAAAACTGCCCTTTCTTTACATTACGCAATAGCAAGAATATGAGAACACTGCAAATCGTCATTGCCGTCAACGTTATGTTTTCCGGAAGAATTTGCCAGATGAAATTATCCGTGTCGTCCTTTCCCAACTGATAGCTCAAAGTCAGGTTACGCAAAAAACCAATCAACAGACAAGAACCGCATATTATTGCCAGACAAGTCATTATAAATTCAAGTTCTTGCTTTGAGTTTATTGATTTTCCCAATATTTTTTTCATAATAGTACTTTATATAAGATATTAATATGATAATCTAAATCGTTAAGTCCTGTTCTTCCTTCATCTTCAACCCGATGGCAAAAACTTCGCCTACAATCAGAGAACACAACCCCAATACAAGGGTAGTAATGCTGACAACCTCCGAAAGGCACAAACTGTAGCCGTGAAGTGAGAACACCTCTTCAATACTCAAGACACTAAGATATGCCGCAAAGAACGTACAGCAAAAACTGACAATCAACGCTAATCCCAAACGGCGCAGACGGCGTACATTTTTCCAGTTGAATATGTTGGACTTATTGATGGCTATTATCAAGCGTATAAACAGCACGGCAGCCCAAATGGATAAACCTATTTGCAGGAAACCTAATGCTTTCTCTGTAATTACCTCCCACATAGCCGGATGAGTGTCAATGCTCACTGCCATAGAAGCATAAACGGCAGGAAGATATTTACCGGTCTTTTCATTGTAAACCGAATCCGGGAGAATGTTACCTCCCGCCATTGTGAAACTATGAGACACCAGACTAATGTACTTCATATTCATCAGTTCCTTCTGTTTCATGGGAGAAACACCTTTTTCAGTCGCCGCCTCTATACCTGCTTTTGCACCCACAAAGAAATAGTAACCGGCTTCGAGTACCGAATAACTTAGCACAAGCAACACTATCAGACAAAGGACATTCAATCTTCTTTTCATACTTCGGTGGTTGTATTTATGTTAATATCAGAGAGTTTATATTCATTCAGTTTCTTCAAGGACAAGAAAAGCAACAGGACAGAAACCAACAGGAAAATAAGAAATGAGGTGTTCCCCATCAAGTCGGACAGTTCTTCTACCTCCGGATATTTCAGGTTTAAATAAACAGACAAACTATTATTCAGGATATGTATCAGGATGCAAGGGACGAGGCTCCGCGTCTTATAATAGAGCCAGGCAAGAAAGAAACCGATGAGGGCCGCACTCACTACCTGAGCCGGATTTACGTGAAAGAGTCCGAATATCAGACCGGAAATCAGTATAGCTTTTACAGGACTATACTTCCGGAGTAATGCCTTCGTAATAGCGCCACGAAACAGCAGCTCTTCCAATATAGGTCCCAACACCGAAATGCAGACAATACCCAGCCAACCGGATTGAAGCACACTGAATGTCTGGTTCAACCAATCGGGCAAAAAGGAAAGTTGGGATACCAAGGCACTTATCAGGAAGATAGTAGAAAGCCCGGCAAGCAGACTCCACACCAGATAAGAAGCAGTCAGAGGAGAATATAGGCGCTTATCATCGGTCAGATAGTTCTTACGCCACAGATAAATTCCCATAAAGACGAAACCTAACAACATGGTAGGCGCCAACCCTATCTCTTCCGCCTTATCCGAATTCAATGCACCGTCGGCGATATATACGTACAACATACTGAAAGGTCCAACAACCAATGCCGCCAGTATCTGCATCAGAAAGTAAAGTAAGACTAATTTTATAGCTGTTTTCATAGTTTCTTTTTTCTTAATATCTTTGCAAAGATACTCGTTTTTTGTCAAATCGTCAACCGGCAGTTACAACTCCTACCAATATCATCATTACCATAGAAAGTGACAATATCAATAATGTAATACTCATAAATGCTCGTCTCATAGCGTTCACCTTTATATTTTATTATTTCCCTGCCAGTAACCGTACTTCTTCATCGGCAGAACTATTTTCTACCAGTAAATTCCAGTCACCCTTTGCCTCATTCCATTTATAGCTGAGATAATTCACATTCTCCCCTTCCAACAGATAAACGGCTTTCTCTTTTACGTCGGAATAAGCGCCTGTCTTGTTGTCCCATAAAGCATATTCCAAATCTACACCGGCTTGAGAGTAATTGTAATTCAAGCAATAGTAACGTTCAAATACTTGTTCTATTTCATTCCATTTCAAGACTTCTTTCTGAAGAATACGATTATTGGCATCGTACTTAAAATTATACTTCAAATGATTGTGCAGATACTTACCTTCTTCTACCTTATATACCATTTGCGTCTCTACCTGCTGTGTGTCATTCGTTATGGTGTTATAAGCAAATTTCTGCTGAATGTTAGCACTAAATGCGTTTACCACTGCTGTCATCACAAAGATTGTTGTCATTACTAAAGTTTTCATACTCTTATTGTTTTAATGGTTATTACTTCTGTTATTCGATAATCATTTATCGTTTTTCGATATGCAAAGAAAGAACGTTTTTTTGATACCACCAAATAAAACGATAATTATTTATCGAAAAACAATAAAAAAAATATGCTTATCGATAAATAACAAGTTTTTTATATATAATCAAAGTCTATCTTGACATATCATAAATAGAAATAAAAGACTAATAAAACAGTAATATGGATAAGAATTAGTACAGGGCAATAAGTAGCAAAAAACTTATTGATGATGACGTAATCCCTTATATAGGGACAGAGAATATCAGAGGAACAAACAATGTTCTGTCAGTGTGGATAGTTACAGATATGAATTAGATTTGAAGACGGATCTCTGAAATACACTTATTAAATACAAGCAAAAATTCTCCCGATTTCTTCCTCATCCTTCCGAAGTTGCGCAATAAGTTCTTCTATCGTATCGAATTTCAGTTCGGGACGTGTACGCTGAACAAAAGAAATACGCATGGGCTGATTGTAAATATCAGCATTAAAGTGAAAAATATGCACTTCAATGCTACGGTCGGTACCATTATTCAGAGTGGGACGACAACCAATACTCAACATTCCCATATATTTTTGTCCGCCAACATGGACATATACCGCATAAACACCATCGGCAGGCACTAATTTATCGGGATTTTCCACCTGTAAGTTGGCCGTCGGATATCCTATGGTACGCCCCACACGATAGCCACCTACAACAGTACCTTCTAGAAAATAATGATACCCCAAGCAATCTGCTGCTTCCAATACATTACCTTCCAATAAAAGGTGACGGATAAATGAAGAACTGACAGTAACCTCTTTATTAAAATATGCATGTGCCAACAGCACTTCCATCCCTAACTCACGGCCATAGCGCACATAATCATTAAATCCTTCTGTACGATTGTGTCCGAAACGATGATCGTGCCCCACAACAAGAACTTGTATTTCATATTTTTCTTTCAATACAGCCATGAATTGTTGGGCGGAAAGTTGTGCCAAACTGGGAGTAAAATCAAGCATAACGCAATAATCTATTCCTGTATCAGCCAGCAAACGTATTTTTTCTTCGCAAGTAGTCAACAGTTCTGGGTGAAAATCGGATTGCATCACTTTACGAGGATGTACCGGAAAGGTAATTACAGATGAAGCCAAGCCACGCGAAACGGCCGTCACACGTACCTGTTCTATCAAAAAACGATGACCACAATGCACTCCATCGAAAAAGCCGATAGTTGCTACACTTGGCTGAAGAACCTTATCCGATATTTCATCAATTAGTTGCATATTCACCTACTCCATCTCACCTATTATAACAAATCATTTGAACAAATGGCTCCAATCTTCTCCGGCCTTTGGCATATAAGTAGAAATACCCAATGTTTCTGCTACACGACAATTATCAGCAGAATCGTCGATAAAAAAAGTCTCTTTAGGATCTAAACCGGCATCTTTCAACACTTTTTGGAATATCTCCGTATCGGGCTTCGCCATATTCATTTCATAGGAAAGGAATATATGTTCAAAATAATCTTCCACACGAAAAGTCTTATAAGGGAAAGCATGGCTACAAGCCCATTTCCAATGTATTTCATTGGTATTGCTCAATAGATAAACTACATAATCTTTACGCAACTCCAACAATAGTTCCAACTTATAAGTAGGTATACTCACCAGAAAACTGTTCCAAGCAGCATCTATACGTGCATCATCAATCATCTTCCCAATCTTATCACGAATAATATTCCTGAAATCGGTACTAGTCATCAAACCTTTCTCATAACTATGAAAGAAATCCTGTTGATGGCAGAAGTCCAGCGTATGTTCCACATCCGCTAAACCTAATTTACGGAAACTCTCAAGACAACGCTGGCGGTCTAAATCCAATAATACACCGCCTAAATCAATAATAAGGTTTTTAATTCCTTTTCTCTTCATTTCTTATTTCTGAGTTAAACGCCGGATGAAACGAATTGCCTCTCCTACCCATAATACCAATGAAGTAGAGACGATGATAATTATCCAGGTAGTCAAGTCAAGTGGCACGGTACGGAACACTGCCCCACCAAACTGTACGATAACGAACTGTCCTCCTAAGATAGCAAGTATCACAAGTTCCATTCCGTATGACTTGGAGATACCTTTGAAAGCAGAATCAGAGGTTCCAAATACCCGAGCATTAAAGAGATTCCAGAATTGCAACATAACAAAAAAGGTAAAGAATATAGTCAAGCGTTGCGGAGTCATACCACCTTCCTCATTATTAAACCAGAATAGCATTCCCATCAGTAATATAAGGAATACGGTACCCATAGAAAGGATATAATTCCTCATAGATCTGGAAATAATGAAATCCGTACTTTTACGAGGTTTCTCTTTCATCACACTTTCGCTAGGTGGGATAGAAGCTAATGCCAGAGCAGCGAATGTATCCATAATCAGGTTCACCCAAAGCATTTGCGTAACGGTCAGCGGCAAATCAGTACCGACTAACGAACCAAGCAGCACGATAAACAATGCTACAAAATTAATAGTCAACTGGAATACAATGAAACGCTGGATATTCTTGTAAAGTGAACGTCCCCACATAACGGCTGTACCGATACTGTTGAAAGAGTCGTCCAACAGAGTGATATCACTCGCTTCCTTGGCAACGGAAGTGCCTGTTCCCATAGAGAGCCCCACCTGGGCGTGATTCAATGCAGGAGCATCATTCGTACCATCACCAGTAACAGCTACTACCGCACCCTTTTGTTGTAACAACTGCACTAAACGCTGTTTATCAGTGGGACGGGCACGTGACATTACTTTCAAATCCATCACTCGGTCGAGCGCTTCTTCATCGGTCAGTTCGGCAAACGCCGCACCAGTGATGCGATTACGTTCCATATCCCCCGGTTGCCACAAACCAATTTGGCGGGCAATTTCAGTTGCAGTTCCAGGAGTGTCACCGGTTACAATCTTCACCCCAATACCAGCCGACTGGCATTTGGCAACCGCTGCCGGAACATCCGGACGGATAGGATCACTAATGGCAACTACACCCAAAAATGATAAGTCATTTTTAGAAATCAGTTCTACGCAGTCCTCCGTATTCGCCTCATCCACAATCTTAAAAGCAAAACCAAGTGTACGCATCGCCATATTCTGATAATTCAACAATTGCGTTTCTATCGTCGAACGATATTCCACCGTATCAACTTGCTTTCCGTCTAAAAGGACATTTTTACATTTACTTAAAACAATCTCCGGTGCACCCTTCACATAAAGTATGCGTTTTCCCATAAAAGAAGATTGCACCAGAGTTGCCATGAATTTCCGTTCGGTAGAGAAAGTCAGTTGGTCTATGATTTTAGCGCTTTCACGAAGTTCAAGGTAATTACGTCTCTGACTGTCGAGCCACAGCAACAAAGCCACTTCTGTAGGATTTCCTACCCCCTTGGGTTTTTCATCGGGAGCCGTTTCTTCAAGGAAGGCAGTGGAATTGACACTGATACCCTCCGCTACTAAGTTACTGAGGGCGTCTTCACCAATTTCACCATTATTTTTCAATCCATAGAAACTCGGCTCGTATACTTGCATCAGATTTTGTGTCAATGTACCAGTCTTATCCGTACAGATAACAGTGATTGCTCCCATCGTTTCACAGGCATGCATTTTGCGTACCAGATTATTGGTAGAGAGCATACGGCGCATGTTCAGTGCCAAACTGAGCGTGACACTCATCGGCAAGCCCTCCGGAACAGCCACCACTATCAAAGTCACTGCCATCATGAAGTATTGTAGGGTTGCTTTCAAGGCAGGCAACCATTCTTCAAAAGTATGGAGAGAGCTAAAATTATAAACCAACAATACATCCTTTATAAAGAAAATGGCAAAAGCCAGTCCCGCTACAGAGAAACCAATTTTACCTATAAGGTTGGCAAGTTTCGTCAGCTGAATATTCAGTGGAGTAGGTTCAGTACTTTGCTCCGTACTCTGTCGTGCCACTTTTCCGATTTCCGTAGCATCACCCACACACTCTACACACATGGTGCCATGACCGTCAACCACAGTTGTTCCACGCAACACGCGATTGGAAGCATACGTAGCCTCATCATCGAAATCGGCTTCTACAATGGTTTTGGAAACAACAGGTTCCCCTGTCAGGTTCGATTCATTGACTTGCAGAGAGATAGCTTCCAGTAGCTCACCGTCGGCAGGAATCTCTTCACCGGTTTCGAGCACGACGATATCGCCCACCACCACATCTTTACGTGGAATTTCTTGTATATGCCCGTTACGGATAACCTTTACCAACGTCTCCTCATTCACGGCATTGAGTAAGTCGAATTTTTTATTGGCATCATATTCAAAAAAGAAACCAATACCCGTAGCAAGCAAAATAGCAGCTATAATACCTACGGTTTCAGCATATTCGTTCTCTACCACGGAAATAATCAAGGAGAAAAACGCAGCAACCAGCAGCACTCTTACTACCGGATCTTCAAATTTCTCCAGATATAGCCTCCATAAAGACGGCCGCTTGGGAGGCGTCAATAAATTTACACCATACTCAGCACGGCTCTTCCGTACCTCTTCGTCGGTTAGTCCGACACGATAATCATCCTTTGATGCAATCATGCAAGTCTTTAGGTTTAATTTTGAAACGCAAAAATACGATAATAATCCGGTATATGGCGAGTTATTAAATCTTTTTATAAGTTTGTGATATCAGTCCTTTTCCCAATGCAAGCTTAAGACTTACTTTCAATTTCCAGGTAATGTGAACCAAAATGTGGAACCTACACCCACTTCAGACTCTACCCCTATTTCACCACCCAATTTATGAACAATAGTCTGACAAATGGAAAGCCCGAGACCTGTACCCTTCTTCTCCCGTTCCAATTTCACAAAGCGGTCGAATATTTGTCCCAATTTTTCTTTGGCAATACCGGTTCCAGTGTCTTTCACATAAAAGTACAGACCATCTCCGTTGGGTTTACATCCCAACGTGATACTCCCTTGTGAAGTAAACTTCATGGCATTTGTCATAAAATTAGAGAGGACTTGTGCTATTCTGTTACGATCTGTATGTATAAAATATTGTTCACAGGATACTTCGCGAATTACTTTCACCGAAATACCTTGTTCAAACAGTCTCATACGGAACAGTTGTTCCAAATCAGACATAAGCTGATTAATATCTACGTCCGAAAATACAAATTCCAATGTTCCGGCCTCAATCTTAGAGAGATCCAATATATCTGCTATCAATTGTTGCAACAGCTCATTATTGGTACGTACTATTTCCATATATTGCCGTTTCTCCTCATCAGTAGTTGCAGAAGACAATAGTTCAGAGAAACCGACAATCGCATTCAATGGAGTACGAATTTCATGACTCATGTTCGCCAGAAAAACGGACTTGGACTTATCGGCTTTTTCTGCCTTTTTTCTAGCCTGATTCAACTCCGTTTCCACACGCTTCAGATGAGTGATATCATGCACGGTGATTACCATACTCTCCTCTCCCTCAATCAACATATATTCACCTGAAATATGTACCTTACACTCCTCTGCAGCACCATTACCTTTCCTGACATTCAGTACCGTATCCAGATCAATAAAATTATGCTTGGTACGAAAAGCATCTTCTATTGCATTCCTCACAGGACAATGATTACATAAACTATGAGTACCACATCCACCGGGAGCAGACAGAGCATTGGTACATTGCAACAGATCACCGACACGTTGTGACTTTACAGGTTTTACAGCTCCCGTTATGTCATAATAATTAGTATAAAACACGGTAAGATCACGTTTTATCAATAAGACATAAGCATGAATATTCCGCATAATTGCCTGAAATAATTCATCGGTCATCTTCATAAAGATATATTTTTAAGTAATATGACAACAAAGTTATCTTTTTCCGCCTACACAAAAAACAAAAAGGCAAAATTATTTGTTCTTACTTAAAGAACTTAAAAAAGAACGTTATGGAAAAGTACATTTGCACCGTTTGCGAATATGTTTATGACCCGGAAAAGGGTGACCCCGAGAATGGTATCGAACCAGGAACAGCCTTTGAGGACATTCCTGATGATTGGGTTTGCCCACTGTGCGGAGTAGGCAAAGAAGAGTTTGAGAAAGCGTCTTAAGACGCTTTCTTTTCTTTTATATCGCAGCTGGCTTCCACTACATTTACTACGTAATCACCAAGCTTCTCACATTCCGCAATGATATCCATGTAATAAACACCCATCTGATAATCATATTCCTTATTATTTACATCAAGGATATTCTGATTTTTCAACTGATTACGGTAATTATTGATTTCATTTTCTATGTTGAACGATTTGTTCACATCAATACTTTGATGTTCGGTACGTTCCACTACCACAATCATTTGAGCAAGCGCATCATCCGTCAACTTCATCATAAAATGAACATGTTCATATTGCTTTTCCGTAAAGTCCTGATTGGTCTGGCGTTTACGGTTAATAGTACGTGCCAAATTATAACAGCTATCACCAATACTTTCTATTTCAGTCACTTCACGAAGCATGGCACGTATCTGCAATTTACTTTCCGAACTCAAACGTCCTTCGGACACTTGGTTTAGATAATTAGCAATTTCCAATTCCATGCTGTCACTTATATTCTCATACTTCTCTACACGACTGAACAACTTATTAAAATCATCATCTTTTTCCGTATGCAGCAAATCTTGCACCATTCTGAACATACGGTGAGTGCGCTCGGCAAAAAGATGGATTTCCTTACTGGCCTGCACTATGGACAGCTCGGCCGTAGAAAGCATACCACCTGAGATAAAACGCAAACGGTATTCCTCATCCTGCTCTTTCATAGGAATGATGGCACAAACCGTACGTTCTATAAGTTTCACGAACCAAATCAATATCAACACATTACAGATATTAAAACAAGTATGGAACGCAGATAATTTAAAAGATACCGCTACAGCCGGATCCTTAGCACCCATCATATTGTCTATAAGCCACGACACACCTTCTGTAAAAGGCTTGAATAGACACAACACCCATATCACACCAAACACATTGAACACTAAATGAGCCAAAGCAGCTCGCCGCGCCTGGGTATTACCGGTCAATGCCGCAAGGTTGGCCGTAATGGTAGTACCGATATTTTCTCCTAAAACCAATGCCGCCCCCAACTCAAAACTAATCCAGCCATTAGCACACATAATAAGTGTAATGGCCATCGTGGCGGCAGAGGCTTGCACAATCATTGTCAGGATCGTACCAATGACCACAAACAACAAAATAGACAGATAACCCATATCCGTATAATCCTGTACAAAAGCCAACATATCAGGATTATGTCTCAGATCGGGCGCATTTGCCTGCAACAGGGAAAGTCCCATGAAAAGAAAAGAGAAACCGAAAATAAACTCCCCGATAGACTTACGCGAACTCTTCTGAGAAAACATCAGAGGAATGCCGAACGCAAGAAGTGGAAGGGCAAAAGCAGCAATATCCACTTTGAAACCCAAAGCTGAAATAATCCATGCCGTGACAGTAGTACCGATATTGGCACCCATAATTACGCCGATAGACTGAGAAAGGGTCAGAAGGCCTGCATTCACAAAACTCACCACCATCACCGTGGTAGCCGAAGAAGATTGGATCAACGCCGTAATCAACACGCCTGTCAACACACCTGTCACTCTGTTGGTTGTCATTGCAGTCAATATCTTCCGCAAGCGGTCGCCAGCAAACTTTTGAAGTCCTTCGCTCATAATTTTCATTCCGTAAAGGAACAAGGCCAATGAGCCAAGCAACTTTAAAAAATCATAAAAAGAGTATTCCATCTCTAATTAATTAAAGGGTTTCTTTGTGTCATTTGTTATTATGCTCTATATTTAACGTGCTAATCACCTCAAAAAAAGACATCATGAAACACATGTTACAAATTTGTTGCAAAAATAATAATATTTCTAAAGAATTCCCTATTGGAAGTTCACTTTTGGATATTTATTACGGTTTTAATCTAAATTTCCCCTATCCGGTTGTCAGTGCCAAAGTAAACAACCGTTCCGAAGGACTAAATTTCCGGGTATACAATAATAAGGATGTAGAATTTTTGGACATACGCGACTCTTCAGGTATACGTACATATGTCCGCTCTCTTTGTTTTATATTATACAAGGCCGTCAACGAGCTATTTCCTGAAGGAAAACTATTTGTGGAACATCCTGTATCCAAAGGTTATTTCTGCAACCTGCGCATCGGGCGCCCTATCGAGCTGGAAGATGTAACCGCCATTAAGAAACGAATGCAGGAAATTATAGCCGAAAACATCCCTTTTCACCGTATTGAATGCCACACTACCGAGGCTGTACGCGTCTTTAGTGAACGGGGCATGAACGATAAAGTAAAATTGTTGGAAACTTCCGGTTCCTTATATACCTATTATTATACTTTGGGAGATACCGTAGACTATTATTATGGGAACCTGCTTCCAAGCACCGGATTTATCAACCTGTTCGATATCGTAAAATATTACGATGGCCTGCTCCTTCGTATTCCCAATAAAGAGAACCCTACTGTACTGGAAGAAGTGGTGAAACAAGAAAAAATGCTTGATGTGTTTAAAGAACATCTACGTTGGAATTACATTATGGGATTGAGTAATGTAGGCGATTTTAACCTGGCTTGCGAAGAAGGACATGCCACCGATCTTATCAATGTCGCAGAAGCCCTACAAGAAAAAAAAATAGCCCAGATAGCCGATGAGATTTATCACCGGGGAGAAAATGGGAACCGTGTAAAGCTTGTCCTCATATCAGGTCCTTCCTCCTCGGGGAAAACAACTTTCAGCAAACGGCTTTCTGTACAATTAATGACCAACGGACTGCGTCCATACCCCATTTCTCTGGATAATTACTTTGTAGACCGTGAAGAAACTCCACGAGACGAAAATGGTAATTATGACTACGAATCGCTGTATGCACTCGATCTTGAGTTGTTCAATAACCAACTACAGGCATTGCTCCGTGGTGAAGAAGTAGAATTACCTCGTTTTAATTTCACCATCGGCAAAAAAGAATACAAGGGAGATAAATTACGCATTGACGAACATACTATTCTGATATTAGAGGGTATCCATGCCCTAAATCCAGAACTGACACCGCAAATTCCCGCTGAGAACAAATATAAAATATATGTTTCCGCCCTAACAACAATTTCACTGGACGATCACAACTGGATACCGACTACGGACAACCGTCTGTTGCGCCGCATTATTCGTGATTTCAATTATCGCGGCTATTCTGCCCAAGAAACGATTTCACGTTGGCCCAGTGTACGCTCAGGCGAGGATAAATGGATATTCCCTTATCAGGAGAATGCCGACGTCATGTTCAATTCCGCATTACTATTTGAATTCGCCGTACTTCGTTGCCATGCCGAACCCATTCTCACCAGCGTACCACGTAACTGCCCCGAATATGCAGAAGCTTACCGGTTAATGAAGTTCATTAAATACTTTACACCCGTACAAGATAAAGAAATTCCTCCGACCTCATTACTCAGGGAATTTTTAGGAGGAAGTAGCTTTAAATACTAAAAATAGCCCTCTTTCTTGTATAATCAGAAAGAATGTTTTTACCTTTGTATACAAAACAAACAGAAATTACATAATGAAGAAAATAACAACCATTCTCTTTTTAGCCATTTTATGCTCTCTTAGTCAAGCATATGCACAAAGCCGTGCCGATGAATTAATGAAACAAGCGCAAGAAAATCTTGCAAAAAAAGAATATATCAAAGCCCGTTATCTTTTCTTGCAAGCATACAATGCATTCGCTGCCCAAGAAAAATACAATCAGGCAGTGGAGTGCGGTATAAATGCCAGCGCACTATATCATCGAGAAAATTATTACAAAGAGGCCTTTGAATTATTGCGTAATTCCGAGCAATTAATAGGAACAGGTGAACTAAAGTTAAAGAAAGGACTTCCCGAATTGCGTTTCCGTATCAACAAAGAACGTCTACAAATGTACATCAAAACCAAAAATCCGGTTCGCGCCAAAGAGCAACTGAACAAATTGGAAGAAACAGCTAAAACGGTACACAACGATTCTTTAAGCAATGATCTGCTCTACACTCAAGCCAATTATTACTATACCTTCGGCATGAATACGCAAGGAGATGCCGCGTTTAAGAAACTAATACAACAGTACAAGCAACAAAAGAATTATTCAAAAGTAGACGAATGCTATAAAACCCTCATTGATATTGCACGTAAAGCAGGTAATGCCGGACTGGTAGCACGTACTTATGACAAATATATCATATGGACTGATTCTGTAAAGGCTCTCACAGCCCAGGATGAACTGAATATGCTGAAAAACAAATATGATGAAAGTTTGGTAACCATTCAGGAAAAGGACAATTCTCTTTCTTCCAAACAATATATCATTATTGGACTATGCGTATTAGTAATTATTCTTGCCGTCGCTTTAGTATTAGGCGCCATTATCTTAATGCGCTTCATTTTGTTGACACGCAAGCAAAAGAAGGCTATCAGTATTGCCAACGAACATAACGAGTTAAAGACCCAATTTATTCAAAACATTTCCACCCAAATGGAGCCAACATTGGATACACTTGATTCGAAACTTCCCGGTGTACAGGCTCTACGCACTTTCTCCAATCATATTCAAGAGTTATCCGAATTGGAAAATACAATATCCGAACCTTATGAGATGCAGGAAAAGAATATATCGACTTTCTGTGAAAGTGTTATGGATAAAATCAGGAATAAGACGCAGGAAGATGTAACCCTTGCAGTCAATGCTCCCAAGTTGAATGTAAAAATCAACCCGGAACATTTAGAGCGTATTTTATTACATTTATTGGAAAATGCAGCGGAATATACTCCTGCCGGTGGAAAAATCTGGTTGGACTTCAAAAAACGCGGAGCACATACCCATCAATTCATCATTAGCGACACAGGTTCCGGTATTCCCGAAGAACAACGTGAAAACATATTCAAACCTTTTACCGAAGTAAAAGACTTGACGCAGGGTGACGGTTTAGGTTTGCCCATCTGTTCACTTATTGCAACCAAGATGAATGGTAGCCTGATATTGGACAGTAGTTATACCAAGGGTGCACGGTTTATATTGGAACTACACGCATAAAATATCCGGAAACAAATCATATAGCAACCGATAGAGAAACAATATAATATTGTTCCCATATAGAGGAATTCCCGTTTCCATACGTAGAAACGGGAATTCCTCTATATGGGAACTGTAGTTTCCCTTCATAGAAACGGGCGTTTCCTATCATGGGAACTACAGTTTCTCCTCATGGAAACGGACATTCCCTATAAGGGGAACGAGCATTCCTCTTCACAGATACTATCCTAAAAAAGTCTGTACAGTATTACCTCAATGCTTCCACCTCTTCCGGTGTCAATGGGATTTTCTTTCCTAAACGGCGCGCTCCGGTTTCGGTAATCAGATAATCTTCTTCATTACGGATACCGCCAAAGTTACGATAACCCTCCACTTTATCATAATTGATGAAATCGGTGAATTTCTTTTCACCTCTCCACAGGTCTATCAATTCAGGGATGAAATAGATGCCCGGTTCAACAGTGTGTACAAAACCCGGTTCCAAAGGAATAGCAAGGCGCTGGCTTTTACGACCAAACTGCGTACTCTTAGGTTGACCATTATAACCTACCCAGATTTCTCCAAGATTTTCCATATCATGCACATCCAGTCCCATCATGTGTCCCAAGCCGTGAGGATAGAACAAAGCATGCGCACCCTCACGAACAGCATCTTCCGCATTACCTTTCATCAGGCCCAATTCCTTCAGTCCTTCTACCATGACACGGGCAGATAAATCGTAAACATCCATATAAGAAATACCAGGACGAAGCGCTTTTACTGATTCAAGATGCATCGCATTCTGAATTTCGTAAACGGCACGCTGGCGAGGCGTAAAAGTTTTATCGGCAGGAACAGTGGAAGACATATCACCGGCATAACCAGATTCAACTTCCGCACCGGCATCAATCAGGAACAAATCTCCCGGTTTCACCTTATTGCCATGATAATGGTTATGCAAAGTCTGACCATTTACTGTGGCAATTGTAGCAAAGGAAAGTTCACAGTTATTAGATTCTGCGACGTAGTTCATTGCCGCCACTACCTCATATTCGTACATTCCCGGGCGAAGCACTTTCATTGCTTCAATATGCATATCGGCAGTTACATTACATGCCTTTTCAATCTCGGCAATCTCTTCCATCGACTTATAGTTGCGTTGTGCCACCACTGCACGGATAAACGGAACGGAACCTTCCTGGCGTACAGGCGGAACACCCAACCAGTCCATCAGTTTCAGCTTATGTTCGGCACGATAAGGAGGGAGATAATGAACCGTATGCCCCTTTTGTACCGCTTTATGCAGATAGCTGACTATTTCGGCGGCAGGCCGGGTTTCATTAATCCCCACGCGTTCACTTTTTTCTTTCAAAGTGGGTTGTGTACCCATCCAGACTATATGATCGATAGTCAGTTCATCACCGAAAATAATTTCCTTATCCTCGTCGATATCAATAATGGCCGACAATCCGGCAAAGGACAAACCAAAATAATATAAGAAAGTAGAATCCTGGCGATAACGGAATGTATTATCTTCATAATGAAGCCCTTGCTCATCATTACCCAAGAACAGTAAAACTCCCGAGCCAATGTTTTTCTTCAGCAGGGCCCGACGCTGCACATACGTTTCTTTAGCAAACATAACGCTTTGTTTTTTAGTTTACAGGCAAAGATAATAACAAAAATGCAACCATACACCTGCTTTCTTGTTAAATATAATAAGAGAAGATTTCACGTTCCCGAACTATTCACTATTTTTGCGGTAGAATTAAAGCAAGAATTTTCTTATATTCATAATTTGTAATCAAACCCAATATGGCACAAGGTTCCCGACAGATACAAACACAGGCGCAACAACAGATACAAACGTTGTCGCCGCAGCAAATTCTGGTAGTAAAGCTACTGGAACTTCCGGCCATCGAGTTGGAAGACCGTGTGCGTGCCGAATTACTGGAAAACCCTGCATTGGAAGAAGGTAAAGACGATGCTGCCGGTGACGAATACGCTGATACCTCCAATGATGAAGCGGGTTCTGAAGATGGAGGAGATACCGATTATGATTCTCTGAGTGATTATCTGTCAGAAGATGACATACCCGACTATAAATTACAGGAAAACAACCGTAGTAAGGGAGAGCAAGCCGAAGAAATACCTTTCTCCGATGCCACTTCTTTTTACGAAACCCTGAAAGAGCAACTGGGTGAACGCAATCTTACCGAACATCAGCGCGAACTGACGGAATATCTGATCGGTTCCCTGGATGACGATGGCTTGTTACGAAAATCTCTGGACAGTATCAGCGACGAGCTGGCTATTTACGCCGGTATTGAAGCTACTCCGCAGGAACTGGAAGAAGCTTTAAAAATTATTCAGGATTTCGACCCTGCCGGGTTGGGGGCACGCGACTTGCAAGAATGCCTTCTCATCCAGATACGTCGTAAAATAGAGCAACAACATTTCACGCCCAATCCACTGCTTTATATAGAAGAAGCCATTATCTCCGAATGCTATGAGGAGTTTACCCGTAAACATTGGGATAAGATACAGCAGAAACTTGATCTGGAAGAAGACGCCTTCCAACGGGCCATCAAAGAAATCTGTAAACTAAATCCACGTCCGGGCGCTTCATTGGGTGAAACTATCGGCAAAAACATGCAACAGATTGTGCCGGACTTCATCATAGATACCTATGATGACGGTACTATAAATATCAGCCTGAACAACCGTAACGTACCCGAACTACGTATGAGTCGGGATTTTACTGAAATGGTTGAGGAGCACACCAAGAACAAGACCAATCAATCCAAAGAGTCTAAAGAAGCGATGATGTTCCTGAAACAAAAGATGGATGCAGCCCAAGGTTTTATAGATGCCGTAAAACAACGCCAGAATACTCTGATGACTACCATGCAAGCCATCGTAGATTTGCAACGCCCATTTTTCCTTGACGGAGACGAGTCTTTGCTCCGTCCGATGATATTGAAAGACGTTGCCGAACGTACCGGGCTTGACATTTCAACTATATCGCGTGTCAGTAACAGTAAATATGTACAGACCAACTATGGTATCTATCCTCTGAAATACTTTTTCAGTGACGGGTATACCACGGAAGACGGCGAGGAGATGTCTGTACGCGAAATACGCAGAATTTTAAAAGAGTGTATCGACAATGAGGACAAGAAAAAGCCTTATACCGATGATGAACTCACCGATATACTGAAAGAGAAAGGATATCCGATTGCCCGCCGGACAGTGGCAAAATACCGTCAGCAGTTAAATATCCCGGTGGCAAGATTGAGAAAGTAGTGATAGAGGGGTAAAACGATAAGGTGATTAACATAATAAAGGGAACAAGGAAATGACAGGAGAGCAACATATTATAGCAGATAAGACTCTGATTCGGACAGCCAAAGTGATTTCGGCTTTATTCACGCCGTTTTCCATACCGTTCCTGGCTTTTCTTATCTTATTTTTGTTTTCGTACTTGCGTATTATGCCTATACAATACAAACTCATCGTATTGGGAGTAGTATATTGTTTCACCATCCTTATGCCTACTTTGACCATTTTTCTTTTTCGTAAGATCAATGGTTTCAGCCCTGATGATCTAATAGAACGGAAACGGAGGTTTGTCCCTTTTATCCTGACTATCACTTCATATGTATTCTGCCTGCTTATGATGTATAGGCTGAATATTCCATGGTACATGACAGGTATTATTTTTGCGTCTCTCGTAATGATGATTATTTGTGTTGTGATGAATTTGAAGTGGAAACTCAGTGAACACATGGCAGGGGCGGGTGCCGTCATCGGCGGATTGGTAGCTTTCAGTGATTTATTCGGATACAACCCCATTTGGTGGTTGTGTGTGTTTATTCTCATTGCGGGTATATTGGGAACCGCACGTATCATTTTACAACATCACACACTTGGAGAAGTAACAGGCGGTTTTGCCGTAGGACTGATATGCTCCCTATTGGTACTTCATCCGTTGAGTAATATCATGTTCCGTATCTTCCTCTTTTGAGTCAGTTCCGGTACAGCATTAATTTTAATTTTTTAAATTCAAAATAGTATTAACCCCTTAAAACTAACAATTATGAATTTCCCAAATGACGTAAAGTACACTAAAGAACATGAATGGATCCGCTTGGAAGGTGATGTAGCTTATGTAGGAATCACCGACTATGCACAAGAACAACTGGGCGATATCGTATTCGTCGACATCCAGACAGAGGGTGAAACATTGGCTGCCGACGAAGTATTCGGTACCATTGAGGTAGTAAAAACCATTTCTGATCTTTTCTTGCCGGTGAACGGAGAAGTATTGGAACAGAATGAAGCTCTTGCAGACCAACCCGAACTGGTGAACAAAGATCCTTACGGTGAAGGCTGGCTTATCAAAATCAAACCAGCTGCCGATGCAGACTTTGACAGTTTGATGGATGCAGAAGCATACAAAGCTTTGATCAATAATTAATTATTAACAATCAGTATTTAGTACCAAGTGCTAAACACTAATCTTTAAACACTAAACAATATGTCTCCGATCGTTAGTATCATCATGGGTAGCACTTCAGACCTTCCTGTCATGGAAAAGGCTGCACAACTGCTTAATGACTTACATGTACCGTTCGAAATGAACGCTCTCTCCGCACACCGCACCCCGGAAGCTGTGGAAGAATTTGCCAAAGGCGCACGCCAACGCGGTATCAAAGTGATTATCGCTGCCGCCGGAATGGCTGCCGCATTGCCCGGCGTAATCGCCGCCAATACAACGCTACCGGTTATCGGTGTGCCCATAAAAGGTTCCGTACTCGACGGTGTAGATGCACTTTATTCTATCATTCAGATGCCTCCGGGCATTCCTGTAGCTACCGTAGCTATCAACGGCGCGATGAATGCCGCCATCCTTGCCATACAAATGTTGGCTTTGAGTAATGCCGAACTGGCAGAAGCTTTTGCAGCCTACAAGGAAGGCTTGAAAAAGAAAATTGTTAAAGCTAACGAGGATTTGAAAGAAGTAAAGTACGAGTATAAAGTTAATTGATAATGGACATATTCAACTATTCCCGACGTGAAACATCGGAAGTAAATATTGGAGCCACCCCTATGGGCGGCTCCAATCCTATCCGCATACAAAGTATGACTAATACTTTTACGCAGGATACAGATGCCTGTGTGGCACAGGTCAAACGCATTGTTGATGCGGGAGGAGAATATGTGCGCCTCACCACTCAGGGTATAAAGGAAGCCGAGAACCTGAAGAATATCAATGCCGCCCTGCGCCAAGACGGTTATATGGCACCATTGGTTGCCGATGTACACTTCAACCCGAAAGTGGCAGATGTGGCGGCACACTATGCAGAAAAAGTACGTATCAATCCGGGAAACTACGTGGATGCGGCACGTACTTTCAAACATCTGGAGTACTCTGATGAAGAATACGCACAAGAATTACAGAAAATTCGTGACCGTTTCATTCCATTCCTGAACATCTGTAAGGAAAACCATACCGCCATCCGTATCGGTGTTAATCACGGTTCGCTGTCCGATCGTATCATGTCGCGCTATGGCGATACCCCGGAAGGAATGGTAGAATCGTGTATGGAGTTTCTTCGTATCTGTGTTGCGGAAAACTTTACTGATGTCGTTATCTCCATCAAAGCATCCAATACGGTAGTGATGGTGAAAACCGTACGCTTGCTGGCTGATATTATGGAGAAAGAGGGTATGCATTTTCCACTGCACCTTGGCGTAACGGAAGCCGGTGACGGTGAAGACGGACGTATCAAATCAGCCTTGGGTATCGGCGCCCTGCTAGCCGACGGACTGGGTGACACCATCCGTGTTTCTTTGAGTGAGGCGCCGGAGGCTGAAATACCCGTTGCCCGTAAATTGGTCGATTACATCGCTCAACGCCATGATCATCCCTATCTTCCGGGAGCAGTGGCACCAGAATTCAATTACTTATCACCTACCCGCAGGAAGACGGTGGCTGTACACAATATCGGTAGAGAACATTTACCTGTAGTCATTGCCGCACGGCTAGACGGAACAATGGAATTTGATCCGCAATTCATGCCGGACTATGTATATGTGGGACATCAACTAACGGAACAGCCCATTGAAGATATGCAATATATCGTGGATGCAAACATTTGGGAAGGTAAAGTCAATACTTGGCCTGCATTCAGCAGTGAGCAACTGCCATTTATCAGTGGCTGCAATGCTTCGTTGAAATTCCTGTTCATTACTTATATGGGCTTGAATGACGAAGCTATCGCCTGCCTGAAGTTTCATCCTGAAGTAGTACTGATTTCCCAAAGTAACCATCCCAACCGGCTGGGTGAACAACGTGCTTTGGTACATCAGTTGATGAACGAGGGATTAAAAAATCCGGTTATCTTCTTCCAGCACTATACCGAAAATGAAGCGGAGAACCTACAAATCAAGGCTGCTGCCGATATGGGGGCTCTTATCTTCGACGGGGTTTGCGATGGCATTTTCTTGTTCAATCAAGGAAGTAAAAAAGGTGATAAGATGATAAGTGATAAAGTTGTGGACGCCACTGCTTTCGGAATTCTGCAAGCCGGACGTATCCGTACCAGCAAGACAGAATATATTTCTTGCCCCGGTTGCGGACGTACACTTTACGATTTAGAAAGCACCATTGCACGCATCAAAGCGGCAACAAGCCATTTGAAGGGATTGAAAATCGGTATTATGGGTTGTATCGTCAATGGTCCCGGCGAGATGGCCGATGCAGACTATGGATATGTAGGTGCCGGACGTGGTAAAATCAGCCTTTATAAGAAAAAAGAATGTATTGAAAAAAATATTCCCGAAGATGAAGCTGTAGAAAAACTGATTGAACTGATAAAAGCAAACGGAGACTATACTGAAAAATGAGGAATAAAAGAATATTGAGAATTAAAAGGCTGTTATAAGATTGGGCACGGATTTCGCGGATTAAGAGCTGCACTATAGATCTGTGAAATCCGCGTAACCCGTGCCTAAATCCTATTTATTTAGTTTCCGATACGCTCAACATCTTTTTATACCTCGTCAAATCACCCAGAACTTTCACCGCCTCCTTTAAATCATCATCATCCTTCAACTGCTGAATGATGCTGCCGCGTTGATAATAATAACGTTTAATGATTTCTATGGCAATCATTTCTTTAATGTCTTTAGAGAAATGATCGAGGTCACGATCCAGATTATGGGAAAGTTTCTTCTCCAAAGCTTTGAATTCATCGGAAGCATCCGTCAAATAGCCTTCAAATTCGGCCATTTCCTTCAGACTCTTCAACATCTTCTCAGTCTGCTGGTCATATTTGAAATCGGCTTTCTTTACCATCGCTTTGAAATCGGCATAGTCGGCATCCGTAACTTTGAAATCCTGAGGAACAGGAATTGCAGGATGCTTCAGACAATATTCGGTAGCATAATTGAATATCAAATTATCATTTACCAGATAGAATAGGATATTCGGTAATTTATCCTGTTTCACTACGATGTCCGGGGTTACCCCACCACCGTCGCGCACTTCACGTCCAGCTGCGGTATAGAATACAGTCGTCAGGCTATCAGGAATACGCCCTACACTGCCATCCTCGTTTCGATGCTTATAGTCAATGGCCTGCACACAACGTCCACTCGGGATATAATATTTGGAAGTAGTAAGCTTCATCGTACCCCCGTATGGCAATGGGCGGGTAGTCTGAACTAACCCCTTTCCAAATGTACGGTTACCGATTATTACAGCCCGATCAAGATCTTGTAAAGAACCTGCAAGGATTTCTGATGAAGAAGCCGTACCACTGTTCACTAATACGACCAATGGGATTTCAAGATCCAACGGTTCACGCAAAGTTTTATAGGTATTACTAGCCTGCTTGATTTTTCCCTTTGTCGTTACCAACGTTTTACCACGGGGTAAAAAGAAATTAGCAATCTCTACAGCCTCATCCAGCAAACCACCGCCATTGTTACGCAAATCAATTACCAATGAAGTTATACCACGCTTCTTCAAGTCGAGAAAAGCCTGTTTAAACTCTTTGGAAGGATTACCGGAGAACGTACTCAGGTTGATGTAACCTATATTATTATCCAACATATCATAATAAGGGATAAGAGGCAGTTGAACGGAACGGCGCACAATATCGAACATTAAGGGATTTTCTACCCCGGGACGTTGCACTTTAAGTTTGAAACCTGTACCAGCCTGTCCACGCAACATTTCAGCCACATTAGTATTTCCAGTAAGGTCTTTTCCATCAATCTCCAGCAGGACATCACCGGCTTTCAATCCAGCTTTAGCCGCAGGCATACCTTCATACGGTTCAGCTATAACTGTATGTTTCAGCTTAGGATCGTAACGAATGATGGAACCGATGCCACCATATGAGTTCTTCAACATTTGTTCCAGTTCGGTCTGGTCATCCTCCGGATAATATTCGGTATAAGGATCAAGCGAATAAAGCATAGCATCGATTCCCCCCCTGATAGTTTTATTAGGATCGATTGTATCCACATAGAACATATCCAACTCCTTCACAATAGAGTTGAATATATCCAAATTCTTTGCAATCTGGAAACTGCGGTTATCACCACTCTTAAATCCCCAAAAGAAGGTAACTCCTATCAATAACAGAAAAGCAGCTATCCAACGTATTTTTAAATAACGTTTCATATATCTTAGTTTATCATTATTATCTCTTCCTTAATCTTATCCCATTTAGCAGGAGAAAGCTCCGCCCCAATCGTCTGGATAACTTCACCCGAAAGAATGGAACCAATCTTTCCGCATTTCTCCAAAGAATACCCGCACGTTAGGCCATAGAGAAAACCCGCAGCGAAATAATCACCAGCTCCCGTGGTGTCTACCACCTTTTTCACCGGAACAGCCTTCACATGTACTTCTTCAGTACCCTTACGTACTAAAGACCCATCGGCTCCCACCTTTACAATAGCAATACTACACATTTTGGCTATAACGTCTAATGCTTCTTCCGGTTCCTTACCCGTAAATGCCTTTGCCTCCTCCTCATTAGCAAAAACAATATCCACATATTTATTTACCAATAACGAAAAAAAGTCATAGTCTTCGGCAACAATATTGTAACTTGCCATATCCAGGCAAACTTGCAGTCCTGCTTCCTTTGCTAACTCAATAGCCCGGAGAATCATATCATGGTCTTGTACCAAATATCCTTCAATAAACAGGTAAGCGTAACCTTTAAACATTTCCAGCGACAACTCCTCTGCCTTCAACGTAGAGGCTGCTCCCAGATAAGTACCAAAAGTACGTTCTCCATCCGGAGAAATAAAAGTAGAAGCCACACCTGAAGGAAGAGTACCGGAAAGGAGTAAAATTGCTTCCGTTTCACGCTTTAACAGACTATCCCGATAAAAGTTTCCGTAAGCATCATCACCTACCTTACCGATAAATCCGGTTGCCGCTCCAAGCTGTGCCATTGCGCGAATTGCATTCCCGGCAGACCCTCCGATAGCTAAATGCGTCTTCACCCCGCTAAGACACTCATTGATTTTCAACAGTTTATCTTCATCAATTAGAGTCATACTCCCCTTCGGTAACCTCATTTCCGCTAATATTTCATCATTCTCAAGGGTTGCCAGCACGTCAACTAAGGCGTTACCCAATCCTATTATTTTGTCCATTCTTGATATTTTTTTTGCAAAGATATTGCATATTTCAAAATATCCTATTACTTTTGCAGCGCATTTGAGAAAAAACAACATTCTTCCTTAGCTCAGTCGGTTAGAGCATCTGACTGTTAATCAGAGGGTCCTTGGTTCAAGTCCAAGAGGAAGAGCAAAAGAAACTTGAATGCATATTCTTCCTTAGCTCAGTCGGTTAGAGCATCTGACTGTTAATCAGAGGGTCCTTGGTTCAAGTCCAAGAGGAAGAGCAAAAAGGTTCATCATTATGATGAACCTTTTTTATTTTCAATCTTCTCTTATTTAAATTGTTACCGTTTCTGAAAGATCAGGCATCGGCTACCGCAAGGGTCAATATACTGATTTGGATACCGTTTATCCCCTGGAAAGTATCAGCACAGGCGGTTATGGTAGCTCCCGTAGTCAAAACATCATCCACAATAAGAATATGCCTACCCGTAAAACGATCGGGATAACGAAGCCAGAAAATACCATTTACATTCTCCCATCGTTCATAAGCCGATTTGCGAGTTTGCGTCTCCGTATGTCTTTTACGCGTTACGGAAGATGTATCTACAAGAATACCCGTCACAGAAGAGATTCCCCGGGCAATATATTCACTCTGATTATATCCACGCATCCGCTGTTTGCGTGGATGTAAAGGAACAGGCAGAATAACATCTATCCCGCAGAAAAAATCCGTAAGCGCTAATTCAGTTGCCATGAAACGCCCCATTACCTCGCCAATATCTTTTCTCCCACCATACTTTAACTGATGCAGAATACGGCGAAAATCACTCCCTTTGTGATAGAAAAAATAAGAAGTGGCACGTCCCAGAGGAATTTTCCCCCAGAACATACGTTCCACAGGATTATCTGCCACATGATGATAGTTTGTACGTGGCATATCCATATTACATCGTACACAAATAGCCTCTTCACCCTCTTGCAAAGGAGAGCCGCATACAACACAGTGACGTGGGAATAAGAGTTGAAGAAAAGACAAAAACCAAGTTTTAAATGCGTTTTCCATAACAAAGAATACAATTTACATATCCAATGGAGGTACCTCTTTGATAAGATTTAAAAATATCGGATGCAACAGTCCGTTGGTTGCCACAATATGATGACCGTCCATAAAATAGTCGTTACCATAAAAATCCGTAACTTTTCCTCCTGCCTCCAATACGATAAGCGCCGCAGCCGAATAGTCCCATTTACCCAGAAATGCTTCCAGCCAGCCGTCAAAACGCCCCGCTGCTATATAACAGATAGCCAATGCTGCCGAACCTGTCATACGTATACCTGCAACCTTACCGTATAGTTCGTGTATCAAATGTTCTCCGGTACGGGCATATTGTCCGGAATTATAAGGAAGTTCCGTCACTACAAAAGCTTCTTCTATACGCTGTATTGACGACACCCGCATCCGTTCCCCATTCATATAAGCACCTCCGCCCTGCCAAGCATAAAAACATTCGTCACGACAAGGGTCATAAACCACACCCAGCAACAATTCCTTTTCAGTTCTCAGGGCAATACTGACACAATAGGGTGCATTATCATGAATATAATTCGTTGTTCCATCCAACGGGTCTACCACCCAACAATAAGGTTCGTCGCGATAAACTGCCGAACCTTCTTCCACAATAAATCCGGCCTCGGGTAGTAGTGCCTTAAGCGCCGCAACAACCTTTCTTTCAGATTCTTTATCCACATAAGAAACATAATCATGTGCATGTTTCTCCTCCACTGCCTCCCGGCGGAAACCTTTCCGCTCCTGTTTCAGGAAGTATCCCGTCTCGCGGGCAATGCAACAAACCGTTTCAGTCAAAACTTTGAAATCTTCCATATATCCGGCTCTATTTATTCAACTTGTTTATAAATAACTCTACCCCGCCGGCTGACAGTCCATTCACCATTCTCCTGATGAACATTCTTTGTATCGTCATCTTCTACATTCCAAGCATATCCACCGGAAGGAAGACCACGACGATCCAGAATTTCATTTGGAACACTTTCTTCCGAGAAGAACAACTCCACTTGTGTAGAGTCTGGACTGAATACCAGGAATAACGTCCTCTGCGCATCGGCCACCGAAGTCATACGAATACCTTTTTCCCACAAACGAATACAGTCTCTCTGTACTTCACACCAAGTATATCCGGCAGAAGTAATACATCCGTGTTCGTCTTTATCATTTCCAACTACAGCTGTTTTCTCCGCCGCATCTTCAGCTTCCACCTTTTTCTCACGGCTACCGCCACAACTCACCAACAAAAAACAAACACACATTAAATAAAAAGATCTCTTTTTCATACTTATAGTTTAGTTGAATTACTAATTACTCACAAAAGTAAAAAGAAATAATCAATAAGTTCATTTTAGGTCTTATAATCAAGGATAACTTTTTATTGAAAAACCCGTCTTGCTATCCAAGCACATGCTTCGGCATCAGCCAGCGCATGATGGTGTCGCTCCAGTTGATATCCACAGTAAGCCGCCACTGTATGTAGCTGATAATTGGGCAATCCTTTAATGACACGCCGTGAAGCCAGCAAAGTACAGCAAAAGTCATAATCAGGATAATCCATACTATAAGTCCTGAAAACTGCTTTTAGACAACTCTCATCAAAAGCCTTGTTATGAGCTACAAGGGTCAATCCCTCAATCCGGGGAGCAATCTCCTTCCATACAGTAGGAAAAATAGGAGAACGGGCGGTATCCGCCAGAGTCAATCCATGCACACGAGTATTCCAATAGGTATAGTATTCCGGTTCAGGACGAATAAGACTGTAATAACTGTCTACGATCTCACCACTCCGTACTATAATTACCCCGACGCTACATACACTGGTACGCTGTTCGTTGGCTGTTTCAAAATCAATAGCAGCAAAAGTATCCATCAGGAAATATTAGGTTTGAGATATACCACTGTCTTTCTACTGCCATATTTGCGTATCAATCCTTCCGAAAGATAACGGTTCAAATCGGCCACAGCTTGATACTTCGTCTGTCCGGTCATTGTCTCATAATCTGTCCGGGTGATACATCCGTTGATATTAAGTATCGGAGTTGCAAATAATAATTCGTTAGACAGATGTTGTTTTTCCACTACACAGCTATATTTATTTTGTTAGATAATTGTTTAACAAAAGAATAATAATTTATTTGCAGTCAAAGGTACTAATAAATACCAAGGAATTGAATAAATCAAGTAATTCTTTCCAAAAGTCGCTAAACTACTTATCTGTTCTTATTTTTTTCTCTCTTCTCCCAATTTAACACATCTAAAATCAAAAACAACAGTTAACAGAATAAATGGTGCATAGCTTTAAATCTCAATCATAGCAAGGATATTGGTTCACTTAATAATAATTACTATTCTAATCACCATTACAATTTTTCTATTTCCCTATCCGTAATTGAAGCACCTGTCCATTTCGTGGCGTTGTAAAGATAGTAATGGATGGATTAATGATGCGCTTTGTACCTACGTCAGTATAGGAACTATCGTAAAGTTAGACGATTTCGGGACTATTCGTCCGGGACGAAATTGCAAATGCCAAGGAAGTAACTTCCGAAAATATTTAGCGGCAGAAAATCACCCTTACCCCGGGAAAACGATTGACAACAATGATTAAGGATGTAGGAATCACACGTATCTCAACCAATGGAAACGAAATAAGTTCAGGAAACGAAAATAACAGCGGAAGCAGTAACGATCCGAGAGAAGACCAAAATGAAAATCCCTTAGGATAATAGTTTCATTGAAGTAATATAAACTGTGATTAAAAGTATGCCAGAGCAGAATGATAATGAAAAATCTGTTTTGACATACCTTCAGAATATTCCCAAATTTGTTATATCTTTACCGCAAATTACACAACCATTACAATTAAACAATTACCGTTTATTTTTTGACTAACATAATTACCAATAACACACAACTATATTATTATGAAGAAAGTATTTCTATTTTTATTATTTGCAGGATTGCTATCGGCTGTTTATGCCAAGAACAATAATCAAACAGCGAGTGGAACAGAGGAACGCGAATTATGGGTGAATACACTCATAAAAATTGCAGATCCGGTATTATCAAACTTAGCAGACGGAACACTAAAAGCAAAGATGCCGTTAGAAGGCCTGAACAATAAGCGCCTATGGTCGGCACATCTGGAAGCAGTCGGAAGAACATTCTGTGGAATAGCCCCCTGGCTTGAACTAGGAGTCGATGATAGCCAAGAAGGACAACTCCGCAAAAAGTACATCAAACTGGCATTGAAAGGATTAGCAAATGCCGTAGACCCTTCTTCTCCTGATTATCTTGACTTTGGAACACCCTCTCAACCTTTGGTCGACGCAGCATTCCTGGCACAAGGACTTCTACGTGCCCCTAAGCAAGTATGGGGACAACTGGATGAGAAAACCCAAAGAAGAATGATTACCGAACTCAAACGTAGTAGGGATATCAAACCTTTTCAGAACAACTGGTTACTCTTCGCTTCTATGGTCGAAGCCGCTTTACTGGAATTCACAGGAGAATGTGATATAGAACGTCTGACTCAAGGCGTTTTTGCTTTCAGAGACGAGTGGTACAAAGGAGATGCCATATATGGTGACGGTCCACAATACCACGCCGACTATTATAACAGCTTCGTAATTCACCCCATGCTTACAGACGTTGTGTTGATTATGGATAAACACCAGCTTGAAGTTTCGGATTTCCTGCCTGTACAGGAGAAACGTTTTACCCGTTATGCCGAACAATTGGAACGCATAATTTCGCCCGAAGGAGCTTATCCGGTTGTCGGTAGATCTATCGTATACCGTGTCGGTGCATTTCATGCTTTGTCTCAAGCTGCATTATTACACAAACTACCTTCTACTGTAAAACCAGCTCAGGTACGTTGTGCACTATCTGCTGTCATCGAACGACAATTTGCAGCCCCCCGGACTTTTGATGATAAAGGCTGGCTGCGTATCGGTTTTGCAGGTAGTCAAATAAATATGTCCGAAGGATATATCAATACCGGCAGTTCTTACCTTTGTCTGTCAGGTTTTGTAGCTTTAGGACTACCTGCCAACGATGAATTCTGGAGTAATTCTTTTACTCCATGGACCGGATTGAAAGCTTGGAATGGAGAAGATGTCAAAGCGGATCATGCACTCAAATAGTATCTTACTTTTTTAAAATCTCGTTATTTCAATATTATAATCTGAAAATATAACTTTTTTTCCCTAAAAAAAGCACCAATACCCTCCTGTTACATTTATCTGGTGACAGGAGGGTATTTCATAAAAATGATAACTATAAGGCTTTAATACTGCACTTTACATTTTTAAAACAAATAAACATTATTTACTTTATTTAACCCTCCATAATTTAATACTTTTTAATTTTCTTTTAATAATTATTTGTTTTATATTAATAATTGTATATTTTTGCATCCAATTCAATAGTCGAATTCATTTCTGAATAAAATAATACACCTCCAGCCTTCACGACATTGTGACAATCTGCAGGGACTTTAAGAGTGAATTAAAACTATGTTAAACCTTAAAATTTATGATGCACAGTATGAAAACATGACCTTTTTATGGAGAGAGCAGGCATTCCACGATCTCAAAATCTTAAATCAAATCAAACAGGTAAGAATATCCTGTTATTACTAACACTAATTAAACACAAATGTATAAGAAAAACATCAAAAATGGGGTAAAACTATCCCATAGGGAATATTTTTTATATATGACGATATTCGGTGCTTTATGCTTGACACCTTCCTTGTCACGAGCAACCAATAACAGTATATATAATAAATACGAAAACGCTACTGTTTCTTCTACTCAACAAGCAACAGTAAAAGTCACAGGTAAAGTATTGGATACCAACGGTGAGCCATTACCAGGCGCTACTATTCAAGTAATAGGCACTCCACGAGGAGTGACTACAGATACAGACGGTAGCTTCAGCATTGAATGTAAAAAAACAGACAAACTAGAAATCTCATACTTGGGAATGCAATCACAAACTATTTCTGTAGACAAAAAGACTAATTTCGTAATCACTCTCGAAGATCAGGCAGACCAACTGGAAGAGGTAACAGTCGTTGCTTTTGCCAAACAGAAAAAAGAATCAGTATTAGGATCTGTATCTACCATTAAACCGGCAGAACTAAAAACTACCAGCAGTAATCTTACCACTGGATTTGCCGGTAAATTAGCGGGAGTCATCGCTTACCAACGAAGTGGTGAACCGGGTCAGGATAATGCAGAATTCTTTGTTCGTGGTATCACAACTTTTGGTGATGGTAGTGCCAATCCATTGATCTTGATTGACAATGTAGAACTTGAGTCTTCCGACCTCTCCCGATTAAATCCGGACGATATCGCCAGTTTCTCCGTATTGAAGGATGCTACAGCCACAGCCCTTTATGGTGCACGCGGTGCCAATGGTGTAATCTTAGTAACAACCAAGGAAGGGCAGGAGGGTAGAGCCAAATTATCTTTCCGTATTGAAAACTCCTTCTCTGGTTCTGCCAAAGATGTGGATATTGCTGATCCGCTTACTTTCATGAAGTTGCACAATGAGGCAGTACGCACCAGAGACCCATTTGCCCAATTACCTTATTTGGAAAGTGCGATTGCTGCACGCGAAGAAGGGAAGAACCCATATGTTTATCCGATGGTAAATTGGCAAGATATGTTATTCAAGAGGTCTACAACCAATCAACGTGCTAACTTAAACATCAGTGGTGGTGGTAATGTGGCTCGTTATTATATTGCGCTTACCTATGCAAAAGACAATGGTATCATGCGACAGAATAAGAATAACAAATTCAACAATAACATCAACAATAACAAATATGGGGTACGTACTAACGTAAATATTAAATTAACCAAGAAGACAGACTTGGCAGTGCGTGTCAGCGGTACATTTGACTCTTATCAAGGTCCTTTGAAAGGTGGTTCTGACATGTATAACCAAACACTGAACGCTAACCCGGTATTATTTCCCGCTACATTCCTCCCGGACAATCAGCCCAGCCATATTCATGCAAAGCACGTGCTCTTTGGTAACTATGGCGAAGGTGGTGAATACCTAAACCCATACGCCGAAATGTGTCGTGGATACAAGGAATCAGAAAACACATCAATCATAGCCCAATTAGAATTAAAACAAAACCTTGATTTCATTACAAAAGGTTTAAGAGCCCGTTTAATGGGAAACGCCACTCGTAAGGCTTCTTACGACGCCAGCCGTTCATACAACCCGTTTTGGTATTCTATAGGTACATATGACAAGTTTACAGATCAATACATTTTATCTGATCTAAATCCTGATAAGGGTACAGATTATTTGTCATTCGATCCGGGAAGTAAAAACGTGGAAAGTTCTATTTATATGGAAGCTTCCCTTTCTTACGATCGTAAATTCAAAGAACGCCATAACATTAGTTCCATGTTAGTATATACGGTACGTGAAGAAAAGAATGCCAATGCTGGTTCATTAATCAAATCACTACCTAAACGTAACATGGGATTAGCAGGTCGTTTCACTTATGATTATGACAGCCGTTATCTAGCCGAATTCAATTTCGGTTATAATGGTTCAGAGCGTTTTGACAAGAGTCACCGCTGGGGTTTCTTCCCCTCAGGTGGTTTAGGATGGGTTGTCTCCAATGAAAACTTTTGGCAAAACGGTGGCATCTCCAAAGTTGTAAACAAACTGAAGTTGAAAGGTTCTTATGGTTTGGTAGGTAATGACAACATCGGTAAGGACCGATTTTTCTATCTGTCCCAGGTAAGTATGAGCGGTAGCGGTATCAATTTCGGAACCAGTTTCAATAACGGTTACAGTGGCGTTAAAATCGAACGTTATGCCAATCCCTCCATCGGATGGGAAGTTTCACACAAACTAAATGTAGGTTTTGAAACTACACTATTTAACGACTTAGAAGTAAATGCGGAATATTTCAAGGAACGCAGAACCAACATTTTACAAGAACGTGCCGATATTCCCAGTATCGCCGGCTTCAAAACCATCCCGTATGCCAATATCGGTGAGGCCCAAGGAGAAGGTATGGAATTTTCCATAGACTATAACCATTCTTTCAATAAGAATCTTTGGTTGACAGTAAGAGGTAATTTTACTTATGCCACCAGTAAATATACCAAATATGAAGAACCTGCCTACGAAGATACTCCATGGTTAAGAAAAACCGGTCGGAAGTTAAGTCAACAAGAAGGCTACATTGCCGAACGTCTATTCATTGATGAAGAAGATGTGAAAAACTCTCCAAAACAAACATTCGGCGGACAACCTGTCATGGCAGGTGATATCAAATATAAAGATATCAATAATGATGGTTTAATTGATTCCCGCGATAAAGTAGCTATCGGTGCCCCGAAAACACCGGAAATAATCTATGGCTTCGGTTTCTCACTTGGCTATAGAGACTTTGATTTCAACTGTTTTTTCCAAGGTTCAGGTCAGTCCTCCTTCTTCATTAGCCCAAGTGATATTTCTCCGTTCAAATCGGTAACAACTGATGGTAAAAAAGGCAACAAAGCCTTATTACAGTTCATAGCAGACAATCATTGGAGCGAAACGAATCCAAACCCCTATGCAGAATGGCCTCGTCTGTCTGCCGTAGACATCGATAATAATAATCAGTCCAGCACCTGGTGGTTGCGCGATGGTACATTCCTACGTTTAAAATCAGCAGAAATAGGTTATACCCTACCTCAAAAATATACTAAGAAAGCATATATGCAAAATTTCCGTGTATACGTGAGTGGTACTAACTTACTTTGTTTTTCCAATTTCAAACTTTGGGACACCGAAATGGGAGGTAGTGGATTAAAATACCCCTTACAACGCGTGTTCAACCTTGGTCTTCAAGTTACATTCTAAAAACTGTATTACATATGAAAAAAATAATACTTTCTATATCATTGTTTATATCTTTGTTACTGGGAGGTACCTCTTGCAGTGACTATTTAGACATCGTGCCTGAAGGTACCCCAGGAATAGACAATGCATTCAGCAATCGAATTAATTCTTTCAAATACTTGCATGGTTGTTACAGCTATCTTCCTCAATGGGGTAATGCAGGCTATTCTTTAGGTTTTCTAGCAGGTGATGAACATTGGCTAATTCCCAAAGGAACAGGTATGATTGAAAGCCGTGTAAAACAGTATTGCTGGGACATAGGACGTGGTTCTCAAAACATAAACAAACCGTTAATGGATTATTGGAATGGTGCAGAAGGAGGTAACAATTTGTGGCAAGGCATACGTGATTGTAACATTTTTTTGGAAAACATACACAAACCGATGGATGTAGATGATTATGAACGCGACCGTTGGATTTCGGAAGTAAAATTCCTAAAAGCTTATTACCATTTCTTCTTGTTCCAATTATATGGTCCTATTCCCATCATGGAAAAAAATGTACCGGTAGATGCCACTACCGAAGATGTACGTCTATATCGTGAACCGGTAGATCAGGTAGTACAGTATATTTCCGATTTGCTGGACGAATCGCTTGAAAACCTGCCTGACTATATTATGGTTCCCGCCGAAGAAATGGGACGCATTACACGCCCCATTGCCAAGGCCGTAAAAGCACAATTATGGTTACTTGCCGCCAGTCCGCTATTTAATGGTAATACTGCATACAAGGATGTGACAGACAACCGTGGAGTAAAAATCTTTGCAACAGAATACGATCCAACTAAGTGGGAAAAGGCTGCTGTTGCCGCAAAAGATGCCATTGAAACAGCAACTTCCAAAGAACTCGGTGCAAATGCTGCAGAACTTTACTATTTCACTGAAAGTATCCGTGGTATTTCAGATGCTACGATTCAACAACTCACCATTGGTGGTTCTGTAACTGAAGATGACTGGGCAAACAATCGTGAAATTATTTGGGGGAGTGTACAGGAAAACGTAAACGACCTGCAAACTTTATCTATAGCATTAAGTAATAAAGGTGCTTATTATACAGCCCGTGCACTGTTGTCCCCTACCATGAGTGTGGTAGAAAATTTCTACTCCTCCAATGGTGTGCCTATCTCGGAAGATAATAGTGCTTTTTGGCAAGAAATGTATCCCCGGCGTTATGAGTATACCCAAACTCCAGCAGACGGAAACAATATCTATTATTTCACACAAAACGAAACAACCGGCATCATTAATCTTAACCGTGAGCCTCGCTACTATGCATCCTTGTTCTTCGATCGTTGTACTCGATATGCCTCCGGATACAAGGATGACACACAAGCAGAATTGGCTCACTATAAGATGAGACGTAAAGAAAGTGGCGGTTTATTAGACTCCGAAGACCACTCCATTACAGGATACCTGAACAAAAAAGTATGTAGCTATAAGTCTAGCTTGACAAGTAGCGCATGGAGCCCTAAACGTTACCCATTTCCTATCATCCGCTTGGCAGATCTGTATCTAATGTACGCTGAAGCTTTGAACGAGACTATGGAGACTCCTAACGAAGAAGTATTTAAATATATTGATTTAGTTCGTGAACGTGCTGGACTAGAAGGGGTAAAAGAGTCTTGGACTAAATATTCCACCCATCCCAATAAGCCAAATACTCGTGACGGAATGCGTGAAATTATCCGTACTGAACGTCTGAACGAATTGGCAGGTGAAGGAAAACGTTTCTGGGATCTACGTCGTTGGAAAATAGAACTTCCCCAACAAGTAATGGGTTGGAATATAAACGGCGAAAATGCAGAACAATACTATAGACAAGTCGTTGTCTTCAACCGGCCTAGATATACTTATAAAGATTTCTTATGGCCAATTAAGTTACAAGATATTCAACGCAATCCGAATTTGGTTCAAAACCCCGGTTGGTAATCCTTTTTTGCTATTCATAAACTAAATGAAAAAACATATGAAAAAAATAAACTATAAACTAAAAATAACAAGCCATTTGTCGGTTATTCTACTTAGTTTGTTCCTCCTGACAGCATGTAATGAGGAAACCAAACTCGGAATGGAGCCTACTGATGGCGTGGCACCTGGTATTCCCACCAATATTACGGTAGAAAACATAAACGGCGGTGCCATCATCCACTTTATCGCTCCTCTGGATGATGATTTACTCTATGTAATGGCAACCTACACCATAAACGGCGTAGAACGGACTACCATGGTTTCTCCTTTTACCGACTTCCTAAAGGTAGAAGGTTTTATGGAAGGAGAATATCAAATAAAATTGAATTCCGTAGATAAAAGTAAGAATGTATCAGAGCCTGTAATGGTAACCATCAATCCTACCATTCCACCAGTGAAAGCCATTTTTGAATCCATTAAGATTGAAGAATCTTTTGGTGGTGTTGTACTACATTGGGAGAATGAAACAGAAGCCAATGTCATCATTGAAGCTTTTGAAGAGAAAGAGGGTGAATGGATTTCTGTAGAGAATTTCTATACAAGCGCCAAAGATGGTAAAGGAGTACTACGTGGTTACTCTGCCAATCCGGTAAACTTCAAGTTCCGTGTACGTGACCGCTGGGATAATTATTCTGAATTCACAGAAGTACCCGAAGGCGGTTATTTACCTTGGAAAGAAGTAGAAATCAGCAAGAAATATTTCAAGAAACTAGGTTACTATCTGCCAGGAGATGCCACTGAACTCAATTCTTCGTATACCATTGACCGAATTTGGAACGGGAATACTACGGAAAGTAACTGTTTCCATTGCGGTGGTAATAAAGGTATAGGGTTATGCGTAACTTTTGACCTAGGTCAGGAAGTAAAACTTAGCCGTTTCAAAATGTGGCAACGTACAGCCAACGCTTCTTTTATCTACAATCATAACAACCTAAAGCGTTACAGTATCTATGGTTGTAACGAAATCACGGAGTGGATGAGATATGACTCCGGTCAAGAGGATGAAAATGGAGAAGTATGGCCTACTTTTGAAGGCTGGAATCTGATTATGGAAGATGTACACTGCTATCGTCCTTCCGGATTTGACAGCACTGTAGTAACAAACGAAGACAAGGAATATATTTTGGGTGGTGATGAACACGAAGTACCAATAGAAGCTCCTTCTTTCCGTTATATCCGTATTCTCATGCTCGAAAACTGGTCAGGTGGTACCATCGGACAGATTGAAGAGATGTCATTTTGGGGGCAGATAATCAATGGAGAACAACCTAACGAATAATTATTATGAAAAATATTTTAAAATACATAGCCGGTTGTATAGCAGGACTTACCATCACCGCTTGCGGTGATATCTATGAAGTCCACGAACAATATATTACCGAGGGTGAACGAACTTACATCGGACATGCCGACACCGTATATGCTCAAGGTGGTTTCAACAAAGTAAACTTAGTGTGGAAACTTAACGTTGACCCACGTATCGAAACATGTGTCATTACCTGGAACGGTTGTGAAACACCAGTAGAAATCCCCGTTAACCGTTCTGTAGAATACATGAATCATGTATTGGAGATTCCGGAGGGGCAATACATATTTTCTCTTAAAATGAGAAGTAAATCGGGTGAAGAATCACTGACAGAAACCGTTGAAGGTGAATCTTATGGCGCACTTTATCAAGCTCGCCTGACACAACGTATCATTACCTCCATACTTGCCACTCCCGAAAAAGGAGTGACTATCGAATGGAATGCGGAGGAAGGCTGTAAAAAAACAGTTCTTTCTTATATCAATATCAATGGTGAAAAGAAAACGGTGGTAATACCAGAAACAGAAACTACCACAATCATCACAGACTACGTAATGGGAAGTGAATACGAGTATTACAGTGCTTACGCTCCAGAGATCAATGCTTATGAAGATATCAATTCTCTATCGAAAAAGGGGAATTTCCCGGCTCATTACACTCTTTCCAAGTCTGAATGGGACAATACGTATCATGTGCTCTATGAAGACATAGACCGTACAGGATGGCTGGTTACCGCTAGTACAGAAGAGCTTGAAGGAGAAGGGGCTACAAATGGTCGTGCCATCGCTCTGATAGACGGAAACCTAAAAACATTCTGGCATTCTCAATATAAGGGTGAAGGTGCTAATCCTCCCTGTCCACACGATATCATCCTGGACATGCAACATGAGCAGGAAATCATTTCTGTAGAGTTGGCAAGACGGGAAAAGAACAAGGATACACGTGAAGTAGAATTTTCTATCAGTAACGATGGCATAACTTGGAGTCTATTCGGTAGTTTAACATTTCCAAACAATGCCAATCCCAACTCACAAATTCTGTTATTGCCAACAGCTGTAAAAGGTCGTTATTTGAAAGTCTCAGTAGTCAATAGTAATAATGGTGTTAATGCAAGTATCGCAGAAATTATGTTCACTGCTCCTCCAAGATAAAGGAATAAATACTTTCTGAAAATAAGATGAAAGGCAACTGCTAAATACAGTTGCCTTTTTATATTGAGACCAATTGTAATCTATAAATTGAATTCATACAATGAACCAAAACAACAAATCGTTCTATGCTCAGCAATAGATACTTTAGACCAAGGAGTAATAGAAGTCCAAAGAGCAAGGTCATGTAAAGTTGCCGGATAAGAAGACATTCCCTTTATTCCCTCTTCCAGTGCCTTGAGCATAATATAGTCCATTCCTTGATGATGAGTATCCCGGAGTAAAGCTTCTTTTCCCCACTGTCTCCAATACCTGTGTTCATAGTAGTCTATATAGGAGATGTCATCTTCCCAAACTTCCTCGGGACTATTCCCCTCTATATAAATCTGACGATGGTCTCCCTGCCAAATGCCTTTTGTGCCCTGTACCTCAAAATCCAGACTACGAGGACGAGGTAAAGTTGTGTCATGAGTCAATAATACAAGAACACCCTTTTCTGTTTCCAACTGTGTAGAAACTATATCACCCATTGTTATTCTTACTTTTTCGTCTCCCCCCAGTTCCCTAATCCGCTGTAACATACCTACAGACTTGGAAGCAAAAGAAGTCAGAAATTTAATCCGATCAGTTCGATTGATACCCGCAATCATACATAAAGGAGCTAAACCATGTGTCGGATAAATATCGCCATTATCACATTGATAAAATTTACCTCGCCAAATACTTTCCGTCTTTTCACGGTTACCGATATTTCCAACATCATCCAACAACAAAGAACGTAAGTCATGACGATATCCTCCACGCATATAAACAATTTCTCCAAATATGCCATTAATTACCATCTCATGAACAGCCATAACCTCGCGCAGAAACAATGTATTTTCCAAAGGATAAATACGACATCCTCTTTGCTCAGCCAAATCTATCAACGGCTGATATTCATTGAGATAAAGTCCGCCTTTTATTTCCAAAGCAACATGACATCCCCTGTCTACACTCTGCATAGCATGTTTTACATGATATTGCCATGGAGAAGTCACAAAAACCAAATCAGGTTTATGAACATCAAGCATATTCAGATAATCGTCATTCCCGTTGTTGTAACAAACGATATCAGGAATACCTACATCCGAAATTTCCGGATCAGCAACTGCAACAATTTCAAAAAAAGGTATATGCCGTAACAATTTCAACAATTGCATGCCCCGATATCCTACCCCTATAAAAGTAGTTTTAATTTTCTCCATACTTTTACTTCTCTATTTTAACAACTTTACGGTTCACATTTATGACAACCAGATCATCTATTCTGATATGATAATGATCCCATTTATACCTCCTAATCCGGTTGGCAAAAATACAAAAAACAACAATAGTAACATACGAAAGCGAACGTTCTTCCACACTTTATGGAGAATTATTTAATTCGTTCAAAATAAGGCAAACGCTCCAGTGGAACTCCTATTTCTATAACTTTCGGTCCTCGGATTTTTTTCCCCATATCATCCCGCCATACACCCTTAGGAAGTTTTACTTTTCTATGAGTACCTTTTACCACCATTGGAGCTATTAAATATTTATCTCCTAACATAAACTGATCATGACACTCCTCAAACCCTTGATGAGGGAAGCTATATTCCAGATGCCGCACAATTGGTTCTCCTGTCTGAGAAGCATGAACAGCCGTTTTCAATATATACTCTCCCATCTGCTCATGAAATCCGGCAAACTTACAACAGATATCCAGATGTTTTTTATCAAGAATACGCCAAGGGGCTACCGAAAACTGCATCATTGGCATCAACGCATGTATCTGACAGGAACGTACAATCAATTCCTGATCAAAATTACCGGTATCAATATTTAAAAAAGAGTTGAACTCTCCTCCACCAATCATATCGGGACAAGTATAAGCATGTCCCAATAAACCAGCCGCAATCATATCGGGTATCAGCAGGGAAGAAGAATTCCAGGAATAAGATTTATCACCCAAACGCTGTACCAGCGCCTGACCTCCCAATTTGAACGAAGTACGATATTCATTGTATGGAAATTTAAGTCCCAACTCTGCCCATTTTTGCGAAAAAGTACAGGCATTAGCCACCGGATCATGGAAAGTATACTCTCCGGTAAAATGCACTACATCTCCTGCATCAAATTTAAAACCATCAACGCCATACTTTTTTTGTACATCACGCAATTGTCCCTCTAGATAAGAGACTACTTCTGGATTTGTCATATCATAGCAAGCACTTACTCCATTCCACCAATTAATCATGGCTGGAGAATTATTGTTTTTCTTTTTCACCAGATATCCTTTCTTCGCCAGCAAACGGAACTCTGGACTATCAGGCGAAACAAAGGGACATATCCACAACATCACTTTAAAACCCTGCTCATGCAAGCGGGTGATCATTCCTGCCGGATCAGGAAATTTGTCAGGTTTAAACTCAAAATTACCATAATATTTCTGCCAGTTATCATCTATCATAAAAATACCGGTAGGAAAACCATTTGTTAAAATATCCCAAGCATATTTCTCTATATCAGCCTGATTCTGATTATACATCAACTCAATCCATGTATTATACTGTGGTTTGGAAAAAAATAGATCTGTAGGAATATTTCCTGAAGGCGGGAAATATACGGCAGAAGCTGCAAGATAAGCATCCTTTAATGTTGTTCCGGCAGAAACCGCATTCAGCTCTATATAATCAGAACGAAGGATCAATGTATCATTCTGTAATCGGAAACAAAAAGGTTGTTCGCTCCAAACATAACGTCCTTCTGAGGATAATAACAACGGAACAATCTGGTTATTTAAATTTACCTTGCCTAAATCATACCATTCCGTCGTCGAGGCAAAAGGCATACGGCTGCCCAATGCAACCAGTCCTCCCCACCATTTTTCATCGTTCAGAGGCGCTACAATCGTTTCGTACCTCTGTGCCATCACTGAAAACACTGAATACAGAGCCCCAACAAATAAAAAGACTTTTCTCATGTAGGTTTCAATTTAAGATTAGTGTTTCTCTTATATACTCATAAAGAGATTGTCAATAATTAAAATACTCACTGCAATATTAGAAATAAAATAACAATTAACAATAAGAAGCGAGCAACTTTATTTCTATCTTTGCCACCAACGAAAACTTCAACTCAGAAAAATCATGGAACATCCTCTTTTTCAATTCCAATATTGTCCGAAATGTGGTTCAAAGCATTTCGAGGTTCATAATGAAAAATCAAAGCAATGTACCGACTGCGACTTCACTTATTATTTCAATCCTTCGGCTGCCACGGTAGCACTAATTTTGAATGAACAGAACGAACTTTTAGTGTGCCGACGCGCTAAAGACCCCGCTAAGGGGACTCTTGATCTTCCCGGTGGCTTCATCGATATGGCAGAAACAGGTGAGGAAGGCGTGATGCGTGAAGTGAAAGAAGAAACAGGTATGGAAGTTATCAAAGCGAACTATCTGTTTTCATTACCTAATATTTATATCTATTCAGGTTTTCCTGTACATACACTGGATATGTTTTTCCGCTGCACGGTGACAGATACCTTGCACTTGAAGGCAATGGACGATGCTGCTGACGCTTTCTTCATACCGTTGAAAAAGATAAATACCATGGAATTTGGCCTAGGCTCAATCCGTAAAGGATTGGAAAAAGCACTGAATGAAGATCTTATCCATCCATAAAGCATATTCCGAGATAGGGTATTCCATATCTTAAAAAGAATAAACAAATGAAACAAAATTCGGTCAAAATCTGTATTTTTGTAAAATACTCAATATAGTAAAAGATGAAACATAAAACCTCCCGAATACTTTGTACGATACTTTGCTGTGTATCTCTGTTTGCCACCGCCCAAACAAACAATAAAATAGAATCTCCCAAGAGGCTTTATCAGGAAGGAGAAACTCTGTTCCAACAAAAAGCATACTCAGCTGCTATTTCCCCGTTACAAGCGTTTGTAAAACAAACGGATGCCAAAGGGAAACCTTTATCTTCCACCGGAGAAAGGGAAGAAGCAGAATATATGCTGGTTTGTGCCGAATATGAGCTGAAAAACCCGCAAAGTATAGAACATCTTCGCGATTATCTGGAGAACTATCCCGATACTCCTCATGCCAACCGCATTTATGCTCTCATTGCATCCGCCTATTTTTTTGAAGGGAAATATGACAATGCATTGGCAATGTTCAATGCTGCCCGACTTGATCTGTTAGGCAATGAGGAAAGAAATGATATGACCTACCGTATGGCAACCTGTTACCTGAAAACTGATAATGTAAAGGAAGCTGCTATCTGGTTTAAAACCCTGCGTAATACCAGCCGTAAATATGTAACGGACTGTACCTATTACCTTTCTTACATACGTTACACCCAGCAACGATATGATGATGCCCTCAGTGGATTTCTATCTTTACAGGACAATTCCAAATACAAAGCGTTGGTACCTTACTACATCGCTGAAATTTATTTGATAAAAAAGAACTACGACAAAGCCGAAATCGTAGCACAGAATTACTTGTCAACTTTCCCAAATCATGCGTACACAGGAGAAATGTATCGTATACAAGGTACAGCTGATTATCATTTCGGTAAGTACCATGAAGCCATCAGAGCCTTTGAAAAATATCTTGAAAACAATACGGAAACAATCCACAGAAGAGATGCACTTTACATGCTAGGAATGTCATGTTATCAGACCGGAGTATACACCCAAGTGCCTGTCATTCTGGGTGAAGTGACTACCGAGAAAGATGTTCTGGCACAGAATGCCTGGTTACATATAGGACTGGCATATCTTCAATTGTCTGACAAAAACAAGGCACGCATGGCATTTGAACAAGCCGCCATTTCCGATGCCGATTTAAAAGTCAAGGAACAGGCCGCCTATAATTATGCACTCTGCATACACGAGACCTCTTATTCCGCTTTCGGAGAATCGGTTACGGTCTTTGAAAAGTTCCTCAACGAATTCCCTCATTCGCAGTATGCCGACAAAGTCAGTAATTATCTGGTGGAGGTGTATATGAATACCCGCAGTTATGATGCAGCTTTGAAATCCATCGAGCGCATCACGCATCCCAGCAAGGCTATCCTGGAAGCCAAACAAAAAATTCTGTTCCAACTCGGCACACAGGCTTTCGCCAATACACAGTTTGAACAGGCCATCAAATCTTTCAGCCAAAGTATTGCATTGGGGCAATATAACCTTCAGACCAAAGCAAACGCTCTTTATTGGCGAGGCGAATCATATTACCGATTAAGCCGTATGCAGGAGGCCGCCCGCAACTTCAACGACTACCTGGTAATCACCCCTCAAAAAAATACGGAAATGTTTGCGCTGGCCTATTATAACCTGGCCTACATTGCTTTCCATAAAAAAGAATATACCACTGCACAAGACCGTTTCCTTAAATTCGTACAACTGGAGAAAAGCGAAAATTCCACATTGCTTGCCGATGCCTATAACCGTATCGGTGATTGTTACCTGCACGTGCGCCATTTCGATGAAGCCAAGCAATATTATACCCGTGCCGAAAAATTGGGAACACCTACAGGCGATTATTCCTATTACCAGTTGGCGCTGGTAGCTGGTTTGCAAAAGGACTATGACGAAAAAGTGAATTTATTGAACCATTTGGCAAGTAAATATCCCAACTCGCCGTATGCAGTGAATGCACTTTACGAAAAAGGACGTTCTTATGTACAGGGTAATAACAACAGCCTGGCGATTGCCACATTCCGCGAATTGCTGAGCAAATATCCCGAAAGCCCCGTCAGCCGGAAGGCAGCTACTGAGATCGGCCTGCTATATTACCAGAATGATGACTATGACCGAGCGATTGAAGCATATAAATATGTCATCACCCAATATCCAGGCAGTGAGGAAGCACGTCTTGCCATGCGTGACTTGAAATCAATTTATGTAGATGCCAACCGTGTGGATGAATTTGCAACGCTCGCCTCACAAATGCCGGGAGAGATACGCTTTGAGCCCAGTGAACAGGATTCACTGACCTACATCGCTGCCGAGAAAGTGTACATAAAAGGCGAAATAACCTCTGCAAAAACAAGTTTCACCCGTTATCTGCAAAGTTATCCCAATGGTGCATTCAGTTTGAACGCCCACTATTACTTATGCCTCATCAACAAAGACCAAAAGGATGAAGAAGGTATATTGGAACACGCCGGGAAGCTACTTGAATATCCCGACACTCCTTATTCCGAAGAAGCTTTGTTAATGCGAGGAGAGATATTGTTCAATCGCAGGCAATATGGACAAGCACTTGCCGATTACAAACAGTTACAAGCTCGTGCCGCCACTGCAGAGCGACGACAATTGGGGACTACCGGGGTACTACGTTGTGCCGTACTGTTGAAGGATGACGTAGAAGTGATACATGCCGCTACCGCTTTACTTGCCGAAGCAAAGCTGACCCCAGAACTGAGCAATGAGGCATTGTACTATCGTGCCAAAGCCTATCTGAACCAAAAGGCGGTGAAAAAAGCGATGGACGACTTGAAAGTGTTGTCAAAAGACACCCGTACTCAGTATGGCGCAGAAGCTAAATACCTGCTGGCACAGCAACTGTACAATGCCGGTGAACTGGTTGCGGCTGAAAAAGAGATACTCAACTTCATCGACCAGAGTACCCCACATGCCTATTGGCTGGCACGTAGTTTTATACTGTTGTCCGATGTGTATGTAGCAATGGACAAAAAGCTGGACGCACGCCAATATTTATTGAGTCTACAGCAAAACTACCAAGCAGATGATGATATTGCAGTAATGATTAACGAACGGCTGGAAAAGTTGAAATAATTCAAACATTTGATGATTATGAGAAAAATACAATATATCCTCGGAGGATTAGTCTTATTAGCCTTCCCTTTAGAGACTCAGGCACAAAAACAATCCAAAGACTCTACGGTAAACCGTACGGTCGTTGTGGAACAAGAATATAACCCAGATATTATGGACGCATCTAAAATAAACGTGTTGCCACAGGTTGAGCCACCCACTGTGAGTAAAAAAATAGTGGAGTATGATATCACCTTAATACCTACGGGGCAAATTCCGACAACTGTGATGCAAGTATATACAGGTAAAGAAGCACAGACAAAGGTCCTGCCTGGATACATTCGTATGGGCTATGGAAGTAAAGGGAATTTAGATATGCGAGCCAACTACCTGTTTACATTTTCAGATCGAGACCGACTAAATCTGACTTTACACATGAACGGTATGGATGGCAAACTGGAACTGCCGGATAATCTTGGAAAATGGAACGCCTATTATTATCATACCTATGCAGGTATAGACTACACACACACTTTCAAAAAAGTGGATATGAATACAGCCGGTAACTTTGACCTGAGTAATTTTAATTTTCTACCAGGTTCAGTTAATAATAAGCAGAAGTTTACTGCCGGTAGCCTGCATTTCGGGGTAAAATCTACTGGCGACGAACTGCCTGTTCAGTTTCGTGCAGAGACTAACCTGTTGCTTTATGGCCGTCAACATGAATTGAGTTATATGGATACGAAGGAATCTATTGTACGTACTCTGGCAGAAGCAAGCGCTCCTATCTCGGAAGAACAGTTCATCGGAGTAGCATTTGCCATGGACAATGCTTTTTATAAAAACAATCTATTTGAAGATTACACCTCGTTAAATCTGACTCCTTACTATCTTTTTAAGAATGACGATTGGAAAATCCGCCTGGGAGTCCACGTAGATTTCTCCTTTGGTTTTGGAAAAAAGTTCTATGCCTCGCCGGATGTAATGGTGCAATATACATTCTCTGACAGTTACCAACTCTATGCGCAAGCTAAAGGAGGAAAGCAGTTGAACGATTTTCGTCGGATGGAAACCATCAGTCCCTACGGACAGACAATGGTGCAGCCGGAAGCCACTTATGAGCAATTGAATACTGCTCTCGGCTTCAAGGCAAGTCCTGTCACTGGATTGTGGCTCAATTTTTACGGAGGATATCAAAATCTTAAAAACGACTTGTTGCAAATGCAATTTTCCATTTACAATAATTCGGAAGATTACCCCCATGCACTGTTGTTGGGTACGGCTAACACACACAATATATATACCGGTGCAGAAGTAAGCTACGATTACAAAAATCTCATTTCATTCTCTGCCTCAGGAATTTATCGTAATTGGAGTATCAACTATGAAGATATCAACAAGGGCGGTCTGCTTTTCAAGCCCTCCCTTGAAACAAAATTCGAGATAAACTTCCAACCGATATCCGTAGCATCAATTAACTTTGGTTATCAGTACATCAATCGTGAAAAAATGGAAGAAAGGAAAGTCAATTCGGTGAGTAATCTATATTTAGGAGGAAATTACGAATTTTTCAAAGGAATTTCTGTTTACATACGCATCAATAATTTATTAAATAAAAATTATCAATACTATTGGGGATATCCCACTGAAGGAATTAACTTCCTCGGAGGAGTAAACTTTAAGTTTTAATCGTAAAAATAGAAGAAGATATGAACAAAAAAAATCATTTTTGCTAAATTCTCCTTATATTATAAGGTGAGAAGTTGGTTTTTTTCCTACTTTTGCGGGCAAATAGAGTGGCAGGAGTCACTATAAAACAGAAATTTATGCAAAAAAACCTTGTCATTGTCGAGTCTCCGGCAAAAGCAAAAACCATTGAGAAATTCCTGGGAAAAGACTATAAAGTCCTTTCCAGTTATGGTCATATACGTGATTTGAAGAAAAAAGAATTTAGTATTGACGTCGATAAAGATTTCAAACCACATTACGAAATCCCGGCAGATAAAAAAAAGGTTGTAGAAGAACTGAAAACCGAAGCCAAAGATGCTGAAACTGTATGGTTAGCATCTGATGAGGACCGAGAGGGAGAAGCTATCGCATGGCATTTATACGAAGTACTAAAACTTAAACCGGAAAACACCAAACGTATTGTTTTCCACGAAATTACTAAAGAAGCTATCCTAAAAGCCATTAAACAACCACGCAATATCGATATCAATCTGGTGGATGCCCAACAGGCACGCCGCATTCTGGACCGTATCGTAGGTTTTGAACTTTCACCTGTATTGTGGAAAAAAGTAAAACCTGCCCTTTCGGCAGGTCGTGTACAATCAGTTGCCGTACGTCTCATCGTAGAACGGGAACGAGAAATACAAGCTTTCCACACAGAGGCTTCCTATCGTGTGACTGCCATATTCCTTGTACCGGATTCTGAAGGTAAGTTGGTAGAGATGAAAGCCGAACTAGCCCGCCGTCTCAAAACCAAAGTTGAAGCGCAGATGCTTCTAGAACGTTGTAAAACTGCAACGTTCACCATTAATGATATTTCTACCCGCCCGTTGAAAAAAGGACCTGCTGCTCCTTTCACGACTTCTACCTTGCAGCAGGAAGCTGCCCGTAAACTAGGGTTCACGGTAGCCCAAACCATGATGGTAGCTCAACGATTGTATGAATCAGGAAAGATTACTTACATGCGTACTGATTCTGTAAACTTGTCGGAACTTGCAGTGAACAGCAGTAAGGAAGTTATCACTAAAATGATGGGTAACCGTTACGTATATTCACGTCATTTTGCGACCAAAACCAAAGGTGCACAGGAAGCGCATGAAGCTATCCGTCCTACCTATATGGAAAATGCTAAAATAGAAGGTAGTCCACAAGAAAAAAAACTATATGACCTAATCTGGAAGCGTACCATCGCTTCACAGATGGCTGATGCGGAATTGGAAAAGACCACTGTGACCATTGGTATCAGTAATGATACAGATACATTCAATGCCACCGGTGAAGTAGTTAAATTCGACGGTTTTCTCCGTGTTTATCGCGAATCTTACGACGAAGATATGGAACAGGAAGATGAAACGCGCCTGTTACCTCCTCTTAAAAAAGGACAAACGTTGCAACGTGAAGACATCATGGCTACCGAACGTTTTACGCAACATCCGCCTCGTTACACGGAAGCAAGCCTTGTACATAAACTAGAAGAATTAGGGATCGGTCGCCCGTCTACATATGCTCCTACCATTTCAACTATCCAACAACGCGAATATGTAGTAAAAGGTGAAAAAGAGGGCCAGGAACGTGCCTACAATGTACTCACATTACAAAATAATCAGATTATTGACAGTACCCAGACTGAAATTACAGGAGTAGAAAAATCCAAATTATTACCAACCGATACAGGTACAGTAGTCAACGACTTCCTGATGGAGTATTTTCCTAATATCCTTGATTACAATTTTACAGCAAATGTAGAAAAACAATTCGACGAAATAGCTGAGGGAGAAGAACAATGGACTACCATTCTAAAACATTTCTATACAGATTTCCATCCGTCAGTAGAAACTACACTTGCCACCAAGAACGCTCACAAAGCCGGTGAACGTATCTTAGGTAATGATCCTGCCAGTGGGAAACCAGTTTCTGTAAAAATCGGACGATTCGGTCCCGTTGTACAAATAGGAACAGCAGGTGATGAAGAAAAGCCTCGTTTTGCACAACTGAAGAAAGATATGTCTATCGAGACCATCACTTTAGAGGAAGCCCTGGAGCTATTCAAGCTTCCACGTACTTTGGGTGAGTACGAAGGTAAAACAGTTACGGTAGGTAATGGGCGTTTTGGACCCTATATTTACAACAACAACATGTACACCTCATTACCCAAGACTATAGATCCGATGGCTATAACCTTGAAAGAAGCCATCGAGTTAATCTTGAAAAAGAAAGAAGCCGAAGCCCAGAAACATCTTAAAAAGTTTGAGGAAGAACCTGATTTAGAGATTTTAAATGGTCGTTATGGTCCTTATATAGCTTACAAAGGCAGTAACTATAAAATACCCAAGGATATCATTCCGCAAGATTTGAGTTTACAGTCTTGTCTGGAGTTAATCAAGATCCAAGATGATCCGGCTGCTCCAAAAGCTAAAAAGAGACGATATACCAAAAAGAAAACAAATTAATTCAATATTTGAAACATAAATATTGAACTAAAAAATTATAAATATTAATTGTTAACCTATCATGAAGTATAGAAGTAAACTATTGGCAGTTTGTTTTCTACTTTCTTCTATCGGTGCCTCAGGTGCCGGTGCTAAAAAAGTAGAAACATGGCTTGACGCTTCTGTAAAAGCAAAGGCAGAACTACAAGCAGAGTTAAAAAAATCGGGTATGCCCATCGTCTCACAATGGATGAAACGCAAACAAAATGCGGAAACTTTTATTGTAGATGTAAAAGGGATGGACAAATTAGTACTGGTGACTACCGGAGGTAGTGATGGATCGGACTATGATCAGGCAGTATGGGGAAATGCACGGCTAATTGCCACTGATGGTTCTTCCGTTTGGCTGGATCAAGTAAAGTACGAATATGGTAAGGCTGGATGGGATAAACCCCGTATGAACATCAATGCCTATGGTAAACCACTGTCAGTAGGTGGAAAGAAATTTGAGCACGGTGTATTCTGTCATGCTGAAGGTATGCTGGTTTATGCCCTCAACAAGAAATATATACGTTTCGAGGCCGAAGTAGGTATTGATGACCAGTCACAGAGTGGAAGTGTCTATTTTCAGGCACTTAATGTCATCCCTTCTGACATTGCCCAAAAACTACAAGCTCAATATCCCAAAGAAGCTGGACTACTATCAAATGTATTTGGAGGATTAGAAACATGGCTCATTTCCGGTGATACTTCTATAGAAAAGAATGCCATAAAAAAACAAATCGGTAAACTGAACGAATCGACTTATTATCTTGAGAAACTGAATCAAATAGAGAAAGAAAAGCAAGGTATAGAATGTACAAAAGCCTATCTGTCACTGATGGAAGAGGTACAAAACATTTACTTGATACAACAAGAGTTGCAATGGTTCAATCTGGAAGCTTTGAAATTGGCCTACAATGATATGAAACAACAAAAGAACTTCAATGTAGCCAAATATGAACCACTTTACAATGAAACACTCTCATTAGCAACCAAAGGTTTTAACGGTATCTACAATGGTGATGAGAAAGCCATAGCTGACACCCGTAAAGCCTTGAATAATCGCCGAGCTATTTTATTAGGTAATCCTCTACTAGATAGTGATAAGATTGTAGCAGCACGTTACAAAATCGGTAATAGGGCACGCCGTATAATGACTCCTGAATTGGGTACGCAAAGTAATAACTGGAGTAATCAGGAATCTGCACGTCGTGGAGGTTTCGATGCAGAAATCATTGAACTAAGTAACCTGCGCAATGATATACAGATGCGACAAGTATATAAACCGACTAACGGTTCTTCTATCGCAGATTTACGCTTGCATTGGGATGGTGATCGTGTAATGTTTACTCAAACACGCGATGATAAACGCTGGAACGTATTTGAAGTGAAACTGGACGGAAGTGGTTTCAAACCTCTTATCAACAATGAAGAACCGGACTTGGAATTCTATGACGGTACTTACCTGCCGGATGGACGTATTTTAGCGATCTCAAATATCGGTTATCAAGGTGTACCTTGTGTAAACGGAAGCGATGCAGTAGGTAATCTGGTGCTTTATGACCCCCAAAAAGGTAATCTGCGCCGTCTCACATACGACCAAGATGCCAATTGGAACCCGGTAGTTATGAATAATGGCCGTGTAATGTATACTCGTTGGGAATATACTGACTTGACACACTATTACTCACGTATCGTAATGCACATGAATCCGGATGGAACAGAAAACAAAGCTCTCTATGGAAGTGGTTCTATGTTTCCAAACAGTACTTTTGATATACAGCCACTCCCCAATCATGCTTCCGCTTTCGTAGGTATCATCTCCGGTCATCACGGGGTTGCACGTTCTGGTCGTATGATTATCTTCGATCCCACCAAAGGGCGTAAGAACGTGGCCGGTATGGTGCAAGAAATTCCTCATCGCAATCGTCCTATAAAGGAACTCATCAAAGACCGTTTGGTAGACGGTGTATGGCCTCAATTCATCAAACCCACCGTTCTGAACGATAAATACTATCTGGTAGCCGCTAAGCTGTCTCCAGAATCTCTATGGGGCATTTACTTGGTAGACGTATATGATAACGTAACCTGCATTATGGAAGCAGAAGGAGAAGGTTTTATCAGCCCTATCCTTGTAAAAAAAACACAGCTTCCACCAGTAATCTCCGACCGGGTAAAATTGAATGAGAAAAATTCTACATTCTTCATTCAAGATATTTACGAAGGTGAAGGTTTGAAAGGAATTCCTCGTGGCACTGTGAAATCACTTCGTATTCACGCTTACGAATATGCGTATGTAAAAACCCGTTCTGACCATAATTGGCATGGTATACAATCCGGTTGGGATATTAAACGTCTGCTAGGTACTGTTCCCGTAGAAGAAGACGGTTCGGCTATCTTCAGTGTACCCGCCAATACTCCTGTATCAATTCAACCACTGGACAAAGATGGAGTGGCCATTCAATGGATGCGTAGTTGGGTAACCGGACAACCAGGTGAAGTAGTATCATGTATTGGTTGTCACGAAGACCAAAACCAAATTGCGATGCCTAAACGTGTGATAGCTTCACAAAAAGCTCCTGTGGCTTTGACTGCCCCCGAAGGTGGTTCACGTTCTTTCACGTTTGATTTGGAAATACAACCCATTTTGGATCGCGCTTGTATCGCCTGCCACAATGGCAATAAAGCTTTCGACCTGCGTGGTGGTAAGAAAGACCAGTTAGGCTACGGTCTTTCTTATCTCAACTTGCACCCATATGTACATCGTCAAGGAGGAGAAGGTGATATGGTAGTACTCCAGCCATACGAATATCATCCTAACACCAGTGAATTGGTACGTATGCTAAAAAAAGGACATTACAACGTACAATTAACCGATAAAGAATGGTTGACACTATATAATTGGATAGACTACAATGCACCAGACAAAGGTTACTTCAATGCCAATGTCTTGACTTCACTTCCTTATAAAGGATATGACCAGATAGAACGCCGCATAGAATTGACAAACAAATACGGTAACGGCGCCGGTGTAGACTGGAAGAAAGAAATTAAAGACTATGCTGATTATTTGAAGAGTAAAGGTGAAATTACTCCTGTAATGCCCGAACCGGAGAAAGCAGTAAAAGTAAAAGATCTGAAAGTAAAAGGATGGCCGTTTGACGCTGCTACAGCTAAAACAATGCAAACCAAATCCGGCGAAACACATCGAAGTATAGAAATAGCTCCGGGTATCAAAATTAATTTTGTCCGTATTCCTGCTGGACAGTTTGTCATGGGAAGTTACAATGGTGAACCCGATGCTTATCCCACTGCCAAGGTAAAGATAGACAAACCTTTCTGGATGGGTGAGTTAGAAATTACAAACGAACAATTCAATGTTATTTTCCCGGATCATGATAGTCGTTTCGTAGATCAGATGTGGAAAGACCATGTAGTACAAGGTTACCCGGCAAATGAGCCTCAACAACCAGTTATCCGTGTTAGTTACAACGATGCCGTTGAATTCTGCCAAAAGCTGAGTAAAAAGACAGGTTTGAACATTACTCTGCCCACTGAAGCACAATGGGAATGGGCTTGTCGTGGAGGTAGTGATGACGACTTCTGGTATGGAAACAAAAATACTGATTTCGGTAAAAAAGAAAATCTGGCGGATAAAACGACTCTTCTCTTCGCTGTACAAGGCGTAGATCCCAAACCGATGAGTCCCAACAGCAGCTGGTATAAGTATTATACTTTCCTGCCGAAGGAAAAGAATGTAGATGACGGACAACTCATACAAACAGGCGATAAAGTTTATGAAGCCAACCCGTTCGGTTTATACAATATGCACGGAAATGTGGCCGAGTGGACACGTTCAGATTATTTACCCTATCCTTATAAGGTGAATAATAAAGAAACTTCCGACCACAAAGTAGTACGTGGTGGTTCGTATATAGAACGTCCTAAATTCTCCACTTCACATTCACGTAAGGGATACTATCCCTATCAACGTGTTTTCAACGTCGGTTTCCGTGTGATTATTGAAGAGTAACATAAATCAGGCGTTTTTACGCCTGATTTAACATGAAAAAGGCAATCACGAATAATATATTTTTCACAAAGAGAAGCAGAGATATTTTATATAGAAAAGCGGAGTATACAAAGAAAATGTATACTCCGCTTTTCTATATAATGATTACAAACAATTACATTCTATCAGGTACTTCAATACCCAACAATCCCATTCCTAAACGCACTATCTTAGCAACATTCTCCGATAAAGCAAGACGGAAAACTTTTACTATTTCGTTTTCTTCGCGCAAAATACTAAAATCATGATAGAACTGGTTATATTCTTTCACGAGATCATACGTATAATTTGCAATGATAGAAGGACTATAATCTTCACCAGCTTGTTTTACAATAGCGGTAAAATCAGCAACCATCTGTATCAAACCTTCTTCTTTCTCACTTAATTCAATACCTGCCGGTATCTGGGTAGGAATAACAATACCCATCTCTTTTGCCTTACGCAATACAGACTGAATGCGGGCATAGGTATATTGAATAAACGGACCGGTATTGCCGTTGAAGTCAATGGATTCTTTCGGATTAAAAGTCATATTCTTACGAGCATCCACTTTCAGAATAAAATATTTCAAAGCGCCCAATCCCACAATACGAGCAATGTTATCAGCCTCCTCCTTCGTTAAACCATCAAGTTTACCTAACTCATCTGAAGTTTCCTTAGCAGTTGCAATCATCTCAGCCATCAGGTCATCAGCATCCACTACCGTACCCTCACGACTTTTCATTTTACCTTCGGGCAATTCTACCATACCGTAAGAGAAGTGAACTAATCCTTTACCCCACTCAAAACCCAATTTATCAAGCAAGATAGAAAGTACTTGGAAATGATAATTTTGTTCATTACCTACTACATAAATCATTTTGTCGATAGGATAATCAGCAAAACGCAACTTGGCTGTACCAATATCTTGAGTCATATAGACAGAAGTACCGTCAGCACGAAGTAACAGCTTATGATCTAGTCCCTCACCAGTAAGATCAGCCCAAACAGATCCATCTTCTTTTTTATAAAAGAAGCCTTTCTCCAGACCTTCCATCACTTTCTCCTTACCTTCAAGATAAGTATTAGATTCGTAATAAATCTTATCGAAGGTTACACCCATCATTTTGTAAGTTTCATCAAAGCCTGCATATACCCAATCGTTCATTTTCTTCCACAAAGCACGAACTTCAGGATCGTTAGCTTCCCATTTCACCAACATTTCACGGGCTTCCTTCATTAAAGGAGATTCCGCTTCCGCTTTTACCTTAGCTTCCTCTTCACTCAGACCCTTATCCTGATATTTAACCATCAGTTCTTTGACCTCTGCTTTATAATGTTTATCAAAAGCCACATAATAGTCACCAATTAAATGATCCCCCTTTTTACCAGATGATTCAGGAGTCTCACCCTCTCCATACTTCAACCATGCCAACATAGATTTACAGATATGAATACCACGGTCATTCACAATATTGGTTTTTACTACCTTATTTCCGTTGGCAGCAATAATATTTGCCAAAGCACTACCCAATAAATTGTTACGGACATGCCCCAAATGAAGTGGTTTATTAGTATTGGGAGAAGAATATTCAATCATCACCAACGGTGACTGATCCGTTACAGGAACAATTCCATACTGAGGATTTGCATGAACACTATTCAACAACTCAATCCATGCCGAAGAAGCAATGGTCAGGTTCAAGAATCCCTTGATTACATTGAATGCCGAAACCGAAGATTCGTTTGCCTGTAAATATTCACCAATCTCTTGTGCTGTCTGTTCCGGTCCTTTTCTAGACATACGGAGAAAAGGGAAAACAACCAAGGTGAGATGCCCTTCAAATTCTTTTTTGGTTTTCTGCAACTGCACTTGAGCGGCAGGAATATCTTGTCCGTAGAGTGCTTTAAGTCCGTTAATTACGGACGTTACCAATTTCTGTTCTATATTCATGATTTAAATGTATTTTCTCTTTGCAAAGATACGAACTATTTTTAATTCCATAAAAAAAGGAGACGTTGTATACGCCCCCTTCCTTTTTTAGTTTTATTTATGATCTATTTATTCGATAGTCAATTCAGAACCGGCTTTAAACTTAGCAACCTTCTTTGCAGGAATCTGAATAGTTTTTTTCGTTGCCGGATTGATTCCGGTACGTTCTGCTCTTTCAACTACTGAAAAAGTGCCGAAACCCACCAATGACACTTTATCACCTGCTTTCAAAGCCTTTGTTACGGATACAATAAATGCATCTAACGCCTTTTTAGATTCAACCTTTGACAATCCAGCTTCAGCTGCCATTGCACTAATAAGTTCTGCCTTATTCATAATACAAATTGATTAATATGTTACACAAAAGATAAATTCGTTATCACAACTTCCTACAAAAATAGAGCAATAAATCTGAATATCAAATAAAAACATTAAAAAAAGATTGGAAAAAGATGAAAAAAAAGGAATAGGAATTGTATTTTCTGTTATAGAACAGAATTTATTCGTACTTTTGCCAAATAAAGCGAAAACAAGTTGAACGAATATACAGATTATGAATAGTATACCAACAGTTACCAAAAACCTTTTGATTATTAATGTGCTGATGTTTCTCGGTACACTTGTAGCCCAAAGTTATGGCATTGATTTGGCTAAATATCTGGGGTTACACTTCTTTCTTGCCGAAGATTTCAACGTGGCGCAACTGATCACCTATATGTTCATGCATGCAAGTTTCACCCACTTGTTTTTTAACATGTTCGCCGTATGGATGTTTGGTCGTATCCTTGAGCAGGTATGGGGTCCAAGACGTTTCCTGTTCTATTATTTGGTATGTGGTATAGGGGCAGGGCTTATTCAAGAAGTGGTAACAGGTATTCGATACATGACACTGGAAGCTGGTATGACTCCCGAAATGGTTGAAGCCGTTTTGAAAGAAGGTACCAAAGCACTTCATCAAAACATGAACTTCATTGATCCTATCATGGCAAGTCTAAACCTTACGCTAAACAGTTCTACTGTTGGAGCTTCCGGAGCCGTATATGCCATCTTACTGGGTTTCGGGATGTTATTCCCCAACCAACCGATGTTTATCTTCCCATTACCTTTCCCTATCAAGGCAAAGTACTTTGTTATTGGATATGCCCTCATAGAGTTGTATGCCGGATTTGCCAACAATGCGGGAGACAATGTAGCACATTTTGCACATTTAGGGGGTATGATATTCGGTTTCATATTAATTACGTACTGGAGAAAAAAAAGTAGAGGAAATGGCAACTATTATAACTGATCTGAAAAATACATTCCGTAGAGGAAATATCTATTTACAGTTAATTTATATCAATGTCGGAGTATTTATCCTTACTACATTGACAGAAGTCATACTGCAACTTTTTAACCGGAGCCTGGCAGGTGTATTCGAATGGATGGAGCTTCCGGCTTCACTTTCACGTTTCATTATACAACCTTGGTCTATATTCACCTATATGTTTATGCACGCCGGATTAATGCATATACTCTTCAATATGCTTTGGTTGTACTGGTTCGGTGCATTGTTTCTGAATTTTTTTTCGACAAAGCATCTGCGGGGTATATATATTCTAGGAGGGATTTGTGGAGGTGTACTTTATATAGTGGCTTACAACATTTTCCCTTATTTCCGTCCCATGATAGAATATTCTTTCATGTTGGGTGCGTCAGCTTCCGTACTTGCCATTGTTACCGCAACCGCCTATCGTGAGCCTAACTATCCGATACAACTCTTCCTTTTTGGAACAATCCGCTTGAAATATCTGGCGCTGATTGTCATTTGTACCGATTTACTTTTTATCACTTCCAGTAATGCAGGAGGCCACATCGCCCATCTGGGAGGGGCGTTGGCAGGGTTTTGGTTTGCTGCCGGCCTGAGTAAAGGCACGGATATTACATCCTGGATCAATAAATTCCTCGATGCCATCACTTCTTTATCCAGTATCCGCCCCCATAAGCCTAAAATGAAAATTCATTATGGAACAGAAAGGGGAAAAGATTATGACTACAATGCCCGTAAAAAAGCCCAAAACGATGAGATAGACCGTATCCTCGATAAACTGAAAAAATCAGGATACGAAAGCCTGACTACAGAAGAAAAGAAAAGTTTGTTTGATGCAAGTAAACGATAATCACTCAGTATCAACCATTAATCATGCACAAAAAGAATGAAGCATCTCGGTAATTTTGTCGTTTTTATCATACTGGTGATCAATGCTTTATTTACAGGGCTCATGCTATTAACAGCTTATAGCCCGTATATTTATCCGGTGACGCATCCGGTACAATCCTGTCTTGGACTGACTTTCCCTATTTTTGCATTGATTAATGGTTGCTTTTTATTTTTTTGGCTGATGATACAACGTTATAAATCCGCCCTTCTCCCTTTAATAGGTTTCTTATTGTGTTATTCCCAAATACGTACTTATCTTCCCATCAATTTCCGTACGGACAACTTTCCTGAAGGAAGTATCAAATTACTTTCCTATAACATCATGGGCTTCAATGGGGCCAACAAAAAGGACGGCAAAAATGCCATACTTACCTATCTGAAAGAAAGTAATGCAGATGTCCTCTGTTTGCAAGAATATGCAACCGTAGAATCTCCCCATTATCTGACCCAGAAAGACATTGAACGTGAATTAGCCGATTACCCCTATCACCGTATCAACGCAGTGGGTAGCGCCAATGGATATACCAACAAAATAGCCTGCTATTCAAAATATCCTATCCTATCAGCCCGGATACTGAAATATGCAAGCGAATACAACGGTTCCGTAGTTTACGAATTGAAGTTAGACAAAGACACAATAACCCTTATTAATAACCATCTGGAGTCCAATAAACTGACGAAAGCAGACAAAGATATCTACGAAGGTATATTGAAATCTCCCGAAAAAGAAAAAGTAAAAAATGGAGCACGACTGTTAATTCGCAAATTAGCAGAAGCTTCTGCCATCCGTGCCCCACAAGCTGATACTATTGTACAAGAAATTAATTCCTCCCGCCATCCTTTCGTCATTGTTTGTGGGGACTTTAACGATACTCCCATTTCATATACCCATCGTGTCATCGCAGAAAACATGAACGATGCTTTTACTCAATCAGGACGTGGATTAGGTATTTCATACAATCAGAATAAATTCTATTTTCGAATAGACAATATATTAATTAGTAAGAACTTTCGATCCTATAATTGTACGGTAGATCGCTCCATAAAAGAATCCGACCACTACCCGATATGGTGTTATATATCCAAACGACCGTGATTTCTCTATTTATAAAGAAGTATAAATATAAACAAACTACTTAATATCTAATACTTTAATGCTTATGTTTAAAAGAAGTATTCTAATTTTAGCTGCAAGTTGTATGATGTACTCCTGTACTACTCAAACGGAAAGTAATCCGTTTTTCACCGAGTTTCAAACTCCGAATGGTGTTCCTCCGTTTGATAAAATCAAACTTGAACACTACGAACCTGCTTTTCTGAAAGGTATAGAAGAGCAAAATGCCAATATACAGGCGATTATCGATAATACAGAAGTTCCAAACTTTGAAAATGTAATTATTGCCTTTGACAACAGTTCACCCATGCTCGATAGGGTAACAGGTGTTTTCTTCAACATGACGGAAGCCGAAACCAACGACGGATTAGCAGATTTGGAAATGAAGATGGGACCTTTAATGTCAGAGCATAATGACAATATTTTACTAAATCAAGAGTTGTTCAAGAAAGTAAATACTATATATCTACAAAAAGACAGTTTAAAATTAACCAAGGAACAAGAACGACTACTGAATAAAATTTATAAGAAATTTGTACGTTCTGGAGCCAATTTGCCTGCCGACAAACAAACTCGTTTGCGCGAAATCAACAAGCAGCTTTCCAGTCTCGGTATCACCTTCGGGAATAATGTATTAAATGAAAACAATGCTTTCAAACTCTATATCGAGAAAGAAGAAGATCTCGTTGGTCTACCTGAAAGTGTACGTCAGGCAGCGGCTGCCGATGCCAAGACAGACGGGCAAGAAGGCAAATGGCTTTTCACTTTACAAAATTCCAGCCGGTTACCCTTCCTGCAATATTCTGCCAACCGCCCCATGCGTGAAAAAATCTATAAAGCGTATATTAACCGCGGAAACAACAATGATGGAAATGACAATAAAAAAGTGATAACCAATATTGTGTCCCTAAGACTGGAAAAAGCTAACCTTTTAGGCTATGATTGTTATTCCAACTTTGTATTGGACGAATGTATGGCAAAGAATTCCCAAACAGTAATGGATTTCCTAAATAACTTGTGGAATTATGCTCTACCTAAAGCAAAAGCCGAAGCAACCGAACTTCAAAAGCTGATGGACAAAGAAGGCAAGGGAGAGAAACTGGAAGCATGGGATTGGTGGTATTACACCGAAAAACTTCGCAAAGAGAAATATGATCTTAAAGAAGAAGAAATCAAGCCTTATTTTAAACTGGATAATGTTCGTGAAGGTGCTTTTGCCGTAGCCAATAAACTCTATGGCATTACCCTCACCAAGATGGAAGGTGTGCCCGTTTATCATCCCGATGTCGAAGTGTTTGAAGTAAAAGACTCCGAAAGCAGTCAACTGGGTATCTTCTACGTAGACTATTTTCCCCGTGCAGGTAAACGTGGTGGAGCATGGATGAGTAACTATCGTGAACAACAAGGTAACATACGCCCGCTGGTATGCAATGTAGCAAGTTTCACCAAACCCGTAGGCGATACTCCTTCATTGTTAACTATTGATGAAGTAGAAACTTTGTTTCACGAGTTTGGACACGGGCTACATGGCTTACTGACCAAATGTAATTACAAAGGGATTTCCGGTACAAATGTTGCCCGCGATTTTGTCGAATTGCCTTCTCAAATCAACGAACACTGGGCAACTGAACCCGAAGTGTTGAAAATGTATGCAAAACATTACCAAACTGGTGAAATCATTCCTGACAGTCTCATAGAAAAGATACTGAATCAAAAAACTTTCAACCAAGGTTTTATGACCACCGAGCTTCTTGCAGCCGCCATTCTCGACATGAATTTACATAATCTGACGGATACGCAGGAGCTTGATGTAGTAGCATACGAAAAAGAAGCTATGGACAAACTCGGTTTAATTCCTGAAATCGCTCCACGCTACCGTACCACCTATTTTAATCATATCATCGGTGGCTATGCAGCAGGTTATTACAGCTATCTATGGGCTAACGTACTGGATAATGATGCTTTCGAGGCATTCAAGGAACATGGCATTTTCGATAAACACACAGCCGAGCTTTTCCATCGGAATGTTTTGGAGAAAGGTGACAGTGAAGATCCGATGACACTCTATAAAAATTTCAGAGGCGCTGAACCCCAATTAGAACCGATGTTAAAAAATCGCGGTATGAAGTAAGATTTGTGAAAAAAAAGCTATATTTGCAGCCTTGTATGCAATAGAAATTAATAAAGAAGTAATCATAATAAACTAAAAGTAACATGCAAAACAAAGGATTTGTAAAGGTTTTTGCGATATTGCTCACACTGGTGTGTGTGTTCTATCTTTCCTTCTCTTTTGTGACTCGCCATTACACAAACAAGGCAAAAGAGTTCGCAAAAGGTGATGTGAAAATAGAACAAGACTATCTTGACTCTCTGGCAAATGAGAAAGTGTGGTTCGGCAATTGGACGCTGAAACAATGTCGTGAAATGGAGATCAGTTTAGGTTTGGACTTGAAGGGTGGTATGAACGTTATCCTTGAAGTTTCTGTACCCGATGTTATCAAAGCATTGGCAGATAACAAACCAGACGAAGCATTCAACAAAGCACTGGCAACAGCTGCGAAACAGGCTACTACAAGCCAAGAAGACGTCATCACATTATTCATCAGAGAGTATCACAAGATTGCTCCTGAGGCACGTCTTTCGGAATTGTTCGCAACCCAACAATTAAAAGACAAAGTAACCCAACAATCTTCAGATGCAGTGGTTGAAAAAGTACTGCGTGAAGAAGTAAAGGCAGCTGTTGATAACTCATACAACGTACTTCGTACGCGTATTGACCGTTTCGGTGTGGTTCAGCCCAATATTCAGAGTCTGGAAGACAAAATGGGCCGTATCATGGTGGAACTACCCGGTATCAAGGAGCCTGAACGTGTAAGAAAATTATTACAAGGTTCTGCAAACTTGGAATTCTGGGAAACTTACAATGCAAAAGACGTTACACCTTATTTACAAGCAGCCGACTCCAAGTTGCGTGCTATATTGGCAAATACAGTTCAATCAGACAGCATTACAACAGATAGTATAGTAACCGAAGCTCCTACCGTAGCCCAGACTACCAGTACGGCAGACAGCCTTGCCGCAGCTTTGAAGGGTGAAAGTAAAGCCCAAACTGCCAATCTTGCACAAATCAAGAAAGATCATCCGTTGCTGGCTATCATGCAAGTTAACCCGAACGGACAAGGTCCTGTCGTAGCATATGCCAATTATAAGGATACCGCCGACATCAACAAATATCTTTCTATGCCGGAAATCCAATCTGAGTTACCGAAGGATTTACGTTTGAAATGGGGGGTATCTCCTTACGAATATGATCCGAAAGCTCAGACTTTCGAGCTTTATGCTATCAAATCTACTGAACGTAACGGGCGCGCTCCGTTGGAAGGTGATGTAGTAGTAAATGCCAAGGATGAGTATGACCATTACGGTAAACCTGCTGTAAGTATGTCCATGAATTCAGACGGCGCACGCCGCTGGGCACAACTTACCAAGCAGAATGTAGGTAAAGCAATCGCTATCGTTTTGGATGGTTATGTATATTCCGCACCTAATGTAAATCAGGAAATCACAGGCGGTAATTCACAAATTACCGGTCATTTCACTCCCGAACAAGCAAAAGACTTGGCAAACGTATTGAAGTCCGGTAAGATGCCGGCTCCTGCACATATCGTACAGGAAGACATCGTTGGTCCATCTTTGGGACAAGCGTCTATCAACGCCGGTATCATCTCATTTGCTGTCGCATTGATCCTGTTGATGGTTTACATGTGCTCCATGTACGGTTTCATTCCGGGTATGGTAGCCAACGGTGCTTTAGTACTGAACCTGTTCTTCACACTGGGTATCCTTTCGTCCTTCCAGGCAGCTTTAACCATGTCCGGTATTGCCGGTATGGTATTGTCACTTGGTATGGCTGTAGATGCCAACGTGTTGATTTACGAACGTACTAAAGAAGAATTACGCGCAGGTAAGGGAGTTAAGAAAGCATTGGCAGATGGTTACTCCAACGCATTCTCTGCCATTTTCGACTCTAACTTGACATCTATCATCACTGGTATCATCCTGTTCAACTTCGGTACAGGTCCTATCCGTGGTTTCGCCACCACATTGATTATAGGTATCTTGATTTCGTTCTTTACAGCAGTGTTTATGACACGTCTGTTCTATGAACACTTCATGAACAAGGATAAGCTGTTGAACCTAACATTTTCTTCCGGTATTTCCAAGAATTTAATGGCAAATGTACACTTCAACTTCATGGGTAGAAACAAATTATGGTTCACCATTACAGGTATCGCCCTGATAATTTGTATCGGTTCACTCGTAACCCGTGGTTTAAGCCAAAGTATTGATTTTACCGGTGGACGTAACTTTAAAGTACAATTTGAAAACAAAGTAGAACCGGAACAAGTCCGTGAATTAATCGCAAGTAAGTTCGGTGACGCAAACGTTAGTGTTATTGCTATTGGTACAGACGGTAAAACTGTACGTATCAGTACCAACTACCGTATCGAAGAAGAAGGGAACAATGTAGACTCCGAAATCGAAGCATATCTGTATGAAACATTGAAACCCGTATTGACTCAAAACATTACGTTGGAAACATTCATCGACCGCGAAAACCACACAGGTGGTAGTATCATCAGTTCACAAAAGGTAGGTCCGAGTATTGCAGACGACATCAAGGTATCTGCGATCTGGTCTGTTGTACTTGCATTGATCGCTATCGGTATTTATATTCTGATCCGTTTCCGTAATATTGCTTACAGTATCGGTTCTGTTGCAGCATTAGCCTGCGATACCATTATAATTTTGGGTGCTTACTCACTCTGTTGGGGCTGGATGCCATTCTCTCTGGAAATTGACCAGACCTTTATCGGCGCTATCCTGACAGCTATCGGTTACTCTATCAATGATAAAGTGGTGATCTTCGACCGTGTACGTGAGTTCTTCCACCTATATCCGAAGCGTAACAAGTTCCAATTATTCAACGATTCGCTGAATACAACTTTGGCACGTACCATCAATACTTCATTGAGTACTTTGATTGTGTTGTTGTGTATCTTCATCCTTGGTGGTGATTCTATCCGTAGCTTTGCATTCGCTATGATTTTGGGTGTCGTATTCGGTACATTGTCTTCACTCTTCGTTGCATCTCCTATCGCATACTTGTTGATGAAAAACAAGAAAACAGTAGAACCTGTTGCCGAGGAAGTGAAATAATAGACTGATAATATAAAGTAAAAAGAGTAGAGACTGGAAAGTCCCTACTCTTTTTTTATATCCCCTATCCTCAAACATCTGTTTACAAAAAAATAGAATTCCCCCCCGACATAATCCATACCTGACTTGAATTCACAGTAACAGAAGAATAAAGCGGATTTTACCTTTTTATTGATTACAATTCTTTGCATGGGAGAAGTATAGAGAGTAGTCTCGCCGGGAATCGAACCCGGATCTAAAGTTTAGGAAACTTCTATTCTATCCGTTGAACTACAAGACCTTTTGCATAGTTTCTGCATATAGCAGTAGAATGCGGGTACAAAGATAATGTATTCTGCTGATTTTCCGAAAAAAGTTTTGTTAATCCGATTAACTTTACGAAATTTGTCGACTGTGTAAAAACAATTGTAAGTCCTAAAAATTAATCAAAATACTAATTCGTAAGTTATGGCAAACGACATGATGGTTAAAGAACTGGAGCAAGTGGTAGTCCGCTTCTCCGGAGACTCCGGTGATGGTATGCAGCTCGCCGGCAACATCTTTTCAACAGTTTCGGCTACGGTAGGAAATGACATCAGTACATTTCCCGATTATCCGGCAGACATCCGTGCCCCGCAAGGTTCACTTACCGGTGTATCCGGTTTTCAGGTACATATCGGTGCAGATAAAGTCTATACTCCGGGTGATAAATGCGACGTATTGGTAGCAATGAATGCCGCCGCACTGAAAACACAATATAAGTTTGCTAAATCTACCGCATGTATCATCATTGATACGGACGCTTTCCAAAAAACAGATTTGGAAAAGGCAAATTTCAAGACCGATAATCCCATCGAAGAAATGGCTATCAAACAGGATGTTATTGCCGCTCCTATCTCCAAGATGGTGAAAGATTGTCTTGCAGATACTGGAATGGACAACAAATCCATGTTGAAATGCCGTAATATGTTTGCAGTAGGTCTGGTTTGCTGGCTGTTTAATCGCGACCTGAAAATTGCCGAAGATTTTATCCGCGAGAAATTCGCCAAGAAGCCCGAAATTGCCGAAGCCAATATCAAAGTTATTCATGCAGGATATGACTACGGACACAACACCCATGCTTCTGTAGCCAATACTTATAAGATTGAAAGCAAAACAGCCGTTCCAGGCCGTTACATGGACATCACAGGTAACAAGGCAACCGCCTATGGCTTCATCGCCGCCGCCGAAAAAGCGGGTTTGAAACTGTTCCTCGGCTCCTACCCCATCACTCCGGCAACCGACGTACTGCACGAGCTTTCCAAACATAAATCACTGGGTGTAATGACCGTACAGTGCGAAGATGAGATTTCCGGTTGTGCCACCTCTATCGGTGCCGCTTTCGCGGGCGCATTGGCAGTGACTTCCACTTCCGGTCCAGGTGTTTGCTTGAAATCAGAAGCAATGAATCTTGCTGTAATCACCGAACTCCCGCTTGTGGTACTCGATGTACAACGTGGCGGTCCTTCTACCGGTCTACCCACCAAATCGGAACAAACCGACTTGTTGCAGGCCTTGTTCGGGCGGAACGGTGAAAGTCCAATGCCCGTTATCGCCGCATCTTCACCCACCGGATGTTTTGATGCAGCTTTCATGGCAAGTAAGATAGCCTTGGAGCACATGACTCCGGTTGTATTATTGACCGACGGCTTCGTAGCCAACGGTTCCGGTTCATGGAAATTACCGAAATTATCAGATTATCCCGCCATCAATCCGCCATACGTTACTGCAGAAATGAAGGATAACTATACTCCGTATAAACGTAACCCGGAAACAGGTGTCCGCTATTGGGCTATTCCGGGGCAAGAAGGTTATATGCACATTCTTGGTGGTCTTGAAAAAGACAGTAATACCGGCGCCATCTCTACCGATCCCGATAACCACGACCTGATGTGCCACCTGCGTGCTGAGAAAGTTGCCAAAATCCCCGTACCCGATGTAGAGGTACAAGGTTGCATAGACGATGCCGACCTCTTGATTGTTGGTTTTGGCGGTACCTACGGCCACTTGTACTCAGCAATGGAAGAAATGATCAAGACCGGCAAGAAAGTTGCCCTCGCACACTTCACCTACCTCAATCCGCTGCCTAAGAATACAGAAGCCGTATTGAAGAAATATAAGAAAGTGGTAGTTGCCGAACAGAACCTCGGACAATTTGCCGGTTATCTGCGTATGAAAATAGATAACTTCACACCGTACCAATTCAACGAGGTCAAAGGACAACCGTTTGTAGTGGCCGAATTGGTAGCAGCTTTCAATGAAATAACTGATAAATAAAAAAAGAAACATCATGTGCGAATATACAGCAAAAGATTTCAAGAAAGGACAACCTCGTTGGTGTCCGGGTTGCGGTGACCACTTTTTTCTGGCTTCACTGCACAAAGCAATGGCAGAGATTGGTATAGCTCCTTGGGAAACAGCCGTTATCTCCGGTATCGGTTGTTCCAGCCGTTTGCCTTATTACATGAATACATATGCGATGCAGACCATCCACGGACGTGCCGCTGCCATTTCTACGGGCGCAAAAGTTGCCAACCCTAATCTGACGGTATGGCAAATCTCCGGTGACGGCGACGGGTTAGCCATCGGAGGCAACCACTTTATCCATGCCGTACGTCGTAACATCGACCTAAACATGATTTTGTTAAACAACCGCATTTATGGTTTGACGAAGGGACAATACTCTCCTACTTCTCCCCGTGGATTTGTCAGCAAATCATCTCCTTACGGTACAGTAGAAGATCCGTTCCATCCGGCAGAACTCTGTTTCGGCGCACGCGGCCGTTTCTTTGCCCGCGCAGTAGCTACAGATGCAACCGGTACGGTAGAAATTTTGAAAGCGGCCTACAATCACAAAGGTGCTTCTGTGTGCGAAATTCTGCAAAACTGCGTTATCTTCAATAACGGAACTCATGATTCTGTCGCCAAGAAGGAAGATCGTGCCAAGAACGCCATTTACCTGGAACATGGCAAACCGATGCTCTTTGGCGAAAACAACGAATATGGCCTGATGCAGGAAGGTTTCGGACTGAAGGTGGTGAAACTCGGCGAAAACGGCATTACAGAAAAAGACATCCTCATCCACGATGCCCACTGTATGGATAACACCCTGCAGCTGAAACTTGCTTTGATGGAGGGGCCCGATTTCCCGATCGCCCTCGGTGTAATCCGTGATGTGGAAGCTCCGACCTATAACGATGCCGTTCACGAGCAAATCGAAGAAGTAGCTTCCAAGAAAAAGTATCACAACTTTGAAGAGTTATTGATGACTAATGATACTTGGGAAGTGAAATAAATAGATCTCTCTCACACAATCAGCCCCTCCATCATGCTACAACAAGTAAAGACGGAGGGGCTTGTTGTTTCCCTTAACAAAAACGGCAGTTTCCTTTAAGAGGGAACGACAGTTTCCCCTAATGGAAACGACGGTTTCCCCTAATGGGAACGACAGTTTCCCCTAATGGGAACGACAGTCTCCCCTAATGGGAACGACAGTCTCCCCTAATAGGAACGACAGTCTCTTTCAATGAGAGGGGACATCCAAACCCATTGTCGATAGTAAAGGAACTTGTAGGTGATACAGACTTCAACAAAGCAGAAGTTCTTGAAAATACGTTATATCGGATAAATATCAAATAAAGAATAATTCTTGAAAGACTTGGCAACGTCTTCCCGATATTATATTTTGTAAAGTCAATTTACAGATACTTCAGTCTCAAATGACTGTAAACGGAGGGGCGTTATCCCTCCGTTTTTGTTTTACCTTCTCCACATATCGTTTTTACATCTTATCCCCGTATGCCAAATCCCCCGCATCTCCCAAACCGGGGACGATATAAGAACGTTCGTTCAACTCGGGATCGATGGCTGCGCACCACAACGTTACGCCATCACCGGGAAAGAGCCTCTGCAGATGGTCTACTCCTTGCTGACTGGCTATAACGCAAGCAATCTGCAATTTGGCTGGTACACCCTTCGTAAGAAAAGCCTTCCAGGCAAGTTCCATACTCTCACCCGTAGCAAGCATGGGGTCTACCAATAACAAAGTCTTTCCCGACAAATCGGGAGTAGCAATGTATTCTATATGCACATCCACCGTGCGGCATTCTTTATCCTTATAATAGCGGTAAGCAGAAACAAAGGCATTGCCGGCACGGTCGAACATGTTCAAAAATCCTGTGTGCAAGGGTAGTCCGGCACGGAAAACCGTAGCTATCACCACATCGTCATCAGGAGTACTGACAGAAGCTATCCCCAACGGAGTTTGTACCTGCTTGGCAGAATACTTCAGTTCCTTACTCATTTCATACGCCATAATTTCCCCGATACGTTCTATGTTCCGGCGAAAACGCATACGATCATCCTGTACTTCCACATCCCGAATTTCCGCAACGTATTGATTTAAAACAGAGTTTGTCTCGGCAAAGTTAATTATCTTCATAATATATAATGTGTTAATGTGCAAAGTATAGCGACTGCAAAGTAAACGATTTTCACCCAATTTGCAACGTTCAGTTTGCAGATATTGTTACGGTTTTATAAAAGATTTCTTATTAAAGAAAAATTTCTCTAATCGGATGTTTCTTTCCAAAGAAAGTATTACTTTTGTAGTCGAAAAACAAGGGACCTACTACAAAGTAAACAAAAAGAGAGCTTTTTGAGTACTGATTTCATCCCCTTGGCAATAGGTAAAAAGAGATTAATAAGAGAGATTATAAACCAAATACCAATTTTAAAATCTTAAAAAAAATGGCAAATTTAGATTTAAGCAAGTACGGTATCAAAGACGTGAAGGAAATTATCCACAACCCGTCTTATGATGTATTGTTCGCTGAAGAGACCAAACCGGGTCTGGAAGGCTTCGAAAAAGGTCAAGTAACTGAACTGGGTGCTGTGAACGTAATGACCGGTATCTATACCGGACGTTCTCCTAAAGATAAATTCTTTGTAATGAACGAAGCCAGCAAGGATTCTGTATGGTGGACTTCCGAAGAATACAAAAACGACAACAAACCTTGCTCTGAAGAAGCTTGGGCTGACCTGAAGGCAAAAGCTGTTAAGCAGTTGAGCGGCAAGCGCCTGTTCGTTGTTGATACTTTCTGTGGCGCTAACGAAGCTACCCGTATGAAAGTACGTTTCATCATGGAAGTAGCTTGGCAGGCTCACTTCGTAACTAACATGTTCATCCGCCCGACCGCCGAAGAACTTGCCAACTACGGAGAACCTGATTTCGTATCATTCAACGCCTCTAAAGCAAAAGTTGACAACTACAAGGAACTGGGTCTGAATTCTGAAACGGCTACTGTATTCAACTTGAAGACTAACGAACAAGTTATCCTGAATACTTGGTATGGTGGTGAAATGAAGAAGGGTATGTTCTCTATCATGAACTACAAGAACCCGTTGCGTGGCATCGCCTCTATGCACTGTTCTGCCAACACCAATATGGAAGGTACCGACTCTGCTATCTTCTTCGGTCTGTCCGGTACAGGTAAGACCACTTTGTCTACCGACCCGAAACGTCTGTTGATCGGTGACGATGAACACGGATGGGATGATGAAGGCGTATTCAACTACGAAGGTGGTTGCTATGCAAAAGTTATCAACCTTGACAAAGACAGCGAACCTGATATCTACAATGCGATCAAACGTGACGCCCTGTTGGAGAACGTAACTGTTGACGCTAACGGCAAGATTGACTTCACCGATAAGAGCGTAACCGAAAATACTCGTGTTTCTTATCCTATCTACCATATCAATAACATCGTTAAGCCCGTATCTAAAGGTCCTCACGCTCATCAGGTAATCTTCCTGTCTGCCGATGCCTTTGGTGTATTGCCTCCGGTATCTATCCTGAACCCGGAACAGGCTCAGTACTACTTCTTGTCTGGTTTCACCGCTAAGTTGGCCGGTACAGAGCGTGGTATCACTGAACCGACTCCTACATTCTCCGCTTGTTTCGGTGCTGCTTTCTTGAGCTTGCATCCTACTAAATATGCAGAAGAACTGGTTAAGAAGATGAACAAGGTTGGTGCCAAAGCATATTTGGTGAACACAGGCTGGAACGGTAGCGGCAAGCGTATCTCCATCAAAGATACCCGTGGTATCATCGATGCTATCCTTGACGGTTCTATCGACAAGGCTCCGACGAAGGTTATCCCGTATTTCGACTTTGTAGTTCCTACTGCATTGCCTAACGTTGATCCGAAAATCCTTGATCCTCGTGACACTTACGAATGCGCTTGCAAGTGGGAAGAAAAAGCCAAAGATTTGGCCGGACGTTTCATTAAGAACTTCTCTAAGTTCACTGGTAACGAAGCAGGTAAGGCTTTGGTTGCTGCTGGTCCGAAACTCTAATAGAAGTAGATTACATATTTTTAAGGCGGCTTCCGTTTACGGGAGCCGCTTTTTTATTAGATTTGCGGAAAGTAAATACCTCAATATAGTACAATTTATGAAGAGTTTAAAGTTTATGTTACTAGGCGCAAGCCTGTTGTTGTGCTTCGGATGTAACACACAAGCACAGAAAGAGAGCGAAGTCACCACCTCCGAGAACAGTAAAGAAAACGCAGTAATTGAAACGATTATGTCACGCCGCAGTGTCCGCAAATATAAACCGCAAGCGGTAAACCGGGATACGATGCAGGTTATTCTGGAATGTGGCATCAATGCTCCCAACGGACAAAACAAGCAGTCGTGGGAAATTCGCGTAGTAGACAACCCTGAATTTATCAACGGAGTGACCGAAGTCTTCAAGAAAGAAAATCCGAATGCCACCAAAGACCCGAATTTCAAGAACATGTTCAGAAATGCCTCTACAGTGGTGTTTATAGCCAATGATACATCTTATGACATGTCACAAATTGATTGCGGATTATTGGGTGAGAATATGATTCTCTCCGCTTGGTCTATGGGTATCGGTACTTGTTGCCTGGGAGGGCCCGCACGTTTCCTGACCACCTCACCGGCTGCAGCTGAATATCTGAAGAAACTTGATATACCGGAAGGTTATCAACTATTATACTGTATTGCATTTGGTTACCCCGATGAAACTCCCGCCGCCAAACCGAGAAATGCCGCAAAAATCAAATTCATAGACTAAAGTCTTCTATCAAAGACATACAAAAAGAGTGCTCCAAATACAGTTAAAACCCATGTAGAGCACTCTTTTGTATATAACAACTAAGTTTATCAGTTCTTGTTGGCACGCTTACGCTCCAGTTCATCCAGAATAACCTTGCGCATACGCATGGACTTCGGCGTCACCTCTACATATTCATCCTCTTTGATATATTCCAACGCTTCCTCAAGCGAGAATTGTACCGGGGGAATTAAACGAGCTTTTTCATCAGAACCGGAAGCACGCATATTAGTAAGCTTCTTGGACTTCGTTACGTTTATCACGAGGTCGTTATCATGGGAGTGTTCACCTACAACCTGCCCCGCATATACTTCATCCTGTGGGAAGATAAAGAATTTACCACGATCTTGCAATTTATCGATGGCATATGCAAAAGCGGTACCCGACTCCATCGCAATCATGGAACCATTGGTACGCCGTTCAATCTCACCCTTATAAGGTTGGTATTCCTTAAAACGATGTGCCATGATAGCCTCACCGGCAGAAGCGGTCAACACATTGGTACGCAAACCAATGATACCACGCGACGGCATATCGAATTCAAGATTTACACGCTCGCCTGAGGTCTCCATCTTCACCATTTCACCTTTGCGGCGTGTCACCATATCAATCATCTTGCTGGCATATTCCTCAGGAACATTGATTGTCAATTCTTCAATAGGCTCATTCTTTACACCATCAATTTCCTTGAAGATAACTTGCGGTTGTCCTACCTGCAATTCGTATCCTTCACGACGCATCGTCTCAATCAATACCGACAAGTGGAGCACACCACGACCGGAAACGATCCATTTTCCATCTTCCTCACTCTTGCGGACACGCAAAGCAAGATTTTTATCCAACTCTTTCATCAGACGATCGTGAATGTGGCGGGAAGTCACAAACTTACCCTCTTTACCGAAGAAGGGAGAGTCGTTGATGGTGAAAAGCATACTCATGGTAGGCTCATCAATAGCGATAGGCGGCAATGCTTCGGGATTTTCGAAATCACAAATCGTATCACCGATTTCAAAGCCTTCGATACCAACCAATGCACAAATATCACCGGAAGAAACCTCTTGCACTTTCACACGACCCATACCTTCGAAGGTATGCAACTCTTTGATTTTTGATTTCACAATACTTCCATCACGCTTAACCAGAGAAACATTCATACCCTCTTTCAACGTTCCACGATGCACACGTCCCACGGCAATACGCCCCGTGTAAGAAGAGTAGTCTAAAGAAGTCACCAACATTTGTGGTGTACCTTCCAATTGTTCGGGAGCCGGGATATTCTCTAAAATACAATCCAGCAAAGTGTAAATATTGTCGGTCGGTTTCTGCCAATCAGTACTCATCCAGTTATTTTTAGCCGAACCGTACACAACCGGAAAGTCCAATTGTTCTTCTGTAGCTTCCAAACTGAACATCAAGTCAAACACCATTTCATATACCTCTTCGGGACGGCAATTAGGCTTATCCACCTTATTTACTACAACGATAGGTTTCAAACCGATTTGCAGAGCTTTCTGCAATACAAAACGTGTCTGCGGCATGGGACCTTCAAAAGCATCCACAAGCAAGATACATCCATCTGCCATATTCAGCACACGCTCTACTTCACCTCCGAAATCGCTGTGACCCGGAGTATCAATAATATTAATCTTGGTGTCTTTATAATTGATGGAAACGTTCTTTGAAAGAATCGTTATTCCTCGTTCACGTTCCAAATCATTATTATCCAGCATTAATTCACCTGTACTCTGGTTGTTACGGAACAGATTTCCAGCCAGAAGCATCTTGTCTACAAGAGTCGTTTTCCCATGGTCAACATGGGCAATAATTGCAATGTTTCTAATATTTTGCATATAATACCTATTATTTGGCTGCAAAGGTACTAATTTTGCATTAGATATATAGTATAGGACAGAAAAAAATGCTGAATATCATTGTCATATAAAAGATAATGTCTATCTTTGCACGCTCGAAAGAGACAATTAATATCAACTTTTTAATTAAACATTATGTATTTAGACGCTGCTAAAAAGCAAGAAATCTTCGGCAAATACGGAAAGTCTAACTCTGATACTGGCTCAGCTGAGGCCCAGATAGCTTTGTTTTCATACCGTATTGCTCATCTGACTGAGCACATGAAGCTCAACAGAAAAGATTATAGTACTGAAAGAGCTTTGACAATGTTGGTAGGTAAACGTCGCGCTTTGCTGACTTACCTGAAAGACCGTGATATCAACAGATATCGTGCTATTGTTAAAGAACTTGGCTTGCGTAAGTAATCTACTTGCGGCAAAACCATTAAAAAGGGAAATATTCTTTTGAATATTTCCCTTTTTTGTTCCCGTTTATCAATTTTTCTCTTCCCAATCACGCAACAATAAACGTGAAGTCTCCATGTATATCATTGGTACATTTATAAATATATCCTATTTCAATGCAAAAATAATAAATCCGTCCACAACCGAGAAACATAATTTTCTATCTTTGTAGAAACCTAACCGATATAGTTATGAAGACAAGTAAACTTATTCTATTATTGTTTATCGGTGTGCTTGCCATACAACCGGTCAAAGCCCAAAACCGAAGTGAAAGAAAAGCATTCATTGAACGCGAAGTGAAAGAGGCAGTGAACTCCAAACAGTACAAAATCAACGTAAATCACATGTTACCCATGAAAGGCAGAAGCCGTTCCTTGACCTCCAATTATTCCGTAGAAGTAAGAAACGACTCTGTATTTTCTTACCTGCCTTATTTTGGAGAAGCTTACAACATCCCTTACGGTGGAGGTAAAGGATTAATCTTCAATGCCCCTATCAGCCAATATCAAACCAAACATCTCAAAAAAGGGAAAGTACAAATAAACTTTAAAGTCAATAATGAAGAAGACAAATACGGATATAACCTTACCATTTATCCCAACGGTTCTACCAGCATCCACATTCAGCCTACGAACCGGCAAGCCATTTCGTTCATGGGAGAGATGGATGTCGAAGAATAAAAAAACAAATAGAGATTAAGTAAGGATATATCAAACTTTTCCCCACAGATTGTTGCATCAAGTGAAAGTTTATCTTATTTTTGCGGTTCAACAACTATAAATTGAAACTTTTCAGGCTTGAAACACTAACATTATGGATACAAGTAAAATCGTAGGAGAAAAAATCAAGTCACTCCGTGAAAGCCAATCCATCAGTATGGAAGAACTGGCACAGCGTTCAGGGCTAGCCATTGAACAGATTGAACGTATAGAAAACAATATCGACCTTCCGTCGTTGGCGCCACTTATCAAAATAGCCCGTGTACTTGGTGTGCGTCTCGGAACCTTCCTGGACGACCAGGATGAAAACGGTCCTGTGGTATGTCGCAGGTCGGAAGCCAAAGACAGTATCAGTTTCTCTAATAATGCTATCCATTCTCGTAAACACATGGAATATCATTCTCTTTCCAAGTCGAAAGCCGATCGTCATATGGAACCGTTCATCATTGATGTAGCTCCTACAGACGATAGTGACTTTGTACTTTCTTCCCACGAAGGTGAAGAATTTATCATGGTTATGGAAGGAACAATGGAAATCAGCTACGGCAAAAATTCTTACCTACTCGAAGAAGGGGACAGTATCTATTACGACTCCATCGTACCCCATCATGTACATGCCTACGAGGGACAAGCAGCCAAAATATTAGCAGTAATCTATACACCAATTTAAGTGTGAGTATAAGGTATAAACTACGATATACAACAATGTAATACTTTATGCCTTATACTTCATATCTTGTACTTTATATCTTATCATAAAGCATCATGTTATACGAAAGAACGCTCGGACAATGGTTAGAGCATTGGGCAACAACTACACCTGACAAAGAATACATTGTTTACTCCGATCGCAACTTACGTTTCACTTGGAACCAGTTCAACCGACGGGTAGACGACATGGCAAAAGGACTTATCGCTATCGGAGTGGAACGCGGAACGCATGTCGGCATTTGGGCGACGAATGTACCGGATTGGCTGACTCTTTTATATGCATGCGCCAAGATAGGCGCTGTATATGTCACGGTAAATACCAATTATAAACAAGCCGAACTGGAATATCTGTGCGAAAATTCGGATATGCACACTCTCTGCATCGTGAACGGTGAAAAAGACAGTGATTTTGTACAGATGACTTATACCATGTTACCGGAGCTGAAAACCTGCGAGCGCGGACACTTGAAAAGTGAACGTTTCCCCTATATGAAAAATGTGATCTATGTGGGACAGGAGAAACATCGTGGAATGTACAATACTTCTGAAATTCTGCTTTTGGGGAACAATGTAGAAGACAACCGTTTGACCGAACTTAAAAACCAGGTCGATTGCCACGACGTAGTAAATATGCAATATACCTCCGGCACTACCGGTTTTCCCAAAGGCGTAATGCTTACTCACTACAATATTACCAACAACGGGTTTCTGACGGGTGAGCACATGAAATTCACCGCCGACGACAAACTTTGTTGCTGTGTACCTTTATTTCACTGTTTCGGTGTAGTACTTGCCACGATGAATTGCCTTACACACGGTTGTACACAAGTCATGGTAGAGCGCTTCGATCCGCTGGTAGTTCTCGCCTCTATTCATAAGGAACGTTGTACCGCCCTCTATGGTGTACCCACTATGTTCATTGCCGAGCTCAATCATCCAATGTTCGATTTATTCGATATGTCTTGTTTGCGTACGGGTATCATGGCAGGTTCTCTCTGTCCGGTTGAGTTAATGAAGCAAGTGGAAGAGAAAATGTATATGAAAGTAACCAGTGTTTACGGACTCACCGAAGCAGCTCCGGGCATGACTGCTACTCGTATTGACGACTCGTTTGATGTACGCTGCAATACTGTAGGTCGTGACTTTGAATACACCGAAGTAAAAGTGATTGATCCGGAAACCGGTGAAGAATGTCCGGTTGGTGTACAAGGCGAGATGTGTAATCGTGGATACAACACCATGAAAGGTTATTATAAAAATCCGCAAGCCACTGCCGAAGTCATCGATAAAAATAATTTCCTACATTCCGGCGATTTAGGCGTGAAAGACGAAGACGGCAACTACCGTATCACAGGACGTATCAAAGATATGATTATCCGTGGTGGTGAGAATATCTATCCACGTGAAATTGAAGAATTCCTCTATCAACTGGAAGGTGTGAAAGATGTACAGGTTGCAGGTATCCCCTCTAAGAAATACGGTGAAGCCGTGGGAGCTTTCATCATTCTGCACGATGGAGTAAATATGCACGAATCGGACGTACGCGATTTTTGTATTGGCAGGATATCACGTTACAAAATTCCCAAATATATTTTCTTCATTAAAGAGTTCCCCATGACAGGTAGCGGTAAGATACAAAAATTCAAACTGAAAGATTTAGGATTACAACTCTGCAAGGAACAAGGGATAGAAATCATTTAATTAATGAATAATTGATAATGGAAAATGAACAATGACTATACGATGTTATGTGCAGTTTGTTTATCCATTATCAATTATTCATTAGCCAATCGGTAACGTAAAATAGAATGTAGTTCCGCAACCCTCTCCAGAACGTACCCATATACGCCCTCCCATACGCTCCACCAACATACGGCAAAGTGTCAGCCCCAAACCTGTTCCTTGAGCAAAATTATTCAGTTTACCAAAACGCTCAAAGATGGTTGCAACACGACGAGCCGGAATACCCATACCTGAATCCCTGACATAAAACTGTACCGCATTGCCCTTACGCTGAAAACCAAAATGTACTTCACCGGAAGAAGTAAATTTTACTGCATTACTCAACAGGTTACTTAATATCTGCGCGATATGCCCTCTGTCACCCAGGATAGTCAATTCCGTATCCACTTCATCGAGTTTCAACAATACCCCTTTGGATACTTTATCCCGGAAGGTATCATATTCCTTCAAACATATCAAATAAAGATTTATTTTCTCTTTAGTAAACACAACAGAACCTGCTTCCAATGAAGAAAGATCCAAAATATCATTAAACAAAGTCAGAAGCAATTCAGAATTACGCTCTATTATCTCACAATATTCTTTCTTTTCACTCTCATGTTCGGGTCCTATCACCAGTCGGGAGAAACCGACGATCGCATTCAGGGGAGTACGAATTTCATGGCTCATATTAGCAAAGAATGCAGATTTCAGACGGTCGGCTTCCTCCGCTTTGGTACGGGCATCAATCAATGCCGTCTCTGTTTCGACAAGTTCTGTCACATCGCGGCACATACAAAGCAAATACTTATCGCCCAACGGACAAACCCGGTTTTCGTAGTGGCGCATCTTTCCATGAAACATCAACGAATGACGTGCCGTATGCGTTTCTCCGGTACGAATTACCTCATCCATATTAGCACGGATCCGATGATACGCCTCAGCCGGTACCACATCCTTCAGGTTGGAGTGCAACAACTCTTCATTAGAAACACCTTCCACATGATTGGTGTGAGGAGCAGATACTAATTCGATAAAATTAGCATCATAGTCAGAAACAGTAATCATATCAGGAAAAGTATCGAGAATATCCCGATAATATTCCTCACGAAAACGACCGGGAATAGAATAGGAGCAAGAAGACTCAGAAACAGATTGGGTATTCAACCGTTCTTCCAATTGCCGGATAACCTCGAGCAGTTCTTCTTTGGTTTTCTTATTGTAATCAACCATTTAAGGTGTTTATTGAGTATTAGTGGCAATTGCCAACAACAAATATACAACAAACATTTATATTCATCAACTTAAACTCGCAACTTTTATCCTCCAAAGACAAGAGTTTTAACTACCGCCCTTCATTTACCGCTTTCAAAGTACCGTACCTCATCTTATTTCTCCGGATAACGCATATTCTCTTCCCGTATCTGCTCCAATATCTCATGCAGATATTTGGCGGATTCCCATTTAGCCATCGGCAAATCGTGAAGCAAATAATTTCCACAGTCCTGCGGAGCAGCACCAGGTATTTCACCCTCATATCCGGCAATAAAACGGAAAGTATCCTGCATCAGAGATACGATGTCTTGCGGTTGCAAATCACCTTTCATCAATAGATAATTACCGGTAAGACATCCCATAGGTCCCCAATAAATAATCTTATCCTGCCATTGTGGTTCGTTACGCAAATAAGTGGCAGCCAGATGTTCTATAGTATGCAGGGCACCCTGTCCTAAAGCCGGTTCACGGTTGGGCTCTTTCATACGAATATCAAAAGTTGTAACAACTTCTCCGTTCACTTCATCTTTGCGGGATACATAAATGCCACGCAACAAACGGATGTGATCAATAGTAAAACTGGGAATCTTCTTCATGATTTATAATTTATAATTGTAACTTATCAGGCAGCGTAGAAAGGAAAGCCCAAGTGGTAAGGAACGAACGTTCTGCCATAGTCTCCCAGAAACCGGTATATTGCGCCGAATGGTCTTCTATCCCCGGCGTGTCACTAATGATGCGGAAACTAAGGAAAGGTGTGTTATACAGATAACAAACCTGCGCAATGGCCGTGGATTCCATATCGACTGCAATCCCATCAGGGAAACGACGTTTAATAGCATCCAGCCCTACACGGTTGGTAATAAATTGATCACCAGTACAAATCAACCCGCTATGGATACGGCTGCCTTGCTCGACGCTGTTTAGCGATAAAGCATGTTTCAGCAGGAAAGCACAGCCCTCATATACGGCAGGCATTTCTGCCATCTGTCCATATTCATAATCTTCACCACACCACACATCATGGTACACCAGACGTTCACTTACAACCACATCCGCTACATCCAGACAGGTATCAATACCACCCGCCACACCGGTACTGACCACACAATCGGGCGTGAAACGGCGTATCAGTTCCGTGGCTCCTACTGCAGCATTCACCTTACCGATACCACATTGTGTAAGTATCACACGGTTGCTGCCAAGCATTCCGTCCACATAATGCAAATTGCCATAAGCCGACTCTTCTTTCTTCTGTAAACGCTCCACCAACTGGCGGTGCTCGCTATCCATTGCACTGATAACACCTACTGTCATATTCTTCTCAATATATATTTGCAAGGCAAAGGTACAATATTTCCATAAGATAAGCCATATACTGACATCAAAAAGAGACGAGCTTATTTTGCATTACTTCCAGTTTAAACTATCTTTGCAACCATTATAAAAAACGTAGTTCAAGATGATAAAGAAGATTCTTCCTGATTTGATTGCCATCCTGGCATTTGCACTACTTTCATTCGCTTACTTTTTTCCGGCGGATATAGAAGACCGTATTCTGTTCCAGCATGACACTGCTGCAGGAGCCGGTGCGGGACAAGAAGCCGCCCTGTATAACGAACAGACGGGAGAGAAAACTCGTTGGACAAACTCTCTTTTCGGTGGTATGCCGACGTACCAAATCGCCCCATCTTATGAATCGGGTACGCCTTTGCGATGGACGCAGAAAGTTTACCAACTATTCCTGCCCAGCTATGTCAATCTGACCTTCATCCTGATGTTAGGATTCTACATTTTGCTTCGTGTATTCGGTATATCGGTATGGCTCGCTGGTTTAGGAAGTATTCTATGGGCCTTTTCGTCCTACTTCTTTATTCTGATTTCAGCCGGACATATCTGGAAGTTTATTACCCTTGCTTATATTCCTCCCACAATAGCGGGTATCATATTGGCTTACCGTGGTAAGCTATTAGCAGGAGGTATCGTAACAGCCATCTTCGTTGCCCTGCAAATTATGTCCAACCATGTGCAGATGTCCTATTATTTTCTATTTGTCATCTTGTTCATCATGGGAGCCTATTTTGAGGATGCCTGGCGTAACAAGACATTGCCCGAATTCTTTAAAGCCAGTGCAGTGTTGTTTGTAGCTGCCCTCATCGGTGTAGCTGCCAACCTCTCCAACCTTTATCATACCTATACGTACAGTAAAGAAACCATGCGTGGCAAAAGCGAACTGGTACAAACCGGCGATGCAGCCAAACAGACAAGTAGCGGATTGGATCGTGATTATATCACACAATGGAGTTACGGCATTGACGAAACTCTTACCTTGCTTGTCCCCAATTTCAAAGGTGGAGCATCTACCCCACTTATCCAGAGCGAAACGGCCATGGAGAAAGCCAATCCCATGTATAGCGGTTTATACAGCCAACTGACACAATATTTTGGCAGCCAACCCATGACAGCAGGTCCCGTTTATGTAGGCGCTTTCGTGCTGTTTCTTTTCGTATTGGGGTGTTTCATCGTAAAAGGACCATTAAAATGGGCTTTAATTGGCGCCACTTTCTTCTCTATTGTTCTTGCCTGGGGTAAGAACTTCATGCCGCTAACGGACTTTTTCATCGACTATATTCCGATGTACAACAAATTCCGCGCTGTATCATCCATCCTCGTTATAGCGGAATTTACCATACCGTTATTGGCTATTTTTGCTTTGAAACGCATATTGGATGAGCCCGAAATATTGAAAAAAAACAGAAAAGCGATCGGTATCAGCATAGCACTCACAGCCGGTGTCGCCTTGTTACTTGCCGTGGCACCCGGTAGTCTTGGTTCAGGTTTCGTCCCTGCCCAAGAAGCACAAATGTTACAGAATGCCGTAAACCAACAAATGATACCGGCCAACGAGTTACCGGGTATTCTCGCCAATTTACAGGAAGTACGTTCTGCTCTTGTCAGCACCGATGCTTTACGCAGTTTCTTGATTATCGGTATCGGCTGCGCATTATTGGGACTTTATGCCGCCCGTAAATTAAACAAAACCGTTACCGTCAGCGCCATAATCGTATTGTGTATCGGTGATATGTGGAATATCAACAAACGTTATCTCAACGATAGCCAATTCGTTCCGCGTTCCACTCAAACTCAAACATTCACCAAGACAAAAGCAGACGAGTTGATTTTGCAAGATAAAGCTTTAGATTATCGCGTACTGAACCTTGCCAGCAATACATTCAACGAAAATAATACTTCTTATTGGCATAAAAGTGTCGGTGGTTACCATGCCGCCAAGTTACGCCGTTATCAGGAAATGATAGAGCATCACATCAGTCCTGAAATGCAAGCTGTATATAAGGAAGTAGCCACTGCAGGTGGTGAAATGGACAGTGTGGATGCTTCTAAGTTCCGCATACTGAATATGCTGAACACCAAGTATTTCATTTTCCCTGCCGGACAGCAGGGAGAAACCGTACCCATTCTCAATCCGTACGCTTACGGTAATGCCTGGTTTGTAGACAAAGTACAATATGTTGATAACGCCAATCAGGAAATAGAAGCTCTGGATAGCATTCTTCCTACAGAAACAGCTGTAGTGGATGTCCGTTTCAAAGATATACTGAATGGTGTAACAGAAGTCTATAAAGATAGTTTATCCACCATTCGCCTGACAAGTTATGAACCTAACCGTTTGGTATACGAAACAGAAAATGCCAAAGACGGCATCGCTGTATTCTCCGAGATCTACTATCCTGACGGTTGGCAAGTCACCATTGACGGGCAAGCCGCCAAGCTGGCACGCGCTGATTACATCTTACGTGTCCTGTATGTTCCTGCCGGCAAACATACCATTGAGATGCGTTTCGACCCAAAGAGTCTGCACGTAACGGAAGGTATTGCTTATGGAGCCTTCGCACTCCTGATTATGGGAGTAATCGTACTTGTAGTGATGACACGAAAAAGAAAAATGGTTTAAAAAGCTGCGTTAAAGCGGGGCACGTAGATATTTAAGGGAGATTTGTTTGATATACTTGATAAATTCTTTTGATACTGTATTCATCACGGAGAACACAAGGGGATATCGTTTTTTTTACCGGACGAGATGTCTGAAGCTGTATGCTTGGCGCATCAATCTGTCAAATTGATTTCAAAACGGCACCCATCAGATGCTTTTTATCTCCGAACCGCCCGTTTTGCTGACACACCCGCTTCCCGAAAAATCCGGAAGCGTGCGATTGGGTGCATAAACATGCGGCATTTTCACCGAATATCCCGCCTCCCGCACGAGGGATGTTAACTTCCGACGTAAGGGATATTAACTTCCAGCGTGAGGGATATTAACTTCCGGTGTGAGGGATATTAACTTCCGGTGTGAGGGATATTAACTTCCCTCACGGGAAAAACGGACATTTCTCCCACAAACGCCCTTTTTCTCCCGTGAAAAGAGTACTTTTGCACGATCAGCTCGCAGTTTTTCGTCTATTTGGATTGTTTATATTTATGTATTTCACTATCCATGAGCAAGATACAGATTTTCGTCCGTATATTTTCGCTTGCGCCTGCCGACGGGTAGAAATACGCGTTTCTCGGGACACGGAAAGTACAAAATGTCAAAAATGGACACAGCAATACCAGGATTTCTTGAAAACCGCATAGAGCAGCACCTCGAAACCGGGTGATCCGTACCTGAAAAACACCATACAAGAGAAAAAATAAGTTTTCAGGCACTTCCTTTCACAGATTTCTTTAGTCTTCCTCAGTATATCGATTATACCGATATCGGTCTTCCTGCTCTTTCAAAGCAGCATCCACCATTTCCTCACTGTAACAACCAGAATTTGCAATGATTTCAACTAACTCATCATCTGTCTTCTGCACTACTTTATCATGTATCATAGCTTGCTTGTTCATCTCTTTCCTATTCTGCTGGATAGTTTCCACAGCTTGTACAAACCTTTCATTATAATCTTCTCTGTTCGCTAAAATTTCTTTCAATTCTTCATCTGATTTGTTGGCAAGCTTAGCGGATATTTGCTCGTCAATCCCCGACGACTCCGGTATCCACGGGCGTTGCGGCTGCGAAGCGACCTCAGCAATGTCGTCTTCGGGAACAACTTCACCTTTACCAAAGACACCCGAAATGACAGAACGCCAGCCAATAATAGCAAGATAAAGATAAATCCAGGGAAGAATAGTATAAATATCACCTAAACCCTCAAAGTACACACCCGGAATATACGAGCGAAGTGATCCATAAACCAAGTCAGTCAGGATCAATGAATAGTAAACAATAAGATAAGTAGTTCCTTCTCTTACAAAACGATTTTGCCAATTTTTCCTCAATTGACAAAAAGCAATGATAAACAAGAGGGGAGCCGCCCACATAGAAAACACACGATAAATCCAAACACGCATATCGCCTTCACTACCGGCATAAAAAAGAATGACATTGAGCAAATAACCCATCATATACATTCCGGCGGCAACTGCCATCAAAGTAAACACCGCCTTTTTCTCAATCTGCTTTGACCGTATGACAATAAATGCTATCAACATCATCACTCCACCGATAATAAAAGCTATGATATAGCCGGCATCATATAATTTTCCTATCGGAACATCAGGCGCAACAGTGCCTGCATAACGGCCTACCAACCCATTGAATACGTCATAGAACGCTGTAGCCAGAATGATGCTACACGTAATCATCCATCCGCCAGGCGCATCACTGATACGCCAACGCTCAACGGTAGTACGTCCCTCCACCGTCAAAGGTATTGCATTCTTGATACTCGACCATCCACTGAGTACCACAAAAAATAGAATAAAACATATAATACCTTCAAGAATGAATCCTATTAACGGAATGATTCCCAATACAGCGGCCACAACCGACCATATCATAGCCGCACGCAAGCGCCCCGCTCCTCGACGGGCTTCTTCGGGAAAAGTGTACGAACGCTTCAAACTGCCGTAACCACCAATCATAATAAAGAATGCAACTACACTCGCCACAAATGCCAAAAACCAACCGAACACCGGAATAAATTTCAAGACCTGACTCACCAATCCCCAAACGGCCCCCTTACGGATATTCAATATCGCATGTGCATCGGCAGCCTTCTGTAGTTTAGCAAACCCTGTCAAACCACCAAAATACAACACGTAAGCAAAAACCATAAGCAGTGGTACTACAACATCCGAAGCGTCCGCCCCAAACATGCTGCCATCGATATTCCCACTCATCAGCATATAGCCGATACCGCTTAAGTTGTCTATCTTATCATAAAGTGATACAATCGCCTCAATCAAGGGCATCAGGGAAATAATCAAGACTGCGTTGAAAATGTTCCCGCCTTTTTCACGCCAAAGTGTAGTTACCTTCATAGTAATTATTATTAAGTTTTAATATTCCTCAAATATCAATATATTTTAAATAAAAAACAAACTTTCTCTTCCAATTATTTTACATACATAACGTCACGTCTATCAAATAACACGCACTTGTATCGGACATGCAAAAATTACGTTAGGAATTTCAGCCACCTAATAACGTTAGGAAAAATATAAAAAACATATAAATCGAGGACAAAACAATATATTTCAGTACCTTTGTGTTCTATTTATGTTCTAATAATAAAAAGAAAAGTATATGGAAAGTACCCGTCAAAATAAAATATCCCGTTTACTCCAGAAAGAGTTGAGTGACATCTTCTTGTTACAAACCAAATCTATGCCCGGAGTATTAATTTCTGTGAGTGCCGTGCGTATTAGTCCCGATATGAGTGTGGCTCGTGCCTATCTCAGTATTTTCCCGTCGGAAAAGAGTGAGGAAATCATCAAGAATATCAATGCTAACATGAAATCCATACGTTTTGAATTGGGTACACGTGTACGCCACCAACTACGCATTATCCCTGAACTGAAATTTTTTGTAGACGACTCGTTAGATTATTTAGAACGCATTGACGAACTTTTAAAATAATGTTTAGTGATTAATGATTAAACATTAATTATGCACCTGCCATTTTACATTGCCCGTCGCTACCTCTTTTCTAGAAAGAAGCACAATGCCATTAATATAATCTCCGGTATATCAGTATGCGGAGTAACATTGGCTACTTTGGCACTGGTATGTACTCTATCTGTATTCAACGGGTTCCAGGATATGGTGGCAGGGTTCTTTACCGCTTTCGACCCGGAATTGAAAATTACAATTCGCGAAGGGAAAGTTTTCGATCCGCAAGAGTCACGTATTCAACAGATACGAACACTACCGGAGATAGATGTCTGGACAGAAACATTGGAAGAGAGTGCTATGGTTCAATATAAAGACCGGCAGGCAATGGCAGTTATAAAGGGAGTAGAAAACAACTTTGAGCAACTGACTTCTATTGATAGCTTACTCTACGGGACAGGTGAATTCATTTTAGAAGACTCGATTGTAGACTATGGCTTTCTTGGTGTGGAACTGGTCTCTGAACTAGGTACAGGCATTCAGTTCGTTGATCCATTACAGGTGTTTGCTCCCAAACGGAATGTACGGGTGAATATAGCCAATCCTTCCGCCGCTTTCAACCAAGATTATTTATTCTCACCAGGAGCCGTGTTTGTTGTCAATCAACAAAAATACGATTCTCGTTACATCCTTACTTCCCTGAACTTTGCACGCCGTTTGTTCAATTACGACACGGAGGTTTCTGCTATTGAGTTAAAACTAAAACCAGGGACAAGCACTGACGCTGTACAGAAAAAGATGGAAAATATACTCGGTGATCGGTTCGTTGTACAGAACCGTTATGAACAACAAGCTGATGTTTTCCGTATTATGGAAATTGAGAAACTTATTTCTTATCTGTTCCTGACTTTCATCCTCGCCATCGCTTGTTTCAACGTCATCGGTTCGTTGTCCATGCTGATACTGGATAAGCGTGAAGATGTAGAAACGTTACGTAATCTGGGAGCAGACGACCAGTTGATTTCTCGCATTTTCCTGTTTGAAGGGAGATTAATTTCTCTATTCGGAGCTGTTATCGGTATTATCATCGGATTGTTACTATGCTTCCTGCAAGAGCAATTCGGACTTATCTCATTGGGAGGCGGTAGCGGCAGCTTTGTGGTCGATGCCTATCCGGTGAGTGTACACGCAACGGATATTATACTGATATTTATGACAGTAATTGCAGTAGGTTTCCTATCTGTATGGTATCCGGTGAGATATCTCAGCAAACGACTGCTGAAAAAAGGGTGAGAAAAAAGACAACGGGAAAAGAAATAGTAAGCCCTTTATATCTTGTGGATAATGGTCAATCCATCACGTAAGGGAAGAATTACTTTTTCTACGCGGTTATCTTTTGCTACCAGATCATTGAATTCTTTAATACGAATGGTTTGCAAATCGGAAGCATGGGGGTGCTCTTCCAATACATGGCCATCCCATAAGGTATTATCAGCAACGATATAACCGCCTACTGAAAGATGCGCCAATGCCATCTCATAATATTCAATGTATTTACGCTTATCCCCGTCCATAAAAACAAGGTCGAAAGTTATTCCCAACTGCGGAACACGTTCCAAAGCATCACCTATATAAAATTTAATTTTATCAGCATAGGCAGAATTCTCCAACCAAGGACGAGTAAAGTCTTCTTGTTCGTCATTGATTTCGAATGTATGCAACATCCCGCCTTCGGGAAGTCCTTCTGCCATACAAAGAGCGGAATAGCCGCTATAAGTACCTATCTCCAAAATCTGACGGGGACATATCATCCGGACAAACATCTTGAGCATACGTCCCTGCAAATGTCCTGAAGCCATCCGGGGATAAAGTAACTTGACATGGGTATCTCGATAGAGGGCTTTCAAGTAATCGCTCTCTTGATCAATGTGTGCCAGGATATATTCGTCTAACGTCATAGGAATTGAGGGTTTAACATTATCATACTGAACGAAATCGAAGAATCCCATTTTTCAGGAAGATAGACAACTCCACAGAAAAAGGAGATCCTTCGACAAAAATTCAGGATGACAGGTACTGTCAGATATTACTTTTAAATTAAAGTACTTCGCAAAATACGGTATTTTATAAATATCTATTGCTGTTAGGCAATACACTCTCTGTCGCATGTTTCAAAGCATCTTCTACGACATTGATTTCGAGGAAAGAAGTCTGCGTACCTGCTTTTCCGCTACTCAAGTAACCTACCATATCGGTAGGTTGCAAACGTCCTTCCTTCAACAAACGGCGAAGAGCGGCAAAATAATATTCTTGTCCATTGGCCAGTTCCGGCATATAAATAGCTTCCACACCATAGGATAAAGCAAGATGGCGCATTGTCTTTTCCTTATAACAGATGGCCAGAACCGGATATTTTCCACGAAACGCAGCCAGGTTACGAGCGGTACGTCCACTATAACTATCTGTAATGATAGCGCGGATTTTCAACTTAGTAGTGGCTTTTACAGCCTGCTTAGCAAGGAAAGCAGTTACATCGTTACTGTTCTCATCCAGAGGAATACGTATATCATTATCTGCCAACTTATCTTTTTCTGCCTGGGCAGCAACTTTAGTCATTGTTTGCACCGCTTCTACAGGGTACTTACCATAAGCGGTTTCACCACTTAACATAAGGGCATCAGTACGATAATAAATAGCATTGGCAATATCAGTCACCTCAGCACGGGTAGGACGGGGATTGGATATCATGGTATGAAGCATCTGCGTGGCAACGATTACTGGCTTCTTAGCGAGAATACATTTACGTATCAACATACGTTGGATACCCGGAATACGTTCTTGAGGAACTTCGATACCCAAATCACCACGAGCTACCATCACACCATCGGCTACCTCAAGAATTTCATCAATATTATCTACACCTTCCTGGTTCTCAATCTTGGCAACGATACGGATATCACTATTGTGTTCATCAAGAATTGCCTTGATATCAAGAATATCCTGTTTGTTGCGAACAAAAGAATGAGCAATGAAATCAATATCCTTCTCAATGGCATAAAGGATATTATTACGGTCTTTCTCCGTCAAGGAAGGCAGATTGATACGAACACCCGGCACATTGACACTCTTACGGTTACCAAGCGTAGCTTCATTCTGAACCTCACAAAGCAAATAATCAGGAGTCTTATCTACTACGGCCAATTCCAAATCACCATCATCAATAAGGATTTGTCCGCCAACATTCAAATCATTCACAAAATTAGGATAGGAAACGGAAATACATTCACGAGTAGTTTGCAGATCGGGATTGCCTACTACCTTTACACGGTCACCCACTTTAAAAGGAATCGGTTCGGCAAGCACGGTAGTACGCACCTCAGGACCTTTCGTATCCATCAGGATAGCGATACGATTGGATACCGAACGAACGTTAGCTATCAATTTTTCAAACCCTTCACGTCCTGCGTGCGCTGTATTCATGCGCACCACATTCATACCGGCTTCGAACAACTTCTGTATAAAGTCTACATCGCAACGTTGGTCAGAAATCGTTGCAACGATTTTTGTTTGTTTCAATAACATAATCTTATACCTGTTTACTTATTATATTTATTTTTTGTTATCCAGCAGCGCTTCCAAAGCTAATCTGTAAGAATTCAGCCCGAAACCGCAAATGACACCCTGACAGGCATTGGCAATCATGGATACATGACGAAATACCTCACGGGCATGTACATTGGAAATATGCACCTCAATCACCGGAGCAGTGACCGAACGAATAGCATCCTGCAGAGCAATGGACGTATGAGTGTAAGCACCTGCATTCAAAATAATGCCGTCCACATCAAAACCGACTTGCTGTATCTTATCTATCAGTTCTCCCTCGATGTTGGACTGGAAATAGTCAATTTGTACATCCACATATTTTTTACGAAGTTCGGCAAGGCAGTCTTCAAAAGTAACACTGCCATAAATGGAAGGTTCACGTTTGCCCAACAGATTTATATTGGGACCGTTAATAATTTGTATCCTCATAACACAATTTTTTATACCTTTGTCCACAGAGAACAATTTTTCAAGGTGCAAAGATAGTATAAAGGTAGGAAAAAGAAATGAAAGTAGGAGAAAAATCAACGGATAAAGAAAAGCGAGCGTTGATAATCAGAAAGTATAAACAATATCTGAAGTTGGAGAAAGGACTTTCTGATAACACCTTCGATGCTTACATGACAGACTTGAGAAAACTTCTGGATTTCCTGGAAAGCGAAAATATCAAGATATTCGATACTACGCTTGATGACCTTCAGCGTTTTACTGCTGGTCTACACGACATAGGCATTCATCCGCGCTCCCAGGCACGTATTCTTTCGGGTATCAAATCTTTCTTTCACTTTCTTGTCATAGCTGATTATCAAGAAACCGACCCGAGTGAATTACTTGAAGGACCCAAAATCGGATTTAAATTACCGGAAGTACTCACTGTGGAAGAAATCGACAAGATTATCTCTACCGTCGATATGGAGAAAAATGAAGGTCAACGCAACCGAGCCATCCTGGAAACACTGTACAGTTGCGGCTTACGCGTATCGGAGCTCTGCAATCTGAAAATATCCGATCTCTATTTTGAAGAGGGGTTCATAAAGGTAGAAGGGAAAGGCAGCAAGCAACGGCTGGTTCCTATTTCTCATCGCGCTATCAAAGAAATAAAATACTGGTTTAAAGACCGTTGCCACTGGAAAATAAAAAAAGATTTCGAAGATTATGTATTTTTGGCACGATGGGGCAACGGCATATCACGCATTATGGTATTTCATCTGATTAAAGAGCTGGCACAAAAAGCAGGAATTACCAAAAATATCAGCCCGCATACTTTCCGTCACTCCTTTGCTACTCATTTATTGGAAGGAGGTGCCAATTTACGTGCTATACAATGTATGTTGGGCCATGAATCTATTGCTACCACGGAAATCTACACTCATATCGACCGGAATATGTTGAGAAGTGAAATAATTGAGCATCACCCGCGTAATATAAAATACAGAAAAGAACATAGCTTTTATTAAATTATAATAAATATGACAGTATTATTAACAAATTGACGAGAGAATTTATACCTTTGCGAAGCTATATCTATAGGACTATAGCAGCGAATTGTGAATAGACGAATTTCAATTACAAACAATTAATTTATATCTAAAATGACTAAAAAATTGTATCTGCCTTTGTTAGTGGCACTTGTTGCTGTTTTGACATCATGCAGCAGCAAAATGGGTGAACTGTCTTCTGACTATTTCACAGTGACTCCTCAAGTATTGGAAGCCGTAGGTGGTAAAGTTCCCGCTACCATTAATGGCAAATTCCCTGAAAAGTACTTCAAGAAGAATGCTGTAGTAGAAGTAACTCCGGTTTTGAAATGGGACGGTGGCGAAGCTAAAGGTCAGCCTGCTGTATTCCAGGGTGAAAAAGTTGAAGGTAACGACCAGTCTATCTCTTACAAGACAGGTGGTAGCTACACAATGAAGACTTCTTTCGACTATGTTCCTGAAATGGCTAAATCTGAACTGTATTTGGAATTCAAAGCTAAAGTTGGTAAGAAAGAAATTACAATTCCTGCTGTAAAGATAGCTGATGGTGTAATCTCTACTTCTGAAATGATCGGCCAGACTTTGGGTACTGCCAATCCAGCTAACGGTGACGATGCATTCCAACGTATTATTAAGGAAAAATATGATGCTAATATCATGTTCTTGATCCAACAAGCTAACGTACGTGCAAGTGAGCTGAAAACAGCAAAATCCTTCAACGAAGAAGTTAAGAATGTAAACGATGCTGCCAACAAAAAAATCAACAACATTGAGATTTCCGCTTACGCCTCTCCTGATGGTGGTGTTAAGTTGAATACAGGTTTGGCCGAAAATCGTCAAGACAATACAGCTAAAGTTATCAACAAAGACCTGAAGAAAGCTAAAATTGAGGCTGCAGTTGACACTAAATATACTGCACAAGACTGGGAAGGGTTCCAGGAATTGGTTAGCAAATCCAACATCCAAGATAAAGAATTGATTCTTCGTGTACTGTCTATGTATTCTGATCCTGAACAAAGAGAAACTGAAATCAAAAATATTTCTTCTGTTTACAAGACTTTGGCTGACGAAATCCTTCCGCAACTGCGTCGTTCTCGTTTGACTTTGAACTATGATGTTATTGGTAAGTCTGACGAAGAAATCGCTTCTTTGGCTGACAGCGATGCAAAACAATTGAACATCGAAGAATTGCTGTATGCTACTACTTTGACTAATGATCCTGCTAAGCAAGAAGCTATCTTTACCAAAGCTACTCAAATCTATCCGAACGATTACCGTGCTTATAACAATTTAGGTAAGTTGTCTTATCAGGCTGGTAATTATGATAAGGCTGAAGGTTATTTCAAGAAATCTCTTTCTATCAAGAATTCTCCTGAAGCTAACATGAACATGGGTCTTATCGCTTTGAAGAAGGGTGACAAAGCAACTGCTGAATCTTATCTGAGCAAAGCTTCTGGAACAAAAGAATTGAACGAAGCACTGGGTAATCTGTACGTAGCTCAAGGTCAGTACGACAGAGCTGTCAATGCTTTCGGTGATACAAAGACTAACAGCGCTGCTTTGGCACAAATTCTGGCTAAAGACTACAACAAGGCTAAAAACACTTTGGCTAATGTAGAAAAACCGGATGCTTACACTGACTATTTGATGGCTGTTGTAGGTGCAAGAACAAATAACTCTTCTATGGTTATGGACAACTTGAAGAAGGCTGTTGCTAAAGATTCTACTTTGGCTAAGAAAGCTGCTTCTGACTTGGAATTCTCCAAATATTTCACGAATGCAGACTTTATGAGTATCATCAAATAATAAGTATATAGATGAAAAGAAGTGCCCGACATAGAAATATGTCGGGCATTTTTTTTTATTCACACCAAAAAGAAGTATTTTCGCAACAAAGTAGCAGAAAAATCCATATGAAGAATATTTACCTTGCATATTTCCTCATTATCATATTATCCGCTTGTGGCGGTAAGAAGTCCGAAACGGTCAGCCTGAACGGTGAAATCAAAGGATTAGGAAATGATACTCTCTATATCTATGGTGCAGATAGGTTATATGACCGTATGGATACATTACTCGTCAAAGATGATAAATTTTCCGCCACTCTTACTCCGGATACTTTAGTAGAAACGTATCTATTGTTCAGCAACGGTTCTCAATATCCGCTCTTTATGGATAAAGGAGACAAGATACGCATTAAAGGTTCTGTCTCCGAGCCCGGTATATTGGAAATAAGCGGTAATAGCGCTAACGAGGAACTGACAGCTTTCCAAAATGAGTTGAAAGAGCTGGGTAAACCATCGCAGAAAGTGATGGAAGAAAAGGCAGAAAATTTTATCAATAGTCATCTTGCTTCATTAGCAAGTCTCTACTTACTCGACAAGTATTTCATTCAAAAGCATCAACCTGATTATAACCATATTAAAAGGTTAATCGAACACATGACAGGCGAACTAAAAGATCGTCCTTTTATTGATGAACTTCTGAACCGTATTCAAGAAGAAGAGAAGTCGGAAGTCGGAAAGACCACTCCTTATTTCCGTTTACCCAATGATAAAGGAAAAACTATAAGCCGTTCCGATTTTAAGGATCAGTATCTATTGATACAGTTCTGGGCTTCATGGGATACTTTGAGTCGGGACAGTAATGCTGTTTACAGGCGTATCTATAAAAAGGAACAGAAAAATAAAAAATTTGCCTTGTTGGGAATCTCTCTGGATATAGACAAAGAGAAATGGCAGAAAGCCATTAAAGCTGATACCTTGAACTGGGAGCAAGTTTGCGATTTCTCCGGTTGGAATGCTGAACCTGTCAAGTTGTTCTCCATTCGGAGTTTACCAGCTAATATATTACTCAGTCCTTCGGGAAGAATTGAAGGAAAAAACCTGAGCGAAAAGGCTATCGAAAAGAAACTGAAAGAAATAGAGGAAAGAGAAAAGAAAGAGACGGAAAGGAAACAAAAGAAAATAAAACGTTAATTTCATTGTCTCCTTTTCATTACTAATAATTAATCATTAATTCACGTGCTCATCAAAGTTTTTGGAGCGGCTGTTCAAGGTATTGATGCAACCCTTATCACCATTGAAGTCAACAGCTCCAGAGGCTGTATGTTCTATCTCGTCGGACTCCCGGACTCAGCAGTCAAGGAAAGTCATCAACGCATTATTTCAGCATTACAGGTCAATGGCTACCGGATGCCAACAAGTAATATTGTCATCAATATGGCTCCGGCGGATATTCGTAAGGAAGGTTCTGCATACGACCTACCATTAGCCATCGGCATGCTGGGTGCCAATGAAGTAATTCAAGCTGACAAAATGGGGAAGTACCTGCTAATGGGAGAATTGAGTCTGGATGGTAGTCTACAACCTATCAAAGGTACTTTGCCAATTGCCATAAAAGCAAGGGAGCTGGGCTTTGAAGGCATCATCATTCCTAAACAGAATGCGCGTGAAGCAGCTGTTGTAAACAACCTGAAAGTATATGGAGTGGAAAATCTGAAAGAAGTGATTGAGTTCTTCAATGGGAAACAGGAGCTTAAACCAATACAGGTCAATACACGTGAAGAGTTTTATACCCGCCAAAGCACTTCTGAGCTGGATTTTGCCGATGTGAAAGGACAGGAAAACGTGAAACGTGCACTGGAAGTAGCGGCTGCAGGTGGGCACAACATACTTCTAGTTGGGGCACCGGGTAGCGGTAAGTCTATGCTGGCAAAGCGTCTCCCTTCCATACTACCACCATTATCACTAGGTGAAAGTCTCGAAACCACTAAAATACATTCAGTAGCCGGAACACTGGAAAAAGAAGGAGGACTTATTTCTAAGCGGCCATTCCGCGACCCACATCACACGATTTCTACCGTAGCCATGACCGGAGGAGGCAGTTTTCCTCAACCGGGTGAAATCAGCCTCGCCCACAACGGAGTACTGTTTTTGGACGAATTGCCGGAGTTCAACCGGAATGTGCTTGAGGTGCTGCGGCAACCTCTGGAAGACCGGAAGATTACAATTTCACGTGTTAAATGCAAGGTAGAATATCCGGCCAGTTTCACGCTGGTTGCTTCTATGAATCCTTGTCCTTGCGGATACTATAATCATCCGACTAAAGCTTGCGTTTGTAGTCCGGGGCAGGTACAGAAATACCTGAACCGAATTTCCGGCCCCTTGCTCGACCGTATCGACCTTCAAATCGAAGTAATACCGGTTCCATTTGAAAAGATGTCCGATACCCGCCCAAGCGAATCGAGTGAGAGTATCCGTAAACGTGTGATACACGCCCGTCAAGTTCAGGCCGAAAGATATGCAGACATTCCGGGTGTGTATTGTAATGCACAAATGAACAGTAAGCTACTCGCACGCTATGGCCGTCCAGATGACAAAGGTCTTGAGCTACTAAAAAACGCCATGAACCGCTTCAATCTTTCAGCACGTGCATACGACCGTATCTTAAAGGTATCGCGCACCATTGCCGACCTTGAAGACAGCGAATCAATACAACCCGCTCATCTGGCGGAAGCCATCGGATATAGAAACCTGGATAGGGAAGATTGGGCCGGATAAAAAATTCCACCAATTCCCGATCCTTTATACACAAAGTACTTATTATTTCTCTATCCTGATACGTGCATCCACCGCAATCACATTCTTCTCCGTTGCAAGCAACGGATTGATATCCATTTCCTTGATTTCCGTAGCAAAACGCAATAAGGTAGAGAGGCGTACTATAATTTCGGCAAACTTATCTTCATTGACACCCTTTTGGCCACGCGTACCTTTGATAATCTTATAAGCACGCAAAGAATGAATCATGGAATAAGCTTCCTCGTAGGACAAAGGAGCCAGACCAGAGGAAACATCTTTCAGCACTTCGACAAAAATGCCACCCAAACCACAAAGTACCACATGACCGAATTTTTCTTCGTACTTGGCCCCGATAAACAACTCCGTACCGCGTAGCATGGGTTGCAACATAATACCTGTCACCTCAGGAATTTGCATCATACGATCGAACTCCAAAGCAAGATGCTGCTCACTCTTTATATTCAGTACCACACCGCCCACATCAGACTTATGCACGGGTCCTACAACTTTCGCCACCACAGGAAATCCCGCACGACGGGCAAAAGCGAGTACTTCATCCTTATTGGCTGAGACAAACTCTTCCACTACCGGAATACCTGCCGAATGAAGCAATGCTTGTACTTGATGAGGTTCTATATAACCGTCTTCGGGAATAGAGTCAATAATACGACGTATGCGAGGAACATCCACCCCGAAGAGTTCAATTTCATTATTCGCTGGTCTCGACACATTCATGATGCGAGACAGTGCTGTACCTAACGTCACCTCATCCGCAAAGTTCACATGTCCTTTCGCGAGAAATGCGGCAACTTCCGCTCCTGCGGTGTTGATGGAAGGAAGAATAGGGAAAATAGGCTTTTTACAGGTCTGCATCTTTCCGTGCAGCACATCATACATTTCGAACATGGTGACCAGCCCGGGTGTACCGAAAATAGCCATCACGGCATCCACATTGTCAAACTTCTCTTCACAGTATTCCAAACAAAGGCGCAGATGTTCGGGTGTCCCCGTGGCAAGGATATCTATCGGGTTTCCTACCGCCGCACCCGGAAAAAGTAAACTTTTCAACTCTTCGGCAAGCGGGCCTTCCAACTTCGGTACGTTCAATCCACCCTTACTCAAGGCATCCGTCAGCATCACACCCGGCCCTCCCGCATGAGTAATAATGGCGAAGTTCTTCCCTCTCAGCTCCGGCAAAGTGAAAATACACCCCACTGTAGTCAGTTCCTCCCGTGAATGGCAACGCACAATACCTGCCTTACGAAACAGAGCTTCCACCGCAGAGTCGGGACTGGCAATGGCACCTGTGTGCGAGGATGCTGCCCGACTTCCACTTTCACTGCTACCAGACTTGATAGCCGCAATCTTGCATCCCTTTTTTATCAGTGAAGAAGCATGGAACAATAATCTGTCCGGATCGCCGATACTCTCTATATAAAGCAGTTTTATTTTAGAATCTCTTTCCGTATCAAAATGTTCATCCATATATTGCAGCACATCCTCCACTCCAATCTGCTTGGCATTACCTACAGACCAGACGGAATTGAACTGTAAACCTTTGGTAACCGCACTCTCCAAAATAAATACCGCAGTCGCACCGGAACTGGATATCAGGTCAACGCCTTGCGGATGCAAGTTAGGAATAGGCTGGCTGAACACACTATGATGCCAAGTATTCATCAATCCGATGCAATTAGGTCCTATTAATGAAGCACCGTATTTATTCACCGTCTCCAAAATACGGTTTTCCAACAGTGCACCCTCATGGGTTTCTTCTCCAAAACCCGCAGAAAGAATGATGAATGCACGCACCTGCTTTTCAGCAGCAAGTACCTGTACCGCCCCGGGACATAACGTCGCCGGAATGGCAAGTATCGCCAAATCCGTTTCAGGAATATCCTTTACATCAGCATACGCCACTACACCTTGTACTTCGGTTTCTTTCGGATTGACAGCACGTAATTCTCCTGTATATCCACCGTTCATCAGATTTCTCAAGATAGCACCTCCCGGCTTATGTACATTATTGGAAGCCCCCACTACCACGATACTGGCAGGATGCAACAATTGGTTTGTTATCATAATCTGTTTATATTATGTTTCAACTATACAATGCACAAATATACATTTTTTATACGTGGATACAAGAGATAGAAGAGTTTTTCCTGAAGTATTATTTACATTCTACGCAAAACAAATTCAGAAGAAAATCATTCTATACATAAAACAAAAGAAACAATTCATTTCATTAGAAAAGTATCATCCAAGAAAAGAAAAATAACGACTGACACAAAACACCGGGAAGACAACCTACGTTTTATGTTTATATATACTATTCGTATTTAACAGAAAACCGTTATCTTTGCACATCCTAAAAGCGTTCATAACAAAAGAGATACATATAACACAATGGAAAAGAAATTCAAACGTACCACCGTGACATCGGCACTGCCGTATGCAAACGGCCCCGTTCATATCGGACACTTGGCCGGAGTCTATGTTCCCGCAGATATCTATGTCCGCTACTTAAGACTGAAAAAAGAAGAAGTTGTATTCATTGGAGGGTCTGACGAGCACGGAGTACCCATCACTATACGTGCCAAAAAAGAGGGTATCACACCGCAGGATGTAGTAAACCGTTATCATACACTCATTAAGAAATCTTTCGAAGATTTCGGTATTTCATTTGATATATACAGCCGCACAACTTCAAAAACTCATCACGACACGGCCTCCGATTTCTTCCGTAAATTGTACGACAAAGGTGAATTCATTGAAAAGACCAGCATGCAATACTACGATGAGGAAGCAAAAACTTTCCTTGCCGACCGATATATTACCGGTGAATGTCCTCATTGCCACGCAGAAGGTGCCTACGGTGATCAATGTGAGAAATGCGGAACCAGCCTTAGCCCTACGGATCTGATTAATCCCAAGAGTGCTATCAGTGGAAGCGAACCTGTAATGCGTGAAACAAAACATTGGTATCTGCCACTGGACAAACACGAAGAATGGTTACGCCAATGGATTTTGGAAGACCATAAGGAATGGCGTCCCAATGTATACGGCCAATGTAAAAGTTGGCTCGACATGGGTTTGCAACCACGTGCCGTTAGCCGTGACCTTGACTGGGGTATTCCTGTACCCGTAGAAGGTGCTGAAGGTAAAGTACTTTACGTATGGTTTGATGCACCTATCGGTTACATCAGCAATACGAAAGAGCTGCTGCCCGACTCTTGGGAGAAATGGTGGAAAGACCCTGAAACCCGTCTTGTACATTTCATCGGAAAAGACAATATCGTGTTCCACTGCATTGTATTTCCTGCCATGTTAAAAGCTGAAGGGAGTTATATCCTACCGGATAACGTACCGAGTAACGAATTCCTGAACCTGGAAGGAGATAAGATTTCTACTTCTCGTAACTGGGCTGTATGGTTACACGAGTATTTGCAGGACTTTCCCGGAAAGCAAGATGTATTGCGCTACGTGCTTACTGCCAACGCTCCGGAGACGAAGGACAATGACTTTACCTGGAAAGACTTTCAGGCACGTAACAACAATGAATTGGTAGCCGTATACGGTAACTTCGTGAATCGTGCCTTGCAACTGACAAAGAAGTATTTTGACAGTGTGGTTCCCGCTGCAGGCGAACTGAACGATTACGATAAGGAAACTCTTAAAGAATTTGCCGATGTAAAAGCTGAAGTAGAAAAATTATTAGACGTATTCAAGTTCCGCGATGCCCAGAAAGAAGCTATGAACTTGGCACGTATCGGCAACAAATACCTTGCAGACACTGAGCCCTGGAAACTTGCCAAGACAGACATGCCGCGTGTTGCTACTATTCTGAATATTTCTTTACAATTAGTAGCCAATCTCGCCATTGCTTTTGAACCGTTCTTACCGTTCAGTAGTGAAAAACTGCGCAAAATGCTGAATATGGATAATTTTGATTGGGCAGAACTGGGACATACAGATTTACTTCCCGCCGGACATAAGCTGGCAGAACCGGAATTGTTGTTCGAGAAAATTGAGGATGATGTCATTCAAGCACAGGTAGACAAGTTGCTCGCTACAAAGAAAGCCAATGAAGCAGCCGGCTACAAGGCAAATCCCATCAAACCTACCATCTCTTTTGAAGAGTTCGAGAAACTGGATATCCGTGTAGGTACCGTATTGGAGTGCGAAGTTGTTCCCAAAATGAAGAAGTTGCTAAAATTCAAGATTGCCGATGGACTGGAAAATCGTACTATCGTGAGTGGTATTGCCCAGCACTATAAACCCGAGGAGTTGATAGGTAAGCAAGTATTGTTTATCGCCAACCTGGCTCCCCGGCAATTCAAGAATGGCCTGGTAAGCGAAGGAATGATTCTTTCCGCCGAAAACTATGATGGCGCATTGGCAGTGACTTCATTGCTGAAAGAAGTAAAACCGGGTAGTGAAGTAAAATAAGACTTATCCTCACCGCACGTACCCATGCGGTGAGGAATATTGACTTTTACCGGCAATCTCACAAAGATCAATATAAGATGGGTGATTTATCGCTAAAAGAGAAAACAGCTAAAGGATTATTCTGGGGTGGCATAGGCAACGGTGCCATGCAATTGTTGAACCTTGTTTTCGGAATATTTCTTGCACGTCTGTTATCCACCACCGATTATGGTATGGTGGCTGTGCTTACTATCTTTTCTGCCACAGCAGGCATTTTCTCGGAAAGCGGTTTCATCCTGGCGCTTGTCAACAAAAAGGAAGTCAACCCACAAGATTACAATTCCGTTTTCTGGTTTAATATCAGTATCGGTATTACACTTTATCTGTTACTGTTTATAAGCGCTCCTTTCATTGCCGACTTCTATCATACTCCCGAACTTACCGAGCTGGCACGCTTCCAGTTCTTAAGTTTCCTCATCGGAAGTTTTGGTACAGCACCTACAGCATATTTATTCCGAAACCTCATGGTAAAGGAACGTAGTCAAATACAAATAGCAGCCATTCTCGTTTCCGGAATTGTAGGGGTTACTTGTGCCTATCACGGATGGGGATATTGGGGAATTGCCATACAAACCGTATTATATACCAGCACCAATACTGTATTGCTTTGGATATTCTCTCCTTGGCATCCTACCTTCTCATTCAAATTCTCTCCTTTACGGAAACTACTTCCATTCAGCAGTAAGCAACTGTTTACATCTTTATTCACGCATATCAACAACAATATATTTTCTGCATTGCTGGGACGTTTTTATACTATTCAGGAAGCCGCTTACTATTCACAAGGAAGCAAATGGACCACTATGGGGTACTCCACCATCTTCGGAATGATAAACAGTGTGGGGCAACCTGTATTCAAAGAAGCTTCGGGAGACGTTCAACGCCTGCAAAACATTTTCCGGAAACTATTACGTTTCACGGCTTTTGTCAGTTTCCCTGCCATGTTAGGACTCGCTATCATTTCGCGCGAACTGATTGTATTGACCATTACCGACAAATGGTTACCTTGCGTACCCATCATGCAGATCTTATGTGTATGGGGAGCTTTTATGCCCATTTCCACCCTCTACTCCAACCTAATGAACAGTATAGGACGACCGAACATTTACATGTGGAACACCATTACATTGGGAGCCTTCCAACTACTATGCGTGTGGTTCAGTTATCCTTACGGGTTGAATGTAATGTTGATAGTCTACACTTCCATCAATATATTATGGTTGTTGGTCTGGCAATATTTTGCCCACAAACATATAGGAATTTCTCTATTGCATATCCTATGGGATATTAGTCCCTATGTTATCTTGTCGGCAGTAACCATGAGTTTCACTTATTGGGTAGGAAGCCATATTGAGAATAACTATATTTCCCTGCCGGTAAAGGTAATTCTGGCCGCTTCACTTTATATATTCTTTATGTGGAGTTTGAGATCCACCGTCTTTCGGGAAAGCCTGCAATATTTATTAAAAAAGAAAAACTTGTAACAATGACTCTACAAAATGTTACCGTAATCATCCCTGCACACAACCGTCCTGAACGCTTACGCCGATTACTCAACTATTATCGCCATACGGATATAAAAATACTCGTTCCCGACTCGTCCGATCGGATATTCCCTTATGCGGCAGAATATCCGAAAGTAACTTACCTGCACCGTCCCAGACTACACTTCCTGTTGAAAATAAAAGAGATACTTCCGTTTATCAATACCCCCTATGTAGTTTACTGTGCCGACGATGACTTCATAGTGCCCACCGGTATTGCGCAAATGGTTGCCTTCTTAGAGACTCATCCTGATTACAATACGGCACAAGGACATTACCTGACCTTCACCCCTCGGAAAGGGAAAGTCCATTTTTATCCACGTTATATCCGTTATTTCGACAAACGGATTACAGACGAAACACCACGTGAGAGACTATTACAAGAAAAAAATATGTATGCGTCCCTCCTATACTCGGTTATACGTACCGATGTTTTTCAGAAGATGTATGCCTCCTGTTTCAACACCGACGGAAGTCTACGTTTTTCCAACCTTTTTCTGGCAGAAGAGTTTTTTAACCATGCCGCACTCATATCCGGTAAATACGCCACATTACCCTATTTCTACAGTGCACGTGAACGTATATCCGGTTCCGCAACCGACCAAACCGTACAAGTATCTGTCATCAAGACTTCTCCAGAGTATCAAAAAGAATATCAAGGTTTCTTGTTGGCTGTGGGAGAATTATTGAGAGACCAGGAAACAAGCAAACTTGAAGAAGCGATCTCCTTCATATGCAACATCAGTAATATGCCCAAAGACGCTCCCGGAATTTCATGGAAAAAGAGACTGATGGAATTTACCAAAAAATATGCCCTACTACGTTGGGTAAACAAACTTGCAGACCAAAGATATCATCAGAAAGGGCTTAAGGCTGTAAAAGGAATGCCAAGCTATCCTTGTACATTCTCCACACCCGAAAAAGAAGAAATCATTAAAGCTATTTTGACAAACAACGTTCTATAACCGACTGTAACATACCATTGTCGGCCAATAGTTTCTCCACAAACTCCCGGAAAGCCCCATAACCACCATGTGCAGTTGTCACATAAGCCACTTCACGTTTCACGTAGTCGGGTGTATTACTGGGCGAAGCGCTGAAACCAACCCGACGAAGCAGTGGCAAATCGTTCAAATCATCACCGATAAAAGCAACTTCTCCCAGGGTTATACCCAGTTCGTTACATAATTCTTCAGCCTGAGCCACCTTGTCCTTCACACCCAGATAACAATATTTGATTTTCAACTTATCGGCACGTTTTTGGACAATCTGCGTATTCTCACCGGTCATAATGGCTACGGGTATTCCCAGCTCACGCAGGAAAATCACACCCCAACCGTCTTTCACGGAAAAGCGTTTCATTACATCCCCCTCGCCGGTATAATACATTCCACCATCAGTCCAGACGCCATCAATATCAGTAATCACTAATTTCGGTAACATACTTATTCATTTAAAATTAAAAATAGAGAATTCCCATCAACTGCGTTCACCCAGCTTGCCACGTTTTCCATCACGATAACCCTCCCAGAGAGCTTTCCATTTGGCAAACTTTTGCTTCTCGTACAAAAGTACAAAGACCATCCGTTTATATAAATGATAGCGCAAGTGAGCCTTCAAATTTAAACTCTCAGGATAAAGCTTATGAAGAATGATACCATTCCGCACATTATAATAGGTACGTGCCGGAGGATACTCATTAGGAAAAACTTCTTTTCCCAGCAGACGGTGTTTCTTCTTCTGATATCCCAAGTCGTGCTGCAACAGGATATTCTTGAAGCAAACGGTCGGTACCCCTTTCCGGGCGGCACGCCAGCAATACTCACTATCGATACCCCAAACAAACAAGTCTTCCATGAAAGTACCCAATTCCTCAAACAGGCTGACCGGATAGATCGTACCGGAAGTCATGGCGGAAGATACTTTATCTACTGTATCCACCACCGGATAAAGGGAAGATTGTTGCGACTTGATAAAATAATTCACAGAAAAGATAGTTTGCTCGTCTTCTCCATAACCTCGAACAGCCGTCATGTAGCGCCGGAACTCTCCATCCAGAAAGAAACTGTCCTGATCGAGCGTCAAGAGATGGGTAAATCCATTCTTACGGGCATAGTCCACGGCGTCATTCAGAGCAATACCGATACCTACATTCCTCCCGCACCCCCTATATTCCAAACGTTCCGGATGACAGATTTCCGACAGAGGCAATTGTTTTTTCTCGCCCTCGGGCGTATTATCCCACAACAGCAATTTGTCTACCTGCGGCAGATAGCTATTGATATTTCCGGTTAAATCCTCGCCGGGATGATAGAGTACGACAACAGCAGCCAGTTTCATTCTTCAATCAACGAAGGATAAATAATTTCGTTACGGGGTATCTCCTTTAGCACCCGGTGTCCTATCACCTTATTACGGTCAGCCCACTTAAATCCGTCTCCGGGACTGAGCAGATGGATATCATTTTCTGTAATCATATCCCCCGGGCACAACACCTTATTAGTGGCGATAGAACGTTCCAGTTTCACCTTAGCGGCTGAAACCGCAGGGTCTACATACAGTTCTTCCTGCCCCAACCAATGCTCCGCGATGCGGATGTCACGAATCATACGGTTCACACCGTCCGGTCCCAAAGACCCCTGCTGGTCGGTACCCTTCATGCGACGGTCTATAGTTACGTGCTTTTCTATGATCTCGGCACCCATGCCCACAGCAACCACCGGAGCCGCAATGCCGATAGTATGATCGGAAAAACCGATGACATACTGTCCATAGTACCGCTTCAGATAGCTGATTGTTTTCAGGTTCAGGTTATTGGGCTGAGTGGGGTACTGTGACACACAATGCAGAATGGAAATATCACTGTGATAACGGGTGATAACATCCAATGCATCATCCAGTTCTTTCTTTCCCGCCATACCTGTAGAAAGGATAATAGGTATTTTAGTTTCCGCCATTACTTCCAGCAAAGGAAGGTTGGTAAGATCACGGCTTGCCACTTTCAGCCGATCAGGCGTAAAGAGTTTCAGTAATGACATACAGCCCTTAGAACAAAGAGTCTCCACAAAATCCAATCCCAGAGACTTGGCATGCTTGTAGACTTCGAAGTGTTCCTCATCCGTCAATTCCAGAAAAGCCCGGTGCTCACCGTATGTACGTCCGAAAGAGTGGGGAGAAACATACGGCCGGTTCATTTGCGAGTCGGTCAGCTCCTCATTCAGGTCACGCTTAGTCAGTTTCACCGCATCCATCGGACGCAGTTCCATATTGAATACCTCCTCACGAACAGGGCGGGATACCAAATCAACAATCAACTTGGCTATATCGACCGAACCATTGTGGTTTTGTCCGATTTCTCCGATAATGTAAGTACTCTTCATATTATATAAAATAGTTTACAACCATTACGATAAATATTCCGTTGCATCACGAACGGCATTCAGCCTTAACGAAATTGCACAAAAGAACGTCGCGGAATGTCATTTTTCATTGCGGGCAATGTTCTCCAACATCTTTACACGATACTCCGGATGCGTTTCTACCAACTGCAACAGAGCATGGATACTATGGTCTGTCTGCTCATGAAAGGTGGCATAAAGCGTTTGCAGCAGAGTAAAATCTTCCATGGTGTCGAGAGTAAAGCGGAGATCGAGCCGCTCCTCCAGCCCATCGGGCATGGGAAGCAGGCGAACACTAAACTCCGAGGGGTGTGTATAGAGATATATGGTGACGTGCTCGATGTAGAGTTTCTCTTGCGTGGCAGCAGCAGCACGACGCAAAGCGTCGGTCGTAGTCAACTCGGCAAACAAACCCAGATGCGACTTGATGGTGGGACGGCCGTCAGCAAAGCCGTATGCAATGTAATCTGCCGGACAAGTATCGTGTTCATTAAAGAATACCTTGAAACTGTCCGGACGCAGGAAAGGATTATCCGAACAAACACGGATGAAGCGGTCGATACCAAATGTCTCGGCAGCCCGGATAAAGCGGTCGAGCACATCGTCTTCGTCGCCCCGGTAACAGAAAACTTTTGCCTGGCGTGCAACTTCCGCCAACACATCGTCTTGCGGGCGATCGGTAGTGGCAAGTACGATTGTCTTCTCCGGACAAGCTTGCCTAATATTTGATATCAAGATATCAATAATGCGCTGTTCACCATAAAAAGGGAGCAGTATTTTATTATGCAACCGGGTAGAACCGGTACGTGCCTGAATGATTATTCCGTCTTTCATAATTTCATTCGTTTAAAAGCGTCGATATAACTGCCCGGTGTAATATTAATCACCTCTTTTCCCAACTTCCGGGCATATGCCTCAAGTATAAAGTAAGATTTAAAAGCCACGTGCATGTGATAAAGTATAACATAGAGACGGGCACTATTCAAGTTTTCCTGCTTCACGGTAGCCGCCTGCGACTTATTCTGGTCGTAAAAATGTTTCTGATGCATCAGCACCACATTCTCGTCCGTCACCGTGATTTCCGGTAACCAAGAGTGATCGGCACCCGCCAGGTATATCTTCTTAAAAGGCAGACGCAATCCTATCGCGATGGAAGGTATCAGTACATTATGTGGACGGGGAACACCCCAACCCTTACGGAATACCCAATTGCAAAAACCTTGAAAACCCTCAATCGGAGTAGTGTTATAAATACAAAGATTGATATTGGGATTGCCTGCCAACATCGGTTGCCAATCTTTATTCTTCAAAGCACGGGCAGGAATAAACAAATTTATCGGCCAGGTAGTTTTTTCCGCCAGAGTTTGAAACAATTGCACCCGTTTTTCGGGAACAATCCAGAACAAAGGGTCTGCTATCAAGTAAAGTTCAGGACGAAGTTGTTCAAACATAGGTGACGTTACACAAAAGTTCACTGCCAACAATGTCTTTTCTTTCACAAATTCCGGGAATTCCTGCACCGTATGGTTCAATGAAGGGCCATTAGCCAATATCAATAACTCATCCGCATTACTGAAAGAAGATGGCAAGCGAGTATTCCACTTAGATTGCAACAATACCTTCACTACGCTAAGAAAACATTGCCACAATTGTTCCAACCATTTTAGTCCTTTTTCTCCCATAGCTATAAAATTATATACAATTAAAGCTATTCACACCCCAGATACCCAATGTATATACCGGTCTTACAATAGCTGATTTTAATGTCGCAAAGATAGAGAGTTTAGTGATTACAGACTAAAAAATAAATGTTTTTATAGAATATAAAACGACAAAAACAGTACTTTTGCACAAACATTCTCCAAAATGAGAGTACTATTAGTAAACACATCTGAGCAAACCGGTGGAGCAGCCATTGCCGCCAAACGTTTAATGAAATCGCTTCATACAGTAGATGTAGATGCAAAAATGCTTGTTCTACACAAAGAAAGCGATTTGTCTCAGGTAATGTCAATAGGTAAAAACTGGCAAAAGCGGTATACTTTCTTATGGGAAAGACTGATTATATGGATTAACAACTTATTCAGTAGAAAAAATCTATTCACCGTATCCATTGCCAATACAGGATTTAATATCACTAAACTACCTTCGTTTCAAGAAGCGGACATCATCCATTTGCACTGGATTAATCAGGGATTACTCTCCATTAAAAGTATCCAGGAAATTCTAAAATCGGGCAAACCTGTCATCTGGACAATGCATGACATGTGGGAATGTACCGCCATTTGCCATCATGCACATAACTGTACAAACTTTAAAAGTGAGTGTAAGAATTGTCGGTTTCTGCGTTTTCCCGGCAATAACGATTTAGCACATAGAGTATTCAGAAAAAAATTAAAACTCTTTTCTAATCATGATTTAAGTATTGTAGCAGTCAGCAACTGGCTTTCTACACAAGTCAAACAGAGTGCTTTGTTGGGAAACAAAGATATTCTTGTAATTCCGAATGTGCTTTCTCTTTCCGATTTTAAAATATTGGATAAAAAGATATCCCGAAAAGAACTTTTCTTGCCCAACAAGTACATCATTTTATTTGGTGCGGCCAGAATTGATGACCCCATCAAAGGTTTTGAGTACTTATTAAAAGCCATACATCTATTAATCAAACAAAAACATTTCCAATCCGAAGAGTTGCATCTGGCCTTATTCGGAAAAATAAAATATCCCCAGAAAGTACTTGTCCATATTCCCATCAGTTATTCATATTTCGGAAGAATTGACAGTTCTCATAAGCTCTCGCAACTATATTCTGCGGCAGACGTTACAGTTTCAGCCTCACTGTACGAGACTTTCGGACAGACACTTATCGAAGCGCAAGCATGTGGTTGTATCCCGATCTCATTTGGAAACAGCGGACAATCGGACATCATACACCACAAAAAGAATGGCTTCTTAGCAGACTATCTATCGGCTGACAGCCTGGCAGAAGGAATCAAATGGGGAATGACGGAAGGAAAAGACACCCTTTCCAAAGAAAGTATGAGAAATTATGTGTTCGAAAAATACTCCAGTAAGGTAGTTGCCAATCAATATCTCGACCTTTATAAGACTGTTATCAAAAAAAAGTAATATAATGAGAATACTACTCATAAATACTACAGAAAAAATAGGCGGACCTGCCATAGCAGCCAGCCGTCTTATGGAAGCTCTGAAAAACAATGGCATCAAAGCTAAAATGCTGGTACGCGACAAACAGACAGAACAAATTACCGTCGTTGAGTTAAAACATAATTGGCGTATGGTATGGAAATTTGTATGGGAACGTATTGTAATTTGGAAAGCTAACCATTTCAAGAAAAATAACCTTTTTGCTGTCGATATAGCCAATACAGGTACGGACATCACCTCTTTGCCCGAGTTTCAACAGGCCGATGTGATCCACCTTCATTGGATAAATCAAGGAATGCTTTCGCTAAAGAATATCGAGAAAATACTGGCATCAGGTAAGCCCGTTGTTTGGACGATGCACGATATGTGGCCATGTACGGGTATATGTCATTACAGCATCGGATGTACCAACTATGAACAAGAGTGCCACAATTGTCCATATATTTACGCCAATGGCAAGAAAGATCTTGCCTACCGTACTTTCTACAAAAAACAAAAGTTATACAAAAAAAATCGTATCCATTTCGTGACATGCAGCCGATGGTTAGGGGAGTTAGCACAAAAGAGTGCGCTATTTCATGACCATAAAGTAATCAGTATACCCAACCCGATCAATATAAATCTTTTCAAGCCCCACAATAAAAACGCGGCTCGTGACAAATATATGTTACCTCACAACGTCAAGCTCGTGTTATTCGGCTCGGTAAAAATCACCGATCAAAGAAAAGGGATCAATTACCTGATAGAGTCCTGCCATCTTTTGTTCAAGAAACATCCTGAACTGAAAGAACAATTAGCTGTCGTGGCTTTCGGCAATCAATCCCGACAGTTGGAGAATTTATTGCCATTCAAAGTTTATCCAATGGATTTTTTAAAGAATGAACATCAATTGGTAGATATATACAATGCCGTAGACATCTACGTCACCCCATCGTTAGAAGACAATCTTCCTAACACGATTATGGAGGCTATGGCCTGCGGCATTCCCTGTGTAGGTTTCAACGTGGGTGGTATTCCTGAAATGATAGACCATCTCCACAATGGATACGTGGCACAATATAAATCGTCCGAGGACTTTGCCAACGGTATTTATTGGACACTGACCGAACCCGACTATCCAAGCCTGTCGGAACAGGCTTGCCGGAAAGCCGTGACGCACTATTCAGAAGGTACCATCGCTAAGAAATATATCGATCTCTATAATAAAGTTACCGGAAGAAATGCATAACCATCTTACACCTAAGTTCAGTGTCATCACCGTAACCTACAACGCAGAAACGGTACTGGAAGATACTATTCAAAGTGTTATCTCCCAGACCTATCATCGCGTAGAGTATATCATCATAGACGGGGCTTCCACAGACGGAACTCTCTCCATCATCAACCGTTACAAGGAACGTATCTCCCTGGTCGTAAGCGAACCGGACAAAGGGCTGTACGATGCCATGAACAAGGGTATTGAACACGCGACAGGCGATTATCTTTGTTTCCTCAACGCCGGAGACAGTTTTCACGAAGACGACACTTTGCAACAAATGGTACATACTCTCAGTAACGGTGGACTGCCTGACATTCTGTACGGTGAAACAGCTTTAGTCGATAAAGAAGGACACTTTATCCGCATGCGCCGTCTCTCCTCCCCTGAGGTCCTGACATGGAAAAGTTTCAAGCAAGGCATGCTGGTCTGCCATCAGGCGTTTTTTGCCAAACGTATACTGGTAGAGCCATACGACTTGCAGTACCGTTTCTCGGCCGACTTCGACTGGTGTATCAAGATCATGAAAAAAGCGCGGGTCCTGCACAACACACATCTCACGCTTATCGATTACCTGGAGGAAGGAATGACTACACAAAACCGGAAAGCATCTCTCAAAGAACGGTTCTGCATCATGTCAAAACACTACGGGCTTATAAGTACCGTGGCACATCATGCGTGGTTCGCGCTGAGAGCGGTTATTAAATAACCCAACAGTGCCACTATATTGGCACTGTTATGCCACCGTATTGGCACGACCGTGCCAACAAAGAGGCAAGACTGTGCCAATACGGTGGCATTAACCTCAATGTTCAAGTATCATCGCCAACTCCTTTACCCCTTCCGAAGCTCCCTTCTGAATGACATGTATCGGACGCATGGTGTGCGTGTCCACCGGCTTAGGATCAATCAGATAGACTTCTGCTGTGCGAGACACGTAGTTCAACAGTCCGGCAGCCGGATATACATTCATGGAAGTGCCGATAATGACAAAGATATCCGCTTTCTCCACATAACCGATGGCTCGCTCTATTTCGGGCACCGGCTCTCCAAACCAAACGATGAACGGGCGGAATTGCGTTCCGTCGCCTGCCTTATCACCCAACTTTACTTCATATTCCTCCGGTTTCAACTCCTTTATATAATGAGGGTTGTAAGGGTCACGGCTGGAACAAACTTTCGTCAGTTCACCGTGTAGGTGGATGATGCGTTGACTGCCTGCACGCTCATGCAAATTATCAATATTCTGCGTAACCACTGTCACGTTGAAATCTTTTTCCAGTGCGGCAACTCCAATATGCCCGGCATTAGGTTCTACTTCCAACAGCTGCTTGCGACGCTCGTTATAAAAATTGATAACCAGTTCCGGATCACGCGCATACCCCTCAGGAGTGGCTACCTGAGCTACCGGATATTTATCCCACAAACCTCCCGCATCACGGAATGTACTGATACCACTCTCGGCACTCATGCCGGCACCGGATAAAATGACCAAATTTTTCATATCCCGTATCCTATTTTTTATTTTGTTTCTTACAAAAATACAAAAGATAGACATAGTTGATACTTAAATAAGAAAAATTAAATGACGAAAAGTCCTATCATTCAAATAAAAAGGTTACTTTTGCGACTCTTAATTAAGTAAAAATGGATAAATTCAGTTATGCTATCGGCCTGGGAATAGGTCAAAATCTTTTAAGCATGGGTGCTAAAGGCATCGCAGTAGATGACTTTGCACAAGCAATCAAAGACGTATTGGAGGGAAATCAGACGGCTATCAGCCATACGGAAGCCCGTGATATAGTAAACAAATACTTCAGTGAACTGGAACAGAAAATGAATGCCGCCAATATTGAAGCAGGCCAAAAGTTCCTTGAAGAAAACAAGAAACGTCCGGGTGTCGTCACCCTGCCGAGTGGACTTCAGTACGAAGTGATCAATGAAGGTAATGTAGGTACCTATGCCAAAGCTACCGACCAGGTACAATGCCACTATGAAGGTACGCTTATCGACGGAACTCTGTTTGATAGCTCTATCAAGCGCGGACAGCCTGCCACATTCGGTGTTAACCAAGTTATTCCGGGATGGGTAGAAGCCTTGCAACTGATGCCCGAAGGTGCCAAATGGAAGCTTTATATCCCCAGCGAACTGGCTTACGGAGCACAAGGAGCAGGTGAAATGATCCCTCCTCACAGTACACTTATATTTGAAGTAGAACTACTTAAAGTATTAAATAAATAATTTTAAAGCAAAATGAAGAAAGTAACATTTATCATGGCTATCGCAGTAGTTGCCGGTTTGGCATCTTGTACTGCACAAAGTCCGAAAGCTGACTTGAAAACAGACGTTGACTCATTATCTTATGCTATCGGCATGGCCCGCACCGAAGGTTTGGACCAATACCTGGCACAACAAGGCGTCGATTCTACTCAAATGGCAGAATTCATCAAAGGTTTCAATGAAGGAGCCACTAAGATTGACAAAAAAGACGTAGCTTACATGACAGGTCTGCAAATAGGCCAGATGGTTAGCAAACAATGGGTTGAAGGTTTCAATCAGCAAATTTTCGGTGGTGACTCCACACAGACTATCAGCCGCGAGAACCTGTTGGCAGGTTTTGTTGCCGGAGTTATCGGTAAAGGTATCATGACCAAGGAAGAAGCTCAACAGTTCATGCAGACTCAGATGGATGCCATCAAAGAAAAAGCTACTGAAAAGAAATATGCCGACAACAAGGCTGCCGGTGAAAAATTCCTTGCCGACAATAAGACTAAAGAAGGCGTTGTAACTACCGAAAGCGGTTTGCAATACAAAATCATCACTAAAGGTACAGGTGCCATCCCTGCTGATACCTGCAAGGTGAAAGTAAACTACAAAGGTACTTTGATTGACGGTACTGAATTCGATAGTTCATACAAACGTAAAGAACCTGCCACTTTCCGTGCCAACCAAGTTATCAAGGGTTGGACTGAAGCTCTTACCATGATGCCTGTCGGTTCTAAATGGGAACTTTATATCCCTTATGACCTGGCATACGGATCAAGAGAAACCGGCGGTCAAATCAAGCCTTTCTCTACTCTGATATTCGAAATAGAATTACTGGATATTGAAAAGTAAGCGAAAATAATAGAGTAATAAAATAATAGGGTGGTAAGGTGATGATACTTTACCACCCTATTACTTTATACTCAATCTTTGATACTTTATCCTTTTTTCCCCTCCTTTTTATAGATAAATTAAAATAAAGTCCTATATTTGCTTACTATTTGATAACAACAAGAATTTTACTTTATTTACTATTATGGAAAAAATAGACAATCTCGACCGGCAAATCTTGGAAATCATTTCTCAAAATGCCCGTATTCCTTTTAAGGATGTAGCTGCTGAATGTGGCGTATCACGCGCTGCCATCCACCAACGTGTACAGCGTCTGATTGACCTGGGTGTCATCGTTGGCTCCGGCTATCATGTAAACCCCAAGTCTTTGGGTTATAGGACATGTACTTATGTAGGAATTAAATTGGAAAAAGGTTCCATGTATAAAGCGGTTGTTGCCGAAATGCAAAAAATCCCTGAAATTGTGGAATGTCATTTCACTACCGGTCCATATACCATGTTGACTAAAGTATATGCCCGCGACAACGAACATTTAATGGATTTGCTGAACAACAAAATGCAGGAAATTCCCGGTGTCACAGCCACTGAAACATTAATTTCACTGGAACAGAGCATCAAGAAAGAAATTCCTATTTGTCCCGAAAAGTAAAAGATAAAAAGATGAGCTTCTTAAACGATTATCACCTTTCGGGACTTGTCATTGGCATTTGTACCTTTCTTATTATCGGGCTGTTTCACCCAATAGTCGTAAAAGCCGAATATTATTGGGGTACTAAATGCTGGTGGATTTTCCTATTATTGGGTATAGGTGGTATAATTGCATCACTTTGTACTGAAAATATCCTGATAGCTTCGCTCTTGGGAGTATTTGCTTTTTCTTCTTTTTGGACGATAAAGGAAATCTTCGAGCAAGAAGATCGGGTGAAAAAAGGCTGGTTTCCTAAGAACCCTAAACGTACTTATAAATTCTAAAATAGAAGGTCATCCGTATTTTTATCAGAAACACTTGCATATTTCAGTAGAAAATACTACTTTTGCCCCCGCTATCCGAGAGATGGATACACCGGACTTGTAGCTCAGTTGGTTAGAGCAACAGACTCATAATCTGGAGGTCCCTGGTTCAAGCCCAGGCTGGTCCACAAAGAATTGCCTCATAAACAAGTGTTTATGGGGCTTTTTTTATTAGGACTTTTCCTCTTTGATTTTTTGAAATACTGACAAGAAACAGGCTGTTTTGCTTCGTTGTTGACCTATTGTTGCCCCCCAATAAGTAGGTTAAAATGTTGACGATTAAAACAGAAGTCTAACAGGACAAGCAAAGAAGTGATGGAACATATAACGTAAAGATACGATTTACGTTGGATAGAAAGGTGAAAAAGTTATCCACCAGTCTATTCGTGACATCTAAAGAACTTACAAAATCTTTCATTATCTTTGTATCAATTCCGACGAACTGATACGTCAGAAAGTTGGAAGGACATATTTAACGAAAGGTGTTATTGAAATTATCTTCTAAAGTCAAATTCTCGCAAAATTTGTAACGCTGTGAAGATGGTAGCAATAGCACCCATACATTTGATATGTACCTACCTTATTTTATAAGGCTTTAGACATTGTCAAAATTGGTGTGGGGCTATTGTTTTATCTAATCCATGCCAAGGCGATGCGAGAAGCCAAAGAATAGGGTTGGTAAAACATATATAGCTTCCACACCTTTTTTATTTATGGCTCACAAAGGGAGCAGGTGGGCATAACAATTATAATTATGCAGTATAATATCAATTTTCATGAATTAAATAGCTGGAGCTATTTTGATAAAGCCTTAAAAGACCAAAGTTCTTTTATAAACGAATACAAGAATAATGCTCTAAACAGATATTCTGGATATTCTATGCAAGAGAACGATAAATATACAGTTATACAAATAGCCAAACCGTATATGGATATAATACAAATAGTCTTTGATACTCTCCAAAAGGATGAACTGTTTATTGTTTATATAATGGAAACACCAGACCCTTATGCTTGGGATGGACTTACTTCTTGTTTAAATGAAGAATTTAGAGAAGTAGGTAATGGACATTATATTCATAAGAATTACACAAATATCAATATTACGATTGGTAAGAAAAAATACATTGGCGATACTGATGTGTGGACTGTTCAACTATACATAAAGAGGTAATAACTATGGGACTATTTTCTTACTTCAATGAACGTTCTTTATATAAGGACTTGGGTAATCTAATAAGTAATTGGGATGCTTTAAAGAGAGAATACAGAAAGTTTGACAAACTTGTTCTATCGCCTCGTGGAAGTCAGCTTTATCAAATAGTGGAACAGGATTTGGAATTGTTTATAAAGAAAGCCAATTCAATGCCGCAAGTCGCAAAATCGGTTCACCTCACTGTTCATGGTAAAGAAATTTATCTTCCAGCCATATTATCTATGGTACAATCTGATTTAGATGAAATAAAAAGAAATTGCTTATGAAAACCACCTACCAATTGACTAAATATGTCCCCGATACAGGATTGTTTTGCTTTGAACCCAAACCTTGGATAGATGAAATAATAGATAATGGATTAACTTATATTGATGTCTTAGAAGGTAAAGAAGCTCTTGATAAAGTATCTTCCAACCCTGTTAGACGTAAATGGTTTCAAGATAGAACGTTTAATATTGGAGACAGAATAGAATTTCCTAACACTATTGATAGTAAATGCTTTAAATTTTTTGGTCGAAAATGGAATGATATTCCTCAATTACATATTTACTGCCACTATTACAAAACACGTTCAACACGATGTTATCCCATAAAAATAGGATTTGGTCTCATGACGGCTTCTGTTAAAGACCGTAATACGCACGAACTAATTCATACCACAGGACAAATAACTCAATATGTAAATTCAACAATGACAGAATATGAGGCTTTGAGTAATCTTATCGGAACAACTTTAATTATTTCCAACATCCTTGAGGTTCCTACAATCAAACGTGGCTTTAATGGAATACCCGATAGAAACATAACATACAATATATATACTATAGATGTAGAAAGAACCACCAATCCTACACAAGGCGACATAGATGTTAAATTCCATTACTCTAAAGAACCATGTCCTATACAAGAACCTAAATATAAAATTATACAGCTTACTGAAAATGGCATCACAAGAGATATATATAAAGCAAAACAACAAAATGAAATATTAAAAAGCAAATCAATAACAGCAGAAACTAATTATGTGCTATATGATAGCCAAGTAAGAATTGTACTTGACGATATAGAACATCTTAACGAACAACTGCGTATGCTTCAAACAATGGTAACAAAAGGTGAAAACTATTGTAAAGAAAACAGTTACATCTTCCAAACATTGTGTGAATCCACAAGCCAACTATATAATAAGTTTATAATGGACTTATCAAAAGTTTCAAATGATAAGATACCTCAAATTACAGTTCCTTGGATTGACAAAACACAATGTTCTGTGACATTTTGGAATAACGCTTATTATATGTTTATCAAGGACTTATTCGACAAGTTGTAACCGAAAATTATAAAATATATGAAATTTTAAAAACTATTTGCAGCCTTGGCAATAACTTCGTGCATGGCATCATGTTTTAGTACTTCCAATCATTCTACGGAATTGAATAGGAACTGCATAGATAGCACTTTACAAGTCAAAACTACTTCTATCTTAGAGAGCAAGCTAATTGAGCCTAATGCCTTATCCGGGCAAGCTATCATTATGGATGTTCAGACAGGACATATAAAGACTATGGTCGGACTTGAAAAGAAAGATAGTGCTAACTACCAATCTTGCGAAAACTTCTCTCAAGCACACGAATCAGCATTGACGCACCCCATATCCATATTGGCAGCATTGGAAACAGGAAAGGTAAAACTATCTGATACTGTAGATGTGGATAATGGAATCTACCCTGTACATAACAGGAAACTGATAGACCATAATTGGCATAGAGGTGGATATGGTGAAGTCTCTATCAAGCAAGGTTTAGCTTCAAGTTCAAACATTGCTGTTTATAAAACAATGAAGAAAGCATTTGGAGATGATGCACAAGCATACTTCAATCAGTTGAATAATATGAGTTATGGTAAACCAGACAGCATCACAGGAATAACTAATCTGAAATCTGCATACTTTGTTACTCCTAAAGATAGCGCTTGGAGCGATACAGCCTTTGCATGGTTCTGCATTGGATATAATCAGACTATTACTCCTATACAAACGCTAACCTTTTATAATGCTATTGCTAATAGTGGAAAGATGATACACCCACAACTTTATGAAAACAGTACAACAGTTATCAATCCGCAGATAGCAAGCCAAGCTAATATTGACAGCTTGAAACAAGCATTATTGTATACTGTTAAAGACGGGTTAGGGCAACCTGCCAAATCTGATAAACAACAAGTTGCAGGTAAAACAGGAACAGTACAACTTGAAGATGGAAGCTATATTGTAGAATTCTGCGGTTACTTTCCTGCCTATGCTCCCCAATATTCTATCATTGTTTCTATTCATAAAGATGGGCTACCTGCAAGTGGTGGATTGATGGCAGGTGACGTGTTTAGGCAGATAGTAGATTACATGAACGAATAACAATATAAAGGAAGCAGTATTTGAGGGAACTCTTATGCTGTTTCTCTTTTATATAGCTACTACAATTCTAAGGAATACTTCTATATATAACCCCATTCGTAAGAATGTTGCAGCAGTTTATAATAAACAAAACTTTATATAATCTTCTATTTCTTGAGCAGTAACAGCATAAATCGGTGCAAGTTGCTCAAAATGGGAATCTCTTGTAAAACGAGAGCCGTTGGTGAGCATAGCTAACAGATTCTTGGATTTCAACTTATGTCCAGAGTAGGTAAGGGCTAAAGATACCAAATCGTTGATAGGTACACCAGACTTTAAGATGGAATAAATATCATAATAATCGCGAAAATTACTCCTGCGTAGCATTACCTCCATCTTCATAGCTCCAATAGACTTTACATCTGCCAATCTGAGATTATTCAGATATTCCACAGGCATACTGACAGGAGAATATTTAACAGGCATAAAAAGAGAACTTTACTCCAGACACTAAATATTCCACATGGTCTATATCTAAAATGTCCTTATGCTGAATATCACCTATTGCAGCGAACTCTTTCTCTATCTGATACCATACTACTTCCATTTTCTCTGTTTTAGAGGTACGCCATTTCATAAAGTCCAAGTCCTCACTTTGCCGAGTTCCCATTTGCAATGACAAAGCTGTGCCACCTACCAAGAGATAGGGTTTGATGCAGTCCAACTTAGAAACGGCTTCAAAAACTTGCAGCGTGTGTGGAGCTAAACCTTTCATGCAAACATTTTATTAAGGTGGCGGGTAGCCATAGACTTTATATAAGCATCTGGTTTCTTTGCTTTGAAATAATACCATGCAAAGAAACGATTCAACGTGTAGAGATATTCCGCTTGGGGAACAAGATAATCCAGCCACACCTGCTTGATTTTCTTGAAAGGGTAAATTAGAAACAGTTGGTTTATTTCCTCCAAATCAAGATGTAACAAGGTTTTCTCAATCAGCATATCATCTGGAATATCCTTGATTGAGTTTTCATTGTACGACCAAAAGCAGTGTTCTTGCTTCAGTTTCGCCAATAGTTCTTGTTTTACCACATCTCTTGACATAACTCCCTGTTTTAGAATAACACAAAATTAGTGATTATTCTTGTCCAAAGCAAATCACAATGGAGAATGTTTCATTGTGAATAAGATTTTTAGTAAATTTGTAAGGCAAGTTCAGTGTTGACCTATTGTTGACCTTAGAACTTACACAGAGATAATTAACGTGTTGATAACGAGGTAGCTCAGTTGGTTAGAACAACAGACTCATAATCAGAAGATCCCTGGTTCAAGCCCAGACTGATCCACAAGCTAAAAATCTCATTCTTAACAGAATATAGCTTTTTTAGTTCATAGATACCTCCAATTAAGGGTCTGTTGCTTGATTACATTAGCCTTAAGAAAGAACAGTTGTTTCACCAATTAAACAATATGTAATATGCCGACAATCAACCCAGAAGTAGTAGAAGTACAAAGAAAGACAAATGACTATTTCACCGTAAGGCTTAGATTTACTCTTAACAGAAGAATGAAACGTATATCAACAAGCCTATTCGTAACCCTAAATGATTTAACAAAGAGCGTGAAGCACGAACAAAAAGGTTAATGCAGCAGGGTAAGTGTGTACCCTCTAATCGATCTTTATCTCTTTATTCGGTAAGCATAAAGAAACCGTTAGAAATCATGAACATTATTCCAGAATGTATACTTTTTGTTAAATTTGCTGTACCCATAATCTATTAAATAGAACTCATAATTGGAACAATCCAAATCAAAAATGTTTGATACAACAAGATATCGTCCACTTTTTATTGATTCAATTTTATTGTTTTGATATATGATTATTAATTTACCCGATGGTATTTTAACTAATATTTTATAATTTTGCAAATGTATTTTTTGAATATTATATGAAAACACTTTTGAATATTAGACGACTTTTACTTTTTGCAATCTTTTTCATTAACGGTACTGTAAGTAAGGGGCAGATTTATAAGTACATAGGGCTGGAAGACGGTCTGAATAATCAGAAAATATATCATATCCAGAAAGATCAACGGGGATATATGTGGTTTCTAACTCAAGAGGGGATAGATCGCTATGATGGAAAACATATCAAGCATTACAATTTTTCAGACGATAGTATGAAGTTAGATTCACGAATTGCCCTACACTGGCTTTATATGGACAAGGGGAATGTATTATGGGTAATCGGTCAAAAAGGTCGTGTTTTCAAATATGATTCGCAACATGATAAGTTCGAACTGGTTTACGTACATCCGAGACTGATCAGAAATAAGTCACAGGCATTCCTTAATTACGGTTATTTAGACAAGAATGGTCGTATTTGGTTATGTTGTAAAGATAGTATTACATGGTATAATACTCGTACTGGAACAGCTCTGCATATACCAACGCCTGTTAATGATGAAATAACGGCCATTGAACAGACAGACGATGAGCATTTCTTTATCGGTACGGGAAGTGGTCTGTTCCGAGCCAGGATAGAAGATAAAGGGTGGAAACTGGTTTCAGATAAGGCGGTGGAAAATATCGATACCCCAGTGCATAAACTCTATTATCATGCCGTTTCAAAACAACTGTTTGTGGGAAACTATAAAGAGGGAATACTCGTATATGACATAGGCAGAACAGCAAAAATCAGTTCCTGCCAATCACCCAATAATGTAGAGATCAATCAAATCGTTGCTTTGAACGCTCATGAGCTTCTGGTAGCCACAGGTGGAAAAGGAGTATATAAACTAGACATAAATACCCGCATGAGTACCCCCTACATAACAGCCGATTATAGTAGTTATAACGGTATGAACGGGAACAATATCAATGATATTTATGTGGATGAAGAACAGCGCATCTGGCTTGCCAATTATCCTACAGGCATTACCATCCGTAACAACCGCTATAGGAGTTACGACCTAATCAGACATTCTCTCGGTAATAACCATTCATTGGTGAACAATCAGGTTCATGACGTGATAGAGGACAGTGATGGTGATCTCTGGTTTGCGACCAGTAACGGTATCAGTCTTTATCAACCTACTACAAAAGAGTGGCGTTCTTTCTTCAGTTCTTTTGACCCGGCATTAGATGATGAAAATCACATCTTCTTAGCACTGTGTGAAGTCACTCCCGGTGTGATATGGGCCGGCGGCTTTACGTCAGGTATTTACAAGATAGAAAAGAAGAAAGAATTTAAGATAAGTTATCTTTCTCCGGCTGCTATTGCAGGAGTACGTCCTGATCAATATATTTATGACATTAAAAAAGATTCGAACGGTGATATATGGTCCGGTGGGTATTACCATTTGAAGCGTATCAATCTTAAGACCAAAAGCGTGCGCTTATATCCGGGAGTAAATTCTATCACTACCATTCAGGAAAAGGATGCCCGGCAGATGTGGATCGGTACAAGAATGGGGCTCTACCAACTTGATAAGAAATCCGGTGTTTATCAATATGTTGACCTACCTATCGAATCTCCCTATATATGTGCATTGTATCAAAGAGATGACAGTATCTTGTATATTGGTACACGCGGATCCGGCCTTCTAGTTTACGACATTAATAATAATGAGTTTATCCATCAGTACCTTACAGACAACTGTGCATTGATTTCCGATAATATTTATGCAATTCTTCCACGTCAGGACGAAAGTCTACTTATGGGTACGGAGAACGGTATTACCATATATTCAACAAAGAAACACTCTTTCCGTAACTGGACACGAGAGCAAGGATTGATGAGTGTCAATTTTAATGCAGGCTCTGCCACAGCATGTAACAAAAGTACGCTCATTTTTGGCGGTAATGACGGTGCTGTCAAGTTCCCGACAGACATACAGATACCGGAACCCTATTATTCACGTCTGTTACTGCGCGATTTTATGATAGCTTATCACCCCATTTATCCGGGTGATGACGGATCTCCCCTAAAGAAAGACATTAATGAGACTGACCGATTAGAACTGACCTACAGACAAAACACTTTTTCTCTTGATGTAATTTCCATTAATTATGATTATCCTTCCAATATTCTTTATTCATGGAAAATTGACGGTTTTCATAAAGAATGGAGTCGTCCAAGCCTGGACAACCGGATTATTGTAAGAAATCTACCTCCAGGCAGTTATACATTACGAATTCGTACAGTATCCAATGAGGAACAATACAAAACCTATGAAACAAGAAACATCCAGATTATCATAACACCTCCGATATGGGCCAGTGTATGGGCTATGGTAGGATATGCAATCTTACTGGTTCTGATTCTGGTTATTATATTCCGTATCATCATGTTGCACAAACAGAAGAAAGTTTCGGATGAGAAAACACGGTTCTTCATTAACACAGCTCACGACATACGCACACCACTTACATTGATAAAGGCTCCACTGGAAGAGATTGTAGAAAACCACATGGTGATGGAACAAGCATTACCGCATATGAATATGGCTCTTAAAAATGTGAATACATTACTTCAGCTGACGACCAACCTGATAAATTTCGAACGGATAGATGTCTACTCTTCCACTCTTTACATTTCCGAGTATGAACTGAATTCTTATATGAATAATATTTACGCCGTTTTCCGTAAATATGCAGAAATGAAACGTGTAAGGTTTGTCTACGAAAGCAATTTTGACTATCTGAATGTGTGGTTTGACAGTGACAAGATGGGATCTATTCTAAAAAATATCTTATCAAATGCATTAAAGTATACATCTGAAGGTGGCAGTGTATGCATTTATGCCTGTGAGGAAGGAAATACCTGGAGTATCGAGGTAAAAGATACCGGAATCGGTATTCCTTCGCGTGAACAAAAGAAATTATTTAAAAACTGTTTTCGGGGTAGTAATGTCATCAATCTAAAAGTGACAGGCAGTGGAATCGGATTAATGCTGGTATATAAACTGGTCAAGTTACATAAAGGTAAGATTCAGATTCAAAGTACCGAACATCAAGGTACCTGTGTACGGATCACTTTCCCGAAAGGAAACAGGCACCTCCATAAAGCAAAATTTATCTCTCCCAAGACACCAGATGAACATCCGGAAGCTATCATACCGACTCAAAATTCCGGTTCGTCTACGGAAACATTCCAGATAAACAGTCCTTCACAACGTATCCTGATAGTGGAAGATAATGATGATTTACGTAGTTATCTTATGGATATGCTTAGTACGGATTATAATATTCAGTCCTGTCCGAATGGAAAAGACGCACTTGTTATAATACGAGAATTCAATCCCGATCTCGTCATATCCGATATAATGATGCCCGAGATGAGCGGAGATGAACTTTGCTCAGCTATAAAGGGAAATCTTGAAATATCCCATATTCCAGTCATTTTGCTAACTGCACTGGGAGATGAGAAAAACATGTTGGAAGGGCTGGAAATCGGGGCGGACGCCTACATCATCAAACCTTTCAGTGTGGGAATACTCAAAGCAATGATTAAGAATATACTTGCAAATCGCGCTTTGCTCCGTCAGGTTTATAACAGTATCGAAGATAAAAAACAAAATCTTCCAGTGAATTGTACTAACACCATGGACTGGAAATTTATAGCTTCCGTTAAGGAATGTATAGAAAAGAACATGGGAGACTCGGACTTTAATGTGGAGATACTCAGTAGTCAACATTATATGAGCCGTACAAGTTTCTTCAATAAATTAAAGGCACTGACCGGTTATGCTCCGGCTGACTATATCCGGATGATACGTTTGCAACATGCTGCACAATTACTAAAGCAAGGCGAACATACAATAGCGGAGATTGCTGATATTGTCGGGTTTTCGGATGCAAAGTACTTTCGTGAGGTATTCAAAAAATATTATAATGTAAGCCCAAGCAAATTTTATAAAAAATCGGAAGAGTGATGGTTAGAAATTAAGAGGCTCATTCTTAACAGAATAGAACCTCTTATACACTCTCCAAGTACAACCTTGTCATTCCCGTTCTTTTTACCTCTAATTCAAGACAAATCTATTTGTATACCCTCACTGTGTCTCCGACTTCTCTGAGCGAGGTTTACGTGACAAATATTTTAAAAGTAATCACTCCGACAATTATTATTCTTCTATTAATAACTCGCAAAGAAAAGAACTAATATTCGTCAACATTGTGCATTCTTCTCCTGCCTTCTCCCCTGCCGCCACCGCCACGGCTACCGGCCAATGTATTAAAACGATAGACAAAATGGACAATACAATAGCTAGTAAGCATATTGGTAGTTGTATCAGTGATACTCGTGCCACTCACTGAACGGCTCTGGTTGTTCTGTTGACGCAAAATATCATACACTTTAACACGCACCATAGCTTGTTTCCGTTTCATAAAACGTTTTGAGAGCTGCATATTCCATAAGAATTCATCTCTATTCGCATCACCACTATATCCTTCACGTATCCGCCAATGCATATCTGTAGAAAACTCTATATCCCATGGAAGGCGAATATTCGTATTTCCCCCCAGTGTATAATCAAATGTTTCACGATTACTGTTCTTTTGTTTATTATTCTGTACGTTATTGTAACGGAATGAAGCGTTTAAAGCAATATCGGATTTGTTACTGCGATATGCTCCCCGTAGACGAGTTGTAGCAGAAAAGTTGTGCGTAGTACTCAGTTCCGCATCTGTACTTTTTTTATTTACAGACGTATAACTGACCTGATCGCTATATCTGGCATTAGCCCCTGTACTGATTGTAAACTTCTTATTCTTGAACGGAGTATCAAAAGAGATGTTCATATTCGAACTCCAATTACCATTGATATTGACCTTATGATAAGTACGCGCACCGGTTCTGGTATCATAAGTCATGCGATTACCAACTGAATTCATAGTATTGTTAAATCCTACTCCTACCCGGAAACTTCTCATAGTAGTAACTGAATATCGGTTATAATTAGCACTAACCGTATTCGAAAACGAAGATTTCAGATTCGGGTTTCCATAACGTAAATTCATCGGATCAGTAACATCTATAACTTCTTGAAGATCCTCCATGTTAGGCGCAGAACTCTGTCCGCTATATCGAAAGGTAAAACGTTCACGACGTGAAAAATAATAATCCAACGATACGGAAGGAGACCAGTTTATAACATTCTGCCGTGGTAAATCTTTATTCGTATTTGGCCCGATAGTAGTCACACTTTCAGTAAAACGCGGATTTAAAGCAATACCTATATTGTAATTTAAACCTTTACGTTCACCCTGCCATTGCGTATGGTCGCCCTGTAAGGAAAGATTAAACCGCTGATTGCCATAGTGGTTTTCTACGCGAGAACTTAGATTGTCATTATATCCATAGTTCATACGATCTGCATAATTGATACTATCATACACCAACGACTGCGATAACCCATGTCGATTAGAAAAAGTATAACCGACACTAATTCTATAATGTTTGGAGAGAGGCTCAATATATCTGGCAGAAATATTCCAACTTAGATTATGACCCTCACCTTTCGTATTTCGCTCAATATCCGAAATACTGTCTTGCATAAAAAACTGGGAATAAGATTTATTGAAATTATCCCGACTGTTTTCACTATAATCAAAATTGAGTGAGACATGAAAATTACGCCCCGGTTTCCGAAATCTATGATAATAAGCTATTGCACCTTCTATTCCATGATTATTTGTATCCCCACTACCTGCAGAAACTGTTTCATTAATATCTTCCTTATCATTATTGAGTCGTTTATTCCTACTTTCATTCCATGAACTACCTTTACTATAATCAAAGTTTATACGAGTATTCAAAGTATTCAAACTATCTATCTTCCATTCCACTCGCGCATTTCCATTCAGGCCATGACTGCCATTTTGTCTATTTGAGGCTCTGTTGGAGAAAGTTGATTCATCACCCAAAAAAGTTTCAGAAGAAGTTTCCGTAATCACATCATTCACATTATGACGGTAGCGTACATTACTTCTTATATCTAATTTCTCACTCTTACGAGCATAAGTAATACCTGCACTTTGATGAGTACGTTGACCACTACTTTGACGATTGGTATTATTAGCCGCCCCTACAAATGAAAGATTGATATCATCCGTGAAATGATTTACATTTATATTCCCCTCATAACGGTCTTCCGTTCCATATCCACCACTCAAATTTCCCATCCATCCGCTGTTCTTCTTCAAGGTAAGATCCAATACCGGTGTTTCATTACCATCTTTAATACCGGTTAACCGTTCGTTATCACTCTTTTCCTTATAGGCTTTTAATTTCTGTACAGCATCAGCAGGTAGGTTTTTCAGTGACATATCCGTATCATTACCAAAAAACTCTTTACCATTTACCATTATTTTCTTGATTTCTTCACCATTCAATGTTATCTTCCCATCTTCATCAATCTCAGCACCGGGTAACTGTTTTATCAGTTCATCAAGCATCGAACCTGCCGCTACCCTATAAGCGGAAGCGTTATACTCTGTGGTATCTTCATTGATAACTATCGGAGGAGCCTCAGCTGTAATAACCGCTTCATCCAGTAATATACCATCTGCCGATAGTTCTATCACACCAAGATCTCTCGACGTTTTCTTTTCAGATAAGGTTACAGGCTGAAAGAATGTGGTATATCCCACAAAAGATACTTTTAATAGATAATTACCGGCTTTGACACGAGGTAAGACAAAACGTCCCTGCGCACGAGTTACAATACCCGCAACCTGCGAACTATCTGACAACGCTAATAATTGTACAGTGGCAGCCTCTATAGTTTCTTTAGTTTCCTGCTCTACAACCTGCCCTGAAACTGTAATGATACGTTTTTGTGCCAAGATAGTTCCTGGTACAAATAAAAAAAGTAATAGCCCAACAATTATGTTTTTCATTATGTGAGTGTGTTGTGTGTTTCTTTATGGTTTTGTAATTTATATGACAAGAATATAAGCAAAAGGTTTAATCAATTTTACATATTTCAATTACCTTTGTCCCAACAATATCAACTGAAATAGGACAAATCAATGAAATATATTCTCTTCTTTTATATTTTATTCTTTTTATCCGGATGCCGTGGATGCCGTCAGCAACAATATCCCGCGCAAGAAAACTCTACTGGGAACTGCCGGACCAATGAACAATCTATTACCGTTTTTCTAGCAAAGGAAGAGAAAGAGAAGCCACCGCTTCCCGCCAAAAGTTGCATGGCACATTATCTGGACTCATTAGGTTTCATTAATATAGCCGAGGCGGATAGTACCATCGCCATCGAATTGATGTACTCTCGTACCGACAACTTTACTGGTCAACTCTTATACAAAGATTTACGTGAAGCCTATCTCCATCCCGAAGCAATGGAAAGCTTGATAAAGGCACAACAGTTTTTAAAAGAATTACACCCCGCCTATACTCTCATCGTATACGATGCGGCACGCCCCATGTCCATTCAGCAAACCATGTGGAATATCGTGAAAGGTACTGCACAATATATCTATGTATCCAATCCCGCTCATGGTGGTGGTCTGCACAATTACGGCCTTGCCGTAGACCTCAGTATCCTCGATGAAAAAGGAAATCCTCTATCTATGGGAACCCCTGTAGACTATTTTGGCAAAGAAGCCCATATCACCCATGAAGAACAACTGGTGAAAAGTGGTAAGATTACCGTCCAAGAACGCAATAACCGTTTGTTATTACGCCAAGTGATGAAGAAAGCCGGTTTTCGTCCGTTGCCAAGTGAGTGGTGGCATTTCAATCGGTATAGCCGACAGACTGCCAGAGAGAAATATCAAGTAATACCCTGATTTCGTGTTCAAAAGATAGCAAAACTCTTCCTTTGTACCATTTGTTTATCTGGATTATTAAAGTAACTTTGTTGCCAATAATCCAATCAAAACACAACAAAGTCATGAAAAAACTACTTTTCTTTCTCGGAATGATAACTATGGGAGCATGGATTATTAATGCACAGAATAAAGTTATTGACTATCCCGTCAGTGGAGTACGTACCACCGAATCGTTGGAAATCTATCGGGCAGAAGTATCAGATACAGCCGTTATCTTATATGGCAATCTATACAACCGTCCCAATTATTGGGTTAAAATAGCCTCATCATCCATACTAAAAGGAAAAAACACGAATAAGAATTATCGACTGATACGTACCACTGGTATACAAACAGACCGAAAAGAGTATATGCCCGATACTTATACCCGTTCATTCAGTATGCAATTTGAACCGGTTGATCCTAAAGATGAATACGTAGACTTTTATGAAACACCCGATAATAATACAGGATTTACCGTTAATGACATCCGTCTTTCCACAAAAACAAAAAGTTCAAAAATACATTGTCGGATAGAAGGAACAGTCATTAACCACCCAGCATACAGCCGAATAATGCTAATGCGCTACAATAGCGATCCACGAGTCAACGAATGGATATCTATTCCTGTCATCGACGGGAAATTTTCGTACGATCTATACACAGACCTTAACGAACCCTATGAGCTCTATCCTTGGAGTGCCCACTTGAATGGCGCTTGGTCTCCGGTCAGTTTCTTCGCTGAAGAAGGTATGATAAGAATAACTATTCGTCCATTGAAAGAAATATCCGAGATACATACTGAAACCCCACTAAACAAAGAATTATTACGTTTTAGACAAGAGATAAAAGAACGTTTCACAAACAGCATCCGTCAAGAACGCGAACAATTGGAAAAGGCAGATAAAGTGATGACTCCCGAAATGAAAATCTTGTACCGACAAATGGAAACTTTGTATAAAACAGAACAGGCAGACAAAGAGAATAAACTAAAAGAGCTGGACAAGCAGATACAGACATTGAAAGAAAAAGGGAAAGTTTATACTGAGGAGTATCAGGTCTTTGAAAAGAAAATGCAAAAAATGTACCGGGAAATGAAAGATTTCCAAAATGAATACATTCGTAGAAACGTTACGTTACCCGGTCTTTTCTTACTAATGAGCCAAGTTGCAATTGACTTGGAACCCGAAGGTATAAATACCATCAAAGAGATATACAACGCCTTATATGATGGTAAATTCACCGATAATCCAATGAGTAACTATATGAAACATTGGATTATCTCCCAACAAATACAAGTAGGTAGCCGGTTTATTGATTTCACAATTCCCGATGCAGAGGGTAAACTTCACACCTTATCCGAGGAAATCAAAGGGAAAGTGGCACTGATAGATCTCTGGGCATCATGGTGCGGGCCGTGTCGGCGCCTTTCCATCAGTATGATCCCAATATACGAGGCCTATAAAGACAAAGGTTTCACTGTGGTAGGTGTTGCACGTGAACGTAAACTTTCGGATATGACCAACTGTATAAACAGAGATAAATACCCGTGGCTCAATCTGCTGGAACTGAATGACAGCAACAAAATATGGGAAGAATACGGTATAGGTAACGGAGGAGGACGAACCTTTCTTGTAGACCGGGAAGGGTGTATCATAGCGATCCATCCTGATGCAGAACAAGTAAAAATGTGGTTAGAGAAACTATTGTAAAAAGCCTATGAACTTATCAGAAGAGACTCTACACTTTATTCGCGAACATCGCAACGAGGACGTACGTGCTCTTGCTCTATTGGCGCATAGATATCCGATGGTGGATATGCCCAATGCACTGACGCAGATAACTGGATGGAAAGTTTCACGAGACAAAATACCCACATGGGCAACTCATGAAATGTTATTGTATCCACCTCATCTCTCCATGGAACAATGTTCTTCAGAAGCCACAGCCCGCTACAAAACAGAAGTTATCCGTACCTTTTCCCAAAAAGAAGATATATCTCCTTGGGATAGTCTTACCGACCTCACCGGTGGTTTCGGTATAGATTGTGCTTTTCTGTCTTCCTGCTTCAAAAAAGTAACCTACGTGGAACAACAAGAAATATTATGTGAAATCGCTTCGCATAACTTTCCGCTACTCGGCTTAAACCATATCACCGTTTCTCATGAAGACGGTATCCGGCATTTACAGCAGATGGCTCCTGTAGATTGGATATTCATTGACCCTGCCCGCAGAGACAGTCACGGAGGGAAGACGGTGGCCATCAGTGACTGTGAACCGAATATTGCCGCCCTGGAAAAGTTATTACTTGAAAAAGCACGACATGTACTGGTAAAACTATCACCGATGCTGGATTTAACATTGGCGCTACATGACCTGAAACATGTGCAACAAGTTCATGTCGTTTCCTTGAACAACGAGTGTAAAGAGCTATTACTTGTACTGGGGCACGTAGAAAAAGTGGGGATATCTCCGTCTAAAGAGGCAGAAGCAGAAGTTCCCATTGAGAATATCCCCATTCACTGTATCAATCTCAACTATCAACAGGGAGTACAATCATTGATATTCAACCGCCGGGAAGAAAAAGAGCTACCGGCCCGATACACCTCCACTCTCAAAACCTATCTTTATGAGCCGAATGTTTCTATTCTGAAAGCGGGCGCTTATCGGAGTATCTCTTCTATATATAAGGTAGAGAAACTACATCCCAACAGCCATCTTTACACTTCCGACAACTATATACCGGACTTCCCCGGCCGGAAATTCCGGATAATCAAGAGCGGCAGCCTTAACAAAAAGGAAGTCAAGGAACTGTTAGGTACAGAAAAGAAATCCAATCTTACTGTACGCAATTTCCCCGCCAGCGTTGCCGAACTACGTAAACGTCTGAAGTTGGCAGAAGGTGGAGAACTCTATCTGTTCGCTACCACTCTTGCCGATGAAAGGAAACTGCTAATCTCCTGTAAACAAATCCATTAAAATCGGCATATCTCTGTATACGGCTGAGATTTCTGAGTATACCACTGAGGTAGACTCAATATAATTATACCCCTATTCCCCGTAACCGGATTGTAACCGAATTGTTACTTGTTCTTCAATCTTCCGTAAATTGCACGTAACGGCATCCCTCTACTTTTGCGGCAGAATATTAACAGACAATAACAAGTATGAAACAGATTGTAAGAGCATTCTTATTTTTACTTCTTTTCGCCATAGCCGGCAATGTTACCATGGCTGATGAAAAAGCAAATATCGTGAAACAAGGTACGGTACGTGGCCGTATCATTGATGCTGCCAAACAAACCCTCCCGGGTGCCTCTATCTACATCGAGAAACTACGCACAGGTGTGACAAGCGACGTCAACGGGTTCTACACTTTCTCTAACCTTGACCCGGGAACTTATACCATAAAGGTGAGTTATGTGGGATATTCACCTGTAGAACTTAAAATCACTATTCCCGCCGGACGTACTTTAGAGAAAGACGTGGTACTGAATGAGGGGGTCGAACTTCAAGAGGTCGTTGTTGGCGGTGCATTCCAAGGCCAGAGACGAGCTATCAACTCACAGAAAAACAACCTCGGTATCACCAACATCGTTTCTGCCGACCAGGTAGGAAAATTCCCCGACTCCAATATCGGCGATGCATTGAAACGTATCTCCGGTATCAACGTGCAATACGACCAAGGAGAAGCACGCTTCGGACAAGTACGCGGTACGAGCGCCGATCTCAGTTCGGTCACCATCAACGGAAATCGTGTTCCTTCTGCCGAAGGTGACACACGTAATGTACAGCTCGACCTGATACCTGCCGATATGATACAAACCATTGAAGTCAATAAGGTAGTGACCCCGGATATGGATGCCGACGCTATCGGCGGATCTATTAATTTGGTAACCAAAAATTCACCTTACAAACGTACTATCACCGCCACTGCCGGAACCGGATACAATTGGATAAGCGAGAAGGCACAGCTAAACCTGGGGTTCACCTACGGAGACCGCTTCTTCAACGGTAAATTGGGTTTGATACTTTCCGCATCCTACCAGAATTCACCTTCGGGTTCCTATGATACGGAATTCATGTGGGAACAGGATGACAACGGAAAAGTTTTCGTCAATGACTACCAAATCCGCCAATATTACGTCACTCGCGAACGCCAAAGTTATTCGGCTGCCTTGGATTGGGATATCAATGCCAATCACAAGTTAACTTTCAAAGGTATCTTCAACAACCGTAACGACTGGGAAAACCGTTACCGTACTACCTTGAAAGACCTTAGTGCTGACGGAAAAGCAACCGTACGTATACAGACCAAGGCCGGTACGCCGGACAACCGTAACGCCCGTTTGGAACGTCAACGCACCATGGACTTCGCTCTCGGTGGAGAGCACCTGTTTGGCTCTCTTTCTATGGACTGGCACGCCAGTTATGCCAAAGCCAGTGAAGAGCGCCCCAACGAACGTTACATCGACTTCCAACTGAAAAAGCAAAACTTTAACGTCGACTTGAATGATGAACGCCAACCGTATGCCACTCCTCAAGAAGGTTCTACCATGATCCTGAATGACAAGTTCAGTTTAAAGGAGTTGACCGAGCAACAGGAAGATATTAAGGAACAAGACCTGAAATTCTCTGCCAACTTCAAACTTCCTTTCAAGAACGGAAACAAATTGAAATTCGGAGCAAAGGTGGTACGCAAAACAAAAGATAAAGAAGTGGATTTTTATGAATATACTCCGCTGGACGAAGACGCTTTCATGGCAAACAGCTTGAAAAGCACTGTAAATCAGACCAACAAGCACTTCATGCCCAACAAAAAATATCAGGCAGGCATTTATGCCGGCAAGGAATATACCGGTTCGCTGGACTTGAATAACGCTTCACTCTTTGAGAAGGAACAGGTACAAGAGGAACTTGCCGGTAACTTCGAAGCGCGTGAGACTGTCAGTTCGGGTTATATCCGTTTCGACCTGAAAATTACGGACGATATAGAATGGATGTCAGGACTTCGCATTGAAAATACAGATCTGGCTTATACGGGACGTACTTATGATGCCGACGAAGATATAACCTCGAAAACCGAACGCAAGCGGAACAGTTATATCAACTTCCTACCCTCTTTACTGCTGAAATGGAATGTAAACGATGACCTTAAAGTGCGCGGCTCGTTCACCCAAACGTTGTCACGTCCTAAATATTCAGCCCTTGTACCAAGCGTAAACATCAAACGTTCCGACAACGAAATTACCATCGGCAATCCCGAATTGAAACCGACGATGTCTTACAACTTCGATTTGAGCGCCGATTATTATTTCCGTAGTATCGGTCTGGTCAGTGCCGGTATCTTCTATAAAAAGATTGATGATTTCATCGTAGACCAAATCAGTACCAACTACGAGTATCAGGGCAATGTATATACACGCTTCACACAACCCAAGAATGCAGGCAATGCCAATCTGCTTGGCGTAGAGCTATCCTATCAACGCGATTTCGGCTTCATTGCCCCTGCATTGAAATGCATAGGCTTCTACGGAACATACACTTATACACACTCACGCGTGGAAGATTTCAACTTCGAAGGACGTGAGAATGAGAAAGGCCTCAGCTTACCGGGGTCACCGGAACATACAGCCAATGCCTCACTCTATTTTGAGAAGAATGGTTTGAATATTCGCCTGAGTTACAACTTCGCTTCCGACTTTATTGACGAAATGGGCGAAAGCACGTTCTATGATCGCTACTATGACAAAGTGAATTATATGGACGCCAATGCAAGCTATACATTCGGAAAGAAGATCAAGACAACTTTCTATGCCGAAGCAAACAATCTGTTGAACCAGCCTTTACGTTATTATCAAGGCACTAAAGACCGCACCATGCAAGCTGAATATTACGGGGTGAAAGTAAATGCAGGAGTAAAAATCAACTTTTAAATAATAAAACAATGAAAATAACAATGAAAAAAATATTCCTCTTATTATTCGTTGCCTTTCTCAGTAATCTGGCAACGGCACAAATCAGCGATTATTCCATCTTTGACAAGAAATTCAATTTCTATGTCGCCAACGATTTGGGGCGTAACGGTTATTACGACCAGAAGCCAATTGCAGAACTTATGGGTGTGATGGGAGAAGGAGTAGGACCTGAGTTTGTACTGGCCACCGGTGATGTACATCATTTTGAAGGCGTACGCAGTGTAAACGATCCGCTTTGGATGACAAACTTTGAACTAATCTACAGCCATCCCGAACTGATGATCGACTGGTTTCCCGTATTGGGCAACCATGAGTATCGCGGTAACACACAAGCCGTATTAGACTATACCCATGTCAGCCGCCGCTGGACCATGCCCGCCCGTTATTACACCAAGACTTTTGAAGATAAAGGCACTACCCTCCGCGTGGTGTGGATAGATACCGCTCCTATGATCGATAAATACCGGAACGAAAACAGAACTTACCCTGATGCCTGTAAGCAAGACTATGAAAAACAGCTCGTATGGATAGATTCTGTACTCACTACCGCAAAAGAAGACTGGGTAATCGTTGCCGGACACCATCCCATCTATGCTGAAACGCCAAAAGATGAAAGCGAACGCATGGATCTGCAAACCCGTCTTGACCCGATCTTGCGTAAACATAAAGTAGACATGTATATCTGCGGACATATTCACAACTTTCAGCATGTTCGTATAGCGGGTAGTAACATTGATTATATCACCAACTCTTCCGCTTCACTCAGCCGCAAAGTAAAGCCAATCGAAGGAACGGTATTCTGCAGTCCCCAACCGGGTTTCTCCATCGTATCAGCTAATAAAAATGCCCTGGAACTGCGTATGATTGACAAGAAAGGAAACGTGTTGCACACGGTGACCAGAAACAAATAATTGGCACAACTCATATTCTTAATAGAGCCGGCTCCCCTCAACAGTCCGGCTCACTTCTTTTCCCGCCAATCATCTTTCGGAATTGTCGTCTCGCTCCCGTCACGTGTCGCCATGTAGTGGGGTGACATAATCTCTACACCCGCTTCATTGAATCTATCCTGAATATTCTGGTGCAGATCTGAATAAACCTGCGCCAAACGGTTGGCATCTTTGATATAGGCATTTACCTGATAAACAGGATACCAGTCGCTGAGAGAGGTTTCCAATACAAAAGGACGAGGATCGTCTATTACACCAGGGGTATTCAATGCCGCATCTATCAATAACTGATGTACTTGCCGCCAGGGAACATCATAGCCGATGGTTACTTCGGAATGGATAATCAAACCGTATTCACGTGCAGAAGCACTATAGTTCACGGTATGGGAAGACATGATAAAAGAGTTGGGGATAGTCACTACCTCATTCTTCGGAGTACGAATACGGGTGACGAGCGGAGTTTTCTCAATAACGTTGCCCGTAGTGTCGTTCAGCTGGATACGGTCACCCAATTTGAAAGGCCGCATATAAGTGATGACTAAACCCGCTATGATATTGCCGATAACCGTACTGGAGCCAAGCGAAACAATCAAACCTACAAAGACAGATATACCCTGGAATACGCCCGATTTAGACCCCGGTAAGTAAGGATATATCATCGCAATCATAAATGCGTAAAGTAAAAAGCGGACAATGTGAAAAGTCGGTATTGCCCAATCAGGATAAAATCCGCGTATCTTCAAGCGTTCAGACTGAACTTCGTTCGCCAGATAACGCACCAATCGAACCAGATATTTGACGGCATACCATATCACAAAAATGGTAAACAAATTGGGGATATAGTCTACTACTCCAAGAAAAATACCTTTTATCGGATCCCAAATGTAAGAAAACAGTTTAAAAGCGAGGTTCTTGGTCTGCGGAAAAATTGAGAAAAGCAGGGGAACCGTGAGCAATAACTGAAGCAACATGAATACATATCGCAAGAGGTTGGCAAAAAAAACAAGAAGATTTACCTGTTTCTGTGTATCCAGCAGTTCGTAATCTTGAATGGAAACAGGCTTCAGTTTCGTATCCTTCAGCTTCTGTATACGCACTTTCAGTTTCCTGAACAACCAATTGGTGAACCGGAACAAAAGATATTGTCCCACAAGTACAAGAATAAAGTAGAGGATACGTTTTCCCAGTTGCCAGAAACTATGTTCTTCTTTCATCGCCTTGAGCTTATGTACAATGACTTTCCGGTTATTCGCCGCCAACTGTTCACGAGTACAATTCTCCCACAATGCATCCTGATCAATGAAAGACACGATAACTTTATCACCATACATCAAATCTGTAACGATATCAGTGCTTTCGATATGTAATGAATCCGGACGTAAGCCGAAACGTCTCCCCAACTCCGTTATAGCAATAGAATCCATCTCAGCACGTTGCCGGGGAGTATGTCCACCGCGCTTGGCATAAAGATAGAACAAGGTATCGCCTTCTACGACCACAGGTACACCGGAAGTAACTGCCCGTAACGAATCAATACGTTTTCGCTGTTGTACCTGTCTCGCCGAATCAGCAGCAAAACTCGCCAACTTCAACTGTTCCATTTCCATTCGAAGGTTTGCTTCATTCAACCGTGCCATTTCCAATTCCTGTTTCATTATGGCCAATTGCCGTACCGAATCGGAATCGGCCTTCACTGGCCGAAGAGCCTGCAAACTATCGCTTTCTAAAGCATGAAGCACCTTTTCTACCAGTTGGGCGGAAACTCCATTTGTTGTAAATAATAGCAACAGCAGACATAAAAAACGAAATCCTCTCATATCTTTATTTCTTCATTAATTGTTTATTTGAGAAAGCTTTTTCTTAATAAGCGTTCAAACATACTGAATGTTTTCGATATTTCATAAAAGGTTTCATTATCTTTGTCCCCAAACAAAAAATCCATGAATATAATACTACTTATCGGAGGACTCCTCCTCATACTATTAGGCGCCAACGGGCTGACAGATGGAGCTGCATCCGTTGCCAAACGTTTTCGTATTCCCGGTATCGTTATCGGTTTGACAATTGTCGCTTTTGGAACTTCAGCACCGGAGTTGACGGTCAGTGTATCGTCTGCGTTGAAGGGAAGTGCAGATATCTCCATCGGTAATGTGGTGGGAAGCAATATTTTCAATACACTAATGATTGTAGGTTGCACGGCGCTTTTTGCACCGATTGTCATTACCAAGGATACATTGCAAAAGGAAATTCCACTCTGTATTCTCTCATCCATCGTTTTGTTGATCTGCGCCAACGATATATTTTTAGATGGCAGTAAAGAAAATATACTTAGTACTACCGATGGCTTGCTATTGCTTTGTTTCTTTGCTATCTTTATGAGCTACACTTTTGCCATCGCTTCACGTGGTTCGGAAAATGCCGATGGTAATGTGGAGGAAATCAAACAATTTCCGATGTGGAAATCCGCTTTATACATCATAGGTGGACTCGGAGCCTTAATTACCGGAGGTAATTTCTTTGTAGACGGTGCAACGGGTATCGCCCGCAGTCTGGGGATCAGCGAATCGGTTATCGGGCTTACACTCGTAGCCGGAGGAACTTCACTGCCCGAACTCGCCACTTCCATCGTAGCCGCTTTGAAGAAGAACCCGGAAATTGCTATCGGAAACGTTATCGGCAGTAATCTTTTCAATATATTTTTCGTGTTGGGTTGTAGCGCGTCTATCACGCCATTACGATTGGCAGGTATTTCAAATATGGACTTGTGGGTATTGGCAGGTTCCGGCATCCTGCTTTGGCTGTTCGGATTATTCTTTGCCAAACGGACAATCACGCGTATTGAAGGTAGTATCATGGTACTATGCTATATCATTTATACAGCCGTATTGATTTATCAATCTTAGAAAGATACTCTTGAAGAATACAGGTATGACGTCTTTACAATATCGGAAAAATAGACATCAGTAAGATAGTTTTTGAAACCTCAACGCGGTATTTTGAAGATTATCACGTATCTTTGCCTACTCAATATAAAATGACTATGGCAATTACAATTAAAAAGGTTTCTACAAAAAAAGAGTTGAAACGGTTTATCCGTTTTAACTATAAATTATACAAAAACAATCCATACTCAGTACCCGACCTCTACGACGACATGCTCAATACCTTTAACAAGAAGAAGAATGCCGCCTTTGAGTTCTGCGAAGCGGATTACTTCCTTGCCTATAGAGATGGTGAAATCGTAGGACGTGTAGCTGCCATCATCAACCGTAAAGCCAATGAAACCTGGAACAAGAAAGAGGTACGCTTCGGATGGATTGATTTCATTGACGATCCGGAAGTGTCGGAAGCTCTGATACGCAGCGTAGAAGAGTGGGGTAAAGAGCGTGGCATGACGCATATACAAGGTCCGCTCGGTTTTACCGACTTTGACGCCGAGGGCATGCTTATAGAAGGCTACGACCAGCTCAGTACAATGGCGACCATTTACAATCATCCCTATTATCCCGAACACATGGAACGTATGGGATTTGAGAAGGATGCCGACTGGGTGGAATATAAAATATATATCCCCGAGGCTATTCCCGACAAACATAAACGGATTTCAGATCTCATCCAACGCAAATATAATCTTAAAATCAAGAAGTATACTTCCTCCAAAAAGATTGCCCATGACTATGGACAGGCTATTTTCGAACTGATGAACGAAGCATATAGCCCACTCTATGGTTACTCTGCCCTAACTCAACGCCAGATCAACCAATACGTAAAGATGTATTTGCCTATCTTGGATCTACGCATGGTGACACTTGTGACGGATTCCGAAGACAAACTTGTCGCTGTAGGTATCTCCATGCCTTCCCTGTCGGAAGCTTTACAGAAATCGCATGGCCGTTTGCTACCTTTCGGATGGTACTATTTATTAAAGGCCCTGTTCATGAAACGGCGTGCCAAGATGCTGGATTTATTGTTGGTTGCCGTGAAACCGGAATACCAGAACAAAGGTGTTAACGCTTTGTTGTTTTCCGATCTAATTCCGGTTTATCAGAAATTAGGTTTTATATTTGCAGAAAGCAATCCCGAATTGGAACTGAACGGCAAAGTACAAGCCCAATGGGAATACTTCAAGACCGAACAGCATAAACGGAGAAGGGCATTCATTAGAGAAATAAGATAATCTCTTTTTATATCCGGCTGATAATAGCCTAATTTCATATCAATAGTAGGCAACATTCAAATGTATCCGAAAACAATATTGACAAACAAGTAATTACGTATCCTTGCATTTAAAGAAAAGATATCACAATAATTAAGTGTAAAGTATGGAAGAAGAAATCAACGGACTGATACCCGGAAACAATGTAGAATATACGGAAGATAACATTCGTCACTTGGACGATATGGAACATATCCGTGTACGCTCGGGTATGTACATCGGTCGTCTGGGTGACGGCTCACAAAACGATGACGGTATCTATGTATTGTTGAAAGAAGTTATGGACAACAGCATCGATGAATTCAAAATGGGTGCCGGTAAACGTATCGAAGTCAACATAGAAGATAACCTTCGCGTGAGCGTACGCGACTACGGACGAGGTATTCCGCAAGGAAAGTTAGTTGAGGCAGTCAGTAAGTTGAATACCGGTGGTAAATACGACAGCAAGGCCTTCAAGAAAAGTGTCGGACTGAATGGTGTAGGTATCAAAGCTGTAAATGCCCTTAGCAGCCGTTTTGAAGTACGTAGCTACCGCGACGGTAAAGTGCGTACGGCTATTTTCGAAAAAGGCGTACTGATAAATGACGTAACAGAAAATACCCTGGAAGAAAATGGAACTTATATCTTCTTTGAAGCAGACAATACACTTTTCCTGAATTATTCTTATCAGAATACATTTGTAGAAACCCTACTACGTAATTATACCTACCTGAATACAGGACTTGCCATCATCTACAACGGCCAGCGGATTTTGTCACGCCACGGATTGGAAGATTTGTTGAAAGACAATATGACAGCCGAAGGCTTATACGATATCATTCACTTGAAAGGCGAGGATATCGAAATAGCATTTACACATACCAATCAATACGGTGAAGAATATTATTCTTTCGTAAACGGCCAGCATACCACTCAAGGAGGTACTCACCAAAGTGCATTGAAGGAACATATCGCCCGGACAATCAAAGAGTTTTATAACAAGAACCAGGATTATGCCGATATTCGTAACGGTATTGTTGCCGCCATCGCCATCAATGTAGAAGAGCCCCAATTTGAAGGACAAACCAAGACCAAACTAGGTTCTCCTTCAATGGAACCGGGTGGCGTAAGTATCAATAAATATGTAGGTGACTTCATTAAAACGGAAGTGGATAATTATCTCCACAAAAACCCGTTGGTGGCAGAAGTCATGCTACAAAAGATACAAGATTCCGAGAAAGAGCGTAAAGCAATAGCCGGTGTAACCAAATTGGCTCGTGAACGTGCCAAGAAGGCCAATCTGCATAACCGCAAGTTGCGTGACTGCCGTTTCCACCTGAGTGACGGAAAAGGTAAAGACCAGGAAACAGAATCGTGTATCTTCATCACCGAGGGCGACTCTGCCAGCGGTTCTATCACCAAAAGCCGGGACGTAAACACACAAGCCGTATTCAGTTTGCGCGGTAAACCGCTCAATTCTTACGGACTGACTAAAAAGGTGGTTTACGAGAACGAGGAATTCAACCTCTTGCAAGCTGCCCTGAATATTGAAGACGGTATCGAAGGATTACGCTACAACAAAGTGATAGTGGCTACCGATGCCGATGTGGATGGTATGCATATCCGCCTGCTGATTATTACGTTCTTCTTGCAATTCTTCCCCGATTTGATCAAGAAAGGGCATGTTTACATTCTTCAAACTCCGTTATTCCGTGTACGCAATAAGAAAAAGACCAATTATTGCTATACGGAAGACGAGCGTCTGAAATCCATCGAGGAACTGGGTCCCAATCCGGAAATTACCCGGTTTAAGGGTTTGGGAGAGATATCACCGGATGAATTCAAACATTTTATCGGTAAAGATATGCGTTTGGAACAAGTATCTCTGCGCAAAACAGACTTAGTAAAAGAGTTATTGGAATTCTATATGGGTAAAAACACAATGGAACGACAAAACTTTATTATCAACAACTTGGTTATAGAAGAAGATTTAGCATCATGAGAAGAGCAATCTTTCCGGGAACATTCGACCCGTTTACTATCGGACATTCTTCGGTAGTAAGCCGTGCGCTGACTTTTATAGACGAAATAGTCATAGGAATCGGTATCAACGAAAATAAAAACACCTACTTCCCTATCGAGAAGCGCGAAGAAATGATACGGAACTATTACCGGAATGAACCACGTATCAAAGTACAATCATACAATTGCCTGACTATCGACTTTGCCAAACAGGTAGATGCCAATCTGATTGTGCGAGGTATCCGTACCGTAAAAGATTTTGAGTACGAAGAAACTATTGCAGATATCAACCGCAAATTGACAGGCATTGAAACTATTCTGCTCTTTACGGAACCTGAATTGACTTGTATCAGCTCGACCACCGTACGTGAATTGTTACAATATGGAAAAGATATAAGTATGTTCATTCCAAAAGGAATGGAAATATAATATAAAGAAACAAGATATGAGAAAAATTTTATTCATTATTATATGTATGTGCGCTGTGACAGCGCAGGCACAAAAACTAAATAACGAAGCTATTCGTAAACTACAAATGGCAGAATTTGCTATCGCTAATCTTTATGTAGATTCCGTAGATGAAAACAAGCTGGTAGAAGAAGCCATCATCAAAATGCTGGCACAACTCGACCCGCATTCCACCTACAACGATGCTGAAGAAGTGAAAAAGATGAACGAACCGTTGCAAGGCAATTTTGAAGGTATCGGCATACAGTTCCAAATGATAGAAGATACTCTGCTCGTAGTGCAACCCGTCAGCAACGGACCTTCTGAAAAAGTAGGTATCCTTGCCGGCGACCGTATTGTAGCAGTCAACGACTCTGCCATTGCCGGGGTAAAGATGAGTACTGAAGATATTATGAGCCGCCTGCGCGGGCCAAAAAATTCGGAAGTTAAACTGACTGTTGTGCGCCGTGGTGTAAACGAAACGCTCTATTTCACCGTGAAACGGGATAAAATTCCTATCTTGAGTTTGGATGCGGCCTATATGATACAACCTAAAACAGGATATATCCGCATCAACCGTTTTGCAGCGACAACTGCCGAAGAATTTACCCAGGCTCTTAAAGAGTTGCAGAAAAAAGGGATGAAGGACTTGATACTCGACCTACAAGGTAACGGTGGAGGTTATTTGAATGCCGCCATCGATCTTGCCAATGAGTTCTTGCAACAAAAAGACCTTATTGTATATACTGAAGGGAGAACTTCCCGCCGGAGCAACTTTTATTCCAAAGGTAACGGTAACTTTAAAAACGGACGTCTCATTGTGCTGGTAGATGAATATTCTGCATCAGCCAGCGAGATTGTGACCGGTGCTATTCAAGACTGGGACAGAGGAGTGGTGGTAGGCCGCCGTACATTTGGTAAAGGATTGGTACAACGTCCTATTGATTTGCCGGACGGCTCGATGATACGTCTCACCATTGCCCGTTATTATACTCCTTCCGGACGTTGTATACAGAAACCATACGACAAGACTGCCAAATTGGATGGCGGCAGATCGGGAGGAGAAGAAAATCTGGAGAAATATAATCAGGAGTTGATAGATCGTTTTAATCACGGCGAACTGATGCATGCCGACAGTATCCACTTCCCGGACTCACTAAAATATCAAACTAAGAAACTTGCCCGTACTGTATATGGCGGAGGAGGTATCATGCCAGACTTCTTTGTCCCGATTGATACGACTCAATATACCGATTACCACCGTAATCTGGTAGCTAAAGGTGTAGTTATCAAAACTACCATGAAATTCATAGAGAACCACCGGAAAGAATTGAAGAACAAATACAAGAAGTTCGATACCTTCAATGAGAAGTTTGAAATTGGTGATGAAATTCTGAATGACATGCTTGCCACAGCCGAGAAAGAGAAAATAGAGTTCAATGAAGAACAATATAAAAAATCCCTGCCACTGATAAAGACTCAGCTGAAAGCCTTGATAGCCCGTGATTTATGGGATATGAACGAATATTTTCAAGTTATGAATACTACGAATAACAGTGTAAAACAGGCCTTAAAGGTATTGAACGAGGGAACCTATGAGAAGATGGTAAAAAGATAAGCTTTTTCTCACTTTCCGAACAGCCACCTATTCAGATATTTATTAACAAAAACATTTACTATGGCGCAACCGGCACCTATAGCCGCACCTGCCAATACATCCGAAGGGTAATGAACCCCTTCGTTCATTCGTGATACTCCAACCGAACAAGCCCACAAAGCGGAGGGTGCTATGACATACCATTTCGGATACTTTATGCATAAAGAAGTAGCAAAGGCAAAAGCCGTTGCCGTATGACTTGACGGAAACGAAGGGCTACTTTCATAACTATAGGGGTGCACCCTGTCAGGGAAAGCGTCATATGGACGTTCGCGGTCAATCAGATATTTCATACCGTAGGTCACAACAAATGCACCGGCAACACTCGTTCCAACATAAACAGCATCTTTCAACAACTCCTTATCTTTCTTTGCCCAAGCAGTCAGAGCCATGGCGACTGGAACCCCTATTACGACGTATGGTTCGGAACGTGAAATAAATTTATTATAATTACGGACAAACTTATTGTCCCAACTATTGACTTTATGCAACGTATTAATATCCCAATTTTGCGAAAAGAGATTTGATACAACAACAAAAGCAAAAAATACAAAAAAAACAGATTGTTTCATGAAGTGAGCCTATTAGTTTGCTGCAAAGATAGCCCAAATAGTTAGAGTTTTCACAAAATTATTCTATCTTTGTTGCCACATTTTACATATTAATACAATTCAGTAGCTCATTCATGACATCAGATAATTGCTGCATTCGACAAATCGACTGTAGGCTATGTCCTCAAGTATCTAATGAAGTATTGGTCTATCGCCGATATTCCAAAGGGCAACATTTCCCTGCTGAAAAGTATACACAGAATTGCATAATTTTCATGCTGAAAGGAGAGTTGTTGGTAAACAGTGACGAGTATCCCGGTACCACCCTGCAAGCTCAACAATTCATCCTTCAAGCTATCGGTTCCAAAGTAGAATTATTGGCGTTGACCGATGTAGAATATATTGTTTATTGGTTTACCGAACTTCCTCTCATCTGCGAAGAACGCTATAAGGAAATATTGGAACACTCACAAGCCCCATTGACCTATACTCCTTTAATTGCCATCCCCAAGCTTACCAATTTATTGAAGGATTTAACCGAATCACTCAACGAACAGTCAAATTGTTGTGGCAAGTATATTGAACTGAAATGTCAGGAACTGGTCTATATTCTGACCTGTTATTACCCCATCCACCAAATCAGTATATTCTTCTACCCGATCAGTACATATACGGAAAGTTTCCACTATTTCGTGATGCAGAATTATGACAAAGTGAAGAATGTAGAAGAATTTGCACACCTTGGCGGATATACTACCACCACTTTCCGCCGATTGTTTAAAAACATGTATGGAGTACCGGTATACGAATGGATTTTGGACAAGAAACGTGAGGGTATCCTGAACGACCTGCAAACTACCAAACAACGTATTTCCGTCATCAGCACCCGGTATGGCTTCGATTCGTTGTCCCACTTCGCACATTTCTGCAAAGACTCTTTTGGAGACACTCCCCGCTCCTTGCGCAAACGTGCCGCTAACGGTGAGAAAATCTCGATTATCTGTAAAGGACAAGACGAAGAGCAAGAAGAAGGCGAAGAATAGCCACCCCTCAAAAAACACTGATTACCAACACATTGACAACCATATAGATGGCTTGTGAGGGAACTATATATCCCTCGCGAGGGATATTAAGATCTATCACAAGGAGTATTAAGAACTATCGCGAGGGATATTAAGATCTGTCGGAAGCGAAATACAGACGTCTCAAGACATTCCTAATTACGGAATTATTTCCTTAATTCCTTGCTTAATCAAGGTATTTCATCTATTTTTGCGAGAAATTAGCGGAATTGTCTTTAATGAATATATTTTCTAACTATTAAATAATTTAAATTCAATCATTTATGTGGTTAAGTAATTCATCTGTAGGAAGGAAAGTGGTGATAAGCGTTACCGGTATCGCCCTTGTCCTGTTTCTGACGTTTCACATGGCGATGAACCTTGTTGCACTATTCTCTGTAAAGGGATACAACATGGTTTGTGAGTTCCTGGGAGCAAACTGGTATGCATTGGTAGCTACAGTAGGTTTGGCTGCTTTGTTCATCATCCACATTATTTATGCTTTCTGGTTGACTATGCAAAACCGCAAAGCACGCGGTAGCGAACGCTATGCCGTAGTAGAAAAGCCGAAGACCGTAGAATGGGCTTCTCAAAACATGCTTGTGCTGGGCATTATCGTAATCGTCGGCATCGGTTTGCACCTGGTAAACTTCTGGGCTAAAATGCAACTTCCCGAACTGATGCACAACATGGGGATGCATGCCGACATGCTGACTTTAGCGTATGCCGCCAACGGTGTTTACCACATTCAGAACACCTTTGCTAATCCGGTATTCGTAGTGCTTTACCTCATTTGGCTGGGCGCACTGTGGTTCCACCTGACTCACGGTTTCTGGAGCTCTATGCAGTCTCTGGGCTGGAACAACAAAGTATGGATCAACCGTTGGAAATGTGTATCCAACATCTACTCCACTATCGTTGTTGTATGCTTCGCTCTGGTAGTTGTCGTGTTCTTCATCAAATCTTTGATGTGCAGCGGCGCTTGCTAATTTGTAAATTGTAAATGATTAAATTGTAATAGCATTATGACTAAGATAGATTCTAAAATACCGGAAGGACCGGTAGCTGAGAAATGGACCAATTATAAAGCTCACCAAAAATTAGTAAATCCCGCCAACAAACGCCGCTTGGATATCATCGTAGTAGGAACCGGATTGGCCGGTGCTTCTGCTGCCGCTTCCCTCGGTGAAATGGGTTTCAGAGTGTTCAACTTCTGCATTCAAGATTCTCCGCGCCGTGCACACTCCATCGCTGCACAGGGTGGTATCAATGCTGCCAAGAATTATCAAAACGACGGTGACTCTGTTTACCGGTTGTTCTACGATACAGTGAAGGGTGGCGACTACCGTGCCCGCGAAGCTAACGTTTACCGTTTAGCTGAAGTTTCAAACAGTATTATCGACCAATGCGTAGCACAGGGGGTTCCTTTCGCCCGTGAATATGGCGGTTTGCTTGACAACCGTTCCTTTGGCGGCGCTCAGGTATCCCGTACATTCTATGCCAAAGGCCAGACAGGCCAGCAGTTGTTGTTGGGTGCTTATTCTGCACTGAGCCGTCAGGTAAATGCAGGTACGGTAAAACTGTTCACTCGTTATGAAATGCAGGACGTTGTCCTCATTGACGGACGTGCCCGCGGTATCATTGCAAAAAATCTCGTAACAGGTAAACTGGAACGTTTTGCCGCTCATGCGGTGGTAATCGCTACAGGCGGTTACGGAAATGCATACTTCCTGTCTACCAACGCCATGACTTGTAATTGTACGGCCGCTATTGCCTGCTACCGCAAAGGTGCATGGATGGCCAATCCGGCATACGTACAAATCCACCCGACTTGTATTCCGGTACACGGTGACAAACAATCTAAACTGACTTTGATGTCTGAGTCCCTCCGTAACGACGGTCGTATCTGGGTTCCCAAGAAACTGGAAGATGCCAAGAAATTACAGGAAGGCACTCTGCAAGGAAAAGATATTCCTGAAGAAGACCGCGACTATTATCTGGAACGCCGCTATCCGGCATTCGGTAACCTCGTTCCGCGCGACGTTGCCAGCCGTGCAGCTAAAGAGCGTTGCGATAAAGGTTATGGCGTAAACAACACCGGCCTTGCCGTATTCCTCGACTTCAGCGATGCAATCAACCGTCTGGGCAAAGACGTGGTAGCTCAACGCTACGGTAACCTCTTCGACATGTACGAAGAAATCACTGACGTCAGTCCCTATGAAAATCCGATGATGATTTATCCGGCTATCCACTACACAATGGGTGGTATCTGGGTAGACTATGAACTGCAAACTTCTATCAAGGGTCTGTTTGCCATCGGTGAATGCAACTTCTCCGACCACGGCGCAAACCGTCTTGGTGCTTCTGCATTGATGCAAGGTTTGGCTGATGGTTACTTTGTATTGCCTTACACTATCCAGAACTATCTGTCCGACCAGATTACCGTTCCCCGTTTCTCTACCGACTTGCCTGAGTTTGTAGAAGCAGAAAAAGCGGTTCAGGACAAGATCAATTGGATGATGAATATCAAGGGCAAAGAATCTGTTGACTCCATCCACAAGAAACTCGGTCACATCATGTGGGAATATGTAGGTATGGGACGTACTGCCGAAGGTCTGAAAGAAGGACTTGCCAAGATGAAAGAAATCCGCAAGGAATTCGAGACCAACCTCTTCATCCCCGGCGACAAAGAAGGCATGAACGTTGAACTCGACAAAGCTATCCGTCTGTACGACTTCATCACTATGGGAGAATTGGTAGCATATGATGCTTTGAACCGCGATGAGAGCTGCGGCGGACACTTCCGTGAAGAATATCAGACTGAAGAAGGTGAAGCTAAGCGTGATGACGAGAATTTCTTCTATGTTGCTTGCTGGGAATACCAAGGTTCCGACGAAAAAGCTCCGTTGCTGTTGAAAGAACCGTTGGTTTACGAAGCCATCAAAGTACAGACTCGTAATTACAAGAGCTAATCGGGAAGTTGAACATTTAAAGAACTAAAGAAAATGGATAAAAATATATCATTTACGCTCAAGGTATGGCGCCAAAAGGGTCCGAAAGCAAAAGGCGCTTTTGAAACATACCAAATGAAAGATATTCCGGGCGATACTTCATTCCTTGAAATGCTGGATATTCTGAACGAACAGCTCATTAGTGAAGGTAAAGAACCGGTTGTATTCGATCATGACTGCCGCGAAGGTATTTGCGGCATGTGTTCCCTTTACATCAACGGACATCCCCATGGTCCTGCTACAGGTGCCACTACCTGCCAAATGTATATGCGCCGTTTCAATGATGGCGATACTATCACTGTAGAGCCTTGGCGTTCTGCCGGTTTCCCGGTTATCAAGGATTTGATGGTCGACCGTACGGCTTTCGACAAGATTATGCAGGCTGGCGGTTACGTCAGTGTACGTACAGGTGCCCCACAAGATGCTAATGCTATCCTAATTCCGAAACCTATCGCCGACGAAGCTATGGACGCTGCTTCTTGTATCGGTTGTGGCGCTTGTGTAGCTGCTTGTAAAAATGGTTCTGCCATGTTGTTTGTTTCTGCCAAGGTAAGTCAGTTAAATCTGTTGCCTCAAGGTAAGCCGGAAGCATTGCGCCGTGCTAAAGCGATGTTGAGCAAAATGGACGAACTTGGTTTCGGTAACTGTACAAATACTCGTGCTTGCGAAGCTGAATGCCCGAAGAACGTTTCCATCAGTAATATCGCACGCTTGAACCGCGATTTTATTATTGCGAAGCTGAAAGACTAATCGGACTTTCTTATAATTTGATTAATACATCATTAAGACTCCTCTGCCGGGAAATTGGTAGAGGAGTTTTTTATTTGAAGCGCAAGTTACACGATGAAGCTCTGAAGTCTTTTCTTATTTTAGGAATACATTCCCGAATTAACAACAAGAAGCAATAACGAAACAGACAAACTCCACTAAAAGTTGACATTTCGTTAGCCATACATCATTAATGTTGTTCATATCGTCATTCCGTGTGCGAGAACAGTAAATATCCGTGAAAGAAATTTAAAAGATAGGCAAAGGAAGAATAAAAGTTTGCAGGATATATCCGAAACGCATACATTTGTCATGTGATTTTTTTCATAGTATTAGATTTAAGGTTAACAAAGGTTGGAGTACAGCGGTACTCCTTTTTTTATGTCCGCCCCCTTCCGGTCATGTCCGGGAACTTCGTTATATTCACTACCATCTTGTTAGCAGCAAAATGTTTATAGTATATATTTGCTATATGGCATTCGTTTATTGCGCTATCTCTACCTTACACCAACAAGCGATATACCCCACCAACCAATGCTTTCACTACTCCCTTCATTTCCAACTCAAACAGTAAAGTGCTCATGCGGTTTACGGGAATATTTGTTTCTACCACCAACGTGTTGATATGTAAGTCTCCCCGACAGGAAAGAATACGGACGATATTTTCTTCTTCGCCCGTCAGCTCCGGAAAAAGATTACGCTGGATACTTTCCGACTTGAAAGCCTGTTCCGGTTTCATCCACCCCATCGTTTGCAAAAAATCTTCCACATTCTGAATAAGAACCGCTTTATTATCGCGTATCAGACGATTACAACCCATCGAAGCGGCATCGGTGACACGACCAGGGACGGCAAAACAATCTCTATGATAACTTTCCGCCAGTTCGGCGGTAATCAATGAACCACCTTTTACAGCAGATTCTACAACGACAGTTGCATCGCTCATACCGGCTACAATACGATTACGGCTGACAAAGTTATGTTTGTCGGGATTGGTTTCAGTAAGGAACTCCGTAAGTAATCCGCCATTGGACAGCATATCAATGGCAGTTTTGCGATGAACAAAAGGATAGATACGATCCAAACCATGCGCCAGAACGGCAACGGTAGAAAGGTTATTCGCCAAAGCTGCACGATGGGCATGGATATCAATGCCGTAAGCCAGTCCGCTAACGACAAGAACATCGGGACAAAAAGCAGCCAAATCGTGAAGAAAATCGGTACAGAATTGCTTTCCATAGTCGGTGGCACGACGTGTACCTACCATATTGATGACACGCAAGCGATTGAGATCCGTATTCCCTTTGAAGAAAAGTACAAGCGGCGCGTCTTCACATTCGCGCAGACGGGAAGGATAAGCCTCATCATGAAAGGACAGGCAAGATAAGCCATTCTTTTCTACAAATTCCATTTCACGCTCCGCCCGCAGGAAGGCGGCAGGACAATCAAGGGCAGCGACTACCGCAGGATTTACTCCAGGAAGGAGTTCTGGCAATATCCGTCGCTGGTGAAAAACTTCGGTGGCACTACCCATACCGTCTATTAAACGCTTTGCCCCGATATGTCCTATACCGGGGCAAAGCGTAAGAGCTATACAGCAAATATGTTCATCGTTATTCATTTCATCACAGATTTACACCGGCTTAAGATAAGAAGCAAAGATACTGTCGAAGAGCTCACTGTCACTTAAACGCCCGTTTACCACACATACCGTTTCGACTATGCCTTTCAGACAGACTTTACCGTCGGAAGCGCGAAAAATATCTTGATAGAAGACATATTTGATACCTTCTTTCTTCATATACAACTTGGACACAAACTCATCACCACTTTTCAATGGGGTCTTGAAAGCCATGCTGATACGCGCCACTACCGGATCTACCCCTTGCTCGTGCAATGCGGCAAAGCTGACTCCCGTACTCAGCAAAAACTCGTGCCGCGTGTGCTCCAGATAGTGTTGATAGTTCGCATTGTTAACAATACCTTGCAGGTCGCACTCATAGTCACGTACCTTCATTGCCAGTTCATAAATATAGTCCATACTCTATAATATTATCCCCTTATCACTCCACTACCTTATCTCCCCTTTTTATCCTCGCTGCTGTTCCACATCCAACCCCTTGAACTTCTTCAGTTCTTCTACTGAAACCAGCTTATACAACTTATCGCTAGGGCGTATCTTAACCGACTTCATCGAGAAATGTTGCCCCTTCTTCACCGTTTGCACAGATTTCAAGTCAACACGTGCTTCGTCTAGAGTAAGAAATTCCGCACCGGTCGTGGGACCTGTTATCAGCAGTTTATCACCTACGCTGACTTCGGCCGCCTCCACCAGAAACTCCGCTACTCCGATATTGGAGAAATAACGGATACCTTTGCCAACATAAATCTTACGTTCCGTAGCGGCAGAACCATAGTTCTTCGTCCATTCGCCCAAGCGTTGTCCCAGATAGTATCCATTCCAAAAACCACGGTTGAAAACAGTCTTCAGCCGTTCATCCCAAACGGCAATCTTCTCATCGGTAAAGGTATCTTCCAGATAAGAACGGATTGCTTCTTTATAACATTCCACCACCGTACGTACATACTCGGGGCCGCGGGCACGTCCTTCAATCTTGAAAACACGTACACCGGCATCCATCATCTTGTTCATAAAATGAATGGTTTTCAAATCTTTCGGAGACATGATATACTGGTTATCGATATCCAGTTCCACATCTGTCTCTTTATCACGCACGGTATAAGAACGACGACACACCTGCATGCAGGCCCCCCTATTGGCAGAGTGATTCATTTCGTGCAACGAAAGGTAACATTTGCCTGAAACAGCCATGCAAAGAGCTCCGTGACAGAACATTTCAATGCGTATCTGCCGCCCGCCAGGACCACAGATATTCTCTTCCCGGATATGGCGATAGATCTCAGCGACCTGTTCCAGATTTAGTTCACGTGCCAGCACCACCACATCGGCAAACCGGGCATAGAACCGTAATGCTTCCACATTAGAGATATTCAGTTGCGTAGACAGGTGTACTTCCTGCCCTATCTGCCGGGCATAACTCATCACCGCCACATCTGCCGCAATCACAGCCGATATACCTGCCGCCTTTGCCGCGTCCACGATAGTACGCATCAAAGGGATATCGTTGTCATATATAATGGTATTCACCGTGAGATAACTCTTCATCCCGTGCTCATCGCAGGTCTGTGCTATCTCCCGCAAGTCTTCCACAGTAAACGTATTTGCCGAACGTGCACGCATATTCAGGTTCTCAATACCGAAATAAATGGAATCCGCACCTGCCTGAATAGCGGCGGCAAGAGACTCGCGCGAGCCTACGGGCGCCATGATTTCAAAATCATCAATAGAGGGTTTCATCATATCTTTTTGAATTAGAGTATGCAAAGGTAGGCTTTTTTCCGTATTTTTGCAGGGAAATCATTTAGAATATGAAGATTAAAGATATAGACCTGGGCGAGCATCCCATTCTCCTCGCCCCGATGGAGGACGTTACCGACCCGGCTTTCCGGCTGATGTGCAAGCAGTTCGGAGCGGACATGGTATATACCGAATTCGTATCGGCCGACGCCTTGATACGTTCCGTAAGTAAGACGGAGCAAAAACTGAACATCAGTGATAAGGAACGTCCCGTAGCTATACAGATTTACGGAAAGGACACGGATACGATGGTAGAAGCCGCACGCATCGTAGAGCAGGCTCGTCCTGATGTATTGGATATTAACTTCGGTTGTCCCGTAAAGCGGGTGGCAGGCAAAGGCGCCGGAGCGGGCATGCTGCAAAACGTACCCAAAATGCTGGAGATTACCCGTGCAGTGGTAGATACAGTGAAGATACCCGTGACCGTGAAAACGCGCCTGGGCTGGGATGCGAACAACAAAATCATCGTAGACCTTGCCGAACAGCTACAAGATTGTGGAATTGCCGCACTTACCATCCACGGCCGTACCCGTGCCCAGATGTACACCGGTGAAGCGGACTGGACACTCATCGGAGAAGTGAAGAAAAATCCTCGCATGCACATTCCCATCATCGGTAATGGTGATATCACCACACCCCAAAGAGCCAAAGAGTGTTTCGACCTTTATGGGGTAGATGCCATCATGATAGGACGCGCCAGCTTCGGTCGCCCGTGGTTCTTCAAGGAAGTAAAGCATTATCTGGAAACCGGAGAGGAACTGCCGCCGCTGAGTTCGGAATGGCGGTTGAACGTGCTTCGGCAAGAAGTGGAAGACAGTGTCAGCCTGCTGGATGAGCGTAGGGGTATCTTGCATGTACGCCGCCACCTGGCTGCCAGTCCGCTTTTCAAAGGTATTCCTAATTTCCGGGATACAAGGATAGCGATGTTGCGGGCAGAAACGAAAGAAGACTTGTATCGTATCTTCGACAAGATAGAGCCAATGTTATAAACTGCAAATCAGCAGTCTGATGGATCTATAGTTCCATTGCGACAGACCTATAGATCTATCGCGACAGGTATTAAGAACTATCGCGAGGGATATTAAGATCTGTCGCGAGGCATCTATAGATGCCGGAAAAGAGGATAGGGTCACTTGAACATCGGCTGTGCAAACCACCGCTTGAACATCCACGTCACCACGATATAGAGTACAAAAGCAGAGAAGAAGCCTACAATAGCATCAATAAGATAATGCGCCTGGATGTATACCGTGGCTCCACAAAGCAACAAATAGAAAGGCAACAGACAGGCAAACAACCATTTACTTCCACGCCATGCCATAATCATCAGAATGGTAGACATGCCCACATGCGAACTTGGAAAGGCCGCCGTGGGGCGTTCACCCACTTGTTGTGAACCTTCCACCAGATTATAAAAAAAACCATGCTCGTATCCGGGACCGGGAAGAAGTTCCTGATGGTGATGGAAATAATCGCCGATGGCTGGGAATATGCCTTGCGCCACTTTATCTTCACCGATGGCAGGGAAATAGAATTGCGGACCGGCAACCGGAACAAAGATGTAAATCAGATAATAGATGAAGAAAGCAGTGACGATGACAAATGACACTTTCTCAAAAAGCTCGAAACGATAAAGAAAATACCACACTACTACGAGGAGAATCATCGGATAATAGGAGAAATACCCCATGTTGAAAGGTTCGCTCACCCACATTTGTGGAAAACGCAAACAGAACCATACGGCAGGTTGTCCGCCGAATATCCACTGCTCTGCCGATGCAAAGACGTGGTCGAGGTTAGGGAAAACACGGTTGAACTCAAATGTATCGGGATACCAGTAAGAAAGCAGCGACATCTGGATGGCAATGCGGACGAAAGCGGAGAACTTGCAAGGAGCAAGCCGGTAGAGATACATCAACAGAAACGTCATGCCGGCAATTATAACCCGGTCTGCCAGCATCTGCCCCGGATGGTCCATTTCCTGAAAAAGAAACAGAATTAAAATGGAAGTCAGCAGATTATATATCAGCGTAATCTTCTCAACAGCAAAGAGCCCTTTACGGGTTTCTACCCTTTTAAATAAATCTAAAGCCATCCTTTGTCTTTATACCATGCAATCGTTTCCTTCACTCCCCGTTCCAAATCGTATTCAGGACTGAAACCCAGTTCCTCAATAGCCGGAGCAATGTCACACTGCCAGTTACGTTGTTTCATTATTCTATATTTGTCCGAATTGAGCGTACTGGTGGTCTTCCGTTGCTTTGCCCAAAATTCAGCGAGCAAAGATACTACTTTCAGCACAATTAACGGGCATCTTAGGCGAATAACAAACGGATTGCCCAATTCTTTCCGTATCAAGTCCGAAAATGTACGGCTCTGATATACTTGGCCATCCGCCAGAAAATAGGCGCGACGGCACACTTTCTTGTCAATTCCCAAAAACACCGCTTGCACGATGTCTTTGACATAAATAAACGTCAGGTCCTGCCGGCGAAAACCAACCGAAAAATCGGTATGTTGCCGGATGGACTTCGCCACCAGGAAATAATCTTTCTCGCGCGGTCCATAAACTCCCGTAGGGCGGTAGATGACATACGGGAAACCCGGGATACTTTGCAAATAAAACTCCGCTTTCAGTTTGCTTAGCCCATATGCGGTATTGGGCACAGGTGTATCCGACTCCACGATGGGACGGTAAGTCTTCTCGCGCACGGGACCGAAAACGCTCAACGTACTGATGAAAATGAATTGTTTGGGAATCATGTTCAGCTCTCTCAGTGTATCCACAAAATATTTGGTCTGGAGATAGTTCACACGGTCAAAGTCACTCTTATCCACACATTTGGTGGCTCCGGCACAATGAACGATATAATCGAACTTGTTATAGGTTCCTTTATGGCCGGAAAGTTGCGCCCGCAATTCGTTGGGATGTGCAAAATCGAGCTCGAGAATATGTATCTTACGATTTTTCAAATATTCCCGGCTACTGGACGAACGGATACCCGCCCATACGCCAAATTTACGCTTTAATGCTTCTTCGACGATGAAACTCCCTATAAATCCACTGGCTCCTGTGATTAAAATCGTTTCCATTTACACGTTTACATATTTATGGTTTGACGACCGACAATTGAAATTACCTGGTATGTCATTCTCCTTATCACCCTATACTTTATCACCTCGCTATCCTATTGTCATTTCTTTCATCATCCTTTTTTATAGGCTCCAAGTGGATGCCGACATGGGTATTTTTACCAAACAGCTCTTTCAACTTGTCCTCAATGGCGGTCGCCGTATAGTGAGCTTCTTCCAATGATATCTTCCCATCCATACGTACATGCACCTCAATGGCGTAATAATTACCAATGCGACGCGTACGAAGATGATGTGGAGAGCTCACCCCGGGAAATGAAAGTATCGTTTCCTGTATCTTGTCTTCCACATCGGCAGGCAAAGACTTTTCCAATAATTCATCTACACAGGGAACCAATAACTGAATAGCCACTTTCATAATGAAAAGGCTGACGATAACTGCCGCAAGAGGATCCAGCACCCTCCACCGATTGCCCAAGAGGATGGCTCCACCGATACCAATGGCTGTACCTATGGACGACAACGCATCGCTCCGATGATGCCAAGCGTTGGCAACTACCGCTTGTGAATTCAGTTTTTTCCCCTGGAATATGGTATATTGGTAAAGTACCTCCTTGAAGATAATGGATACCACCGCCGCTATCAACGCCAACATACCGGGCTCTTGCAACGAACCTCCCCGCAGAAAACAATAAATGGAGGAAGCTCCGTTCCATAAAATCCCGAAACCCACAAACAAGAGGAAAATGCCAATAATGGCAGTAGCCAACGTTTCGTATTTTCCATGACCGTAATCGTGCCCCTCATCTTCGGGTTTCGAAGAGATACGCACAAAAACAATGACGATGATATCCGTAACAAAATCAGATAACGAGTGAACCGCATCTGCCAGCATAGCGGCACTATGCCCCATAATACCCGCAAAAAACTTAAAAATAAGCAACAAGAAATTCACCACGCTTCCTACAATCGTCACTCGGTAGATACTCTTTTCCCGGGTGCTGTTTTCTTTGTCAAAAGCTTGTTTTTTCATGTTATTTTTTGCTAAGTCGTTGCAAATATAGTACATAAATCTATTACGTACCGCCGTTCTTTAATTATTTTCATTTGACCGGCAAGATTTTAAGGGCAGATTGAACTACCGAAAACAATATTTTGTTTACTTTGCAAAGAAAGATCAGTTAAAAGTGGTAAGATGATAATGTGATAGTATGATAACGCAGTTGCGTAACCGTCTTTCTAAGTAGTAACTAGTAGTAATATGCTGTCAAAGTAATATCCCACTATCACTTTATCACCTCATAATATTTCCCAACTAAAACCAATCGACATATATATGGCTAAGAACAAAGAAAAGAAAGAAAAAAAGGCCGGCAAGCGAATGAAGAAAAAAGAGCTTGTCAAGATTATACTGGAGTTTTTCCACGCGAAACAAGACGAAGTACTATCCCTGAAATATATTTTTGAGCAGTTGCGCCTCACTACACATCCTCTGAAAATGTTGTGTATGGATATCCTTTCCGAGCTATCGGAAGATGATTATATCACCGAGGTGGATAAACATAAATATAAGCTGAACAACCACGGAGTGGAGATGACCGGAATTTTTCAGCGCAAGAGTAACGGAAAGAATTCTTTTATCCCCGAAGGCGGCGGAGATCCAATTTTTGTCGCAGAACGCAACTCGGCACATGCCATGAACAACGACAAAGTACGCATTGCTTTCTATGCGAAACGTCGGGGACGCGAAGCCGAAGGTGAAGTAATCGAGATACTGGAACGTGCCAATGATACCTTTGTAGGTACGCTGGAAGTTGCCAGTTCATACGCTTTCCTTGTCACAGAAAATCGTACGCTCGCCAATGACATCTTTATCCCCAAAGAAAAACTGAAAGGTGGAAAGACTGGTGACAAAGCCATCGTAAAGATAATAGAATGGCCTGACAAAGCGAAAAATCCCATCGGGCAAGTAGTGGACATCTTGGGCAAGGCGGGTGAGAACACTACTGAAATGCATGCTATCCTGGCTGAATATGGTCTGCCGTATGTATATCCGTCTGCGGTAGAAAAGGCAGCGGACAAGATATCTGATGAAATTCCCGCTGAAGAATATGCCAAACGCGAGGACTTCCGCAATGTAACGACTTTCACCATAGACCCTAAAGATGCCAAAGACTTTGATGACGCATTGTCCATCCGTAAGCTGAAAGAAGGTTTGTGGGAAGTAGGTGTGCACATTGCCGACGTAACCCATTACGTAAAGGAAGGTGGCATCATCGATAAAGAAGCCGAAAAGCGTGCCACATCTGTTTACCTGGTAGACCGGACTATTCCGATGTTGCCCGAACGACTGTGTAACTTTATCTGTTCGCTACGTCCTGATGAAGAGAAACTGGCTTATTCTGTCATCTTTAACATGACGGAAAAGGGAGAGGTGAAAAATTCACGTATCGTTCATACAGTCATTAAGTCTGATCGCCGCTTCACGTATGAAGAAGCGCAAGAGATAATAGAAACCGGAAAAGGTGATTTCAAGGAAGAAATCCTCGAGCTGGACAAACTTGCCAAATTGCTACGTGAAAATCGTTTCAAAGCCGGTGCCATCAACTTCGACCGCTATGAAGTGAAGTTCGAAATTGATGAAAAGGGCAAACCCATCAACGTCTATTTCAAGATGTCAAAGGATGCCAATAAGCTAGTGGAGGAATTCATGTTGCTTGCCAACCGCACCGTAGCCGAGAAAATAGGACGTGTGCCGAAGAACAAGAAACCGAAAGTATTTCCTTACCGCATCCACGACCTTCCGGATCCGGAAAAACTGGATAACTTGGCACAGTTCATCGCCCGCTTTGGTTATAAACTGCGCACCAGTGGAACCAAGACGGATGTTTCCAAGTCCATCAACCATCTATTGGATGATATTCAAGGCAAAAAAGAAGAAAATCTCATTGAAACCGTGTCCATACGTGCCATGCAGAAAGCCCGTTATTCGGTGCACAACATCGGTCACTATGGATTGGCATTCGATTATTACACACATTTCACTTCACCCATCCGCCGTTTTCCGGATATGATGGTACATCGTCTGCTGACAAAATATATCGACCAGGGTGGACGAAGCGTTTCAGAACAGAAATATGAGGCCCTTTGTGAACATTCCAGCAGTATGGAACAGGTTGCTGCCAATGCGGAACGTGCTTCCATCAAGTACAAACAGGTGGAATACATGACGGAACGTCTGGGACAAACCTACGATGGAGTAATTTCAGGGGTTACGGAATGGGGACTTTATGTAGAGTTGAATGAGAACAAGTGCGAAGGCATGATTCCCATCCGGGACCTCGACGATGATTACTACGAATTCGACGAGAAGAATTACTGCCTGCGTGGACGTCGTAAAAAACGCGCATACAGTTTGGGAGACACTATCACCATCAAAGTGGCCCGTGCCAATCTGGAGAAGAAACAACTGGATTTTGCATTAATAGAATAGAATTACACCGATGAAGACAATCAGTATCACAGACCCTGCACAAATAAAAAAGATTATTGACAAATGTCCATATTGCATGGTCGGACTCACCGACTGCGAGGGCAATCCATACGTAGTTCCCATGAACTTTGCCTATGACAACGGAGTGATATACCTACATTCCGGACCGGAAGGCAGTAAAGTGAAAATGGTGACACGCCATCCACAGGTTTGCATCACCTTCTGTGAAGGACATGAGTTGGTGTATATGCACAAACAGGTGGCGTGCAGTTACAGTATGAAATCACGTAGTGTCATCTGTCGCGGCAAAGTACGTTTCATAGAAGACAGAGAAGAAAAACGCCGTATATTGGATTTGCTGATGAAACAATATACTGAAAATGAATGTAACTATGCCGAACCTGCCATACGAAATGTGAAACTATGGGAGGTGAAAATCGACAATATGACATGCAGATCGTTCGGGCTGCGTCCTAGTGAAATCTAGCCACTATTTATATCTTAACAGCACCTTGCATATACTAATTTGCAAGGTGCTGTTTTCGTATTAGCTCGTTCCATCGGGATGATTACAACGGATATTCCTCAAAAGCATACAGCAAAGTGGAAAGATATCGTTCACCCGTATCGGGAAGCAGAACAACAATAGTTTTCCCTTCATTCTCTGGCTGTTTTGCCAATCGGGAAGCAGCGGCAACAGCCGCACCTGAAGAAATACCGACAAGCAGGCCTTCAAATTTCGCCAACTCCCGCCCCATACGAATAGCATCATCATTTGATACCTGCAAAACCTCATCTACCACTGCGCTGTTATAGTTTCTCGGAATAAATCCGGCACCAATGCCTTGTATTTTATGAGGACCGGGCTTCCCACCGGATAGAACGGGAGAATCTTCCGGTTCTACAGCTACCACTTTTATTGCCGGATTGTGTTTTTTCAAGGCGGTACCTACTCCACTCACCGTACCACCCGTACCTACACCGGCAACAAAGATATCAACTTCTCCATCGGTATCATACCATATTTCCTGTCCGGTAGTGCGCTCATGGACGGCTGGATTAGCCGGATTGTCAAATTGTTGCAGTATCAAAGAGCCGGGAGTAACGGCTTTCAGTTCCTCGGCACGTGCTATCGCACCTTTCATGCCATCCGCACCCGGAGTCAGAACCAGTTGGGCACCAAGAGCTTTCAGCAGGTTGCGACGCTCTACGCTCATGGTATCGGGCATGGTCAATATTAATTTATATCCTTTGGCGGCTGCCACAAAAGCAAGTCCCACTCCGGTATTGCCACTCGTAGGTTCGATGAGAGTGGCACCGGGTTGCAACAATCCGCTTTTTTCAGCATCCTCTACCATGGCAAGAGCTACACGGTCTTTCACACTGCTTGCGGGATTAAAAGATTCCAGTTTAGCTATCACTCTGGCCTTCAGCCCTTGTTGTTTACTGTAATTATTCAGCTCCAATAAAGGAGTATTACCTACCAGATCGGTAAGACGTTGTGCAATTCTTTTCATACCTTTTTATTTTATGATACAAAAGTAGTACAGAATTAGTTCATTCCAAATACCATAAATATGGTAATTGCTTACTATAAATAGGGGATGTGTAGGAAATTTGGCGAATACTTTGTACCTTTGTTGCCACTTTATTATAAAGGATATCATAATGAGTCCACTCAACTTTACCCACATTTTGACACAGGCAGTCGATGAGCTATCGGAAAGCGAATCTTACAAAGGACTGTTTCACCAGCATACGGACGGCAATCCATTGCCTTCGGCTAAAGCTTTGTATGACATCATCGAATTGGCACGTGCCATCATCTTTCCCGGTTACTTCGGAAACTCAACGGTCAACAGCCGTACAGTCACTTATCACATCGGTGTCAATGTAGAACGTTTGTTCGACTTGCTGACCGAGCAAATCCTTGCCGGACTCTGTTTTGGTAGCGATGATGAATGTAGCTGCTGTACCGAAAAACAACGTGAAGACGCTGCTTCACTATCCGCCAAGTTTATTAGCCACCTCCCTGCGATGCGCCGCATACTCGCCACTGATGTGGAAGCTGCCTACAACGGCGACCCCGCCGCACACTCATTCGGCGAAGTCATCAGTTGCTATCCCGCCATCCGTGCCATCAGCAATTACCGTATCGCACATGAACTGCTGATGCTGGGCGTACCTCTTATTCCTCGCATCATTACCGAAATGGCACATAGCGAAACGGGAATCGACATTCATCCGGGAGCTGAAATTGGCAGTCATTTTACAATAGACCACGGTACGGGTGTAGTAATCGGTGAGACTTGTGTCATCGGAAATCATGTCAAGCTGTACCAAGGAGTAACCCTCGGTGCCAAAAGTTTTCCCCTGGACGAGGACGGTAAACCTATCAAAGGTATTCCCCGCCATCCGATACTGGAAGACAATGTCATTGTTTATTCCAACGCTACCATATTGGGACGTATCATTATCGGACGTGACGCTACCGTAGGTGGTAACATCTGGGTCACAGAAGATGTACCTGCCGGAGCGAGAATTGTACAAACGAAGGCAAAAAAATAATAAAAACATAAATCATAAACAATTTAGATGAGCGAACAACCATTTGAAATGATTGCCAAAACCTTTCAGGGACTGGAAGAAGTACTGGCTAAAGAACTTACCTCACTGGGAGCTAATGACATTGAAATAGGACGCCGCATGGTGTCTTTCAGCGGTGATAAGGAAATGATGTACAAGGCGAATTTCTGTCTCCGCACTGCTATTCGTATCCTGAAACCGATAAAACACTTCACAGCCAAAAATGCCGATGAGGTTTATGAACAAATAAAAGCTATCCACTGGGAAGATTATCTGGATACCGATAAAACTTTTGCTGTAGATGCCGTAGTGTTCAGCGAAGAGTTCCGCCATTCCAAATTCGTTTCTTATAAAGTGAAAGATGCGATTGTCGACTATTTCCGCGAAAAGTCAGGTGACCGCCCCAATGTACGTATCAACAAGCCGGACGTGTTATTGAATATCCATATCGCAGAAACCAAATGTACGCTTTCTCTTGATTCATCGGGTGAGTCGCTACATCGACGCGGTTATCGTCAAGAAGCAGTGGAAGCTCCTCTGAACGAAGTATTGGCTGCCGGAATGATTTTGATGAGTGGCTGGAACGGTGAATGCGACTTGATAGATCCGATGTGCGGTTCGGGAACCATCCCCATCGAAGCGGCTTTAATTGCCCGTAACATTGCACCGGGAGTATTCCGCAAAGAGTTCGCTTTTGAAAAATGGGTGGATTTTGACCAAGAGTTGTTCGATAATATCTACAACGACGACAGTCAGGAACGTGAGTTCAAGCATAAGATATATGGTTATGACAACAATCCGCAGGCCAATGAGATTGCAACCCGCAATATCAAAGCTGCAGGCGTTTCAAAGGATGTAATTTTAAAGTTACAACCTTTCCAACAGTTTGAACAACCTAAAGAAAAGTCTATCATCATCACCAATCCCCCATATGGAGAACGAATTTCGACAAACGATTTACTGGGGTTGTACTCCATGATTGGTGAACGGTTGAAACATGCTTTCACCGGTAACACTGCATGGATACTCTCGTATCGTGAAGAATGTTTCGACCAAATCGGTTTAAAAGCGACCAATAAAGTTCCTTTGTTCAACGGTGCCTTGGAGTGTGAATTCCGCCAATATGAAATCTTTGACGGTAAATACAAAGAATTTCGTGAAGGAGGTGACGAACTAAGCAGAGAACGTAAAGAATACAGAACTTCGGCTTCAGGGGAACAAAGAGACTTCAGACCTGCTCCGGGAGAACGAAGGGAATTCAGACCCAGAGAAAGATTTAACGGAGAACGTAAAGAATTCAATGGTGACCGTAAACCTAGAGAATTCAGAGATAGCGAAAAGCGGGAATTTCGTCCGCGTGAACGAAGGGAATTCAAAGAGGGGGATAGAAAAGAATTCAAGTCCAGAGAAAGACGTGAGTTCAGTAAAGAAAGAGAACCGAGGTCAGGAGAGTCTTATCCGGAAAGAAAAAGAAGGGAATTTAAGAAGAAAGAAGAATAAACCGGTCATAAGTTGCGGCCAGTTCATTGAAGGAAGATTTGAATAAAGTTTCTTTGAGGTTAAATGGTTGGCAAACAATCTAATATCTTGCGCAATCCACGAGCCATTGAAACCAATATCAACATCATACACGTCGTTGTCCACATACGTTAATGCCCCTTGCCTATATTCCGAGAGAAGAACCGAAAGAGTTGAAGAAAAGAATTGAACATCTTGAAAAATACGTGTCGAAAGAGAACGAATTATAAAAGATTATAGATATGAAGGTAATCAGTAAATGGATGGGAACAGTACTATTAGCATTACCTACCCTCCTTATAACAAACGCTATGGCACAAGAACCGAATAAACCAACGCTGGAAGATCTTATTCCTGGTGGAGAAACCTATCGCATTATAGAAGACCTGTACGGTCTGCAATGGTGGGGAGACACATGTATCAAGCCCGGTATCGACTCTCTACTGGCAGTGAACCCCAGAAACGGAAAAGAGACTCTGCTTGTAACACGCGAGAAAATCAACCGGATACTGGAACGAGGAAAACTCGGTAAACTGAGCCACCTGCGCCAAGTAAGCCTCCCTTGGGCCAATACTTCCCAAGTACTCATTAACCTGCCCGGAAGTTATGTCGTCTACGACTGGAAAGCCGATAAAATCACCAGTAAACGGGAAGTCCCTAAAAAAGGTATCAACAGAGATTATCACACCACAAGCGGTAACGTGGCTTATACCATCCAGAACAATCTTTTCGTAAACGGTATAGCCGTCACCAACGAACCCGACGGCATCGTATGCGGTCAAAGCGTACACCGCAACGAATTTGGTATCAGCAAGGGTACTTACTGGAGTCCGGCAGGTAACTTGCTCGCTTTCTACCGCATGGACGAAAGCTCTGTGACCCGATATCCACTGGTAGACATCACCACGCGGGTGGGCAAACTGAACAACGTCCGCTATCCCATGGCGGGCATGACGAGCCACAAGGTGACCGTAGGTATCTACAACCCCGAAACGCAGAAAACCATCTACCTGAATGCAGGCGATCCTACCGACCGTTATTTCACCAATCTCAGTTGGGCTCCGGATGCACGTAGTCTTTATCTCATCGAACTGAACCGCGACCAGAACCATGCCCGTCTTTGCCAGTACAGTGCAGAAACAGGCGAATTAATGGCCACCCTTTTCGAAGAAACGCACCCTAAGTACGTTGAACCCCAACATCCCATTGTATTTTTACCGTGGGACAGCAACAAGTTCATCTACCAAAGCCAACGCGACGGTTTCAACCATCTCTACCTCTACGACACCAACGGCAAGCTTATCAAGCAACTGACCGAAGGTAAATGGTTAGTAAATGACCTCTTAGGATTCAACACTCAACGGAAAGAAGTCGTCTTCAATGCCATCGACGCTTTGGGGAGCGCTAATTTCGCCGTAAACGTAAACAGTGGAAAACGCAGTCTACCTTTCAGTATCAACACTACCACCGAAGGCATGCACACCGGACTGCTTAGCGCATCCGGTGCTTATATCATCGACCGTTATTCTTCACCCACCGTACCTCGCAATATCGATATCATCGATACCAAGACCTTTAAAAGTATCAACCTGTTAAGAGCCCAAAACCCCTTCGAAGGTTTCACTATGCCAAGTATCGAAACAGGTACCATCAAAGCTGCCGATGGTGTAACCAACCTCTATTATCGCCTTATCAAGCCTGCCGACTTTGACCCGAGCAAGAAATACCCTGCCATTATCTACGTGTACGGCGGTCCGCATGCCCAAATGATAAACAGTGGCTGGATGAACGCCGCGCGTGGTTGGGATATCTATATGGCCAATAAAGGTTATATCATGTTCACTCTCGACAATCGTGGAAGCAGCAACCGCGGACTGGAATTTGAGAACGCCACTTTCCGCCAACTCGGCATCGAAGAAGGCAAAGACCAGGTGAAGGGAGTAGAATTCCTGAAAAGCCAGCCTTACATAGACGGAAATCGTATCGGTGTACATGGCTGGAGTTTCGGTGGACACATGACAACGGCACTGATGCTGCGTTATCCCGAAATTTTTAAGGTAGGTGTTGCCGGAGGGCCGGTTATTGACTGGGGATACTACGAGGTAATGTATGGCGAGCGTTATATGGATACTCCGCAATCCAACCCGAAGGGCTACAAACAATGCAATTTAAATAATCTTGCCGGTAATCTGAAAGGCCATCTGCTCATCATCCATGACGACCATGACGATACTTGCGTACCGCAACATACCCTTTCATTCATGAAAGCTTGCGTAGATGCACGTACCTACCCTGACTTGTTCATTTACCCTACGCACAAACATAATGTGAAGGGACGTGACCGTGTGCATCTCCACGAAAAGATAACAAGATATTTTGAAGACTATCTGTAAAACAAACAATAAGTTATCTAATCATACAGGAATAATAAATTAAAAAAGAAGATATGAAAGTATTATTATTAGGCTCAGGCGGCCGCGAACACGCTTTGGTATGGAAAATTGCTCAAAGCCCGAAAGTTGAAAAGCTGTACATCGCTCCCGGCAATGCCGGTACGGACACTGTAGGCGAAAATGTGAATATCAAAGCGACAGACTTTCCCGCACTCAAGACTTTCGCTCTTGAACAGAATATCGGCATGATTGTCGTAGGTCCGGAAGATCCGTTGGTGCAAGGCATCTTCGATAGTTTCAAGGAAGATGATGCCACCCGCCATATTGCCGTTATAGGCCCTTCGGCAAAAGGAGCCCAACTGGAAGGCAGCAAGGAATTTGCCAAAGGATTTATGGAACGCCACCAGATACCTACCGCCCGCTATAAAAGTGTTACCTCAGAAAACCTGGATGAAGGACTCGCTTTCCTCGAAAGCCTTTCCGCCCCATACGTACTGAAAGCAGATGGCTTATGTGCCGGCAAGGGAGTACTGATTTTGCCTTCTCTGGAAGAAGCCAAAAAGGAACTGAAAGAAATGTTGGGTGGTATGTTCGGCGATGCCAGCGCCACAGTTGTCATTGAAGAATTCCTTAGCGGTATCGAATGCTCCGTATTCGTACTGACAGACAGCCAACACTACAAGGTTCTTCCGGTTGCCAAAGACTATAAACGTATCGGTGAAGGCGACAAAGGCCTCAACACAGGTGGTATGGGCAGTGTTACACCCGTACCTTTTGCCAATGATGAATTCATGGAGAAAGTACGTGTCCGCATCATTGAGCCGACTATCAACGGATTGCGTGAAGAGAATATCCTTTATAAAGGTTTCATCTTCCTCGGTCTGATTAATGTACAAGGCGAACCGATGGTCATCGAATATAACGTACGCATGGGTGATCCAGAAACAGAAAGCGTCATGCTGCGAATTCAAAGCGACATCATGGATCTTTTTGAAGGTGTCCATAAGGTAAATCTCAATACCAAAGAATTGGTACTCGACCCACGCACGGCAGCTTGTGTCATGTTGGTAAGCGGCGGATATCCCGAAGCCTACGAAAAAGGTAAAGTCATCACCGGCTTTGAACAGGCACAAGATACAGACAGCATCCTTTTCCATGCCGGAACAGCTCTGAAAGACGGGCAAATAGTAACCAACGGTGGACGCGTCATTGCAGTGTGTTCCTATGGAGACACCAAAGAAGAGGCATTGAAGAAAAGCTATAAGGTAGCCGACATGCTCGATTTCGAAAAGAAATACTTCCGTCGGGATATCGGGTTCGACCTATAGAACAAATGTACATCATTAAATCATAAATGTTAAGAAGCAGAAGATTTCAGAACCGGGTGACGGCAGGACGTTTCACACTTCCTGCCGCTATCCTGATATCAGTGACCTGCTGGATACTGAGCGCTATCTTATTGCCTGATATGGAAGTTCGTCCAAACAACTATCCATTATGGAACATGCTCTGTGACTTCTGTATCCCGGCATGGGCCAGCCGCATCTTATGTTTCATCCTATACTGTATCATCGGATATTTTCTGATTGGACTGAATAATGCATATGCCATCATACGTATGCGGGCATCAGTACAAACCGGCATATATTTCCTATTGATAGCTGTTTGTCCTAATTTACATATACTACATCCGGGTGATATAGCTACCGTTGCTTTTCTGGTTGCTATCTATTTTCTGTTCAAGAGCTATCAACAAACGAAACCTACCGGTACTCTGTTCAATTCATCTTTGTTCATCGGGATAGGAAGCCTGATATTTCCCCAACTGATGTTCTTCATTCCTGTTTTCTGGTTAGGCTCATATAGTTTTCAGTCACTTCACCCCAAAAGTTTTTTTGCTTCACTGATTGGTTGGAGTGTGCCTTACTGGTTTCTGCTGGGGTATGCCTATTTCTATGGACAGATGGAGTTGTTCTGCCAACCTTTCCGGGAACTGGTTACCTTCCAACCTATCCGTTTCGTTTTCCAGCCTTGGGAAGCGGTAACTATCGGCTACCTGCTACTGCTGTTTATAGTCAGTTCGGGACATTGTCTGGCAGCCGGATATGAGGATAAAATACGTACACGCAGCTACCTGCACTTCCTGATATTCCTGAGCTTCTGCACCTTTGTTTACATCGGTCTGCAACCGGCATTAAGTACCAGCCTGTTGCCCCTACTCTTAATCGGTATCAGTATCCTGACAGGGCATTTATTTGTATTAACGAATAGCCGGAGTTCCAATCTCTTTTTTATTTTAATGTTTACAGGATTATTCATTTTATTTGGATTTAATGTATGGACACTTTTGTAGACACTTTGATACAATTATTGATTGACTGGGGATACATCGGACTATTCATCTCTGCCTTGTTGGCAGGCAGTATTATTCCATTCAGCTCGGAATTGGTGATGATTGCGTTGGTCAAGGTAGGATTGAGTCCGGTTCTTTGCGTAATTGCCGCCACTCTGGGTAATACGGTAGGCGGCATGACCTGCTATTATATGGGACGTTTAGGCAAAGTAGATTGGATAGAGAAATATTTCAAAGTCAAAAAAGAAAAAGTGGAAAAGATGCAGCAGTTCCTACAAGGAAAAGGAGCGTTGATGGCCTTCTTCGCTTTCCTGCCTTTTGTAGGAGAAGTTATTGCCATTGCATTAGGATTTATGCGTAGTAATATCTGGCTGACCATCACCTCAATGTTTACAGGAAAACTAATACGATATGTCCTGATGTTACTGGTGTTACAAGGGATAATATCAGTAGTGATATGAAAAAAAGGTGGACAAAAAAAGGTTAAGGGCAAAAAAAGAAGTTAAGGAATTATCTGATGCAACGAATCATTGAACAGACCGAAGACGGGAGTGCAACCCTGTTTGTACCGGAACTGAATGAACATTACCATTCGGTAAAGGGAGCACATACCGAATCACAACATATCTTTATCGATATGGGGTTGGAAACCTCTTCTGTCCTTCGACCGTATATCCTCGAAATCGGCTTCGGAACGGGACTGAACGCCCTGCTCACACTGGAAACAGCCGAAAAGGAAAAACGACACATCCACTATACCGGCATCGAGCTATACCCGCTTTCCTGGGAAGAAGTAGAGATCCTGAAATACAGTGAAAACCCCTTGTTCAAGACATTGCATACCGCACCATGGGAAGAAGATGTGAACATTACTCCTTACTTCACGTTACGGAAAGTACAAGAAGACGCGAATACAGTGATCAGCGATAAGTCATCGGTTACAAATAACGTATCACCGGCGGCTTATCATTCATCATTCATCACTAATCGTTTTTTCGACGTTGTTTACTTCGATGCTTTCGCCCCCGAAAAGCAACCGGAAATGTGGAGCGAAGAACTTTTCCGGAAAATATACGCCTGCATGAACCAGAATGGAATTCTTACCACCTATTGCGCCAAAGGTGTCATCCGGCGCTTATTACAAAGTATCGGTTTTAAGGTGGAACGACTCCCAGGCCCTCCGGGTGGTAAACGGGAAATACTGCGTGCCACCAAAACGACAGATATAGAAAAGAATGAAAAATGAAGAATATACAAAATACAAATATAATGAAGAAATTATACTTTCTACTCCTGATAGGTTTACTGGCAGTTTCCTGCAAAACGGGAAACAACAAGAATAACGACAGTAAAAACGGGAAACCGATTATTACCGTCACCATCGAACCACTGCGTTATCTCACCGAAGCAATAGCCGGCAACCAATTCTCGGTTGTCAGCATGGTACCCAAAGGCATGAGTCCCGAAACATACGACCCTACTCCCCAGCAACTCATCGACCTTGCCCAAAGTAAGGCCTATTTCCGTATCGGTTATATCGGTTTTGAACAGACCTGGACAGACAAACTGACCGATAATGCGCCTCATCTGCAATTCTTCGATATGTCCGAAGGCATAGGCCTCATTTACGACGACGCCCATTCTCATCATCAGGAAAACGGAGCGGATGAAGGCCATCACCACGCCGGTGGAGTAGAACCTCATATCTGGAACTCTACTGTAAATGCCCAGATTATTGCCGGGAACATATTAAAGGCATTGTGTTCTTTGGACAAGACGAACGATAGTATTTATGTGGGACGCTATAAAGCACTCTGCCAACAAATAGAGCAGACAGACAGTCTCATCAGACAGACACTGGCAACACCCGGTTCAGACCACGCTTTCATGATTTATCATCCCGCACTTTCGTACTTCGCCCGTGACTACGGCTTGCACCAAATTCCCATCGAAGCAGGAGGTAAAGAACCGTCGCCCGCCCATCTGAAAGCATTAATGAATACTTGCAAGAACGAAAAGGTGCGCGTTATCTTCGTACAACCGGAGTTTGACCGCCGTAATGCGGAAATCATCGCCAAACAAACCGGAACTAAAGTGGTTGATATCAATCCCCTTGCATACGATTGGGAAACGGAAATGCTGAATACAGCCCGAGCTTTGACAAACGTTGAATAATCTCCTCCTATATGACTCCTATCATTGAAATAAAAGACCTCAGTGCCGGCTATGACGGACGCACCGTGCTCCGCAATGTAAACCTGACTGTTTATGACCGTGATTTTCTGGGCATTATCGGTCCTAACGGTGGCGGCAAAACCACTCTCATCAAATGTATCCTCGGATTACTGAGACCCATTACAGGCGAGATTATCTATCATGCCGCAAGCTCTCGGTCTTCAAATTCCAGTTCTCAAACCACCATGGGTTATCTTCCTCAATATAATAGTATTGACCGTAAATTTCCCATCACTGTCGAGGAAGTTATATTATCCGGGCTAAGCAGCAAAAAGTCCCTCATATCCCGTTTCACTACCGAGCATAGGGAGAAAGCCCGTCAAGTAATCGCCCGCATGGGATTGGAAGGTTTCGAAGAACGCGCCATCGGTGCCCTGAGTGGAGGGCAATTGCAACGTGCTCTTTTGGGTCGTGCCATTATCTCCGACCCGCAAGTTGTCATCCTCGATGAACCGAGCACATATATAGACAAACGTTTTGAAGCCCGCCTGTACCAACTACTGGCAGAAATCAACAAAGATTGCGCCATTATCCTCGTCAGCCATGACATCGGTACAGTGCTACAACAAGTAAAATCCATTGCCTGTGTCAACGAGACGCTGGATTATCATCCCGACACCGGTATCTCCGGAGAATGGCTGGAACGTAACTTCAACTGCCCCATCGAACTGCTGGGACACGGCACATTGCCACATAGGATATTAGGAGAGCATCATCATCACTAAATCTCGAATTCCCGCCCCATTACCAGTTGTCTGTACGGAAAGGAACCAACGGCAACTCGTTTCCCCCAATCAGTGTACCCGGCTGGAAATCGCGGAAACAATAGCGTACGGCTACCGGAACAGTTACTTTCTCCGAAGAGACCACCACTTCGTTGGTCTGCCAATGTAACCACACCTTGTCGGCAGGATAAAATACCCGGTCTTCGCCCGCCACCTCGAAACCACGGATATCATAGTTACGGCAAATGCCCATATCCAAATGGTCAAGAACTATCCAGGCCTCGTTCTTCTTTACCGTCCACGATTTATATTGCGGGCCGAAGCAACATACCTGCTTCATGCCATACGTCTGGTTCAACGCCAGATAGCTGAGGCGATGCCCCACCCCTTTCTTGTTGCCCGGATGGATATTATACCGTTCGTAAGGCTCCACCAAGTTATTGGTAGAAATCATGGCACTGTTCGGAATTAGCCTTTGGGCACGGAACTGCGCTTCACGCAAGCGGGCACCGTTCGCCGCATCACCGCTATCGTAATCGTATGGAGCAATTTCAACGAAGTAAAAAGGTATCTCGCCCAGTTGCATCTCCTCCCGCCAGTGCGCCACCATTTCAGAAAGCCGCTGTGCGTATGTCCTGTGCCGTCCCACGTTAGAGCACCCTTGATACCAGATAATTCCCTTCACCGTATAGTTTTTGACAGGATTGAACATGGCATTATAAGTCAACATAGGGCGTTCATAATCAGGTTGGATACGGCTGATTGCCGCACTGTCGATATCTATATCGGAATAATTGCGAAGGATATCGCGCGGCAACCAACTCTCTACCCGGGTACCCCCATACGAACAATTGACGATACCCACCGGCAGATGCATCGCCCGGCTCAGATTAGCGGCAAAGTAAAAAGCGGTGGCACTGAACTCCATCACGTCCGTAAAGTTCTGCGTCGTCATCCAGCTACCTCCACAAGTCTCCTGAACGGTATAACTTTGGCGCATAGGCACATTAAACATACGCACACCTTTCATGTCTGCGGCAGCAATGGCATCATCCAACCCGTTTTTCACACAACACCCCGCAAAACCTTTCAACGGCATCTGCATGTTGCTCTGTCCGCTCGCCAGCCACACCTCACCGATCAGGATATTCTTCAGAACGACCGTTTCACTTTCGGGCTGTTCCCGCTTTGCGGAAAACTGCTTCTTCTTCACCGAAAGCTTTTTATTTTTCGAAAAAGAATTGTCTTGTTTTGCGGAAGGCTCTTCCGTCCGTCCTTCTTCAAATGTAATTTCATAGGGAGTATATCCCCCGGCAGGTGTCTTCAGTTTCAGCATCCACTTCCCGCTTCCGTCCACACGGCAGGTGGCGGCCTTTCCGTCCCATGACGGCGTGACTTTTACTTCTGCCCCGGGAGTAGCTTCTCCCCAGAGTCTCACCTCCGTCTGCTGTTGCAACATCATATTGTCACCAATCAGTGCCGGCAACTTTACCTTCGCCGACAAGGATGCGGCGCAAACCAAAAGAATTAAGGTCAATACTTTGCTTTTCATTGTATATTCATCTATTCACAGAAGCAAAAGTAGGGCTTTTTTTATTCATACACTTCCTCTTTATATGCAAAAACTGATGCTTTTATATCAAATCTCCTATGAAATTATATATAGATATATAATCTGCCTTGTTCTATCGCATCCACAGATTGGCTCTGTTTCTATCATATTATCTTTCACTGGGATATTTATTTTACTGGATATAAAGAATCTATTCAACAAAAGGACAGAATAGCTTTTAAAGCCAAAAAACGTGAGCAAAAACAAGACTTTTTTGCTTATATTCTATGAAAGCAAGTTGCCAAATATCATAATTGACTGGATAATATTTCAAAACACAGACTTTTTCCATATCTTTACAGATAATATTAATCTTAAATATATAGTAACAATGAAAAACAAAAAAATTATTAGCTTTTTTACCTTACTATTTGTAGGTGTAGTTTTCTGTAGTGTATACTTTTCCATAGGAATGAAAAAGCAAGAGTTAAGTAATATCATGTTAGCCAATATTGAAGCGCTAGGTGAAAAAGAATACGACTATGAAAATGGTTCTGCCCAAAAGGTTATTAACACATACGATTCAGACCCATCTTATACAATAAGTCCTGATGGAGAAAAAATTATAGAAAATATAATTGTATGTACAGAAACAACTTGTCATGGTTCAGGCATTATAGAATGTGAATATGATTTCAACATGGATCTTGCAACAAGGATATTAGACCCACAATGAAAAACGCAATCGAGACTTTAATATTAACTGGTCTGTTAGTCCTTGGAGCCGGATGTACCACATCCCAATACGGAAATGAGCCAACAATAGCTTTGCAAGTAAACGGGAAATCAATAGAAGATACCACCTTCTTATATGCACCGCGTACCATCTGTTTAGAAACCTGCGATGAAGCATTAATTGCCCGGGTTGACAAAGTGATTGAGTGGAACCAGACACTATACATTCTTGATAAAAGAAGAAAACAAGTAGTTGTTTTTGATACAGACGGCAAGCATAAATATACGCTTCGTCGAGTTGGAGGTGGCCAAGGGGAATATGGTTCCATTATTGATGCATCCATCGATAAAAAGAAGAATGAACTGGTACTGCTGACAGACCCATCGGCTCTACTCCGATTTGACAGTCAGGGCAATTTCATCAATAGCCAAAAGTTACCCGCCTATTACAATTCCATTGTGATTGACAACAATTATACTTACTTGGAGAATGACACTTATGCCAATAATCATCCGGCAGAATATTCAATAACCATTCTGCACGACGGCCATAGAACTGAAATATTGGAGCCATTGAAAGAATTGGCTCCATATTGTTTCATCGGAGGACACCAATTGAGGGGTTCATCCCCGACTATGTTTACAAGAAAGTTCGACCGGACAATCTATAAAATAACACAGGAAGAGATTAATCCTCTCTATCATATTGATTTTGCAAAAGAAACATTTCCCGAAGAGGCCAAGGATAAAGTGTATGATTGCAGGGAGCTGAATAATTACGCCATCAAGAACAGATTGGTATATTTGATGACGGATGTCATCAATGCACGAAAAAACCTGGTATTCAAGACTAATTTACCCGGCAATATATACATATTGTCCAAAACAGACAGCATACTGTCAGAATACAATGTCGTATATAATTCTGAATACAAACTTCCTCTGCCCAAATATACACCGATAACGGGAGAAGAAGAGGCTATATGCTTTATTGTACCCGCTTCTTCCTTAATAAACCTAAGAACTCTTGCGGGTAAAAATCCTCATGCAAAAGTCATATCTCCAGAGCTTGCCCAACTCCTTGACAATATGAAAGAAGAGGGCAATCCTATCATCTTCCGTTATAAACTCAAGTAAAAGATAAACACTCTGAATATTGGTTTCTAAAAAGCGGAAAACGCGAATAAAAACAAAAAGCAGATATTCCCGCACCTGAGAAATTCCCTTAACCTATCCTAATAATCTGCCTTATTACCATTTATTTAGTACATTATTCATTATCTTTGCAACCGTGCGAGGAAACTATAGATGCCTCCTGAGGGAACTATAGATCTGTCGCGAGGGACATAAAGATCTGTCGTGAGGGATATAAAGACCTGTCACGAGGGAACTATAGCTCCCTCGAAGTGAATTTGAATAACTGAAATTATAACGTATTTCATCCGAATGAAACAGTACAAAACCGTAAACAACCTGATGGGTTGGATTACATTTTTGATTGCGGCAACGGTTTATTGCCTTACTATCGAACCGACTGCAAGTTTTTGGGACTGCCCGGAGTTTATCACCACCGGCTATAAGCTGGAAGTAGGCCACCCGCCCGGCGCACCGTTCTTCATGCTCGTAGCAAATCTCTTTTCACAGTTTGCATCCGATGCAACCACCGTTGCCAAGATGGTGAACTATATGAGCGCATTGATGAGTGGCGCTTGTATCTTGTTCCTGTTCTGGAGTATCACGCACCTGGTGCGTAAACTGGTTGTTACGGACGAAAACAACATCAGCAAAGGCCAACTTATCACGATCATGGGTAGTGGTCTGGTCGGCGCGCTGGCTTATACTTTCAGCGACACATTCTGGTTCAGCGCGGTAGAAGGTGAAGTTTACGCTTTCTCCTCACTGTTCACAGCCGTCGTATTCTGGTTGATCTTGAAGTGGGAAGACGTGGCCGACGAACCCCATAGCGACCGCTGGCTCATCCTGATTGCCTACCTCACCGGACTGAGTATCGGCGTACATTTGCTGAACTTGCTCTGCTTGCCCGCCATCGTGCTGGTATATTATTATAAAAAAGTGCCTAATGCCAACGCCAAAGGCTCTCTGCTGGCACTGGTAGCATCTATGGTACTGGTTGCCGCCGTGCTCTACGGTATCGTTCCCGGAATTGTAAAAGTGGGAGGTTGGTTCGAACTGTTATTTGTCAACACGTTGGGAATGTCCTTCAACAGCGGTGTAATGGTTTACATCATTCTGTTGGCCATTTCTCTCATCTGGGGTGTATACGAAAGTTACACCGAGAAGAGCAAGGCACGCATGGCACTTTCGTTCATACTTACCATAGCCATGCTGGGTATTCCTTTCTACGGTCACGGAACAAGTTCCGTAGTAATCGGCATTATCGTTATCCTCGCGTTGTGGGGATATCTCAGACCGGGTACGCAGGCCAAAATCAAGGAGAAATTCCGCGTGTCGGCACGCACGCTGAACACTTCGTTGCTCTGTACCATGCTGATTGTCATCGGATATTCATCCTACGCACTGATCGTTATCCGTTCTACCGCGAATACGCCGATGGACCAGAACTCTCCCGAAGATATCTTCACACTGGGCGAATATTTGGGTCGTGAGCAATATGGTACACGCCCGTTATTCTACGGCCCCGCATTTACCTCACAGGTGGCTTTGGATGTGAAAGACGGTTATTGCGAACCCCGCATATCTTATAACGGCACGAAGTTCATCCGTAAGGAAAAGGCAACTCCCGACGAAAAGGACAGCTATATTGAGATACCCGGACGCATTGAGTATGAATACGCGCAAAACATGCTTTTCCCACGTATGTACAGCAGTGCGCACGCCAACCAGTATCATGCCTGGCAAGACATCAAAGGAACGGATATCCCCTACGATAAATGCGGGCAGATGATCATGGTAAACATGCCTACACAGTGGGAAAATATCAAATTCTTCTTCTCTTACCAGCTCAACTGGATGTACTGGCGTTACTTTATGTGGAACTTTGCCGGACGTCAGAATGACTTGCAGGGAAGCGGTGAAATTGAGCATGGCAACTGGATAACGGGTATCAAATTCATTGACAACTGGCTGGTTGGCGACCAGGAATTATTACCGCAGGAGCTGAAGGACAACAAGGGTCACAATGTATTCTATTGCCTGCCTTTGCTGCTCGGTATCATCGGCTTGTTGTGGCAGGCTTATCGTGGTCCTAAGGGCATCCAGCAATTCTGGGTCGTATTCTTCCTGTTCTTCATGACGGGTATCGCCATCGTGCTCTACCTGAACCAGACTCCAAGCCAACCGCGCGAACGCGACTATGCGTATGCGGGTTCGTTCTATGCCTTTGCCATTTGGATCGGTATGGGTGTGGCAGGCATCATCCGCCTTTTACAGAACTACGCAAAGATGAAAGAATTGCCTGCGGCTACCATCGTATCTGTAGTCTGTCTCTTCGTACCTATCCAGATGGCAAGCCAGACTTGGGACGACCATGACCGCAGCGACCGCTATGTGGCACGCGATTTCGGCCAGAACTATCTGGCAACATTGCAGGAAAGCGGAAACCCGATTATCTATACCAACGGTGATAACGATACATTCCCCTTGTGGTATAATCAGGAGACAGAAGGCTTCCGTACCGATGCACGTACCTGCAATCTCAGCTATTTACAGACTGACTGGTACATCGACCAGATGAAACGTCCCGCTTACCATTCTCCTTCATTGCCCATCACCTGGGACCGTATGGAATATGTGGAAGGAACCAATGAATATGTTCCTGTACGTCCCGAATACAAGAAGAGTATCGATGCCCTCTATGCGGAAGCGGAAAAACAGGCGCTGAACGGTAATCCCGAATCTTTGATAAACGTAAAGAAAGAGTTCGGTGACAATCCATACGAGTTGAAGAATATCCTGAAATACTGGGTACGCGGCAAGAACGCGGACTTAAAGGTGATACCCACCGACAGTATCGTGATAAAGGTGGATAAAGAAGCCGTACGCCGTAGTGGAATGTTGATACCGGGAGATTCTATCCCCGACTATATGCACATCAAACTGGCCGATCCTAATGGCAACACCAAACGTGCCCTCTACAAGAGCGAACTGATGATGCTGGAAATGCTGGCAGAAGCCAACTGGGAACGCCCTATCTACATTGCGGTCACCGTAGGTGCCGAGAACCAGTTGGGTATGGCCAACCACTTTATCCAGGAAGGTCTGGCTTATCGTTTCACTCCGTTCGACACGGACAAGACGGGAGTGAAGATAGACAGCGAAAAGATGTACGACAACCTGATGAACAAGTTCAAGTTCGGCGGTATCGATAAACCGGGCATCTATATTGATGAAAATACAATGCGTATGTGCCACTCACATCGCCGTATCTTCTCACAGCTTATACAGCAATTGATGCGTGAAGGTAAAAAAGAAAAAGCCAAAGCCGCGTTGGACTATGCCGAGAAAATGATTCCGGCCTATAATGTAGCGTATGACTGGCAGAATGGCGCCGTACAGATGGCGGAAGCCTACTACCAGTTGGGCGATACGGCAAAAGCCGACGAAATGATGAAAGCTCTCGCCAATAAGGCTGTGGAATACCTCACTTGGTATCTGAGCCTGGACGACAAGCGTTTTGCCATCTCTACGCGCGAATTTGAATATCATTGGGCTGTACTTGATGCAGAAGTGAAGATGATGAAGAAATATAATTCCAAACTTGCGGAGATCTATGAGCCTAAAGTGGAAGAATTATATAACTTATACGTAGATCGGATAAAACAGTAGATATTTCCCGCCTCCAATGAGAAAGAGAGAAATATGCTCCTGATATATAAAGTAAAACCATCCCCCTTCCCCTAAAGGGAAAGGGGGATCAAAATTGTTAACCACGTGTTTATAGAACAACCGCCGGAGTTTTTTCGCAAGCTATATCCCAGCGCCCTCTGGAGAATGGATCCGAACGAGAAAGCCGTTTATCTGACTTTCGACGATGGACCTATTCCTGAAGTAACGCCCTGGGTACTCGATTTACTTGATAAACATGGCATAAAAGCCACCTTCTTCATGGTAGGCGACAATATACGTAAGCATCCCGATGAATTTCGGATGGTTGTGGAGCGAGGACATCGTATCGGCAACCACACATTCAATCATATCCGGGGATTTGAATATACCGCCAAAAATTATTTAGGAAACACAGAGCAAGCGAAAATCTTTATGGAAATGGGTGGAGATATCAACTGTAATGTGGAAAAGGTTCTTTATCCGTTATTGTTCCGTCCTCCTCACGGACACATGTTTGCAGGACAATACATGAAACTGAAACGCCATTTTAAAATAGTGATGTGGGATTTGGTGACCCGTGATTACAGTAAGAAGCTCCGGGGGCCACAAGTGCTTGCAAATGTGATGAGGTATGCACGTAATGGATCTATCATTACCTTTCATGACTCGCTGAAGTCTTGGTGCAACGGAAACCTGCAATACGCACTACCCCGCGCGATAGAGTTTTTGAAAGAGGAAGGATATGAATTTAAATTACTGTAAACAGAAAAATGCTTTATATATGAAACCTGCTTGAATTTTCTTCAACAATAATTTATAGCTGGCATTTTGATCATCCAACAGTTTTAGGAGACTTGTAATCCCTTATTATCATTTTTAGTTAGAGCAGCCTCACTTATTGAGGTTGCTCCAACTATACTAATCAAACCAATTCAACTACAATCTTTCAGTTTTTTCCTTTTTATTTTTCATACTATTTTTATTCCCAATATTGTCAATCATTGATTCCCACTCCAAATTGCGTTTGCTGTTTTTCCACCTCTTTTACTTTCAGTCGGTTTAGTTCTTTCCGCAAACGTGCATTTTCCTTTTCCAATTCATTGAGGGATATATTCTGTATTATTGACTGTTTCCGCTCACCTGTATCATCCATTTCATCCATATCATAAATCTGGCGCAAACCAGTCGGTACACTTTCAAATTCCAGTACTCCCTCCAGCGGACGTACTTGTCCGGGTACCTCCAATGCTGCTGTAACCCTAATCTTTCCTGCACAGCCGGTTGATTGTATCAAAACCGGAGCAGACCCCCATACCACCGGCATTGGATTCACACCAACTACCGCATCGCCCACCAAACGACCTTCACCTTCCACTGTAAAACGGATAATGGAATTGTTCAGACGTTTCACGGTACCACGTTTATCCACTACCTCAGCTATTATAGTTACCACATCCGAACCATCGGCTTTCAACCCCATTCCTTCATCATCAATGCGTAGTCTAATATGATCGGCTTGTCCCGAAGGATACCGCTTGTGAGTCGTCACAACCTTACCGTTCATCAATCCTTCAGCCAACAGATAAGCTTCATTTTGTTTTCCTGCACGTGCTTTAGCTTTCCATTCCATAAAACGGAAAACATCAGTAAACCGAATGATCGGTGAAGGCATTCCTTCATGCTTCAAATCTTTCTTGTAAGTGTAACGCTGACCATCCTTAAAAACCGTCAAACGTACTTCTTCACAATTGGAATAAACCGTGATGTCCTTTGGTGAAAAAGGTGTCAGCTCATGAGCGATATAGACCATCGGTCCGTTATCAGCCAACAAATCACTTCTTTCTGCTTCACGCTGTGACATAAACATGTAATAAGAAGTTTTGGGTTGGCGGAAAGCATCCATAATACCACCATAGAACGGATCGGCATGGTAGCCTCGCTGATGGTCGAACGAGTGCCAGAAACAGGCACCCACTATCTGGGATGGCTTCTGACAAATGGTTTCATAACACAAGCAAGGATAATCAGGATTAGCATAATGTTCCGCTTGCATCAGCATCGGCACTTCTCCCCATCCACGTGCCACACGGCTATCGGAATTCTGGGCATTCCAGTCGTCAACATTGTCTCCCCATTCGCGTATGAAGTAGGTCTTGTCACTACGAAGTTCGGACTCTATCGGACGCAACAGCAAATCATAATAATGATCACCGGCAGCTCCATGATCGCAAGCAGCTATGCTGTAAGGATACGGATACTCTTCTTCGCAAATCTCCAACGCACGTTTGGCAAACGTTTCCGGATAGTGCGTTTCATTTAGAATCGGTTCCCAAAAGAACAATGAAGCATGGTTACGGTGGATACGTATCATATTGCGTATGTCCGAATAGACACGCTCACCAAAGACCGGCTCATCACTCCAAAATTGCCATCCCGGTGTTTCGACCAAGGCAAACAACCCCAATTCGTCGCAGGCATCCATGAAGGCAGGGTCTATCACATAGTGGGTACGGATAACCTTCATACCTGCATCGCGCAGTTTTTTGGCATCCCTCCATTGTAACGAGTTAGGGACTGCATTACCCAATACAGCAAAGTCCTGATGCCGGTTGGTTCCCATAATCTTTCCTTTATAAGGTTTTCCGTTCAACCACAATCCTTCCGTTTTCTTAAATTCAATGCTCCGTATGCCGATACGCTGCCTATACCCGTCCAAAATACGTCCCGAAGCGTTCTTGATACAAATATCCAAATGATATAGATAAGGAGATTCCGGAGACCATAAAAAAGGCGAATCCACTGTCATAGCAGCCGTTACATACCTGGCCTTACCGTTCATAACCGTCAAATTCTTTTCAACCTCTTTCACAACCTCTCCCTGAGGAGTCTTCAAAGAAAAACAGACGGCCATACGGCTGTTGTTTCCCGAAACATTACGGATATGGGCTTTCAAGTTTACCGTTGCCCGCACATCAGATACCTTATCATATGAGACAAACAATCCTCCCGCCTCTTCTTTTTCATAATTGGCATTCGTTATGAAAATATTGTTATGAGCCACCAGCCAACAATCCCTGTAAATACCTCCAAAATAAGTAAAATCCAGCAAGCTCTGCTCTTTTCCTACCGGATAAGTCGGATCATCGCTGTTGTCAGCCTTAACGGCTATCACATTGTCAACACCGAATTTCAACAAGTCACTTACCTCCAATATGACGGGCAGATAACCTCCATAATGTTTTTTCACGAGATTACCATTCACATATACTTCACTCTTGCCCATGATACCTTCAAAATGGACAAACATTTTCTTACCTTTCAGACTGTCGGCCGGAGTAAAATGCTTTCTGTACCATGCCACTCCCTGATAATTGGCACCACCACTGGCTTCAACAGGCAAATATTCCAAACCATGGGGAATCGAAACTACTTCCCAATCTGTGTCATCATAATCCAACACATAAGGCGCCCCATCTACATCCCCCTTCCAAAACCTCCACGCCTGATTCAAGGAATATACTTCACGCCCCATATTCGGCAATTCATAAAAACCAGCTGTCGAAAAACGAAAATCATCAGCATATCCGCATAAAACGATCAGCACACAGATAATTAATAAACCTATTTTCTTCATGACAAACTCCTTGCAAAAATTAAACAATTTACTACCAACTTAACGGATAGCGTCCAAACAGGCTTTCAACTCAGCAATCTTATCCGGATATTTCCCTGCTACATTGTTTTTCTCCCCTTTATCTTTTTTCAGGTTATACAGTTGTTCTACAGGAGCATTTCCCAACTCTGTATTTGTCAGTTTATTATAGGTACTCTTGTTATTGGAATAGATGTATTTCCATTTCCCGTTGGATACGGACAATGCCCCTGCATATTCTACCACATAATTACGGCCTTTCCGGTCTTTCCCACACCAGGCATCCAACTCTCCCTTACTGTCTTTCATCTGTTCCTTCGTCAGGTCCATACCCAGGAATTCTGTCATGGTTCCCAGAAAATCAATCTGCGAAACCAACGCTTTAGAAGTCCCCTTCTTTATCCGACTCGGACAATTGACAATGAAAGGTACGCGGGTACCAGCCTCAAAGTTACTGTATTTCCCACCTCTGAAGGGTCCCCAAGGACGATGATCACCCAACAACTCAACCGCTTGATCTTGATAACCATCATCCACCACAGGTCCATTGTCACTTGTTAGAATAATCAGAGTATTCTCACGTATCCCTAACCGCTCCAAGGTTTCTATCACTTGGCCCACAGTCCAGTCAAACTCTACCAGTGCATCCCCGCGAGGTCCCATACCACTTTTATCCGCAAACCGGGGATGTGGAACACGAGGCACGTGAACGTCATTGGTGGCCAGATACAGGAAAAAAGGTTTATCCTTATGCTGTTCCATAAAAGTGATCCCATGTGCTACAATACTGTCATTAATGTCCTGATCCTTCCACAAAGCTTTCTTACCTCCTTTCATGTATCCGATGCGGGAAATGCCATTGACAATGGCTTGGTTGTGCCCATGATTAAGGCTGGGCTTCATCACCGTCAATAGTTCCGGATGGTCTTTCCCCAAAGGTTCACCGGGGAAAGGTTTCTTATAGCTCACATAAATAGGGTCATTGGGATCCAGACCAACGACATTGCCATTCTCCAACCACACACAGGGGACACGATCTCCTGTTGCGGCCATAATGTACGAATAATCAAAACCAATATCTTTCAGACCCGGTTCAATCAACTTGTTCCAATTCTGTTCGCCAATCTTGTCTCCTATTCCCAAATGCCATTTGCCTACTGCCGCCGTCGCATACCCCGCCTCTTTAAACAAATCGGCCACTGTATACTGCTCCGGACGGATAATCATACCTGCATCACCGGGAGCTACACCGGTATCCGAACGTCTCCAAGCATAGTGCCCGGTCAGAAAAGAATAACGTGAAGGCGTACTGGTAGCAGCCACAGAATGTGCATCTGTAAACATTACACCTTCATCAGCCAACTTTTCCACATTAGGTGTGTGGATGGTCTTCTCACCATAACAACTCAAGTCACCATAACCGATATCATCGGCCATGATTACCACTACATTCGGTTTCTCTGCCTGTTGAGCAGAAGCAAGGAATGGTCCAAACATACAAGCCATTCCGGATAATGAAATATTCCTATAGTTCATGATATCAAATAATATTAAAAAGGTTAGATACTGTTTTGATTTAATTTAAAAGTCTATCAGTTGGCAGTCTCCTATCAATTTCTTATCTTCAAATATAACGACCAAATCATATTTAAAAAGTAATAAAATGGGATATCGTACTGACCTAACTGATAAACAGTGGCAAGTTATAGAAAATCATTTAGAGACCGTAAACGAAAACATTCTCTTTTTAATGGTATTTTCTATTTGGTAAAAACCGGCTGTCAATGGTACATGCTTTCTTGTGACTTCGTTCCTTGGAATACAGTCTACTATTATTATCGTAAATGGAAAAATAATGATTCCATAGAGGAAGTGCATGAAAAACATGAAACCAAAGGAATCCTATTTATTCATATACCGCAACAAAGCCTCCAGATAATAATAATCGGCATATACCAACGGTACATCTATTTCATTTCCATGAGGTATGCTTCCCACACAATGCTTCAAGATGAAATTACAGTTTGTCCCCGTTTCTGCCAGATATTCTGGAGAAGACAACGATTTCAAGATATGTTCTGCCGCCTTGGCATATTTTTCTCCATCGGGGATATAATCTGCCAATTCCAAAAAAGCCGAGGCTGCAATCGCCCCAGCCGAAGCGTCACGGGGAACCACCTTGAATTGTTCGGGACAATAATCCCAGTCTGGTACATACCCTTCCTGCCCGGCATTAAAATCCCAATAAGGTACACCGTCTTCCGGCAAATTGGGATGGTTCAACCAGAAGTCAGCCGTGCGAACTGCCATATCCAAAAAATCCTTTCGCTTTGTTTCACGGTATGCCATCGTATATCCATAAATAGCCCATGCCTGGCCGCGTGCCCAAGTTGAATTGTCAGAGAACCCTTGGCAAGTAGCCCGATGAAGTACCCGCCCTGTTTCTTCGTCATAATTCACCACATGATAATTACTGTAATCTTCCCTGAACTGATTACGGGCTGTCGTCTCTGCATGCGTGTTGGCCACGTGTGCAAAAATGGTATCACCAGTCACTTTAGAAGCGAAATACAAAAGTTCTAAGTTCATCATATTATCAATAATCACAGGATAAAACCACTCATCCTTACCATTCCAGGCTTTTCTGTAGTTCCAGGACTCAATACATCCGATCTTTTCATTGAAACGTGTACACAATGAACGAGCTGACTCCACCAAAATATCCTTGTAGATCTCATTACCCGTTAACCGATAAGCATTGCCGAAACTACAATACATCAAGAAACCGATATCATGATGATTAGTCAGCTTCTTTAACGGTTCCAAAGGTTCGGTCCATTTGACAGCAACATCCTTCCATTCCTGCTTCTGTGTATATTCATACATATACCAAAGACATCCGGGATAGAATCCTTCAGTCCAATCATTTATAGGAGTCGCCCTCAGTTTTCCATCTTTCCGTATTGTTCGGGGATATACGATTGGTTCTGATACAGCTTTCAGTTGAGCGGAAAGTTGTTGTTCGGCACGATCAAATCCACTACTAACCCATTGTTGACTTTCGTTTTTATCGCTACATGAAAAAAGTGTACAAGCCAAACATGTTAAAACAATTAAACCCAATTTCATTTTCTTCTCTTTTTAACCTTTTCTTTCTATTTATTTTTCTCTAAATATCGATCTATTTCCGAAGCAATCATTAAAATCTCCCCTACAGAATATTCACGATTATCTTTTTTTTCTACAGATCCCGGTTTAGAAGCAACCAATTGTGTCCACCCCACTTTACCTCCTGTATCTATTGCTTTTACCATAGCTTCCCAACCTTTCTTCACAATAGGAAGATACACATCAACATTTAAAATACCTGCATTGATACCATACAACATAGCGTATGTAAATAGCCCTGTACCACTTGTCTCCGGCATCGGATAAATAGATGGACTTAATAAATCACTACGCCAATAGCCGTCATCACCTTGTAAAGAGGCGACTCTTTCACTCATTTCACGGAATAACTGCTCATAAAACGGACGGAACTTGTTATCATTCAAAGGTAATGTTTTTAAGATTTCCACCAATCCGCCTAATACCCATCCATTACCTCGGCTCCAGAACATCTTCTTTCCTTCTGCATTTCTTTTGTCAAAATAACCAGCATCACGGAAAAATAGACGTTCATCCTTATCATACAAATGTTCATAACAAGCCAAAAACTCCTTATGGACAAATTTCAGGTATTTTTTCTCACCAGTTAAAGTATACAAACGAGTATATACAGAAGGAGCCATGTACAAGGCATCGCACCACCACCAGCGATCACTCGGTCCCTTAGTTATGTCAATATTCTCCAACGGTGGATTGGTTATAATCCAGTCGATACGAGCCTTGGTAGGTATCAGCATTTCTTTCTTTTTGTATTTCGTATACATATCTAAATAAACCTGTCCTACACAATAGTCATCCGCATTATACATTCTATTACCTAATTGCCAAGAAAACCTGGAACATATTTTATGAAGAAAATCCATATAAACATTAGAACCACTCGTATCTGCCCAATCGTATAATCCGCTATAAAGGACTCCACATCTCCATCCTTGGTTAAAGTTTTCCCGACCATGTTGGGAAGCCTTCATCACCCAACGATAAACAGTATCGGCCACCACAGAGACATCTTTCTTATTCCATTCTGCACTGAACCCTTTAGCTTTCTGATTTATACGGATAGCACAGTTATATCTTTTAAAATGTGGATAGTTATAGTTATACATCCACAGAACGGAAGGTTGCCCGACCTTATAATTCCGTACTACATAAGGACGTACATTATCAAGTTCGGATTGTGCCGTAACAGCTTCAGTACGCCATTTTTTATCACCACCAACAAATGTCCATTTCTCTATCTCGAATACATTATTGATAGGACGGGAAGTATAAACAACAGACGGATTTTCATGATCCAAATAAACGCCACCCGAATAATTTTCTTCTGTTTCAAGATAATTCTTATTATTATAATCATTACGCATAAAGCACTGGGCAGCATCCGTTATCTTGTGATTTTCCCACATCTTCCCATTCCATCGGGCATACCAATAGGAATGAATACTATTACCATGTGAAAAACGAGCATAAACCAGTACAGGATTTTCCTCCCGATCAAAAGCAATATCCCAAATCCAAGCCTTATCAAATGTCTTGGTCGCATCATACACTTTATCGGCCAGGGAAGGCATAATACTACCCAATGTATCAGACACCACCGTTCCGTCTGCCTTACATAATTTGCCGTCTTTGTACATCATAAAATAAATGGAGTTGGTAGCACGGTCACGGGGATGGGCATCGGTAAACGCAAAAAATATTTTATTCCTATGATTTGTTGTGATTTTAGTATAGGGACGTCCCGCATTTCCGAATCCCGAGTCATTGCATACAATATTAATGGGATCACTCCATGCCTTCAAATCATCCGTATAGACACAGGTCGGTTTGAAATCACGACCTCTAAAGAACAGATAGACCCGGTTGTTTTCGCTCGACAGCTGAACCGGATTGCTGTAACAGATACCCAAGTTTCCTTTCATTTTCAGATTTATAGATTGCACTTCCTCCCAAGCCGATATATCAGCCGGCCGTTTACTCACTCGATAGTACATCGGTGAGTTCTTTGTTCCACCATGTGCCGAGAAAAAAAGTACCAAACGATTGTCAGAAAGAACCATGATGGAAGGGTTGGCATGGTCATCATAATCTAATCTCTCATACAGTTTATACTGCTGTCTCTCTTGTGTGGATGGGGCATAACTGAAAGCCCAAATACTCCCCTGTTTGTCCACAAAACCTCCGAATATATTGTCGCCTACATAAATGGCACGGGGATCGGAAAACCAGCACCAAGCACCGTCGTTGGTTACTATTTGGTAATCTTCCGAATAGGGAGGAACTATCGTTTCTTGGGCCGCCATCGATTGGGATAATCCGAGTATTGTCAAATAGAACAATACTGCCAAAGCTATTTGATATTGTTTCTTGTAAAGAAAATATTGTACCATGAATTTATTACGTAATTAATATAATTCTAATTTGTGATTACGAATGCCTGAAAATATTCGTTCAAAAGCGGACAATGTCTAAAGTGTTTTTCTATTTTAAAATGGCATGTAATCGCTATTCTTACACATAACTTTGCATAATAGCCACCACATGCCATTTTTCCTGAAAACAATTACCACAATGGGTTTTGTACCATTTGATTACTAATTTGCACTTGGCTTAAAGGTATGGGATACAAATAGTTCTTCTTCTCAAATATGCGATTCTCAATCAATACTTTCTTATAAAAAGCATTTCGGTCACCATTGGGACCAAACATATTCATACCGTAAAAATCGCCACCTTGCTTATAACCATCTTTTTCAGCAACCATCCAACGACGTACATCGAAAAAACGTTGTCCTTCCGTACACAGTTCTACCCGTCGCTCACGACGAACCGCTTCGCGTAATGCTTCCTGATTACCTAAAATTTCAGGACGAATGTCTTGTAGTAGAGGTATACCGGCACGTTTACGTACTTTATCAATGTATTCTAGAATCTTAGGATTAGCGGGGTCGGTTTCTGTCAATACCTCTGCATAAAGCAAATAAAAATCGGCTAAGCGGAAGATGATTGATGGACGATATTGTACTTTAGGACTAGAACCTTGATTGTACAATTTACGACAAGTACGTTTGAATAGTAAATATCCGGTCGCAGGAAAATTCGACGTTTTATCCGCACCGTTTTTAGAACCGTAGTAGAATTCGATGACATTGTTTTTCACCTGCCACTTTTTGCCTTGATAGAATACACTTTGGTAAAAACGTGGTTCCCTATTTATCCATTCATTATAAATGTCTTGTCCACCAACTTTGGTAAATCCAGGTTCCTCCGGATATAAAGGAGATTCTTCAATGCTAAGTCCGTCTTTCATAAAGAAATCATCCACTAATTCCTGCATCACAGCAGCAGTTTGATGTCCTTTTTGCTCGGAGAATGGAGTACATACCCAATCATATCCCCAATCAGGTAATTTGTTGAAAAATGTCTTGGATGAAGCCCAAACAATCTCTTTATTATATTTCATAAATAGATTGTAAAGTGATTGATTCGGATCTTGTTCTTGATAAAGCTCATATTTACCATTGGCAAAATTCAGAAAATTCTCTATGGCAGTTTGAGCTAAATCCCATTTCTTGGGGTCTTTGTCAGGAAACAATCTTTTTCCATCGTGGTTGGTTATCAACAATGCTTCCGCATACTCACCATTGAACAATGGACTGGCAGCTAAAATACGGATTTTGGCAATGATAGCTAAAGCTACTCCCTTGGTAGGTAAAGCAAGACGGTTTTCATCTGTCTCTATTTCCTTGAGCCCACCTTCTTCATTTATCAGTTTCTGCATTTCGTCGCACACATAGTTCACTACTTCGTCTACACTATTTCGAGGAAGATCCAATTCATCCTTATATGGATCTAATACATTGTCATACAATAAAGGTACGGGGCCATATAATTCAAAAAGCAGGTAATAATAGTATGCCCGGAGGAAACGTGCTTGTGCCCTTAACTCCTGCAATTCTTCATCACCTAAAAAGTCAAGCTGATCACCAGCCTGTGGAATAGTATGGCTACATGCTAAAAAAATATTAGCTTGTCTAATCAGTCTATATAAAGTAACCCAACGATGAAATCTTCCGTTACCAGAGTGAAATCCTCCTTGAACCTCATAACCGGCTTCTGTCATATCACCGAAATTCAATTCATCGGACAAGGAAGCCCAAGGATTGCCCAAACCTAATTCTCCACTGACATCTTTTACCCGAATATTTGAATAGTCCGGTATACCTGTAAAAATATTGCGGTGCCAACGACGGGTATATACCGGATCATTGAAAACCTCTTCTTTATTTAAATTACCTGCCAACTCATCAGACACATCAAGAAAACTACATCCTGTGAATAAAAAGAGTATGCTGATGATATAGATATTTTTTATTAAACTCAATGCTTTCATTTTTGTTATAGTTTAAAAGGTGAATTCTACTCCTAAAGTAAATGTACGCGGTAGCGGATATGCCATACCGTCATTCTTGTTCCCCATTTCCGGATCCCACAGACCGATGTGGTCCCATACAGCGATGTTGTATCCCATTAGATAAATTCGAGCAGCCTGCATGCCTATTTTCATTGCTGTTTTGGCCGGTACATTATAACCTACTTCAATGTTCTTCAAACGCAGGAAGCTAGCGTTACGCAACCACCAGGTATTGGCAGAACGATTGTTGAAATTGGATGAAGAATGTAAACGTGGAAAAAGTACATTTTGGCTAGGGTTTTCTTCAGACCAACGGTTCAATGATTGTATACGTGTTCCCGAAGTACGGTCTCCCCATGCAAACGGATGGAAGCCCGGTCCATTGGCTTGTCCTAAAACAGTAGAAGTTTTGCCTGTACCTTGAAAAAAAACACTGGCATAAAAACCTTTGTAGTCTGCGTTCAATCCGAAACCATATACTAATTCCGGGTTCTTTGGATCGGCGGCATAACGAGTCTGGTCATTGGGATTAATAACTCCGTCACCGTTTAAGTCTTTCAACTTAATATCTCCGGGCTCAGTAGATCCCAAGGAGGATACCGGCAGACCAGGTTTTAATTTATAAATCTTTTTCCCGTCCGCATCAGTCGTGATATCGAAATCATCAAAAGTATAAAGACCTTCTGCTATGTACAAATTCCAAGACCCCAAGCGGCTTCCTGTCATATTCATCCAAGGATGGTTTTGCGGCACTTCATCATATTCTAAAATCTTATTCCGAGCAAAAGTCAGATTACCTCGAAATGTCAATCGAACATCCCCGAACTTTTCTGTCATTATCAAACTGGCATCCATACCCTGATTACGTACCTTACCATAATTTTCCCACGGACTTTCTCTGAAACCAGTTAATGAAGGCAAGGTTTTTCTTTGCAATAAGATGTCTGTCCTAAGATTATTAAAATAATCCAATGTCAAATCGATCTTATTGCCAAACAAGCCGATGTCAATACCTACATTCCGTTTGTTCTCTATTTCCCATCCCAAGAGAGGAGCAGCAAAACGTGCTTCCACAATACCATTCCCAACTCCATTCAGCCCTCCATTCGCTCCGATACCGATATTATATCCTCCCGCATCGGTTTTTAGTGTCTCACGATAAAGAAAACGAGCGCCTCCAGTATTATCATTACCAGTCCGTCCGATAGAAACTCTCAACTTCAATTTATTTACCACATTAGTAAAACTTGCGGGCATGAACGGTTCATTACTCAACAGATAGGCCACACCTACTGCAGGGAAAAAACCAAAACGATTACCAGAAGCGAAAGTCTCACTACCTGTATAACCAAAACTTCCCTCTATGAAGTAGCGTTCATCGAAAGAATAAGATGCGCGTCCCACAAAACTCTGCTTACGGTTAGCCAAAGCTTCATTATGGTATTGTTGTTCTTTCTGCATATAGAGTAGCATAGCATTCACCTGATGCTTACCTGCAAACAGACGGTTGTAGCTCAATTGAGTCTCTATGTATATCTTCTTGTCACCGCTATTGCTCTCTGCCGGATCTTTCAAAGAGTTATCTCCTTTTACTACTTGTTTGTAAAGCAGATTCCCGTCTTCATCACGTCCCGTAGCATGATAGGCTGAAGTAGCCTTACTGCGTTTCATAGAATATTGCGAATAAGAGTCAAAGCTCATACGCCCCATCCATTTCAGACCTTTGGTAATAAAATCTAGTTTTTGTTCCAGCTTTACCGTAGATTGTATACTGGTTGTCCATTTTTTCTGATAACCGGTATGAGTTAATAGATTATACGGATTAGTTATGTTAGAGTTTGCTCCATCGGGAGCAGCAACCGTACCATCCAAATAATACATTGGTGTTAAATGGGGAGCTGAATAGGATAATTTGGTAAAAATATCATTAGTACTTGTACCAGGTTGGTTGAGTTGAGAATATTGCCCACTTAAGTCAATACTAAGCAAAGTGGTTTTACTAACATCAATATCAATATTGCTGCGCAGGTTATAACGGGTCAATCCTATATTGGAGTCATACTCCTCCATACTGTTGTCCTTGAAAATACCACTTTCATGGAAATAAGCACCAGATACAAAGTAGCGGGCTTTCCCGGAACCACCCCGCACATTTAAAGTAATGCGCTGATTAAATGTATGATTTTTTAACATATCAAACCAGTCTGTATCCGGATATAGTTCCGGATCTTCTCCTGAAGCATATTTAGCTATAAGGTCACTTTTATACATTTCGGGCAAACCATCATTGCGACGTGCTTCGTTAAACAACGTCATATGGTCTACCGCTCCCAACATTTCCGGTAGACGTGTCGGGGTAGCCATACCAAACTCACCACGGAAAGATATTCTGGGCTTTTCAGCTTTACCACGTTTAGATGTAATCAAGATAACACCGTTGGCACCTTCAGCACCATAGACTGCTGTAGCAGCAGCATCTTTCAGTACAGTGAAGGTTTCGATTTCGTCCGGTTCAATGTCCTGCATATTACGGGGAGCACCATCCACTAATACCAACGGATTAGTACCTCCGGCAAACGAACTGGTACCACGAATCCAAAACTCCGCATTATCATTGCCGGGTTCACCATTACGCTGAATGGCAATCAGACCGGCAATCTGCCCAGCAAGATTATTAGTTAGATTTCGAGTCGGAGCCTTAATTTCACTGGCTGAAACAGTATTTACGGAACTGACCACTCCACTCTTTTTCTGTTGACCATAACCTATAATTACCACATCCTCCAGCATCTTACTATCTTCTTTCAAGGTGACGGTTACAGTAGAACGTCCATTTACTTTTATCTCCTGGGTCACATACCCAACATAAGACACACGCAATATCGTTTCATCAGAAGGAACCATGATACTATATAAACCATCTACGTCAGTCACCACTCCAGTTGTAGAACCTTTAATCATGACTGTGGCACCAATAATCGGAACACCTACTTCATCTTTGACAATGCCTCTTACCTCTTTTCTTTTGTTGGATTGTTGAGCAGTTTCTACCGAAGACGTCTTAGTTAAGATTATTTGTCTATTGTTGACAGTATAACCCACACCATATTTCGGTAATATTTTATCTAAAATTTCATTGACAGTCTCATTCTCAGCCTTGACAGATACCTTTTCTTTAGGATTTATCACTTTGTCAGAATAGAAAAAAACGAATTCGCTTTCATTCTCAATACGGTCGAATACAGATTGGATACGGACATTGTTCAGTGAAAACGTAAAATGGATTTGTTGTGCATAGTCTTTTTCATTGGCAAATAAAATCGATGATATACACGCAAAACTTAAAAAAAGCAGAAATCTTGTCTTTTTAACATTCCTGCTAAATGTTTTTCTTTTGTTTTTCATAAATTTGTATGATTTATAAAACTACTTGTAAATAGATTGGTTTTGTAAGTTCTCATCCGAATCATACTAGCACTATGGTTCGGATGCTTTTTTCTAGATGTACTATGTTTTCATAATTTAAGAATTAAGGGTTAATAAAATATCTCAAGGGTTTCTCACGAAATTGTATCCATCACCTTTCTTCTCACAACGTAACCCCGCCGCACTACTGATTACAGCCAGTACATCTTCCAACGGTTCATTGATATCTAATTTCCCGAATAATCGGATACCTTGGACTTCGGGAGAACAATAGAAAGGTCTACCATAAAACCGATGTAATCTTTGGGTAGCCATACCTACCGTCTCTCCTTCAAACAAAAGTATGCCTTCACGCCAAATGATGTATTTATCTACATCTACTGTACTTTTATCTTTATAATGTCCGGAGACCAGCACTGTCCGTTCATTGGGTATCATACGAACTATGTGTTTGGCTTTATCAGCTACTTCTACCAGCCCCCGCTGCAATACCACCTCTGTCTGTAAATCCGAATCATAATTGCGGACATTAAAGGCTGTACCAAGTACGCGGACATCGCAACGGGAAGTATGTACAATGAAAGGTACTGTCTTTTCTATACTTTTCACATCAATGAAAATTTCTCCATTCACAAATATCTCCCGTTTCTCTTTAGAAAAGGTAATCGGATATATTACTTCACTACCTGAGTTTACATCCAATACAGATCCGTCCGAAAGAGTCAAACGTATATGTTTACCCAAAGGAACTAACAAACGGTTATATTTTATTGCTTCCGTATCCTCATTCTTTTCCTTGATGGTGGTATTTGTGATTTCTTCCGCATTTAATCGCTCGGAGTCTATATATACCAATCCCTGATGGTCGTAAGCCAAATTTTTTGACTCTTTTTTCAATGAAATGCTAGTTCCTGATGCAGTGATCAGCTGTACACGATCTGACACATTTACTTCTTCCTGCTGCAGGTTGACCACATAGTCCATTATTCCAGTCTCAGATTCCTTTAAAATGGGAAGCAAAAATAATACTCCTGATAACATAGCTGCAATTGTACTCCAAATACTTATTCGGCGTATCTTTGCCTGCCTACGACTGCGAATAATACGCTGCCATACCTCTTCTTTCTGAAAGATATGTTGCTCTTTCTCCTTATTTTGGAGAAAAACGAATAATTGTTCTGACATAAAATCATTTTGTTTATCGGTCTGCTTCATATTCTTTTTTGGAGTTATATATATAAGAGTGAAAAGTTCTGTTTTACTCCTCACTTTTTTTTAATATTTTATCAATCCATAGGATTTCATCTTTAGAGTCTACTTAAATAATGTGGAAACAGGCTCTTATACATCTTTCATCAAATGGCGTAATTTCACGATAGCACGTCCCACCAAGTTCATGCAAGAGTGCGTAGAAATTCCCATAATCTCTTCCATCTCTTCCCAATTCATTTCTTTGATGAACCGCAGGTAGATGGCATGACGTTGGTTGGCATTTAATTTATCGTAACTTTGACGCAACTTATGTATTCTATCCATTTCCCAGTCATCATGACCGAAAAGACGGAATAATTCTTCTTCCGAAATCGATAATTCAAAATTCAACTCTTCTACCCCTATATTCCGCTCCTTATCCTGCAAAACTGCTATGATATTGTTCCGGATAGACATCAGTAAATAAGACGTGACATTACGAATGGGGGAGGACTTACGCAAATTGTAGAGGGCTAAAAACAAATTTTGGATACAATCTTTTACCAACTCTTCATCCGAACACAAGTGCATACCATAATTATAAAGGGAGTCAAAATGTCTGCTATATAAAAGGGACAATGCAGATTCATCTTTGTGCAACATCATCTTCCAAAGAACTTCGTCACTCAAAGTCTCTTCATCTTGTTCCTTATTGTTTTCCTTAAATGTTTTCATAGTAAAAAATAGTCTTTAACTTGTTTCTTATCACTTACATTTTAAAAATAGAGTTTTTTTGAAAAAATGAGACAATTTAAATTTATTCTTTCAAATTATAATATTAATAAGCAATACCTTTTTTCTCAATTAACATTACTGTGTAACGTCATGATATTTATTGTTGGTAAGTATTTCCTCAGCGAAATCTACTTCCTTTTAACATTCTGATACAAGGATAAAATAAAAAGTTAAACTCCTATTAAAAAATGATTGCAATAAAAAACAAAAAAGCTTCCATATCTGCTCAATAACTACTTTATTTGATTATAATAAAGATGTATCTTCCGGATTTTAACGGAAATCGACTGGCAATATATAACAAAAGTGTTGAACCTGCAAGTAAGAAAGCGAAAATGTAATTTATGCATAATATGGAATACTATATTTCATTTAGTGAAAACGGAGTGTCTTGAAATTTTTGATTCACGTCATGAAAAGTAACATAGTCATGTATGGACGGTACAGAATCAAGACATGGGGTACAGAGTTAATATAATAGATAGTCAAAGTGTTAAGTAGAGAAATAGATAGTAGAAATGTTTATCTGCTAATGAGAGCATTAAAAGAATTTTGTCCGGGAATAAAAGGTATACCGGCAGACAAATGGGTAAGGACAGGAGATACTACCGAAACTATGAACCAACATTCGATTCGTAAAAGAAATGGTCAAAATATCAGTTTTAAGATTATTATCGAAGATAATTTAAACAGATACGTATAGACCGAAGGCTTGCATCTGTTAGTCTCAGATGCAAGCCTTCGTTTTATTATAAAAGAAAGAAGCTTATGCTGTTTTCTCAACTTCGTTCTCCAGTCCCAGAAGCACCATAGTCCATCCCTTGAACACCAGATAAAGCGCTACCAAAGAGATCAGTCCGACAATCATACCCGTCAACGGGAAGAGGTCGATAACCGCAGCTACCAGCAAAACGATCATACTGATACGCAACTTACCTGCACCTTCCTGTCCCTCTGTGCCAAGCGAGACAGACTGCTTCATATTGCCATATCCCAGAAACTCAAAGATAAACCCGATAATCAACAGAATACCTGCAATGATACCTCCCAACAAAGGGATCCAGCCGAATATCACAGCTACAATGCCCAGTATCACAGCTATCTTCAAACGTGAAACACCTTTAACACCATCAGCATCCAAAGAGTCTTTCAGTTTACCCAGCCCGATGAAGTAGAGTACCAAGCCTACCAATGCAGCAATACCGGTCATGGTTGTATCGCCTATACCATCATAAACATGCAGTAATATGGCTATCAGAATAAGATAAGCTCCCTGGCTGCCCCAACTCTTCCATTGTATGCCCAAGTTACCCTTACTCATAAACAAAGCAACCAACAAAGCTACCAGAGCAATATAATCCAACCATCCCGGCATATCAGGAATCAATGTTAACAAAGCAATAAGCATACCTCCTCCGGCAATTGCCAGAAATGGCGTCGGAACCGGACCTGCTTCCTTATGGAAACTATACAACGCCATCGCACCACCGATGATACCTACAAGCTTACAGCAGAACACCGGAATGTCAAAATCGGGTATACCGATAATCGATCCTAAATCCGGCAACAAAGTACACAACAATAATAACATGCAGAATTGCAATTGCAAGAATTTCTGCTTCTTTACTTTTTCTTCCATAATATTAGATAGTTTAAAATTATAAATAAATTGGTTGATTTACTTACTTATAGATACTGTCAACGGATTGCGTACCTTCTGCGCAAAGTCCGCCATATATTGGTTCCAAGCCTCGGGAGTCTTGATATCTGCCTTATTCCAGGCAAATCCCCAGTAGTATACATAATCGGAACCCGGCTCGTAATCACTGATAGCGAGTACATGTCCGTCGGCATTATTACGTTGTTTCTTCTCCTGTTCTGAGAAAAGAACAGCTTTAGCTTCTTTTACAACCGTAGGTACAGCAGCCCCCATAAAGATCTTACCGTTATTAGGACCATTAGTCGGATCTACGTATGTGATGTATCCATCGGCAGCATTTGTAACCACAGCCCCGTCCGGTTCGTGCAACACGATACCTGCAGCAATCGGAAGAGCTTCTTTCAAGTTACTATAAGACACTGCAGTCTTGTTCAGATGAGAACCTGCATCCAACGTAATCAAACGAGTCTCTACAACTGTTGTGTCACCTTTTACATTCAGGGGATTGAACACCAGCTTTGCAGTGAAACGCAACGGACCGTTATCCAAGATTTCCTGGTCTTTATAACACCACGGATAAACGATGGTGTCGTTCACCATCAATGCAGCTACCCCGGCTCCGAGCGTAGGACCTACCGCATAGCAGTCCATACCATGTCCATGATCGATATGATAAGACATTTCACGCAGAAGCTTACCGGCAGTCTTCGGGTCGGTCTTTTTCAGTTCATTCAGTTCGGCACGTCTTGCTTTGTCTGTTTCTTTAGCATACATGGCTTCCAACATGGGCTCGGTCGTATCTCTTTTGGTAAACAGGTCGTAGCCATAGCCACGCTCACCTTTTGCCTGCAAGGCCGGACCGTAAGCACGGAAAGCTACAAGATCATTTTCCCAAGCAACGTCATCGAGACGATTAGGATAATATTTACCACAAGCCTTTACGTCGAAAGTCTCGGGAATACCTGCTTTGATAGTATAAACGACATTGCCATTGGCAGCTACCGTAACCGGAAAGATAACTTTCTCATCGTATGTAATCTGATAGGGCACTTGTCTGCCATCAGCATTCAAGACTACGATCTGCGCCGTGTCTGCCAGGTTCAGTTGATTGGAGATTTCGGCCATAGACACCTCTACTATTTCGTTAGAGCGCTCCATAGCCAACGGATTGGTAACTGTTACAGTTACTGTCTTGCTTTCACTGCAAGCGAAGCAAAACATAGCCGTCATACATAATAAAAGGAGTTTTTTCATTGAATTGAGAATGGAGAATGAATAATCAGAAATGAATAATAATGAAAATGGATAATTGAAAAACGGGGAGTCCCATTATCAATTATCCATTTTCAATTATCAATTACTTATTTAGGTTGTTTTCCGATATAAGCCAGGATACCGCCGTCTACATAAAGGATATGTCCGTTAACAGCGTTAGAAGCTTCAGAAGCAAGGAACACAGCAGGACCAGTCAGTTCTTCGGGATCCAACCAACGGCCGGCCGGAGTCTTGGCACAAATGAATGTATCGAACGGATGACGGCTACCGTCGGCTTGCTTTTCACGCAGAGGAGCAGTTTGAGGAGTAGCGATATAACCCGGACCGATACCATTACATTGGATGTTATATTCGCCATATTCAGAGCAAATATTACGGGTCAACATCTTCAAGCCACCCTTAGCGGCAGCGTATGCAGATACAGTCTCACGGCCAAGTTCGGACATCATAGAGCAGATGTTGATAATCTTACCGTGACCTTTCTTCATCATAGCAGGCAACACAGCCTTAGAAACGATGAACGGAGCATTCAAGTCAATATCAATAACTCTACGGAAGTCGGCAGCTTCCATTTCGTGCATAGGTACACGACGAATGATACCGGCATTGTTTACAAGGATATCGATAGTGCCTACTTCTTTCTCAATAGTAGCTACCATAGCCTGTACGGCAGGTTCGTCAGTTACGTCACATACATAACCGTGAGCTTTGATGCCTTTAGCAGCGTATGAAGCTAAACCTTTGTCTACTAATTCCTGGTTGATGTCGTTGAAACAGATTTTTGCACCTTGTTCTGCAAAAGCTGAAGCGATAGCAAAACCGATACCATAAGAAGCACCTGTAACGAGGGCTACTTTACCTTCCAAAGAAAAATTCAAATACTGATTCATGATGTTTATTTATTTTAGGTTGAAAAATGTTATTACAAATTATTATCTAAAACACAAACGGCACAGCCGCCTCACTTGTTATTCTTACTTTAAATCGGTAATCAAAGAGAAGTCCTGATCGCCATAATCCAGGTTCTCGCCACCCATACCCCATATAAAAGTATAATTATGAGTCGCAGCGGCAGAATGGATAGACCATTCGGGAGACAAGACAGCCTGATCGCCCTTCATCCACACATGGCGTGTCTCGTCTACTTCACCCATAAAGTGGCAAATGGCATGTTCTTCGGGAATTTCAAAATAGAAGTAAGCTTCCATACGGCGGCTATGTACATGCGCAGGCATCGTATTCCATACACTGCCCGGAGCCAATTCCGTCATACCCATCTGCAACTGGCAGGTAGGCAACACCTGGTTCACTAACATCTTGTTGATGTTACGGTGATTAGAACCTTCCAAGCTACCCATTTCGGCAACTACAGCTTCTTTTTTCGTCACTCTCTTATCAGGATAGTTGCGATGAGCAGTCACGGAATTAAAATAGAACTTAGCGGGTTTGGCAGCATCCAGGCTCTCGAAAGTGACTTCACGATCGCCCGAGCCCAAGTAAAGCGCCTCTTTATAATCAAGTTCGAACACAGCGTTTCCGGCTTTCACAATGCCGGGACCACCTACATTGAATATACCCATTTCGCGACGGGTCAGAAAATAAGGAGCTTTCAGAGGATCGATAGCCTCAAGGCTCAGTACCTCGCCTGCCGGCATGGCACCACCTACCACCATACGGTCGTACATGGAATATACCATATTAACTTCGTTCGGGGAGAATACCTTCTCTATGAGGAAATCGCGACGTATTCTTTTTGTATCATAACTCTTCGCATCTTCGGGATGCGCGGCATAGCGAATTTCATAGTTCGTTTTCATGATTTTATTACGTTTTAAGTTATAAAGTCAGTTACCTGATTGCACGTCGTTTACGTACACGATGCAAATGTAGCAAAAGAAAACGGCAATGCATTGCTTTTTTGTTCCAATTATCTGTCAATATTGTACAAAGAAAGAAAAAATCCATTAGTTTTGCAATCAACCTACATAAAGAAAATGAATAATCTATCTGAAATATCCGGATATCTCCATTTTAAGGAAAAACACGACAAGTTGATCTTACCGGCAAATTGTGCGGAAGATTTAAATCTGAATGAGTTATTTGGAAGGCTGGACAACTGCCACTCGTGCATAGGCCAGCAATATTTATATTATTTTCTATTATCCGGGAAAGATTCGGGCATGGGCAAACAGGAAAAACTCATCGCAACTTTATCTACCGATAGTGAACTACGTAACTTCCTGACAAAGACACTGGATAAGCTAAAACATCCGGATGCTTATTCCATAGCATCCATTCTGGAAAACCCGGTTATCAACATGTCCCAATGGGAGAAACGTTGTATTCAGATTTGCCGTTTTCTCCCTTTACTGTTTCTTGCCTTGCTGCTCATTAACCATTCGCTGATAATTCTTATTCCGCTTATCTGCTCATTCCTTGCAAATATTTTCCTGCACTATCACAACAAAGCTAAAATACAAGAATACTACTTCTCCATTCCGCAGCTTCTTCAACTGATTAAAAAGGCGGAGCAATTGGCACAAAGACAGGAATTATCCGCCACCAGTCCTGAAATCGCAAACGACCTCAAAGTCGTGAAAGGACTGAAACGATATATCTCTTATTTCCGTTTCAACCTTCGCCTGGAGAACGATATGGCTATTATAGCCTATCTCATCGCCGAACAAGTACGGATATTCTTTCTGTACGAAGCTTACGCAGTGTTTAGGACTTCCGACTTATTGAAAGACAAGATTTATGCCATCCACAACATTTACCGTTTCGTAGGTTTCCTTGATATGATTGTTTCTGTAACAGAACTTAGGGAAACATTACCTTACTACTGTCTACCCGGAAAGAACAGTGAAGGAGAACGGTTACGTGCACAAGCGGTATATCATCCTTTAATAAAAGATTGCATAGCAAACGACCTTGTTTTGCATGACAAATCCGCACTGATAACCGGTTCGAACATGTCCGGTAAAACGAGTTTCATCCGTACCATCGGCATTAATCTATTGGCAGCCAAAGTTCTGGATACTTGTTTCGCCCGATGTTTTGAAATAGATACCGACTTGATTTTACTCTCGTCCATCCGCCAGAACGACAACCTTGCAGAAGGCAAAAGTTACTTCATGCAAGAAGTTCTGACCATCAAAGATTTTGTCAACCAAAGCAATGGTAATTGCATGTTCCTTTTGGATGAGTTATTCAAAGGCACCAATACCCAAGAAAGAATTGCCATCACGCAAGCCGTTCTTTCCTGGCTGGCAGAAAAAGGGAATTTAGTCCTCACCTCTTCACACGATATAGAACTTTCCAACCTTTTAAGTAACAATTACAAGTCATATCATTTCTGCGAGGCTGTAAAAGAAGATGTTTTATACTTTGACTACAAGCTAAAGACAGGAATTACAACAGAACGAAACGCCATCAAGTTATTGGAAAGTTGCGGATATCCTCCCGAACTGACTCGAAGCGCACACTTATATCTTTCCGATTAAATCGGCCTACATTCCAACCTTTGTTTTAACGCTTGTGCCACCATATTGGCACAACTTTGCCTATTCGGTGGCACGACCGTGCCAATTTAATGGCAATGCTGTGCCAATATGGTGGCAATACCCATGGGTTAGAAAACAAAAAGCTCCGACAATCATCGATTATCAGAGCCTTTCTTGTTGGACTACCAAGATTCGAACTTGGACAAACAGAACCAAAACCTGTTGTGCTACCATTACACCATAGTCCAAACTTATGTGCTTTCTGTTAAAAAGCGGTGCAAAGATAGAATTATGTCCCGAAATATGCAAATATTTCGGGACTATTTTTTTGTATCCCTTGTTATTTAGCAATAATCAAGTAATAATTCTTCTTGCCACGCTGCACCAGCAGGTATTTTTCATCCAACAAATCGGCAGTGGTAACTACCTGATCGAAAGCTGTCAGTTTCTCTTTGTTCAAAGAAATGCCACCACCTTGCACAAGCTTACGCATTTCGCCTTTAGAAGCGAATACAGGGGCATTGTCTACAAATAAATCAACTGCTTTCACCCCGGCCGACAATGCATCTTTGGATACCTCAAACTGAGGTACTCCTTCGAATACGGCAAGCAATGTGTCTTCATCCAATTTCTTCAAGGCATCGGAAGTAGCGTTACCGAAAAGTATGTTGGAAGCATCAACGGCCGCGTTGAAATCTTCTTCGGAATGAACCATAATGGTCACTTCCTTGGCCAGACGCTTTTGAAGGACACGCAGATGCGGAGCCGCTTCATGTTCGGCAATCAGCGCGTCAATTTCTTCTTTGGACAACGCCGTGAATATCTTGATGTAGCGGGCCGCATCGGCATCGCTCACGTTCAGCCAGAATTGATAGAATTTGTATGGAGAAGTATAACGAGGATCCAACCAGATGTTTCCGGATTCGGTCTTGCCGAACTTACCGCCGTCAGCTTTCGTAATCAGCGGGCTTGTCAAGGCAAATACCTCACCGCCATTAGTACGACGGATCAGCTCTGCTCCCGTAGTGATGTTGCCCCACTGGTCTGAACCACCCATCTGCAACTTACAACCTTTGGTTTCGTACAGATGCAAGAAGTCGTAGCCCTGCAACAGCTGATAAGTAAATTCCGTAAAAGAAAGACCGTCACGAGCCTCACCGTTCAAACGTTTCTTTACAGAATCTTTAGCCATCATATAGTTTACGGTGATATGCTTGCCCACTTCCCGTGCAAAATCAAGGAAAGAGAAGTTTTTCATCCAATCATAGTTGTTTACCAACTCAGCACGGTTAGGAGCATCCGATTCAAAGTCCAGGAATTTGCTCAACTGTTTCTTCATGCCTGCCATATTGCGTTGCAGCGTTTCTTCAGTAAGCAGATTACGCTCTGCCGATTTCCCTGAAGGATCACCAATCATACCCGTAGCTCCTCCAATCAATGCCAACGGTTTATGTCCGCAGCGTTGGAAATGACGCAATATCATCACACTGCAAAGATGTCCGATGTGCAAAGAGTCCGCAGTAGGGTCGAAACCGATATAAGCGGTAACTTGTTCCTTAGCCAGAAGTTCTTCTGTACCCGGCATCATATCGTGGAGCATGCCACGCCATTTTAATTCTTCTACAAAATTCATCGAATGATTACTGATTAATTATTTGATTTATACTTTGTAAGTGCAAAAGTACGACACTTTATCTGAACAAACAACTCTTATCGCTTAAAAAAGACTTTACCGATATTCTCCCGAATCGTTTCTTCAAGTTGTTCCAAGGATATTCCACGTACTTTGGCAGCGCACTGATAAAGTTCGGTTATAGGTATCCTGCTTTCATCCGTCTCTAAGAAAAGGCAACCGGAAGGAATTGTGCGGAGCGCGTCCGCCTGATACTTTTCGCCAAAAGAGAGATAGAAACCATGACGGAGAAATTCCTGCGCTAAAGCAGGCTTCCCACGGAAACCATGAATAATCCAGGGAACAGAAGGGCATAAAGTTTGTTTTAGTTTCAACAATTCGTCTACGGCTCTCACTAAATGAATGATTAACGGCTTGCCTATCTCATCGGCAAGACGTGCCTGGTATTCAAAAACTTTTATTTGTACGTGGACGGGAGTATCGATAAGCTTATCCAACCCTGCCTCTCCTATTGCCAGCACCTGTGGATGAGCAACCAACTCGCGGGAAAACATTCGTTCGGCTTCATTCTGAATAGCCAACCGTCCGGCTTGCATACTATCCTCAAAAGATGAATGAACTCTCCAGGGATGTATGCCCACAGAATACCAGCCTCCTTCTTGAGGAGTAAATTCCTCAGGATAATAATTTACGATGGCCGTACCGGGTGTTTGCAGTAAATTATGAGTATGTATATCGACGGGAACTATTGTCATCAAAAGAGAGGTTGCATTTAGTGGGAGAATGAATAATAAAGAAATTTATCAAGGCACAGGGTCGTATCCTGAACCTCCCCAAGGATGGCAACGCAAAATTCGCCTGATTGCCAGGTAAAGCCCTTTTAAAGGGCCATGTTTTTTGATCGCTTCAACAGCATATTGAGAACAGGTAGGAGTAAAACGGCACGAAGGAGAAATCATGGGAGAAATACACCTCTGATAAAAATAAATGGGAAGCAACAACGGATATGAAAGCAAACGTTTCATGGTTCTTGCACCGATTGAGTTTCCTCAGCTCCCATAGCAATCGCTTCAGCAGTTGCAACTGTTTCAACAACTTCCTCCTTTTCGATAGTTAAGATTTTCTCGGCAATGCGAGCCAAAGCGGTTTTCATTCTTTCTTCTATCACCGAGAAAGCCACCAAGTCATCCGACAAATAAATAAAAGCGACCGCCAACCGAATTTGCTTTTGAGCCAATACATTCAATAGTTCCTGCTTATTCACACGGTACGCCTCACGTATCCGACGCTTCATACGGTTGCGTTTCACCGCCCGCTTGAAATGGCGTTTTGAGACACTGACAAGGATGGAAACAGGTGCATCCAACTCCCCGACCGGCAGATATACCACACGCAAAGGAAAGACAGAAAACGAACGTGATCCGCCCGCAAACATCTTTTCTATTACTTTTTTTCTATTGAGCCTTTCGGGCTTACGCAGGGTATTTGCCACTTATATAATTATGAGTTACATATTACAAATTACGAATTACAAGATTACAGGAACATGACTCTCGCCACATATTTCCAGCCGTAACTTGTAATTCGTAATTTGTAACTATATAAGGTTTATTTTCCTTTATTATTCTCCTTGATAAACATATCAAGTGCAGCCGTCATAGAAGGAGCCTGCACGCTGGGAGCTTCCAAGTCCAAACGAAGTCCGGCATCACGAACGGCTTGCGCAGTTGTTGAGCCAAATGTTCCGATTTTAATTTCTTTCTGCTCAAAGTTCGGGAAGTTTTTCTTCAAGGAAGTTACACCTGCCGGACTGAAGAACACAAGCATGTCGTAATCAAACGCTTCATCAGGAGTAAAATCATTGCTCACTGTACGGTACATCACAACTTCCGTATGCTGAATCTTATTCTTATCCAATAGATTTTTGATTTCATCTGAATGTACATCCGACATCGGCACGAGATATTTTTCAGTCTTATGCTTTACGATGGAGGGTAAAAGATCATCGAACTTTCCGGTATTTCCGAAGAAAATCTTGCGTTTGCGATATTGCACATATTTTTGAATATACAAAGCAATCGTTTCGGTCACACAAAAGTATTTCATGGTTTCCGGTATAGTCACTCTCAATTCCGTGCAAAGATGGAAAAAGTGGTCAATGGCATGACGTGACGTGAAAATAACGGCAGTATGGTCCAATACAGAAACTTTTTGCTGTCTGAACTCTTTCGCGGAAAGGCTCTCCACTTTGATGAACGGGCGAAAATCTATTTTCACACCATACTTTTCGGCAATGTCGTAGTAAGGAGATTTCTCTGATGCCGGTTTCGGCTGCGACACAAGTACTTTCTTAATTTTCAATGTCCTAAAAATTTATTATCAAATAATCATTTAGTTGAATCATACCCCGATACAACATGAAACAAGGAATGATTTCAAGGGCACAAAAGTACAAAATTAAAAGCAAACCGCCACATAAATTGTTACAAAAAAGCTTTAACCACTTGTATAACATCAATATTTTAGTAAAAAAGGCTAAAAGCAATCCGATTATCATTGTAGACTGCAAATTCAAATCAAAATAGACAACGAACAGAGCAAAGGGGAAAAGGGCAAACCCCAAATAATAAAGTAGTGTAGAATAAGACTCTAGCCAAAGAGTTGTTGTACCTTCGTCAAAAAAAATCCAACCTAAAAAAGAATATATCGCCCATTTCAGAAACAGATATACAAGACAGGTTCCGACATAAATTCCCAATAAAATGAAGGGCGGTACCCTCTGTACCAAATCGGGAATTGTATCATTAAAGTAATTGAACAAACAAACCCCCGCAAGTATACAGGTTTGTAAAATAAGCAAAAGTAAATATCGCATATCAGCAGCCGTAGAAGTAGCAAATATGCTGGTACGTTCGCGATGAAGCAGAAAATCTTTTACCAACTGAAGCAAAAATTTACGGCTACGGGACAAGACATAAGCTGACAGGAAGAAACAACATAGCAGAATCACAGTAATGCCATCGTCCATTCTTGGAGAATAAGGAATAGGAATTCCTTCCGTCCCCGACACCATCCAAGCTATCAACAGGTTTATCATATCGCTGCAAACTTACGGATAGAGACATCCCAAAGAGGAGTGCCATACATCAACTCCACAGCTTTCTGCGGTGTCTGTGCCACATGCCAGATAGCGCCATGCTGCTCGCGCATAAAGTTTTCATCCACCGCTTTCCGGAGCATATCAAGCAGAGGGTTAAAATAACCTTTCACATTCAGTATGATAATCGGATTCAGATAGAGCCCCAGCTGCTTCCAGGTGATGACTTCAAGCAGTTCCTCCAGTGTGCCGCATCCACCGGGCAAAGCAATAACAGCGTCACTTAGATCAGCCATCATCTTTTTACGTTCATGCATGCTTTCCACTTCAACAAGTTCGGTAAGTCCCGTATGATGCCAACCTTGTTCCACCATGAAACGGGGAATCACACCGGTCACTTCTCCCCCGGCAGCAATCACGGCATCGGCTACAGCAGACATGAGTCCCATATTCCCCGCACCGTTAACCAGGCGGATATGCTTTTCTCCCAACAGCCTCCCCAATTCACGCGCCACATCAAAATAAACCGGGTCAATCTTTGTGCTTGAGGCACTGTATACACATACGGAAGTTATCTTATTCATCGTCTTACTCTATACCTTATATTATATGGGGACAAAGGTACATGATTTCAAGGAGATTTGAAATAAGAGATACAAAATTCAAACTTAAACAATGGAAGTTATCCCATTCTACTGATTTTTCCTAAATTTGCCCTAATTTAAAATCCCACCCTATGAAATACCGACGTTGGGCATATCTAGTTATTACTTTCCTTGTCATATTGACTGGCCTTGCTTCCCGGAGATACGGTGAACTGTTACCCGCATTCATTGCAAAATATGCCGGTGACACGCTTTGGGCCGTTATGGTTTATGGAGGATTACGTTTTCTTTTTCCTTCCGTATCTGTATTTACAGCTGCTATGAGTTCCTTACTCTTTGCTTATGGAATTGAAATCAGTCAACTATATCAAGCTGATTGGGCAAATGCCGTGCGAAACACTCCGCTTGGCTCATTGATTTTCGGACACGGTTTCCTATGGTCGGATATGATATGCTATACCGTTGGAATAGTGTTCTCTGCCACTATAGACTCTTACTTTTCTTCTTCTCGCCGGAAACTTCCATCCGGTAAGTTATGAATGCAAGGATTTTCAATCCCGACCGGTTATTGCCTTGCAATTAAACTGCGAAAAACCGCCCGAAGAATAACCGACACCTTCTCTGTAAACTGACCGGCATTGGAACCACCCCCATGCAACTGCTTCCCGCTCAACCTGCCCAATTCATCGTAAGTGTTGTTTGCCAGCAACACCTCCGCCTGGTTGTTCAGCTTGTGACAGGCCTCTTTCAGCCTTTCCGCAGAATCGTAGGTATAGGTGTACACTTCAGTATGCGCCGGTTTCCCTGTAGCGGTGTGCACATGCTTGTGCTTGAGCGGTTTCCCGCTGAAGGAATAGGAAAGGAAGTCCGTGTCGAAACCGCCCATCAGATTGGTGGAACGCTGTTGTACCATCCTGCCATCCGCATCATAGTAAAAGGCGGAGACGACCGCCCCAGCAGACCCTCCCAAACAGAAACTTCGTGTGCCTGTCAGGTATCCTTTTCCCGAGGCAGTTCCGTCAAAACGAGCGTCATATCCGCTATCCGCTTCGTAGGCAAGCCCTGAAGGCATGCCGCTCATCCCCGAGAAACAGGGTTTCTTATATACAGAAGCAGCGGATGTTTTTCATTCACTGCGACAGATGATTCAAGTTATAATGAGTACATTACATCATCGAAATCGAAGAAACAAATACATTCTATTTTACTTTTCTTTTTACTAAAGATTACCCTTGTTAAATAGACCATTCTACGAGGTATCAAATTCGAATGAAGCTTTTCTTCTTTTCTTATCTCCTCAATATTCCATTGAGAAGATAATTCCATCATTTGTTTTATAAAGAAAGGCTTTTTACTCTTCTCAAAATCATGAATATCCCATTGATCGCATTCGTAAGAAAGCAAATCCTTTCGTGTCCAAAGTGTTGACATCAATGATTCGAAAGACTCTCCATGTATTTCTAATATAAAAATGGTATCATTTAGAGTGTTCACATCTAAATCTTGAAAAACATGATACTTCTTTCTCACTTTATTATATTTCTTGGTATAAGAAATATATTCCTTTTCAGAAGAATCTGTTAAACGTCTTTGGCAAGACTCAATCTTATTGGATATTTTATTCCAATTTTACGCTACCATCTTTGTAACCCCTATTTGTAACAAGAGAATGAGGATAATAATTCTTTTCATAATTTTAAAGTAACAAGAATGTGCCAAATGCCTGGTTTAGTTATTATATTCTACCATTTCACTTTTGACACATCCTTAATAATTAATAAATATAAGGAGTAGTTGGTACTGTTACTCCGCCTATGCCTACAATCTTTCTATAATACAAACTTACTCCGGTTCCTTTCTTTAATAAAGGAGTCTGCGGATCTCCTTTCCCATTTGATATTCCGTAATGAGTTCTCAATGGAAGACCATGTTCTGATCTTAATTGGTTTTCAACACTCGTCACGTCGGATGAAGAACATCCGCTGCAACAGATATCTATCGTAAACTAGTATTTTTTGTTATATATAAACAACCAGATTCACAATCTATTATCGCAGAAAAGTCATGTTGCAATAAGATATAAATAACATACCTTTGTTCTGACAAACTTAATATATTATCATCGTTACAGTATGGAGTAAACCACATCTCATCAAAATAAGCTGATAATAAACCCTGTATTCCTTCACTTTGATAAATAGAGTCTATACGATTCTCTGGAACAACGATATGTTCTCTTAATTTCATATATGAAAGACTGTCTACTATTAGTGTATCTTTCTCCGATAACATAATCAAACCTTCAGGAGAGATTTTCGTTTTATAGTTATCTTCCTTTACAACTGACCTCAGTTCAATCTCATCTAATACTACCTTACAAATAGAATCACACCATTTTATATTGGTTGAGATTACAAGGGGAGCAGTACTAATTGTGACATTAGAATTTATCATTTCTTTTTCAGAATGACAGTACTTCAGATATAGGCATAAAACTACTACCCCTATGATCGTTATTATTGAAATAAATAACTTATTCCAATGGTTCTTCCGGTACTTTTCTCGTTCCATATATTTCACCTATTGCTTTTCTTATTTTATTCTCGGTCTTTGAATCGGGAAATTCTTATAATCGGAACTAGCGGAAGAAGAATATCCGTAGTGATATGAGAGACTCAATCATGATTTAAATTCCAAAAATCACAAAAAATCATGCAGTCAATTTGAGGCTTCTTTCCGCTTATGATGATCCTGGTCAAAAAGATTATTTCTAATGGTAATGTTTGATTTGCCTTTTCTTCTTTTCTTATTTCTTGTATATTCCACTGAAAAGCCAAGTCCATCATTCTTTTGGAAAAATATCTTTCTTTCACTAATTCTACTTTATATTTATTACAGCCAGCATATGAAGACGAATACGAAAGCATACTTGAACGAGTCCAGATTGTTGATAAGAGCGAGAGACTGACCTGATCCGTTTCCTCCAAAACATAAATAGTATCACACTTTTGTATATTTAGCCGTTCGAATACACGACTTTCTCTTCTTACCTCATCGTATTCTTCTATAAAATATTTAAAAATCTTGTTCGATTCATCATTTTGTTTTAGCAATGCTTGTTTCTGACAAGACGCAATCTTGTTTGATATCTTGTCCCAGTTTTGTGAGAACGTCTTCAAACTACCCGCTTGTAATATTAAAATAAGTATTATAATTTTATTCATCAGTATATATATTTAAATAGTATTTCCTATAAAACCAAAAGACTTAGGCTTCAACTTTCAATTTGGGTTATGAAGAAGTGCCATTTTAGACTTCCGACCTCTTGTATATCCCCAGCACCCTACATGTTGTTTCCGAATCTGAAGATTCTTATAATTGGAAGCAGCGGATGTTCTTCATCCGCTGCGACTGAAATATTACTGCAAGCATTTCAGATGTTTAGCAATATTTGCAATAACCTCAATTGGAAGCTCATTTTTAGTACTGACAAATTTATCTCCTACACGAAAAGTCATTATACTCTTCTGTTCGCCAATAACGTCAAGGACTTTCTTTGTAAGCTTCTTTAATTTATCGTTATATTCAATATATACACTAATAGACTTGAAATAGATTTTTTGATGCTTGTCTTTAAAAAAATGATAATCGTAATACAAGGACAAACTATCATTGGTTATAATAAAAACTTCCTTACCATATTTATTCCATAAATACAGTTTTAATAAATAGCCAGAAATGATCCAAGATACTATGCATGTCGCAATTAGTCCAAAAGATATACCATTTCCTAACGTTAATAGAACAAGTAAAGAAATGATAGGACTTAAGAATATTATCGATGCCAATGAAATGATAACACCCAAAATAATCTTGTTTGCTTTTCTTTCATTAATTGTCAATGAGATATTATCCGAAAATTCCAAGCTAAAATTTAATAATGATTCTGTTTCCATTTTTGATAATCTATACTTCTGCTTTTTAAAGCATTTTGATATGTTCCATATTTCTTTATTGTATATTGTCCTCTTGTTTGCATCAGAAAACGATTCCAAGGTTTTATTTGATAATATGACTTAGGAATAAGATTTGTTGCATCCAAAGGGTTAGGTAACCATGTCAGTGGGTCTGTCATAATATTCCAATACCCCTTACTCATATTTTCCCATATTCCCTTTGTTCCATCTACACCATTATCATTGGCATATTTTACCCAATTATATTGCATCCCATGTGCTTGGGTATTTCCGCTTTTAAAATCATTAAATTTATCTCGTCCTACAACATATTTATATTCATACATTCTTGTTCCACTTTCCTCATCAACACCTAATTGCTCAATGGCCATATAATTCCCCTCATTTTCACCTGTTGTTATCTTATGTAAATGATATTTGTCTTTTCCATTTACTGTTACAGGAATAAATTTTTCGTCTAAAAGTCCTATGCCATTACTTCTATAATTAACCAAATTATAATCCCAAACTTCATTTGCTGGTACTGTATCACATCCTGTCGGGTCAATATATTTTATAGGATTATTCAAACAATAGGCAAAAGGATTGGTTGAGGAATACTTCTCCGCCAATGGATCCACCGTTGTAAACTGCCCTAACGCCGCATCATACTGTCTTGCCCCGTAATCATACCAATTTACCCCTTTCTTGGTATTCAGTTCCTTCCCGTTGTACTTGTAAGGTTGGACACTTGGGGAAGAACTTGCAAACAATCCTCCGAAAGGATAGTAATGGTTCACTTCTTCCACTGTGCCGCTACTGTTGACAACCAGCCGGTTGTTGCCCTGATGGTCTTTCACATAATAGTGGTAGGTGTTGTCCGCAAGAGTAACATATCCTTCTTCTGTCAGGAGAAACTTGGCCACATTGTCTTCATAAATCACATTCCCGCAATATACAATATAAGACGGAATATCTCCAGCTCCGCTTACAGTGTGGAGAATCTCCCTCCGTTTCACCCCGTCGGCCGTATAGCCGAACTGCGAAAAACCGCCCGAAGAATAACCGACACTTGTAGGCAAATTTAAACAATTATATTGAATATTGCTAATTCCCTTATTCAAATCTTTTGTTAAATTGCCGTTTGCGTCGTAAGCATACTCATCTGCCTGTTTCACACCGTCCTTGAACTCGAAGCCACCGTTGTGGGCAGAAGCGGTCGCCGCATCGTCCACACGGTTCAACCGGTTGCCGTCCAGGGTATAAGTCAGATTATCAATCAAGCCATAAGCAGAAACAGAAATCTGTCCATAACGTTGCAAACTTTTGATGTTTCCGTTCTTGTCATACGAGGTCACTTTCTCGGTGAAGCGACCTGCGCCGTGAGTGGCATTTAGCAGTCGGTTTAAACCGTCGTAAGAGAAACTATAGCTGTGGCTGCTACCGTTTGCCGTCCAGTTCATAGTAGTGATGTTTCCGTTGTAGCCTGTGCTACCATTGTTGTAGGTCAGTGTCTGAGTGAACTTGCCACCTGTAATTCCCGTCAGCCAGCTGCGGATGTTGTAGGAATAGGCGGAGGAATGCGCCGTTCCACCCAGCTTCTTGCTATTTAAGCGTCCGAGGTTATCATAACCGTATTCGGCAAGCGTCACAGTGCCCAAGTCATCCAATTTATGTTGCACCTTCAACAAACGATCCGCATAGTCGTAGCTATAGGTATAAACTTCCACCAGGTTCTTTTTGCTTGATGTGTGCGTATGAGTCAAAATCAACGGCTTGTCGGTGAAACTGTAGACGGTCGCTGTCACATCGTAACCGCCCATGGCGTTGCTTTCCACACGTTTCACTTCACGCCCGCGAATATCATAGTAGAAGGCTTTCCATACAGGGCTGCAAACATTGAAACCGATTACTTTTTGTCCTGTCAATGCGCCTTTACCGTAACCGGAAATATCGTTCGTGAACTGGCTCACCGGGAAACCGGTGCTCCCTACAAAACTGTAGTCGTCGTAATAGTTCTGTATCTGCACAACTGCATTAGAGGTTACAGATTGATTGGTACATTCTCCTTGCTCAGTCAGCCTGCCGAGATTGTCATACAGATAATATGTCCATTTTCCATTGGTACGTTGGTTTCCATCCTGCGAAAAAGTCGGCGAGTCGAGATCTCCATAGATATATTCCGTCGGTGCGGTTCCCGGCAGTTTTTTCCAGATACAACGGTTACGTTGATCGTATCTGTACTGGAAAGCATACAAATCAAGATCGGCATTCATCTGATACATCGGTTGCAGTACAAAACAAAGATTTCCAAAATCATCATATACATAATAGGTATCACACGGATCATCACCATTCATCTGGCGTATAAGCACTGTATGCCCCTGTTTGTCTGTGAAAGTATAACTCGTATTCCCATCTTCATCAGTGGTTCTGACAACAGAAAGCTGGCCGGCCGTATAATTCCCGTTGGCATACAAAGTATTTCCAGCAGCTACTGTATAATTAATACAACTTAAGGGAGCTGTGACACTGTTCACGGAATATCCCGTCAAGACAGGATGCCCTTCCCATGACGCTCCGGGACCATATTGACCAGTTATGCGATTTAAAGGTGATGCATCATAAATAAAATGATTGTACGGTCGCGCATCGCCATCATAGCTACTTAGAGCCATACTTTTAAAGTTATCCGGTGATATATAATCCGAAGCCGTTTTAATTGGTATCCATGTGTACGTGTTCCTGCTTACAGCATCATACTCTTTCAAAGTAACAAGTATGTTACCTGTCTGTATGTTGTCCTTCACTACTTTTTCCACAGTCTGAAACGGGCGTCCCAGACCGTCAAAATAAGCAATGTTATCCACATGACTGCTTCCGTCATCTTTCAGCATTGTACGTGTGCGGATATAATTCTCTGTACTGACCTGTGCCAAAGTTGTACAGGAAAGACATAATAATGGAATCAGTAATTTAAATCGTTTCATCGTTTTTTCTATTTTTAGGGTTTGTAATGATATTCATATTGTTCCATGATTTTATTGTCATTGTCTTTCACCTCTATAAGTCGGCCTTGCGCATCATAGACATAGAATGTTATTGTCCCGTTAGGAGCGGTAATACTATCAATGCCTGTCAAGGGAACGTAAGTGTAAGTGGTAACCAGTACATTCTTGTTGGAAAGTGTGCTGCGCAGAGACTTTAGCGAGGATTTGATGGATGTTTCATTCTTGTTACCAGCCAATGCATTGATGAAACTTTCTCCCAGCCAGTTTTTCACTTCACCGTAAGTGGCTCCTTCTATTTTCGCTACGGGATACGTTTTGTTGTATCCCCATAACCAGACTGTTTTGAGCCGGCTTTGAGTCGCTCCCAGTAAATTCCCTCTACTATCATAGTCTTGATAAGTAATACGTTCTTCTTCTGTTCCACTCCCTTTCTTATAGAACTCCTTTTCGGGCAACAGCAAATTATTTCCATAATTCCTGAACTGAACTATTTTCCTGTAAAGTTCCGTATCTCCTTTTTTACGTAAGTAAACCAATGGTTGGCTGATGTGGTTCGTACTTCGCAGCAGGTCAACCGTCACCCGTTGTCCGGAAGTCATCAAGGTACTTATCTCCGTATCCCATGGATAGTAAAAATAATCCGTATAAGTTTCTCCTCTGCTGTCGGTCCGCGAACTGTACCGTAAAGGAGCATATCTATTGTCCTGATATTCATAATCGAACGATTGGACAGTTACTATCGAATCATTTTCTTCGTAGCGAGTCGTTTTTTTGTTGCGCATTACACAATCACGGAGGTTGATATAATAAATTCCTACATAATATGCAGCAGTCCGGGCCATAGGATGCGACGGCATCAAGTCACCGTTACCTGAACAATCCGTATAATGCCGGGCAGTAGTCACATTCTTTATGGGTTCTCCCCCGTTTATTATTCCTATCAGAGTATGACTGTATTCTTCTTTTTCAACCGGAATGTAAATAGAACCCTCTTTCCGGTAAGAAATCCTCCGGGTGAGCCGTGCGCCTTTCTGAGCCAAATTATTATAAGACTGCATATAGAAAGGTGAAAAATCTCTGCCAGACCCATCATAGACACTCATTGTACTGGAATTATTGGTTGTGTAATCAAAATTGTAGGTTGTCTTCAACTCTCCTTCATATTCGGTTACCTCCTTGTACCAGACATTTGGATTATAGGTAGGGCAGGCCAGGCAACGGGCTGTTCCACAAACAATCAGCTGACGGTATGCAGGAGTTTCAGTGGTGGTACCCAGCGCGCTGTCAAAACAAGACTGTTCGTTTACAAACATGTCCGGTAAGGGAACCTGAGGAGCAATACCCTTCCCGTCTTCATTGACCCCATATTTATAGGTACGTACCACTTGAGGTGCCCCGTTTTCCGCACAGCTGACGGTCCTCTTCACTCTCAACCCACCACCTTCAGAGAGTTCATCGCCATGAGGATTCATAATGGCAAATGTATTATATGACTTTATAGTAGCAAACCGGTGAGGTTCGTACTCTATCTCCATATATCCCCTTGTCGGATAGGTTATCTTTTTCAGCATGAAGTTCTGCATGGCCAATGAATCAATCCGGCGGTCGGCACCATCAATAGGATACATCAAGCTGTTATGTGTATCATACACTCTTATCTTAAAATTCGGTACAAGAGTACTATTGAGCTTACCATTATAATATCCCCAGTAATCTTGCGAACGGGTATCCATATATTCGCCTCCGTAATATTCAAAATTATAGATACCTTCACCACTGACATACAATGTATTCAGAGTTCTGTAATCCTCATATTCCAGACGACATTCTTTCCTGATCACCCCATCGGGATCTTTCACCTTCAACCCGGTGAGCAGAGTACACGAAGGGTATTTGTAATTGATAAAACTGATTGTCTGATTAGGCATTCTCACTTCTTTCAACAAATAAAGTCCCTGACTTGTAGAGTTATTATAAGCTTCCTGCCAAAAAGTCCGGTATCCGGGTCCCGGCATACCCGGTTCTTCTGTAGATTCAAAAAAATAGTCCTGTATAACAAAGCAATCTCCCAAAATTTCTTCCGACTCAAACGTTCCAAAGACTTTCTCCCAACTGATGGTAATCTTATTGGAAGTATCCCCCGGCAATATGACCTCATACAACATCCACGCCGTAGGATATCCTACCTGGGTATCTTTCTCTATATACTGTCCGCCAAACTTATAGATGATTCCCCGGTCATCGGTAACGGAAAATTCCGTCAAATTTTTATATTGATCAAATACCGGTGTAATTTTTAACGGTGAATTAGCTGCCAGTACCTTCCAGGATGTTCCATCCTTTTCCAATAGAAACGTATTGTTCCGGTCGGGAAGATGTATTGAAAAAACATCATGACTAGCATCCTTATCATAGTCCCGGGAATCCAGTTTCCATAAATATTCGTAAGTGAAGTTATTGGTACGTACCTCCCATGTACTTTGTTCATCGGCTTTTCCAATGATATTACGAGTAATACGTAAACCCGGACTCAACATCCACCCATACCCTAACGGGAAATGCGGGTCAGTTACCTTTATACCGTTACCATGATACTTCAGTTCGAAAGGTATGCTGAAACCCGGAGTTTCCGCCGTATACAGAAGGATGGAAATGTCCATAGCTCCCGTCGATAAATCAGGCTTATGCATCAAATATTGCGGATAAATCCGTGAAATAGGGGAAGGTTGTATCTGTTCCCTCAAACGCGGGTAGTATATCACGTCTTCCTGTGCGTGACCTTGAATGCTGTATAAGGTCACCATCATTAGCAAAATAGTTTTTAAAGTTTGTATAGTCTTCATGTTTTAACCGTGTTGATAATTAGTGAAACTGTTTGTTATCTCAGTAATCGGGAGAGCAGTACGGAGCTCCTTTTGCATACTGCCCCCGACATTCGTCTTTTATGTCCTACATTGTATTACAATACATTTGTAGCGTGCACTCCCAGCGCCCCGGCCAAAGCCGACACAGCTGCTATAACCACTTTCAGGATAACATCCCAAACGGATTTTTTCATTGCCATAGTTTTACACCTCCTTTCGAATAGTTTAGTTCAGTCTTAGTTTGTTTTGAGTAAAGCTCCCGTTCATTTTCAAGGCAAAGGAGGGGCTAAAGAAGAGATAACCCCTCCTTTGCGATGCTTGTGATGAATGTTTTTGTGAATTGAGAATAGAGTTTCTGCAGAAACTTTTGTCGTGTTGCGTTGCGCTTTATTCCACTCTTTTACGTTTTGTCGTACTTCGTCGCGCCTTTTTGTGTTTTATCGCTTGTCCGGCCATCCCGCTACAATCAGCCCAACGGGTTTTCGTTCTGGTCTTCACCGTTTCCTCCCGGGGTGTTTCCACCTTCGCCACCGTTTCCTGAACCCGGAACGGCATCCAGACGGACACACTTCACACCCGTCACCATAGAACGGGTGGCAACCGTACGGTTCAGGTTACGGGTGACTGCAGGCTGGAAGCGTACAGTAATGGTGGCTTGCGTGGCAGAAACTTCTCCGTCCGTAGGCACACCTTTCCCCGTGGACTTCATCGCCATGCGGAAAGTGCCAAAACCGTCCAGGGTGACGCTTTCCGAGGCTTGCAGGTGGGTGGTGAGTACCTTTATCAAGTTGTCGATGGTGTTCTTCGTGTCACCGGGGGTGAGCGAACAATATTCTGATATTTCCTTCGCAATCTGCGCGGTGCTGACGTTGCCTGTCAATACCACACGAGGATAGAATAATTTTTTTCCTTCTTTGTTTTCTAATACGGATTGAAATCCTTTGTAAATTACTGGCATAATAGTAAGTTTTTAACTTGTTAATAAAATAGTTTTGTTTTTGTGTCTTAAGCTTAATCACAATGCAAATATAAGACTTGCATAGTACATGATAAAATTAAAAGTACCGTTTTTGTTCACGAAATGTGTTTACCATAATAACTGATCATTTACCGACTCCTGCACAGACTCAACAGATACTTCCCCGGTTGGCATATCTTCCCGTGGCTGGTACGTAATGCTTCAAATCCTCGCCACATGGGATGTCCGATGGCTCCGAAGTTACTTTTCAGGATGATGGCGTACTGTTCACGGATGGGAATTTCAAACTGGCGCAGATTATACTTCAATCCGTCGAAATTACGCTTCACGCCATCCCGAGGAGGTTGCAGACGGTCTATGTCGCCGGTTGTCCACTCTTTGTGCATCGAAAAATTTCCCTTTTCCTCCTTTGCCTCCGCAGGCTGTCCGCAGCCTGCGTCTTGAGTTCCTCCGGTTTCGGGGGAACTATTGAGGAGGGGGTATTCTTTGCTATCCTGTGCTATGCTATGCTGTGCTATGCTATGTGTACCGGATGTAACATTTCGGGACGTTAATGTTACATTTTGAGGTGTTAATAAAAGGTTTTCACCTTGCATGGACGGGATGTCTTCCTGTGCGGACAAATTCTCTTCCTGCGCCACGGAATTCTCTTTTTGTGCAGAACGGTTTTCCGTTTGTCCCGCTGTCTTGCCGTCTTCTTCCTCTGTCTCTCCCTCCGCTTCCGTCAACCGGTAGTCCGCCTCTATGGCAGAACTCTTTCGGCGTTTCGTACTGAAAAGATACTGGTTCTGTATTTCAGCGGAAGTCAGTATGCCGTATTTTTTGAAAAGTTCCGTATCGAAAATGCCGTACTCCACCGCAAGGGCCAGGATGCGGTGAACGTCCTGGGCACTCTGCTGGTAGAGACAGGCGGAGAGGTCTTCGTAGAAAAGGTTGTCGACGTGGACGTAGTAACCCTCACCGGCATAGATATACGACAGTGTGCCTATCAGGATGGAGAGAGCACCGTCTCCTTCGCGCTTCATGATACGGCGCACAACGCGGTCGTGTATGAAGTCTGTACTCATGGGGAAGTAGTCCAGTCCCCGTTTTTTGATTCGTGCCATGTGCTTGTATGTGGTCAGATTTAATATTCGTGCAGATAATCGGCTTCACGCAGTTTCCTGCCTTTGCGTGCGGTGTTTTCCCTTATCACCCGGAGAGCATGCCTGATGAGTGACAGGCGTTGTGCGCCGTCCGTGATATCCGTTATCACGGGATAATCGCGTTTACCGTTTTCAATGTGTGACTTCCGGTAGCGGGTACGGTTCATTTCCTTGCGGCACGCGATGCAATAACAGTCGGGGCGTCCCGTATCCCGTCTCATGTAAAAGGCTTCTACAGGCAGTTCCCGATGGCAACGTCCACAGTAGCAGGTTGTTTTGGTAATATTCTGTTCCATGATATGTATGTTTTTCAAGTTCGTTTGGATGAAGTGAGGTGTCTATAGTTCCCTTCCGCAGGAACTATAGATCCTACGTGTGGCATCTATATATCCCTCATGACAGGTCTATAGTTCCATCACGATACATCTATAGTTTCCTCATTTTATAATTCTCGGTTTCGATAATTTTCATTATAGAAACCAACTGTATATTTCTATCACGGCAAAGATAATTTGATTTACAAATATAAAACAAATTGTATTGCCGATATTTTTAAAAAAAGTTTCATCCAAGGTGGTAAGTATTTCAAGCACAGACTAAGAGTAAAGAAGACACGATGATGTAGAGAAGAAAAAAAAGAAGCTGCCTCCTTCATACCTGAATACGGTAGACAGAAAGGCAGCTTTCTATATAAATAGCTTGTAAAGCTATGCTGATTACTATTTTAACGGAGAATGAAAATAAATTGTCGATAATGGAAATTATCAAAGACCAAATGCGGCTTTCACTTTATCAACGTAATCCAGTTTCTCCCAGGTAAAGAGTTCAACCTCTATCGCCTTGTCGCCCTCATAGCGTGATTTAAAATGCTTGACGATGGTCTGCGGTTCACGTCCCATATGTCCGTAAGCGGCAGTTTCCTGATAAATCGGGTTACGGAGTTTCAGACGATCCTCAATGGCCTTCGGACGCAGGTCGAACAGTTCATCAATCTTCTTGGCGATTTCACCGTCGCTCATGTTTACATGGCTACGGCCGTAAGTGTCTACGAAAATATTGATGGGACGCGCCACACCGATGGCGTATGACACCTGTACCAACATTTCGTCTGCCACACCGGCAGCCACCAGGTTCTTGGCTATGTGGCGGGCAGCGTATGCGGCCGAGCGGTCCACTTTCGAAGGATCTTTCCCCGAGAAAGCGCCACCGCCATGGGCACCCTTGCCACCATAAGTATCTACGATAATCTTGCGTCCGGTCAGTCCGGTATCTCCGTGAGGGCCACCGATTACAAACTTACCGGTAGGGTTTACATGATATTTGATGTGGTCGTTGAACAAAGCCAATACCTTTTCGGCATGGATGGAAGCAATGACGCGAGGCATTAAAATCCCGATCACATCCTTGCGGATAACGGCAAGCATTTCCTCGTCAGCCTTCAGCTGCGCGGCTTCACTGTCATCGGCAGGCTGAACGAAATCATCGTGCTGGGTAGAAACCACGATGGTATCGATACGGACAGGCATACCGTTGTCATCATATTCGATGGTTACCTGGCTCTTTGCATCAGGACGAAGATAAGTCATCTGTTTGCCTTCGCGACGGATATCGGCCAGCACCTGCAAGATGCGGTGGGCAAGGTCGAGCGAAAGCGGCATATAATTTTCCGTTTCATTCGTGGCGTAACCAAACATCATGCCTTGGTCTCCGGCACCCTGTTCCATGGGGTCTTGGCGCTCTACACCCCGGTTGATGTCCGGACTCTGTTCGTGAATGGCAGAAAGTACGCCGCACGAATTACTCTCGAACATATACTCGCCTTTGGTATAGCCGATTTTCTGAATTACTTCGCGTGCGATAAGTTGGAGGTCTACGTACGCTTTGGTTTTCACTTCTCCAGCCAGCACCACCTGTCCGGTAGTAACCAGAGTTTCGCAAGCTACTTTCGAACTGGGGTCGTAAGCCAACAGTTTGTCAAGCACAGCGTCCGATATTTGATCGGCCACTTTGTCGGGGTGTCCTTCTGACACCGATTCGGATGTGAATAAGTATCCCATTTCATTTAAAAATTTAAAATGAATAATCAAAAACGGAAGATGGGGCGAAGATTTATCAATGAGTAGGCATGCAAGTCGCGATACAACGGGGCACCGTCAGAAAAGGATGTGTTTTAGCATTTTTTTCTGTGGTTGCAAGCTACTCAAATCTTTCCACATTTTCGTTTTCGGATGCAAAGATAGAGAGTTTTTTCTTTATATGTATCACCAACGAGAGAGATTAACACAGATTTATTATCTTTGTACGAACCTAATTCTAAATATCATGATAAGAAAATTATTTATTGTATGCCTGCTTTTGTTGGCATCCACCCTCGGAAGAAGCCAGGAAAAGAAGGAATTTACCGTTTTGCAATGGAACATCTGGCAAGAAGGGACGCAAGTGCCCGGAGGATACGATGCCATTGTGGAGGAAATTGTCCGCCTGAAACCGGATTTTGTAACTTTCAGTGAAGTGAGAAATTACCGCAATACCCGCTTTTGCAACCGCATTGTACAATCGTTGAAATCCAAAGGGGAAACTTATTACTCTTTTTATAGTTACGACAGTGGCCTGCTGAGCCGCCACCCCATCACCGATTCTCTGACCGTGTATCCCGAAAAGGACGACCACGGAAGCATTTACAAAATGACAAGTAGCATAAACGGACATAAGATAGCTGTCTACACGGCCCATCTGGACTATCTGAACGACGCATATTATAATGTAAGGGGTTACGACGGTTCCACCTGGAAAGAAATTCCCATCCCGCAAACCGTCCGTGAGGTTCTGGAAGTGAATGACGCTTCACTGCGCGATGATGCCATCAAAGATTTCATTGCAGCCGCCCGTAAAGATATTGAAGAAGGCGCTATCGTCATCCTGGGCGGTGATTTCAATGAACCTTCCCACCTGGACTGGATACGTGAGACAAAAGATTTGTACGACCACAACGGACTGATTATCCCGTGGACCGTTCCCTTGATGCTGGATAACAGCGGGTTTATCGATACATACCGCACACTGTATCCTGACGTATTGAATTATCCCGGATTTACTTTTCCCGCAGACAACCCGCTCATTCCGGTCAAGAAGCTGACCTGGGCACCTAAGTCGGACGAACGTGACCGGATAGACTACGTGTTCTACTATCCCCATCCCGCCATCCGGCTGAAGAAAGCCGTGATTTTCGGTCCACAGGGAAGTATCGTCCGCAACCGACGGGTGGAGGAAACCTCCAAAGACAAGTTCTTATTGCCCAAAGGAGTCTGGCCTACCGACCACAAAGGGCTGCTTGTGACTTTCGGGATAAAAGAAAAGAAATAAAGGGAATTTTACACGAATTATGGGGAACGCATAAATCTTAAAGCTACGCTTTGTCTTTGATCAACGTCTGAAATAACTCCCTCATCTTCTTTTTCAACATCGGGTGTACCAATTCGGGGGCAATCTCTGCCAAAGGTTCCATCACGAAACGGCGTTCCTGCATCAATGGATGGGGAAGTTTCAATTCGGGCGTATCGAGTACCCGGTCTTCATAGAGAAGCAAATCTATATCTATCAGCCGGTCATTGTATATGCCGTTGACTGATTTATGGGCGCGGCCTATCTCCCGCTCTATTTCTTGTGTAAGATGAAGCACGGATAATGGTGAAAGAGAGGTCTCTACACATACTGCCGCATTCAAGAACATATTCTCTGAGGAAAATCCCCAAGGGGCAGTAGCATAAAAAGCGGACAGGGAAACCACTTTCCCTATCCGCTCTTCTATTTTCTGCACGGCAAGACGGAGGTTTCGCTCCTTATCGCCGAGATTGGTTCCTAAACTGAAATAAACTTTCATTAAAATGAAAATTTATCTATCCGTAATCAACATGGCGTCACCATACGTGCCGAAACGGTAGTTTTCTTTCAAGGCTACATTATAGGCCTCCATCACCTGGTCGTAACCGCCAAAAGCTGCTACAATCATCAGAAGCGTGCTGAGTGGCATGTGGAAGTTGGATACCATGGCGTTGGCAACAGTAAAGTCATACGGCGGGAAGATGAACTTATTGGTCCAACCTTCATATTCTTTCAGATGACCGTCTGTGCTGACAGTACTCTCAATGGCACGCATCACGGTAGTACCTACGGCACAAACCTGCCTGTTCATATCCTTTGCACGGTTCACAATCTTTACGGCTTCTCCGGTCACCAACATCTGTTCGGAGTCGGTCTTATGCTTGGTAAGGTCTTCCACATCGATATCACGGAAGTTACCCAAACCGGCATGCAGGGTGATATATGCAAAATCAATTCCTTTGATTTCCATACGCTTCATCAATTCACGGCTAAAGTGCAGGCTGGCAGTAGGAGCAGTAACCGCACCTTCATTACGTGCAAATATAGATTGAAAACGGTCGGAGTCTTCAGGCTCTACAGGGCGGTTGATGATACTGTGGGGTAGCGGAGTTTCACCCAAAGCATACAGTGCCTTCTTGAACTCATCGTGCGGCCCGTCATAAAGGAAACGGAGCGTACGGCCACGGGAAGTAGTGTTGTCGATTACTTCGGCCACCATGGAGTCGTCGTCACCAAAATAGAGTTTGTTACCGATACGGATTTTACGGGCAGGGTCTACCAGTACGTCCCACAAACGCAACTCTTCATTCAACTCACGCAACAAGAATACTTCAATACGGGCACCGGTTTTTTCCTTGTTACCATAAAGGCGCGCGGGAAACACCTTCGTGTCATTGAAGATAAACACATCCTTGTCATCGAAATACTCCAGGATGTCCTTGAACATCCGGTGTTCAATCTCACCTGTCTTTCTGTGAAGCACCATCAGGCGCGACTCGTCTCTGTACTTCGTTGGGTGCAAAGCTATCTTCTCTTCGGGAAGCTTAAATTTAAATTGCGACAGTTTCATATCTATTTAATGTGCTAATGTGCTGATATGCCAATGTGCCAATGATACATAAAGCAACAGCACGTGTTAATAATTTAATTTTCTATTCCTTCTGTTTCCACTTCCTGGGCATCTATCCACTCTTTGAAATCAAGCGGATTGAGACAATCTTCTATGCGGATATCACCTACACGGGTACGCTCCAATGCCGTGAGATGGGCGCCGCTTTGCAACGCCTCACCGATATCCCGCGCCAAAGCACGGATATAAGTACCTTTGCTGCAAACAACCCTCACTTTGATTTCCGGCAGATTACATTCCAATAATTCTATCTCGTCTATCACCAATAATTTGGGTTTCAGCTCTACTTCCTCCCCTTTACGGGCAAGGTCGTAAGCACGTTTGCCATTCACCATACAAGCTGAAAAAGCAGGAGGTACCTGTTGTATCTCACCCACAAACTTTTTCAAGGTTTCTTCTACCAGCTCCCGGGTAATGTGTTCCGTAGGATAGGTAGCATCTACCGCATGTTCCAGGTCGTAGGAAGGGGTCGTTGCACCCAACCGGATAGTAGCGACATACTCCTTTGTATGATACTGAAACTCTTCTATCCTCTTCGTCGCCTTGCCTGTGCAGACAATCATCACTCCCGTGGCAAGCGGGTCGAGCGTGCCGGCATGGCCAACTTTCAACTTCTTCACTCCCATTCGCCGGCAAATGTGATAGCGGGCATGCCCTACCACCTTGAACGAGGTCCACCCCAGCGGTTTATTGAAATAGATTACTTCGCCTTCTTTAAAATTCAATGTATGTACGATTTAACGATTTACAATTTACGATTAATATTATTCCCGATATGCTTCAACAACTTCAGTTTCCCCCTAAAGACACTATCAGCGTCAGCACACCGGCTATCGCACAATAAATGGCAAAGTATATCAGTTTTCCTTTCTTCACAATATTAATCATCCACTTACAAGCCAGACAACCCGAAACGAAAGCGGCCAGGAAACCTATCAACAGCGATAACGCCGGAATATCCCCTGCAATAGCCTCACCTTTCATCAGTTTCATTCCATCAAGCAGTGCTTCACCCAAAATGGGAGGCATCACCATCAAGAAAGAAAATTGCGCCAACTTTGCCTTATTATCGCCCAACAATAAACCTGTAGCAATGGTACTACCCGAACGGGAAAGTCCCGGAAGCACTGCACAAGCTTGCGCCAAACCAATAATGAAGGCATCTTTCATAGATATATTTTCTTTTTGTTTCGGTTTATAATAATAAGAGAAAGTCAACAAAAGAGCTGTCAACAATAAACAGCATCCTACAATAAGCAATCCCGAACCGAAAACAGCTTCCACCTGGTCTTTAAAAAACACACCTACAATACCGATAGGGATCATAGATATCAGGATATTTATGACATAACGGGTCCCGTCATTCATCTGCCACTTGAACAATCCACGGAAAATCCATTCGATTTCTTTCCAGAGCACCACCAACGTACTGAATACCGTAGCTACATGTACCACCACTGTAAAAGCCAGATTTTCCTCTCCCTCTATACCGAACAAAGCAGAACCAATGGCAAGATGCCCGCTACTGCTGACCGGCAGGTATTCTGTCAATCCCTGAATAAGCCCAAGGATAAGCGCTTCAAACCAATCCATTTATAATTATTTACGATTTGATTATGTACAATTTATGATTAAAGTTACTTTACCTTGTCTTCCTTTTCACGCGGTTTGCGAAGCACAGCATATATCATAAACACGAAACCCAGCAGACAAACCACCGGAGCTACTTTAATACGTCTCACACTGAAAATATCCGGCTCAAAGGTCGTCGGGGTAGACGAAGGCCCGGTCATCAGAATAAAACCGATGATTACCACTGCCATGCCGATGGCAAGGAGGATAAAGTTGGTCTTATCAAAAGCGAATTTCTTTTTATCCATCTGTTTATTTACGATTTAACGATTTACTATTTACGATTCAGATTACTTCAACTTAAATATAGTAAAGTGAACTTGCTTTCATCTTCAAATATTTGTTGATGGAAAGTAGCGCACACAACCACGTGATAATTACACCGAACACCAATACGGAAACAGACACCATTACCATCACATCAGGAGTAATCACCCTTATCAGCTCAGGCTCGTAGGAAACCAGCCAATAAGCAGTTCCCCATAATATGGCATCTGCAATGACAGCCGCCAAAACACCAATCCAAAAATTACGACGCAGGAATGGACGGCGGATAAAACTCCAACTCGCACCTACCAGCTTCATTGTATGAATGAGGAAGCGCTTGGAATAAATAGTCAATCGTATGGTATTGTTTATCAGCGCAAAGGAAATCAGCGTCAGTATCACTGCCAATCCCAGCAACATCAGGCTGATGTTACGGATATTGTCATTTACCGCATCTATCAGGTCTTTCTGGTAAAGTATCTCCTGGATATTGGTATTCCTCTTTATCAACTTTTCTATCTTGGCGATACTGTCCGAATTGGCGTAGTCGGAATGCAGTTTTATCTCTATGGACGCCGTGAAGGGATTATAACCAAGGAACTCTTGCGGGTCTGTCCCCATTGCTTCAGTCTGTTCACGAAGCGCCTGTTTCTTTGAAATATATTCCGTCTCTTTTACAAAAGCTTCCTTATTCAGTTTCTTCTGCAATTTCAGGATATCGCTCTCCTTCATGTCATCGCTGATGAGAACGGAGAAACTGATATTCTCTTTCACGTAAACGGAAAGATTATGAGCGCCCAACACGAAGAATACAACTAACCCCAACAACAGTAACACCAACGTCGTACTGATGCTGGACGTTATGAACTGCATATCAAAGTAGGATACTGAATTATGTTTAGACTTCATGATGTTAACTACAAATTACTAATTATAAACTACAACGCTCACAATATCTCTTCACCACACACTATTATCACATTCTTATATCTGTTGTTTCTTCCGGAAAACATAAATCATGGAACTGCTACGTTCTTTCTTAACCAAAGCATTGAACCATGCCAACGTTCCGGTAATCATTCCCCTCAAGAAAGTACATGAATGACGCATGTGCTTCTCTGTCAACATAGACACGTAAAAAGCATCAAACGGCATCGGATGGCGTTCCGCCATAATAAAGCCATGCTTGGAACCGAATTGCTGGATAGTGCCGGGAGTAAAATGCCAAAGATGGCGGGGCACATCGTATGCTGCCCAATAAGCTCCATACTTCTTTGCATCGTAAGAGGAACAGTTGGGTACGGCAATAATCAGTACACCTTTCTCCGTGAGTAACGAATGCAGTGTTTCCCAAGTTTCATTAAGTGTCTCCAGATGTTCCATGACATGCCACAGGGTAATGACGTCGAAACTACCGGGAGCATACTCTTTCAATGCGGTATCAGGCTTCACATCCAGTCCGAAATGCTCCTTGGCGAAATCACGTGCCTGTGCATTCTTTTCTATCGCTTCCACCTGCCAACCCCGGCGCTGCATGGTATCGGCAAAATAACCGGTACCCGTACCGATATCGAGTAAACGACCGCTTTTACGATGCGCTTCGTGAACCACCAAACGAGCCTTGTGCTTCAACATATAGCTGCGCACCCAATGGTATACGGAGTTCATCGCTCCTTTTTTAGTATCTGAATGGGAAATATAATCGGGAGTTTCGTAGTAACGCCCTATCTCTGCTTCTACAGGAAAATCTTGCGTAAAAATAAAGCCACAGTCCTGACAACGGCATAAGTGGAACACTTCGCCCGAAGCATAATGGTCTATGCAGGTCAAGGCACGCTCCAAATGCGTACCGCCACATAACGGACAAGCTTTTATAGTGAGTTTATTCATCGAACGTTCTACCAATAAGGAAGTGCAGCCTGAACCGGACAGACTGCACTAAGCCTAAATTTGGTGCAAAATAACAAATAAAAAGTGATTTACAAGGTTTTCATTAAGGAGATTTAATAATAAACTCACTCACTATCAAATTTATGCATCAATGTCTGCAAATATGCTTGAGTTAAAAACTGTTCATTTTTTACAGGGAAAAAAAGTGTTTCTATTTTTCCATCACTCCCTATATATGCAATATATCTTTTTAAAGTTCCACTATTTCTATCATAAGGAGTATTTAATGTATCTGAAATATTTCTGTAATTAAAACTCCGTAATAGTCCTTCCCAAGCAGCATATTGTTATTCTTTCTTATATTCATAATATAATATGATTGGATTAGAATCCTCTGTTATATACTTTAGTACACCTTTATTTTTAATTCTATCAGATAAAACTCCATCATTTAAACATGATTTCAAATTAGGTAATACTTCCATATCCACTTGATAATAGACCCCACCAGTATCAGACATTAAGAATGAAGTCATAGAATATTTATACGGATTTGATAAAAATAACAAATCATCTTTCGTGTTAGTATAAACAGTAACTTCCTTATCTTTTAAATTATATTTAGCCATAAAACGAGACCAGGTTGCATAATTAAAATATAAATATCCATTACTTTCATATAAATTAGCTACATTGACTATTTTTTTTCTCTGAATCCCTAACCGTCTCTGTACGCTCATAAGCATCTCAACCCTTTTTCTTGCACTCAATGATATATCTTTTTCTTCTTCTAATATTTCCTCTGGCTTTATAACTTTATCTCCCGTAAATACCATATAAGGAACAATTTCTCCTCCTTTAAAACAAAGAACTGTATCTGCAAGCCCATAAGCAAAAAGGTCTTTATTTTCGTTAAGTCGATAAAATATATTTGTAGTTAAAAACTCACTTTTCCATCCTTTATTAAAAGTTTCCACATTTAACCACTCCCCCATCAACCTTCCTGTTTTCTCATCTAGCTGTTTCAATATATAAAAAGGTGCATTATCTTTTTTAGGCTGAAAATAAGTACTCACTGCATATAAATTTCCTCCACTATACCAAATCCTATTAAACATATTATGGCGTTCTATATCCAAAGTACGTTGATATTTTCCTGTATTTACATCATATACATAAATTCGATGCCCCAAGCGATCATATATATAGATAAAACCAAGTTCATGGTCTATTGCAAAATCTGTACAAGAAGCGTATTCTTCAGGTCCAAACCCCACATTACCTATCTTATAAAGCAAATGTCCCGTTTTATCAAAAGCAAAAACACCTTTAGCAAATTCTGCATCTAAAACAATGATCAAATCCTTATAAACATCAACTCTATTAAGTTTACCAATTACAACCTCTTTATTATCCAAGGGTATGACCAAAACAGAATCAAAGACACTAGAAAGTTTAAAATCATGTTTCAATTCTACAGTATCAAGATTTACTACAAATGCATTATTATTTATTGCAGTATAACTTACAGTTGATTTACATCCCAAAACCATGGATATAAATAAAATTACCACAAAAGCATTAACTATTAAGTATTTTTTCATTATGAAATTTATTGATTACATAAAACGAATCATAAGTAAAATCCTCCTCATCTATTTCATAAGTATCACAATCATAATAAATATAGAGATATCCTTTTTTACAATGTTCTATACCAAATCCATTACAGGAATACTTTACTGCCAATCTTCCGATTGTTTCAAAAGTATTATTATAAACAGTACAATCTTGCCACATATATTCCAATGAATAATCTGTAATGCACTTTTTGTCATCCTCTCCACCGCTAGATTCATCATTTGCTAAAGCTTCAATATTAACTAATGAAAACGAAAATGATTCATATTGTTTATACTTATAAATACAAACATTGAGCTACACAATACAATTATAATAGCAAACAGTAATAATTTCATTTTCATAGTAAATAAATATTAGTTAATAAATAAGATCATTATCGATTTAAAAATCAAATTGAATTTATAAAATAAAAATCAATCTTCCCCCAAATTTTCGTAAGTCCGCTCCTCCTTCAAAGTATCCGCACCGGAGAAATCAGCATAATACTCTTGGGAAAGCTTCAAGTATTTATTGAACAGACGGCGGGTGATTTGCAATTCATCGCCTTGCGTGGCAGGCATACGTGCCTTTCCGGTTTTTGCGGCAAAGGCCAGCTCCCAGTCGCCCAGTTTACTGTAGAAATCATTGGCACGAAATGCTTCACGCCCATGCGTAAGTTTCAAGCCTTCTTCCTTATATTCAGTACCGGCATCCAGATGTTCTTGCAGCATAGAATAGAATTTTTGCCAACGGGGCAGGTAATAACCTTTCACCAATCCCGCCCATTCACGCCAGGAATAATCAAAAATACTCGGATCGCCATCAGCTCCCCAAATCGTTACCAAAGAGGTGGCATCTTTTTCCATCAAATCTTTCTCGACAGGCGTATCTCCCCAGCTACGGGCTTCTGTCAGCCAACGGTCGAAACTATATTCGGAACGGGTACGAAGCAGCTCATCCATATCTTCCAGCAACTCGAGGAAACGACCGGAATGAAGGGCAAAAGCAGCTTTGTCCTTAGCACGGAAAGCTGCGGCAGCCTGCTTATGTATCAACTGACCGAGATTGGTCATCAATTGGCGCTGTACATCCACGATGTCAAAACGATAGGGCTTGGATGCAGACAATTTATCGGCATCTTTCAACAGTTCCCGTTGCGCACGGATTACCAACAACGGATCGTATGGTATCCCCAATCCGGCATTGGGACCCGACTTCTTTACATCCAAAGCCGGACGGGCGGCCACTATAGAACTGCGTTCCGTACCGTTCGTGCCCCGGCAGTAAGGACCTTCCAATAAATAATACATGGCTTGGGCTGCGGCATCCGACTTTGCCCCGTAACGACGCTCGGCGTATGCAGCCAACCAAGGTTTCAACGCTACCGTATCCGCATGATTGGGTATTTCAAAAGCCAGGTCATAATAAACGGGATTCTGCTCGATGGCCTCCATAAATAGTCCCGAACCACATACATTTGGGTAACGTTCTTTCGCCTTTTTATACTGATTGGACGCCAGCAGAGCCATATCACCGTGCATATTGATACGCCCGCCGAAGTTATGAAGATTACCCATCACTACCGGATATCCCCACATACCTTTGAACTTTTCCGTCCTCCCACCGTTCAGGTCTAAAATCAACAAACTTTCACGAGGCACAGCCTTCACTATATCCTCACGCAGGCTCCAGGCTTGCATCACCCACAAAGAACCTTTATCAAACTCCTGGAATAGTTTATGGATGGTCTGTCCCACGCCATGCAGATATTCAGGAGTATCAACCGGTGGCGCGCTCTCATGGAATGGGTCGGCCGCATACGCCCCATAACTGCCGAAAATCTTATCTTGCTCTTGCAAGAAGACAAGTCCGATTTCATGGAACAAAGGGTCAGAAGGATCCAACTGTGCAGTTGCCTTAAAACCACACCAACCCCGTTTCATACTGATTTTTGCTTGTGGATACTTGTCTTGCAGTTCACGGGGAACATATCCTGAAAAGCCTTGCTGGATGGGTTGCATACCCAATTCCAACTGACGTGCTAATATTTTTTTACCCAAAGCCACATGTTTGTCTATAACTGATTTGGGTAACGGACCGCCATAACTCTGTATGTTCTGCATCCACTGCCATGCCGCATGTCCGGGACCTGTCAGGAAAGCACGGGCTTCCTCATCACTGAAACCTAAACGCAACAATGTATTATACCACACTCCATCCAGTCCCATACTGAACAACGGCATATTGATGCTGTTCATTGCCATAAAGTCCAGTTCTTTCTGCCAACGTTCCCAGTTCCACCAAGCAGCCGTATAACTCACTGTACAGTAGTTCATATAAACACGATATTTCCCATTGATGATTTTTCGCTCCTTCCGGGCAGGTTGAGGAAGGCGCTTCGGCAAATTCAACTGATTACCAAACCAAGATACATGCGCTTTACAAGTATACTTCAGATACCAATTGAAGGCACTCGCCAAAGAAATGGAATTATTGCCGCGCAAGATAATTTTCTTTCCATTACCTTCAATCTCATAAACATCATTTCCGGCATCATCCGGTATCAATTCCAATCGGTACTGAGAAGAATATCCGGGAGTTACCCGTTCTATCAAATCATAGACAGCTTTTTCTGCTGTTCCAATACTCCATGCTGACAGACAATAACAACACATCGCCACAGCAAACAAACAAAATCTTATCATGGTATTATTTTTATGTTTGTCACAAAGATAGAAAATATATTCTTAGAATAGTCTTTGAAACTGTCTCAAATCATGTTGGAATTATCTCAAAATAAAAACCTATATGAACTATTTATATTCAAGATTTTTCAATTATCTATAATTCTGTTCACTTTTAAACGGACAAGTGTTCGATAATGAACATGTTCATAAACCTAAAAACAACTGATAATCAACAACTTGACCTTTTGGCATACTAATTGACTATCATTAAGCGAAGACGTTCGAGAAAATAAGGATAAATTAAGAAGCAACTTTTTACCTCGGTACTTACGTCTAAAGATAAAATGAAAATAGTAACAATTAAAAAATAAGATTATGAAAACTACAAATTTATTCAAAGCAGTGGCATTCGTAGCAATGGTTATCGTAAGTGTTATGAACTCAGAAGTAAAAGCTCAGGAGAATTTCATTACCAATGAAGAAGTAAAAAATGATTTAGTAGTGGCTAAGACCATTTTTAAACAAGATGGTGCCTACCTCTACAATCACATGCGTTATGAATTTACGTATGACAACGAAAACCGCCTGACTGCCAAAATCGCATCCAAATGGGACGGTGCTAGAGAAAAATGGATACCTTATTTCAAAATGTCCTACCAATATGCCGACAACGAAATCACTATGTCTTATGCCCGTTGGAACGAATCTCACAAAAACTACGATAAGGATGTAAAAAAGAGCGTATATGAGATGAACGACGACAATATGCCTGTAGCTTATAAAAATTACGAAAAATCCTCAGAAAAATCTGATTGGACTTTAGTAAATTACAATCAGATCGACCATACAGCAAATTTACTGGCCATGACAGAAAGTAATATCTAAATTAAAGTTTACAATATATTATGAGGGTATGGACTGTGAAGCCCGTACCCTCTGCATTTTATATTTCTATACTTTCTTAAACTGTCTTGGCACTACATATATGATAGCAACAATTACCGGATACAATCTGTAGAGTATCGTTTGATAATAATAACGATAAAATTTATTATTTTCCAGAAACTTCTTCCCCTTTCAATGTAGCCGAACTGGATCCGGTAATCTTTACCATAACGAAATCACCCACACGATGTGTACCTCTATCGAAGACCACCACACGATTTTGTTCAGTGCGTCCGAAAAGTTGGTTTCGACTGCGTTTAGAAACACCCTCTACCAGCACTTCGTATGTCTTGCCTACACAATGAGCATTTGCTTTGGCAGAAAGACGGTTCTGTAAAGCAATGATTTCATTCAGACGACGTATTTTCACTTCTTCGGGGACATCATCAGGCAGATGTTTGGAAGCATACGTACCCGGACGCTCTGAATATTTGAACATAAAAGCGGAATCGTAACCACATTCTTCCATCAAGGAAAGAGAAAGTTGATGATCTTCTTCTGTTTCGGAATGAAAGCCTGAAAAAATATCTGTAGAAAGACCGCAATCGGGGATGATACGACGAATGGCGGCAACACGCTCCAGATACCATTCACGAGTGTATTTACGATTCATCAATTTTAGAATACGACTACTTCCACTCTGCACGGGCAGATGAATATGCCGGCATACATTGGGAACTTCGGCAATAACCTGTAAGGTTTCATCACTCATATCTTTGGGATGTGAAGTAGTGAAACGAATACGAACCCCTGGAGCAGACAAAGCTACGGTACGCAGTAACATAGGAAAGCTGATCACTTCGCCATCCACTTTCTCAAAACGGTAAGAATTGACATTCTGACCCAAAAGGGTAACTTCTTTATATCCTTTAGCTACCAAATCGGCTACTTCATTCAAAATACTTTCCACATCACGACTACGCTCGCGCCCACGAGTATAAGGAACAATACAGTAGGTACAGAAATTATTACATCCACGCATAATGGACACAAATCCGGAAATGTGGTTTCCGCAAATACGTGAAGGAATAACATCACGATAGGTTTCTGTAGTGGAAAGTTCCACATTGATGGCTTTTTCACCCGCTTCTACAGCCGCAATCAAATCAGGTAGAGTGAGATAAGCATCCGGTCCCACTACCAGATCGACATGATGATTGGTAATTAAATCATCCTTGACACGCTCTGCCATACAACCCAGTACACCCACAATCAAATTTCGTTTCTTCTTCTTAAGCGAATGAAAAAATTCCAAACGATTCAGAATTTTTTGTTCGGCATTATCCCGAATAGAACAGGTATTCATAAACACCGCATCCGCCTCTTCCAGCGTTTCGGCCACAGAATATCCCGCCATCTGCATCACAGAAGCAATCACTTCACTGTCCGCCACATTCATCTGGCAGCCATAGGTTTCGATAAACAACTTTTTGTTGTCATCAGCAGTTGCAGATTTAAAGTCTGCTCCCGTTACTTTTTCCATTGTTTTACTATTTTTTAATTCGTCTGCAAAGATACTTTTTCACCCCCAAAAAACTTACGAATTGATAGAAAAATAACACATAAATGCTTCAAATTGGCTACTTTATACTAATTAATGTTAACCAGCTAAACATTTCCTGAGTGTTAATTTGGTGCTATTAAAAGAAATTCACAATTTTGTGGAATGAAAGAAACATTAGATTTTTTCATAGTTAAGGTTTAGGTTAAAAAAAATAAGGGGAGCTGTGAAGCTGCCCTTTTTTAATGTCAATTTGTTGGTTACAATCAGATTAAATAATTACCTTTGGCGGTGAAAAATAGTAAGAATATGGAAGATATTTTTAAATTTCTATTGGTTATTGGCACCATCGTTTTCGGTATTGTCAGACAAGTAAAAAAAGAAGCGAAGAAAAATGCTGGCCAAAGATCTGCCGTGCCTATACCCGATACAAAGAATAAACTACCAGAGAACCGGGATGATGAAACTTATGGTGGATTTATTCCCAAAGGTCCTGAATTGGAAAACATTACTATTACAGAAAAAAAATCTTCACACCGTACCAATACTCCCCTCAAAAAAAAGTTTTCCTCTCCGGTACCAGAAGAAGTACAGGAAACGGATGAAGTTTCAGAATTTAATATTCGTTCTACGGAAGAAGCCCGACGGGCAATTATCTGGTCGGAAATACTACAGAGAAAATATTAAAGCAATGAATAAACAACAACTGTCAAATAATAGCTGAAGACTACTTTGTAAATCTTTATATGCAAAAAATAACTATATATTATGGCATTGAATTACATTTCGGCAGCAGAAGCTGCGAGCCTGATTAAACATGGCTACAACATCGGCTTAAGTGGATTTACTCCCGCAGGAACGGCAAAAGCCGTTACGGCTGAATTAGCAAAAATTGCGGAAGCAGAACATGCAAAAGGCAACCCTTTTCAGGTAGGCATCTTTACCGGTGCTTCAACAGGTGACTCTTGCGACGGTATTCTTTCACGCGTCAAAGCTATCCGCTATCGTGCTCCCTACACTACCAACCCCGATTTCCGCAAAGCTGTAAACAATGGTGAGATTGCTTACAACGATATCCATTTGTCTCAGATGGCTCAGGAAGTACGCTATGGATTCATGGGTAAAGTAAATGTTGCCATTATCGAAGCTTGCGAAGTAACCCCCGATGGTAAAATATACCTGACAGCTGCCGGTGGCATTGCCCCGACCGTTTGCCGTCTGGCAGATCAAATCATTATAGAACTGAATGCTGCCCACAGCAAAAGCGCCATGGGTCTACATGATGTCTACGAACCGCTTGACCCTCCTTATCGCCGTGAAATTCCTATTTTCAAGCCGAGTGATCGTATCGGAAAGCCGTATATTCAAGTTGACCCGAAAAAGATTGCAGGCGTTGTAGAAACCAACTGGCCAGATGAAGCGCGTTCTTTTGCCGCTGCTGATCCGTTGACAGACAAAATCGGACAGAATGTAGCCGATTTCCTTGCCGCCGACATGAAACGTGGTATTATTCCTTCTACTTTCTTGCCATTGCAATCGGGCGTAGGCAACATCGCCAATGCCGTACTGGGTGCATTGGGACGCGACAAGACTATTCCTCCGTTTGAAATGTATACCGAAGTGATTCAAAATTCTGTAATCGGACTAATTCGTGAAGGTCGTGTGAAGTTCGGTAGCGCTTGTTCACTAACCGTTACCAACGACTGCCTAAACGGTATTTATGAAGATATGGACTTCTTCCGCGACAAATTGGTACTTCGCCCATCGGAAATTTCAAACAGTCCGGAAGTTGTACGCCGACTGGGTGTTATTTCAATCAATACAGCCATCGAGGCTGACCTCTACGGAAATGTCAACTCTACACATATTGGTGGTACGAAGATGATGAATGGCATAGGCGGTTCGGGAGACTTTACACGTAACGCTTATATTTCCATCTTCACTTGTCCTTCTGTCGCCAAAGAAGGCAAAATCAGTGCAATCGTACCGATGGTTTCCCATGTTGACCATAGTGAACACGATGTTAATATCATCATTACCGAACAAGGAGTTGCCGATCTGCGTGGCAAAAGTCCGAAAGAACGCGCACAGGCCATCATTGAAAACTGTGTACATCCCGACTATAAGAATATTCTTTGGGATTACCTTAAACTGACTGACGGTAAATCTCAAACTCCCCATGCGTTGCGTGCTGCTTTGGCTATGCATGCCGAATTGGCAAAGAGTGGAGATATGAAGAATATAGACTGGGCAGAATATAAGTGATAAAATGATAGAGTGGTAAAGTAAAATGTATTTTCTCATTATTACTTTACCACTCTATCATTTTATCACCTTTTTATAATTTCCTCACACACCTTATCCTGAAAAGCACGTGCTTCCTTACCGGAAAGGACATTCTGATTCATAATAGCAAAAGCTATCTGATGCCCATTACTTGCCTTCAAATAACCGGCAAGACAATTGACAGCTGTAAAAGATCCTGTCTTGGCATGCACATTCTTATATGAGGCTGTCCCTTTCTGCATCCGGTATTTCAGGGTTCCATCTACCCCACCAATGGGTAATGCTTTATATAACTTCTGAAAAACCGTAGTACTCGAATAAGCGTATTTCAAGAAAGCAACCAACAGTTCAGGAGAGATATAATTGTAATTGGAGAGTCCACAACCATCAGCTAAATTATAATGATCGGGCTTATATCCCAATTTCTTTATTAATGTACGCACAACAGTAAGACCGTCGTCCGCAGAGACATGTTTCTTCCCGGTACTTTGCATTCCCAGACGGTAAAGCATGGCTTCTGCATCCAGATTATCGCTTTCTTTCATTATCTGACTGACTACTACTTGCATCGGAGTATCATATACGGCCATTCGCATGGAAACACTGTCTTTTTGAAATTCCGCGAAAGTATAATCGGAAAATAAAGTATCTCTTTCTCCCGGAACGTGTTGAATGCCGTGTGCTTGCAGACGGTCTATAAACGTACGCATAAAGAAGTCCTGTGATGAAAAGATATTGACCGTACCTACCCGTTTGGTATCTACATTCCCGGTAACGAGAATATCATTTCCATTTTCCAGCCAGTTACGGGATACGCGAAAACGTCCGGCAGAAGGAGTACGCGATTGTGTTTTATTAGCCAGTGAATAGTAGGAAGACACAGGAGTACATTCCAAGCGGGCAGTATCTCCCCATTCAGTGGGAAAAGCAGCCACGGTAACCACTCCTTTATTCAACATCAACGGCGATAGATAAGGTTGGAAAGAAGCCGGCGTATCATCCCACAGCCACCCACTTCCCCAATACAGAGAATCTTTCATAGATACATCTCCATAAATATTTCCCTGAATTACAGAGAAAGGGAAACGCAGAACGGCATTTACTAGAGAGTCTAATGCATTATCATCAAATTCAGGGTCGAAACCTCCGATAACATAAATATCGCCCCGTAAAGTATCTTGCTCAATTACTCCCTTATACCATACTTCTGTACGGAATGGGTCGTCGGCTTCAGGACATGAAAGCGCCGTAATCGTTGTCAACAACTTCATAGTAGAAGCCGGACGGGACAATTTATCTGCCTGATAACCATACAGCGGACGGTTACTCGTCAAGTCATAAACTGAAATAGCGACATTGGAACCGATGGGAAGTTTGTATTTGATCAATGTATCTAAACGAGAAGAAAGTGCATTTACCCAGTTGTCCATTTTCTGGGCAGACACAGATAACAAAAAGCATGATAAAAGCCAATATGACAATAATCTTTTCATACACACCTATTTACAAACCATTTCTTTTCGCCACCGGCTGATTGAAACGGGCGCCACACTCGCTACAAACATATTCCCAATGATCAGTACCCGGAGGAGCTACCGACAATGCAGAAATAATTCCCGCCATAATGGCACGCATTCTATGCCCTTTTTTCAGCACAAAATCAATCTTGGACGAACCGCAATGAGGACAATACTTCAATTGCTCGGGGATCATCTGATTTTGCTCGAGCAGGGATACCGCCCTATCGTAATCGTCTTCATAGACCAATACATCCACACCGGCTATTTCACGGGTATATCCACGCAACACGGTAGATGTATTTTCATTATGCAAAACAGAAGCAATACCCTCATTTTCCAAAGCACCTTGAATGATGTGGGCTTGAAAAGCCTCATCACACGTAATCAGTTTTACAGTCTTCATCTTCTGTAATATTTATATCAGAAGTTATAAATTTCCGGAAATTCAGAGCGCTTCCTTAAAAATTTCACTCACTGTAGGATGCGGAAAAACAATTCTTTTCCATTCAGTAGCAGTCAGTTTCAGTTCAATAGCCATACCAGCCAGCGTAATAATCTCTGAAGCGGGATTGCCCAGTACATGTGCACCGAGCAGAGTATCATCTTCCGCCAGCAAAAGTTTGCAAACACCATTGACTCCTTCATTCTCTGCGACGAAACGGCCGGAGTAAGCCATCGGCAATTTAACGGCACGGTAAGCAATACCTTTTTTCTGTAAAGACTCTTCCGTCTCTCCCACTCCTGCTATTTCGGGATTGGTATATACCACACCGGGAATGGCACGGTAACTCATCACATCCTTTTTCTCCATTATAGTATGTATAGCTACTTCGGCTTCGCGCACAGCAGTATGTGCCAGAAGCGAGAAGCCGGTCAGGTCACCACAGACATATACACCCGGCACAGAGGTTTGCATCTGTTCGTTGACACGGATACTGCCCCGTTCTGTTTTTTCCAAATTCAGGTTTTCCAATCCGAAACCTTTTGTTACAGGACGACGACCCACACTCATCAACAGTTTCACAGCAATAACGGAACCGGGACCATCAGCGGTTTCATAATTCACTTGTATCAGCGATTGCTTGCTTTCATCGTCATCCTGAACTTGTTGCATGACAGATACTACTTTAGTATTCAGCATGAATTTGATTCCCCGTTTTGTATATTCGGCACGAAGCATAGCGGAAAGCTCCTTATCCATGCCACCGAGGATTTCATCAAGCATCTCAATAACCGTTACTTGTACGCCCAAGCTATTAAAGAAAGAAGCAAATTCCATACCGATAACCCCACCTCCGATAATAACGAGCGAAACAGGAAGTTCTTTATTATCCAACGCATCACGATGTGTCCAGTAGGGTACCGAATCCATCCCCGGAATGGGCGGAATGAATGTTTCCGAACCGGTACAGAGTAACAAGTTCTCACATTCGTATGTCTCTTCACCACAACGGATATGGTTCTTATCTATTACAGTAGCTTCACTGGTCACGACGGACACATTGTGAGCAGACAGTTTACCCTTGACACCTAAAACGAGTTTCCGTACCACTTTCTGTTTGCGGACAATGATCTTGGACAAATCAAATGATACTTCCGGTACATTGACCGCATACTTTGCAGCATGACGTGCACCGTCATACGTTTTGGCCGAATATAATAAAGTCTTCGTAGGAATGCAACCCTCATTCAGGCACACTCCGCCAAGACTTTGTTTTTCAAACAACACGACACTCATTCCTGCCTTTCCGGCAGTCTCAGCAGCCGTATATCCCGCAGGGCCTCCACCGATAATGGCAACTTGATATTTCATAACTTCTTAGTTAATTATTAATTTTTGTGCAAGTTAGTAAAAAACCATCTTATTCCCGAATAAAAAATAGCTCTTTCTTTAGAAAGAGTTATCTTTGCCACATAGTACTATTCATAATAACTACACTAAACAGCCATTAACTAAACGACAATTGACATGAAAATAACTAAATCATTTTCATTTTTCTTTTTATTCGTACTTCTCTTCTGCCTACCGACAGCATGCAACGATGATGAAGACGAACGAATTTCCTCCATTCAAGAAGCTATTATGGAAGGTGATGCTTCCTCTTTACAGATAGACATGACACGCAGTAACTGGCGGATTGCTTCCGTAGCCAGTCTTGACGGTTTCATCATAGCAGATAAGCATAACAAGCCTTTGCGGCTGGAAGGACTGGGAAGTTTACAGCACAGTTATTTCGCCATCAAACGTGATAAAGAAAACACGCTTACCATCGAACTGCAAGAAAACTTCGACAAGGAAGAACGCGGTTTCATCATCAATCTTGAAATAAACACAGGATTTTACAAAGAACAAATCATCATACGCCAAAAACAATGTACCAGTTTCTACAAGTTGGAATCCATAACCTACAGCATGGAAGAAGGCGACGGAGTGGAAGAAGCTGAATCCCAACCTTGGGGAATGATTGTACACGACCATACCAATAATAACGGAGAAACTGTAAAAACTACTTTTTGGCCATTCTACAATGCATATATCCTCTACAGTTTCCATACTGAAAAAGAATCTCCTTTTAAATGGATAGACCCCGAAGAAGGCATTTACGTAGATATGCCGAAGCACATATCAAACGGAGAAATCATTTACGAAACAGACAAACGGAAATATGGCAGTTGGTTAACGTATGACAGCGATCTGAAAGAGAAAACATTTGAAGTGGATCAAGTAAACCAAAAAAAGAACACCTATTCTGCCGACATTTACTACAAACAGTTGCAACTGAGCTATATCTTGACCCTATCCCGGCCAAACAATGACATAAAGAAAGTCTTCAAAGGAAAATTGGTGAAAAAATATCCCTACGACTGTTCGCCGATACAACATAAGATAGAAGATCTTGAAAATTAGAACTAAAATCTAATGGGTTTTCAGAGAAAAAATTTTATCTTTGTAGAATATCGCTTCTCTCTTATAAAAACAGAGCCATTTTAACCGCTTAAAAAAGAGAACCATGAAACAAATCAATTTACTCCGTCAGTCATTATGTGGCATCTTTCTACTCTGTACCCTGGTTGCATGTAGCAATGATGAAGAAATAAACGAGAAATACTCATTCAAAGATATTCGATACTCCTTGGAAGAAGGAGATGGCGAAAGCTGTTTTGAAACGGAACTTCCCCTTGAAGTTACGGTAAACAAATCTTCTCAATCCAAATCGGTGATACATAAACCTTATGAAAACGAATGGGAAGAAACTACTTTTCTGAGTGATGACCCTGAAGCATTCACCTGGATGGGAAAAGAAGAAATATACGTACAAGCCCCTTTCACTATCTTAGATAAAGTATATGCCAATAATAATATGAAAGTGAAATATGGCGCGGAAACCATTCAAATCAAGAGTCCAAATAAATCCGATTCTTCAACCACTATACCTCCTCATTCAAAACTCACGATCGGAAGCATACTTACTTATAAAAGACTTACGGTCACCTATACAATAACGTTGACAGGCGAATACACAAAAACAGAAAAACAAATAAAAGGAAAATACATAAAGACCGTCCCTGCTTATCATAAAGCAACAATCAAGCTGGAAAAGCTGCCGGAATAATCGTTGATCATGGCATCCTTTCTTTTAGCAACCGGACAAACTCCTCCTCTTTCACCGGAAGTAGCGCCATACACTTGCCTCCTCCATATTTTATCAGTACGTAACGCATCACCGCAAATTTGCCTATTTGCATGGAGGAAGAACGCTCTACAGATATAATATCGTTCAACAAAATTTCTTTGCTGCGGATAAAACGCCCGAAGAATATTATCAACTTCCCATCGGTAGTTATGGTATAAGTCGTATGAATTAATTTTTCGATACAAACTATCAGCAACAACATGAACAGGATAGCCACAAGAATATGTTTCTCCCATAAACCATAGGCAGCAAGTCCTGCCGCTAAAAAAAGAAATACATATTGCCCGGCGGCAATGCGTGCGTGAAATATCCGGTCCATCTTGTCTGATTTTTGCCGCTAAGATAAGTCTTTTTGCGAATTAATACCCACAGAAAGCACAAGGAACGTACTTATTTTGTAGTTTTGCAACGTTAAATACACAAAAGTATGATAAGAAAGTTCGATTTCCTCGTTATCGGCTCCGGAATTGCCGGTATGAGTTTCGCGTTGAAAGTAGCGCATAAAGGAACGGTAGCCCTCATCTGCAAAGCCGGTCTGGAAGAGGCAAACACTTATTTTGCACAAGGCGGCATTGCTTCCGTCACTAATCTGGCGGTAGATAATTTCGAGAAACATATCGAAGACACCATGATTGCCGGCGACTGGATAAGCGACCGTACAGCCGTAGAAAAAGTGGTGCGCAATGCTCCCGAACAAATCAATGAACTCATTAAGTGGGGAGTGAACTTCGACAAAAAAGAAGGAGGAGAGTTTGACCTCCATAAAGAGGGAGGACACTCTGAATTCCGTATCCTGCATCATAAAGACAATACCGGTGCCGAGATACAAACCAGCCTGATTGAAGCCGTAAAGCAACATCCCAATATTACCGTATTCACCAATTTCTTCGCAGTGGAAATCATCACACAGCACCATTTGGGGATTATCGTAACCCGCTATACGCCCGGTATCAAATGCTATGGCGCATACGTGCTCAATGAGAAGACCGGTGAAGTAGATACTTTCCTCTCTAAAATGACCATCATGGCAACCGGTGGTTGTGAAGCTGTTTATCGCAACACTACCAATCCGCTGGTAGCAACCGGAGACGGCATCGCTATGGTCTATCGTGCCAAAGGTGCGGTAAAAGATATGGAGTTCATCCAGTTTCACCCTACCGCTCTCTATCATCCGGGCGACCGCCCTGCTTTCTTGATTACAGAAGCCATGCGCGGATATGGCGGCGTACTCCGCACGATGGATGGCAAAGAATTCATGCAGAAATACGACGAGCGGCTTTCGCTGGCTCCACGCGATATAGTGGCCCGCGCCATCGACAATGAAATGAAACAACGTGGCGACGAGCATGTTTATCTGGACGTCACTCACAAAAATCCCGAAGAAACCAAGAAACATTTTCCTAATATCTATAAAAAATGTCTCAGTATCGGTATTGACATAACCAAAGACTATATCCCCGTAGCCCCTGCTGCACACTACCTTTGTGGCGGCATCACGGTAGATCTGGACGGACAATCGAGTATCCGTCGCCTGTATGCCATCGGCGAATGTTCGTGTACAGGTTTACATGGAGGTAACCGCCTTGCCAGCAACTCCCTGATTGAAGCAGTGGTCTATGCCGATGCTGCCGCCAAACATGCACTGAGCGTATTAGAACGTTATGACTTCAACGAAGACATTCCCGAATGGAACGACGAAGGTACCATCAGCAATGAAGAACGTGTACTCATTACGCAGAGCATGAAGGAAGTAAACCAGATTATGGAGGCTTACGTAGGCATTGTCCGTAGCAATACCCGGTTGACACGTGCATGGAACCGTCTGGACATCTTATATGAGGAAACGGAAAAACTCTTCAAGAGCAGTAAAGCTACACGGGAACTTTGTGAACTGCGCAATATGATCAATGTGGGATATTTGATTACCCGCCAGGCTATGGAACGTAAGGAAAGCCGCGGACTGCACTATACAATAGACTATCCACACGCAAAAAAATAGTTTTCCACTTTTAGAGAGAATACAGTAAAGCGGCATTTGTATTGGTGTTCAAAACAAATGCCGCTTTTTTCATTCCGGCACTACTCACTTTTTCTTCTTCAGTCCTTCCCACTCCTCCTTTGTGAGAATATTGTGGTAATCTTTGTGATATCCGCTTTTATCGACTATCTCATTGATAACCTTATAACGCTCTTCCGAATCGGGATGAGTACTGATCCATTCGGTGAAACCCGGTAAATTTGTCTCTTGAGGAAGATTATGAAGAAATTCCGCAAGCCCGCGCGGATTCATTCCCGCCTTCATCAGATAATGGACGGCAGTCTCGTCGGCTTCACGTTCCAAAGTACGGCTGTAGGCTGTAGAAGAAAGTACCTGTACCAATTGCCCCAAAGCCTCAGCCCCTTGGCTGCCCCCAATCATGGCAACCAACGTAGAAAACCCTATTTCTTTCATCAGCTTATCCATGACATGCCCTTTCTCGATATGAGCCACCTCATGTGCCATTACCCCACACAGCTCACCCTCATCGTTGCATTGCGACAGCAGTGAAGTGTATATCACCAGATGATTGCCTGGAAACGCGAAAGCATTCACCTCTTCGCTCTCTATTACATGAATTTCTATCTTGTCGCGAGAAATATCATTGGCACGGCACAATGTAGACAACAAAGTATCCAACGGAGCCATAACGGATTTCTTCTCCACAAAAGTCTGGGTCTTAGAAAACAAATCCCAATAGAGCTCTCCTATCTTCTCTTCAATAACCGTTTCACGCAAGTGGAACACGGACAACCAGTCCACCCGTGAAAAGGCAAACAATACAGTCATGAAAAGCAGTATTGAAACAAGCGATTGATATAAAAACTTCTTCATCGGGGCTTACATATTAAGTCGGTTAAGGCAGCAAAGACATACCACTCCACCTGTTTGCCCTTACGAATGGCAATCAATGTATGGAGAGTAGCTATGAAATCTATTGCATTGAACAGTACTACCGTAAACAGATAAGCAAAGTAAAAGGAAGACAAATCCATGTTACCGATCAGGATCCTCACTGTCCACCAGAAAAGGCAACTATTGGTGAGAAACAACGGAAACTGCGAAACAAGAGCCTGTGTACAATGCCAACGCACAAAATATGTACTCCTGCGATTGCCGAAATAGAATACCACTGTAGCAATCAAGTTGACAATAGGAAAAGGAAGTCCCACCATAATGACCAGTAAAGACATCAAATAACCGTTTGATGCAGTTTCCAGCTCATGTTCTTGAGGAGTATAAGTAATCATAGTTCTTTCAAGATATTCCAAAACCAGTTTATCAGTACCAAGCCAAGAAAGATAAAAAATATACTTTTTTGTTTCAGTGTCTTCTCCATCCGGTTATAGAAGTGATACAATGAAGATTTGCGGCGTAGCAAATCCAATGCAAGCCACAGAGGAATCACCACCAGTAATAAAGCCAATAAGATTCCGTTAGGATTAAGATAAAGAGCCGCCTGCCAGTCTCCGTTCAACAAGGCCATGACAGACCTTGTAGAACCACAGGCAGGACACGGAATATGAAGCAATTGCCTGAACAGACAACCACTCCATATCTGATTTTCGGGAAACAGGAGTGATATGGCAATCCATATATATCCGGCAAGGCACGCAAATGCCAAGAATATATACAGCTTCCTTTTACTCATGTTCGAAGCCGGACGTCATTAAATCAGAGATTGCAGCTTCTGAAAATTCTTATCACGTGTAGCACCCATAATCAAGAACCAGTCTACAATAGACCAGATACCCAAACCACCGCAAGTAAGCAGCTTGCCCACACCGAGTCCTGTATCACCGATAAAGAAACGGTCAATCCCCAGCGAACCTCCGATCAAGGATATAATCAGGGAAATAGTAGGATCCTTGAACTGCAACATTTGTATCATCGGCCATTTGGAATCGTCCATTCTAAGCAAAAGTTCGCGGATAGTCATCATCTGATAATCATTAAAGAATTTGTTGTTTGCCATCATAAAGGCATCTACTTTCTGTGCATCCATATTTTTGTTTCTTTAGTATTAAATAATAATCGCAAAGATAATATTGTTTAAAATACAAACTTTCTTTTTTCTCGTTTTTTTGGTCTATCAAGAAAAAAACTTTCTTTCTATAAGGCAAAAATAACGATTTGGAAGGTAGAACTCCATAATTATCAACTTTTAGCGAATGGCTTAATATCTCATTTGTAAATCATCAGAAGTCAAGAAGAGAAAACATAAGATATATAGTCGGGAAAATTGTACCTACACATACACAACATCCCCATGTTTTACTATAAAACATGGGGATGTTGTGTATGAAAACACCCGGATGTTATGGGGTAAAACATGGGGATGTTATGGATGTCCAGTCTTAATAAGGAAAGAACTATGCCTTAATACGGCCAAACATCTTAATAGTTTTCCTTCTTGATCTCGAAGTAAGCCTGCGGATGCAAACAAGCCGGACATACCTGAGGAGCTTCTTTGCCGGTATAGATGAAACCGCAGTTACGGCATTGCCATACTACTTCACCTTCTTTTGCAAATACAGAAGCCGTTTCGATATTCTGGATGAATGCGCGATAACGTTCTTCGTGGCCTTTCTCTGCAATAGAGATATTGCGGTACATGGCAGCAATTGCAGGGAAACCTTCCTGCTCTGCTACATCGGCAAAGTGAGGATAATCCAATGACCATTCTTCATGTTCGCCTGCAGCGGCAGCCTGCAGATTTTCCAATGTAGTGCCGATAACACCTGCCGGATAAGAAGCGGTGATTTCTACCATACCGCCTTCCAAGAACTTGAACATACGCTTTGCGTGTTCCTTTTCCTGATCGGCTGTTTCCGTGAAAATGGCAGCAATCTGTTCGTAACCTTCTTTCTTAGCCACACTTGCAAAATAAGTATAACGCATTCTTGCTTGTGATTCACCGGCGAATGAAGTCAACAGATTTTTTTCTGTCTGAGTTCCTTTAACACTTTTACTCATAGTCTCTTTTTTATTAGTTAATGTAATTACGTATAAATATCGTTCGTATTGTTCTTTTCGTTAATACAAAATTATGCATTTACTTCGGAATAACCACAGTTTACTCTATCAGATTTATCTATCATAAGATAGAAAATATCTATCACACCGGATAATAAAAACAAAAATCAAGATGTTTATGTTCAATAGTATATATAAATCTACACTTTTTTATTTACTTTTGCAGTCCGTTTATAAATCTCTGCATCATGCAGAGTGGTAAAAGTAGATTAAAAAATGAAAGCGTTCGAATTCAAACCAAAGCTATACACGGCTTTAAAAAATTACTCGAAAGAATTATTCATGGCAGACTTGATGGCAGGTATCATTGTGGGTATCGTTGCTCTTCCTCTTGCCATTGCGTTTGGTATCGCCTCAGGTGTATCACCTGAAAAAGGTATTATCACGGCTATCATTGCCGGTTTCATCATTTCCCTTTTTGGAGGAAGCAAAGTACAGATCGGCGGACCTACCGGTGCCTTCATCGTTATTATTTATGGTATCATCCAGCAATATGGAGAAGCGGGACTGATCGTAGCAACGTTGATGGCAGGTATCATCCTCGTTCTGCTGGGAGTGTTCAAACTGGGAGCAGTTATCAAGTTTATTCCTTATCCCATCATTGTGGGCTTCACCAGCGGTATTGCCGTCACTATCTTTACTACACAGATTGCCGATGTCTTCGGACTGAATTTCGGGGATGAGAAAGTTCCGGGAGACTTCATAGGAAAATGGATGGTTTACTTCCGGCATTTCGACACGGTGAACTGGTGGAACACGATTGTAAGTATTGCCAGTATCATTATTATCGCCATCACTCCCAAGTTTTCAAAGAAAATACCGGGTTCGCTCATCGCGATTGTCGTAGTGACCGGAGCTGTTTATCTGATGAAAACATACGGAGGTATCGATTGTATCGATACAATCGGTGACCGCTTCAGCATCAAAGCCGAACTTCCGGATGCCGTGATGCCTGCTTTGGATTGGGAGGCGGTTAAAAACTTATTTCCTGTGGCCATTACAATCGCGGTACTGGGCGCTATCGAATCATTGCTTTCGGCTACCGTGGCAGATGGTGTGATAGGCGACAAACATGACTCTAACGTGGAACTGATAGCCCAAGGCGCAGCCAACCTGGTGGCTCCCCTGTTTGGCGGTATTCCTGCAACCGGTGCCATTGCCCGTACCATGACGAATATCAACAATGGAGGTAAGTCGCCCGTTGCCGGCATAGTACATGCAGTGGTATTGTTGTTGATTTTGCTATTCCTAATGCCGTTGGCGCAATATATTCCAATGGCCTGCCTTGCAGGGGTACTGGTTATCGTATCCTATAACATGAGCGGATGGCGTGTCTTCAAAGCGCTGTTAAAGAACCCGAAATCGGACGTTACGGTATTGTTGATAACCTTCTTCCTGACTGTTATTTTCGACTTGACTATTGCCATTGAAGTAGGCTTGGTCATTGCTTGCGTGCTGTTTATGCGCCGTGTGATGGAAACGACCGAAATATCTGTAATCAAAGATGAAATAGACCCGAATGCGGAGTTGGATATCGCAACCAACGAAGAACATCTGATTATCCCGCAGGGGGTGGAAGTATACGAAATCAATGGCCCGTATTTCTTCGGTATCGCTACCAAATTCGAAGAAACCATGGCACAGCTGGGCGACCGTCCCAAAGTGCGTATCATCCGTATGCGTAAAGTGCCTTTCATCGATTCTACCGGTATCCATAACCTGACCAATCTTTGCCAGATGTCACAAAAGGAAAAGATAACCATTGTACTCTCCGGTGTCAACGAGAAAGTGTACAAAGTTTTGGAAAAATCAGGTTTCAATGAATTATTGGGAAAAGAAAACATCTGTCCCAACATTAATGTGGCGTTGGATAGGGCGAAAGAACTGTTGTGAGTTTCGTAAGTCCATCCGGACAGAACATAAGAAAATATTATGGTACGGAAGAGAAAAAAGAAACAGCCCAAAGGTAGAGGTATTATCTATTTCATAGCGTTGTTGTGCATTATCTGTCTCACGTTTGAACCCATAACGAAGGCATTGCACATCAACCTGCCCGGTACCGTAACCGAAGCCGTTACGGAAAAGGTACCCGGAAAGCACCAATCTGCGGGGAACACACCTTCTAAACTAAAACCTGTCACCAAGGTACCTGCCGGAAAAGATATCCTGCATCCTGCTCCTTTGAAAAATACTTCCGAACAAATTCTCCACCGGAAGGGATATACCGTATCTTACAATAAAGAACGGAAAGTACCGAATTGGGTAGCATGGGAACTGACTCCTGAGAAATTAATAGAACGTGAAAGCCGTACGGACAAATTTCTGCCAGATCCTGACCTGCCCGAAAATGAAGCGGTAACTACACATGATTACAAAGGTGCCGGTATGGATCGTGGCCACATGTGTCCGGCGGGAGATAACCGCTGGCATTGGAAAGCAATGCAGGAAAGTTTTTATATGACGAATATCTGTCCGCAAAATCATAATCTGAACCGTGGCGACTGGAAAGAGCTGGAAGAAGATTGTCGTAAATGGGCCCAAAAAGAAGGCAAAATCTATATCGTTTGCGGTCCTGTGTTTTATAAACAAAAGCACCGCACTATCGGTAAAGAACACCGCATAACTGTTCCCGAAGCTTTCTTCAAGGTGATACTCAGCATGAAGGGTACTCCCAAAGCCATCGGTTTTATCTACAAGAATACTTCGGGAAATCATCCTCTGGATGCTTACGTCAATTCTGTGGATGAAGTGGAACGTATTACGGGAATTGACTTCTTCCCTGCCCTGCCGGATGATATCGAAAAGAAAGTGGAGGCTGAATATGACTTAAAACAGTGGAAATAGCTAATAGGAAACGCTTACTACTATTCCCGCTTCTCTGACCAAAGCTGCTATACGGTCCAGTTCTTCATGAGTAGCTTTCTGCAAATCATGGTCGGGTGTCTCGCGGTCGATGGTATAAATCATTACTTGACGAGGTGCAATCTCTTTGACTGCTTCCAACCAGGGAAGAACATATTTATCGGAGGTATTATCTACATCTTTACCTTGATGACCTCCCTTGAGGAACATGGTTTGAATGATGCAGTTACCTTTGAAAGACTTCATGTTCCCAATGATTTCACGAACAGAGTAATGTCCTGCAGGACGATCCACCTCATGGATATACCCTTCATCTACCGTATCCAATTTCAGGATATTATTATCTATCTTGTTCAATGCGTTGAATACCGCAGGACGATGAATGAAAGTGGAATTAGTAAGCACACTGACCTTGGCATTTGGAAAATACTTATCGCGCAATGCCAGCGTATCTTCTATAATCTCCGGAAAATGAGGATGGGCAGTAGGCTCACCGTTTCCGGCAAAGGTCAATACATCGGGGGTAGGACCGTTCTGCCGCATATCCAACAGACGAGTTTCGAGTGCTTCACGAACTTCCTCACGGGTGGGCAACGCCTTGGAGGGACGATGGTCTTTATTGAAACCACACTCGCAATAAATGCAATCGAAAGTACATACTTTACCGTCTGCCGGCAACAGATTAATTCCTAAAGATACTCCCAACCGGCGGGAATGGACAGGACCGAATATGGGAGACGGATAAATAACAGTCATTTTATTTACAATTTACGATTGATCTCATTTAACTAAATAGATATTTATTACAAATATATCTACTTATCCTACTAATTTAGCGGCAAAGTTAGTTAAAACTTAATACGAAGTTGCATTTGCAAGTCTGCTTTTTTGTCTCCTTGTATCAAGTCGTTACCGGAACCGATAGTTTCACGGTCTTGGTAAATGGTTTGTCCGAACTTAACGAGAAACATGAAAGTTTTGTTCAAATCGTAGCGTAGATGGGCAGAATAACGGAAACCCGTACCATAAAATGAAGGTACATAAAAGGTATTCAATAATCCTTTTTCGTAGGTGTAAATACGCGAATCGTAATCATCTGTATGGAAATAGGTTCCTTGAACAGAAACAGATAAAGGGAAACCGGGAAAAGCATATCCACAGGACTGTGTGCACTGATATCCCCGGCTTCGTTCTTTTCCTTGAGAATGAAAGTGGTTGTAATCTAACGTAGTTTGTAATTTCCAGATACGTGGTGTATATGTAAGCCGGTAACGAAACCGATGTTGATAGATGGGTAAAATTGTTTTTCCATCTGTTCCGGATACGTCCCTCTCCTTTTGCTTATATCTATAATTAAAGTACATAGACAAATTCCGTTTGAAAGAATAGGAAACCTGAAACAAGACGTCTACTCCTTGCGATGGTTTACTGATGCGGTATTTCCACCAGGGAAAAGAGAATAAATCGAAAGAAACAAAGAACTTCCAATGAGGAAAAGGATTTGCTTCTGTAGCCAGATACCAACCGTTTTCATTTTGAGGTGTACTGCTTTCTCCGAAAGAACGGGCAAAGAAAGACCAGTAATTATATGAATAATAACGATGAATCAACAACAGTTGATAACCTGTTAATAGTTTGTACTTCAATTGATTTAACAGGGCATAACCACTTTTTCCCATCGCAGCCTCCCCTACCCATGCCAATCGTCCCAATCGGTACTTATAATCGACTCCCAGATTATAAAAGTAGTTTCCATGCAGATTATATCTGGCATATTTATTCAATTTGGGTTCGTATGGATGATTAAAGAAATAATAGATACCTGTAAAGCCCAATTTCAACTTATTCTTTTCATACGTCAAGTTTCCACCCATCAATTGCAAAGAAAATATATTCTTTTTATCGGCTTCTTTCTGTGTACGATGGAGTCCCGTTTTATAAATGGAAGTGATTTCTCCATCTTTCAGTACTCCATCCATGGAACGATGAGAATAAAAGACAGACATTTCCAAAAAAGAAAGTATTCCTATCGTTGCGGCTGCTCCGCGAAAGTAATTGTATTCATCTGTAGAACTATGTTTCCGAATACCTCCGGTGCGGTATTCGGATGTAGACAAAGAGAAAGTTTTACCTAAACGAAAATCAGTACTAAGTACCAATCCTTGACCGAAACTCAACCGATAATTACCTAATGCCAAAGACTTCAGTCGTCTTAAATTCTTAAGTAAAAAATAAAAGGAACAATAATCATAGCCCTTCCGGTTATGCAAAGCAAAGAGAGGTTCACCTGCATCTTTTTCACTAACAATTCCTGTTTGAAGATATTCTCCATAGTGAAAATTATAACGAAAAGAATGATACATGGACGGTCCTAAGTAATTATCTTTGTATCCTTTACGAGTATATAAAGGAATATCCAACCGTGTCAATACTTCTTGTTTGCCATATTTCAGAAGAGTTTTAAGAGAAGGATAATTAGAAGACATCTTAACCGGTTGTACGCAGACAAAAGGTAAGAGTAGTTCGATGGTGTACTTATCCATCTCCTCCACCAGTTGTAACTCATAAACAGTCTGCATCTGTCCGTGTATATAGATATAAGCCAATATATTTTCAATTTGGATATCAGTGAGAAAAGGAAACTGTTCTAATTGCTGCTTGGTGGCACTATTGATATTGATGGGTTCTTGTAAATGACGGGAAAGTTCTTCCAATTCATTTTCCCAATTCCTTTCTTCTCCATCCATGAAGAGTTGTTCGAGGTTCTCTTCCCAAAGAGACACGGTTGTATTTTGAGCTTCAAGTACAGGAGTCATCAACAGCATACTTACAAAGACTCCCATCTTGAAAAACTTCATTCGTAACAGGCTACTTTTAATTTTTTGGAAAGCGAAGTTACCTTAAATAAGTTAATTGAACAAGGAAAAACGAAAGCATCGCAACAACATTTCACAGAATGGTGTACTTTTGTGTCATGAACATACGGCCTAACATAGTAATACTCATCTTATTCCTACTTTTTGGAAACCGGATATGCCTCGCTCAGCAACAATTACCAAAAGCTGATGTGCAAAAAAGTATTTTATTGACTCCTATGTGCATATATGAAGGCGATACTATTCCTTACGTCAAACTTCCCACTGTCTATATATTCAAGCCGCTTAAGTTCAAAAACAGGCGGGATATGGCAAAATACTATAAACTCATCCGGGATGTAAAGAGAGTACTCCCTATCTCTAAGGAAATCAACCGTGCCATCATCGAAACATATGAGTATCTGCAAACCATTCCTACTGAAAAAGCACGGCAAAAACACTTGAAAGAAGTGGAAAAAGGACTGAAAGAACAATATACACCTCGTATGAAAAAACTATCGTTTGCGCAAGGCAAACTGTTAATTAAATTGGTTGACCGGCAAACTCATTCAACGTCCTACGAATTGGTAAAGGCTTTCATGGGACCTTTCAAAGCAGGTTTCTATCAAACATTCGCCGCATTGTTCGGTGCCAGCCTGAAAAAGCAATATGACGCCCAAGGAGACGATGCACTGACCGAACGGGTGATTTTAATGGTAGAGAACGGACAACTTTGACAATCTTATAAATTTATCCCCGTCTCGCATGCCCGTAATGTCTACATTCCGCGTTTAACCTATAATTCTATCAACAAAAGTTATGAACTGCTTTGTTACGATCTTAGTTTATTAAATAAATCCCAAATAACAATACCGGCCGTGACGGATACATTCAATGAGTGTTTTGTGCCATATTGAGGTATTTCAATACAACCATGAGAATGGTCAATAACTTCCTGTTGAACTCCTTTCACCTCGTTTCCCATCACTATGGCATACTTCTTATCTTTGTCCAAAACCAGTTCATTCAGCATGATACTGCCTTCTGCCTGTTCCACAGAATACACTGTGTACCCATTTTTTTTAAGGTTATCAACCGCTTCCACAGAGTTATTAACATACTTCCAATCGACAGTGAATTCAGCTCCTAAAGCTGTTTTATGCATTTCAGGATGAGGAGGAGTAGCTGTAATGCCACAGAGATAGATACATTCAATGCGAAAAGCATCGGAAGTACGAAATACGGAACCTATATTGTGTAAACTACGGATATTATCCAACACCACTACCAAAGGTAATTTATCAGCTTCCTTAAACTCCTCTATACTAATACGATTCAGTTCTGTTATTTTCAGTTTGCGATTCATATCTATTGTTGATTTATCACAAGTTATTATTTCTCCGGCAAAGATACTTCTTTCCGTTTATATCCCGGTTAATAACCGTTGAAAACGTGTCAATACCCAAGGGAAAGATTTTTAGAAATAATACTTGCATTATTCAAAGGTTCACATAATAGATACCATAAACGAACAAACCAAAAAAGTTAAGAGAAACTTTCAATAGTTGTTTAAACACATTTTTCAGTCTCATTTCACTAATAAATACTTCTAAAGTTATTAACTTTGCAGTTTATCAACAAGCTGTTAATGAAGTGAAGTTATAGAACAGTATAATGCTTATTATCAATTGATATGATTTAAAAATCTTTTGTTCATAATCAATGAGTAAAGTTTTGTCTTATACTAATAACTTCACAGGCAAGAAAAATCGTATTTACTTGTACACACTATTAACAGCCTATCATCACTATCAAAAGATTTTTAAAGAAAAAAGAGAAATAAAAAATATAATTATGGATAATCTTATAGAAGCTATCAAACAGCTGAAGAAAGAGAAGAATGCAATCATTCTTGGACATTACTACCAGAAAGGTGAAATACAAGATATAGCCGACTATGTGGGCGACAGTTTGGCATTAGCGCAATGGGCGGCCAAGACCGAAGCCGATATCATAGTGATGTGTGGTGTACATTTCATGGGTGAGACAGCCAAAGTACTTTGTCCGGAAAAGAAAGTATTGGTACCCGATATGGCAGCAGGCTGTTCGCTGGCAGACAGTTGTCCGGCCGATAAGTTTAGTCAGTTTGTCAAAGAGCATCCCGGATATACGGTGATATCATACGTGAACACAACAGCTGCAGTAAAAGCAGTGACCGATGTGGTAGTAACTTCTACCAATGCCAAGCAGATAGTAGAAAGTTTTCCCAAAGATGAGAAAATAATCTTCGGTCCGGATAGAAATCTGGGTAATTATATTAACTCTGTTACCGGACGGAGCATGTTATTATGGGATGGTGCCTGCCATGTACACGAACAATTCTCGGTTGAAAAGATTGTTGAATTAAAACGGCAGTATCCCGATGCAGTTGTATTGGCGCATCCTGAATGTAAGAGTACAATTTTGAAATTGGCTGATGTAGTAGGTTCTACTGCCGCTCTATTGAAATATGCCATAAACCATCCTGAAAAGAGTTATATTGTAGCTACAGAGTCGGGTATCTTGCATGAAATGCAGAAGAAATGTCCTCACACAACCTTTGTTCCTGCTCCTCCTAACGATAGTACTTGCGCTTGCAATGAATGTAACTTTATGCGTTTAAATACGTTGGAAAAGCTTTATAATTGCCTCAAGGATGAAACTCCTGAGATAAAGGTAGATGCTGAAATAGCAGAAAAGGCTGTAAAACCTATTAAAAGGATGCTGGAGATATCGGCAAAACTGGGGTTGTAATGTGTGCTAATATGCTAATGTGAGAATGTACCAATTATCTTGCGAAACAATAGTATTTCACGATTACAGTGTAGCCAATTGGCACATTCTCACATTATATTCATTTTGATAGGAAATTACAGAGTTTGTTTGTTGCCAATGCCCGGTGACTGATTTTATTCTTCAATTCATTTCCCATCTCAGCATAAGTCTGTGTGTATCCTTCGGGAATAAATATAGGGTCATATCCGAACCCTGAGGTACCACGTCTGTTTTTCGTTATTACACCTTTTACGATACCTTCGAATAAATGATCTTTCCCGTCAATGATAAGGGCAAAGACGGTACGGAATTGCGCTTTGCGGTTTTCTATCCCTTCCAAGTCGGACAACAGTTTTTGCATATTAGCCTCTGAATTGTGTGCGTCTCCTGCATAACGTGCCGAGTAAACTCCCGGAGCTCCATTCAATGCCTCTACTTCCAAACCAGTATCATCGGCAAAGCAATCCAAATGATAGTTGTTAAAAATATACTTGGCTTTTATCAAAGCGTTTCCTTCCAATGTATCTGCTGTTTCGGGGATATCAACATTACAATTGATATCTTTCATGCTAAGAAGTTCAATTTTACTACCTAAGATAGTACTGACTTCTTCCAGCTTGTGGGCATTGTTGGTGGCAAATACAAATTTCTTCATTTTTATTTTCCTTTCAATTTATCAAATCCTTCTCCATAGACACCGATGACTGAGCTTTGTGAAATAAATGCATTGGGGTCTATATCCTTCACCAATCGGAATATTTCAACAGACTGACGTTTGTAGGCCAGTACGACCAATACTTTTACATTGTGTTTACTATACCAGCCGATACCGTCGAGCACAGTTACACCACGATGTGTCTCTTTAGTGATACGGTCGGCAATCTTTTCATATTCTTTAGAAAATATGAAGAATTGTACGGATTGGCGGGCACCATTGACAACATAATCCAATACAAATCCAATAACAAACAAGGTTACAAAACCAAATATAACTCGTCTCCAATCGTTGAAAATGAAGTAACAAGAACTGATGATGATAAAGTCGCAAGCCATAATCATACGTCCCAAAGTAACGTCACGATATTTGTGGATAATAGCGGCGATGATATCGGTACCTCCTGTACTTCCGTTGCAATTGAATACAATTCCTAAACCTATACCACACATCACGGCACCTATCAGACATGCCATGAAATCTTGTCCCGGTCCCAGTATTTGTGGAGGTATTCCGTCTGCTCCGTTGACCAGAACCTGAAAGAACCAAAGAAAAAAGGTCAGTCCGAAGATGGCAAAAGTAGTCTTTATACTGAACTTAGGACCCAGGATTTTAATGGCAAATGTCATCAAAACTGCGTTGATGATGAAATACGACCATTGAATGGGAAATCCTGTAGCATAGTAGATGATGGCGCCGATACCGGTAGTACCTCCAGTAGTAATTTGATAGGGGATAAGGAATGCAGCCCATCCTAATGCATAGCTAATGAGTCCGAAAGTAATTAAAAGATAGTCTTTTAACTCTCTTCTTATTTCCGCTTTGGTTGGTTTTGTAATTGGCATATCTGTTATTTGATAACGATGTTTACAATCTTTTTCGGTACGACGATTATTTTGACAATGGTTTTACCTTCCATCCACTTGGCAGAACGTTCATCAGCTAATACGGCAGTTTGAATGACGTCTGATGCGGCATCTGCAGGGAATTCCATATTGAAACGCGCTTTTCCATTGAAGGAAACAGTATAATTCACTGTATTTTCCAGCAGATACTCTTCGTTGTATACAGGCCACTTGGCGTCGCACACCGAGCCTTCATTACCCAATGTTTCCCATAATTCTTCGCATACATGTGGAGCAAAGGGAGCGAGGGTAATAATAAGTTGGTTCAAGATTTCTTTCTTACTGCATTTCAATGAGAACAATTCATTGACACAAATCATGAAAGCACTGATACTTGTGTTATAAGAGAATTGTTCAATATCTCCTGTAACTTTCTTAATGAGTTTATGCAGGGTTTTCAGTTCTTCTTTAGTGGCCGGTTCATCCGTTACCAGATAGTTGTCGTTACGGTCGTAGAACAGTGACCAGAACTTCTTGATGAAACGGTGTACACCGTCGATACCGTTCGTATCCCAGGGTTTTGATTGTTCTACCGGACCCAGGAACATTTCGTACATACGAAGTGTGTCGGCACCATATTTTTCTACGATCATATCGGGATTGACCACATTGAACATAGATTTACTCATCTTTTCGACTGCCCAACCACAGATATATTTGCCATCTTCCAAGATAAACTCAGCCGTGGCGTATTCTGGTCTCCATGCTTTGAATGCTTCGACATCCAGAATATCATTGGATACGATATTTACATCCACATGGAGTGGGGTAGTGTCATAATTGTCTTTCAGGTTCAGAGAAACAAACGTATTGGTATCTTTGATGCGGTATACAAAATTACTTCGTCCCTGAATCATACCTTGATTTACTAATTTCTGGAATGGTTCTTCAACCGCAGAAATACCGAGATCATGCAGGAATTTATTCCAGAAACGGGAATAAATCAAGTGCCCTGTGGCATGTTCCGTACCACCTACATAGAGATCTACATTACGCCAGTATTCATCTGCTTTTTTACTTACCAGTGCAGAATGATTGCGTGGATCCATATATCGCAGGTAGTAAGCGCTTGAACCTGCAAATCCGGGCATTGTATTCAATTCTAATGGAAATACGGTGATATTATCAATTTTCTCGTTGCCGGCCACACATTTGTTTGCAGTATCCCAAGCCCATTTAGTGGCATGTCCCAATGGAGGTTCGCCCGTTTCGGTAGGCAAGAATTTAGCGACTTCGGGAAGTTCCAATGGAAGACAGCTTTCATCAATCATATAAGGCATACCTTCCTTGTAGTAAACCGGGAAAGGTTCACCCCAATAGCGTTGACGTGAGAAGATAGCGTCGCGCAGGCGGAAATTTACTTTTACACGTCCCAGGTTATGTTCTTTCACATATTTCTTGGTAGCGGCAATGGCTTCTTTGATAGTAAGTCCGTTCAGGTTTAAATCACAATATGGTTCCACACCTGCTTTCGGAGAATTGCAAACGATACCTTCTTTAGCGTCGAAACTTTCTTCACTTACATCACAGCCCTCTACCAACGGTACAATAGGTAAACCGAAATGTTTGGCGAAAGCATAGTCACGGCTATCGTGTGCAGGTACAGCCATGATGGCACCTGTTCCATATCCGGCAAGTACATAGTCACTGATCCAGATGGGTACCGCTTCACCCGTAAAAGGATTGATGGCATAACTTCCCGAGAATACACCCGTCACGCTGCGGTCGGCAATACGTTCGCGTTCCGTACGCTTCTTGGTACGTTCCAGATAAGCGTCTACTTCAGCTTTTTGTGTTTCGGTAGTCAGTTGTGCCACCAATTCGCTTTCGGGAGCCAATACCATGAAAGTTACACCGAACATGGTATCTGCACGCGTGGTGAAAATGGTAAATTCCAGTTCGCTGTCCTTTACTTTGAATTGTACTTCGGCACCTTCGCTGCGACCTATCCAGTTCTTTTGGGTTTCCTTCAGCGACTCGGTCCAGTCGATGGTTTCCAATCCGTCCAGCAAGCGTTGGGCGTATGCAGATACACGAAGGCACCATTGACGCATCTTTTTTTGAACTACCGGAAAGCCGCCACGCTCTGATACACCGTCTACTACCTCATCATTGGCAAGTACGGTTCCTAATTGCGGGCACCAGTTAACCATTGTTTCGCCCAGATAAGCGATGCGGTAATTCATCAATACTTCTTGCTGTTCTTTTTCGCTCATTGCATTCCATTCTTCGGCAGTGAAGTGCAGTTCCTCGCTACATGCAGCATTCAATCCTTCGTTGCCATATTTTGGAAATGCCTCTATTAATTCTTCAATGGGACGTGCCTGTTTTTTGTCATTACAGTAATAGCTGTTGAACATTTTTTGGAAAGCCCATTGTGTCCAATGATAATATTCCGGGTCACAAGTACGGATTTCACGGCTCCAATCGAAAGAGAAGCCTATTTTGTCCAATTGTTCGCGATAGCGGTTGATATTGTTGACGGTAGTAATTGCAGGGTGTTGTCCGGTTTGTATGGCGTATTGTTCTGCCGGTAGTCCGTATGCATCATATCCCATAGGATTTAATACATTGAAACCTTGCAGGCGTTTGTAGCGTGCATAAATGTCCGAAGCGATATATCCTAATGGATGACCTACATGCAAACCTGCACCACTGGGGTAAGGAAACATGTTCAATACATAATATTTCTGTTTTGTTTCATCTTCCGTTACTTGGTAGGTTTTATTTTCTACCCATTGTTTCTGCCATTTCTTTTCAATCTCCCTGAAATTGTATTCCATAATGGTATTTATTAGTATATTGTTGAAAACTTTGTTGGTTATATGGTTAAAACCGGTTAATAACGGTGCAAAGTTAACTGTTTATTTTCAGATTTGTAGCTAAGTAACTTAAAAAACAATGGCAAATGCTTGATAATTCGCTTTATGTTACTTATATTTGTGATGTGCTTTTAAAACTAATTTTTTGTTTGTAATACAAATAATAGCTGAATTAATTCAATAGGATTTATAAAAAAGATTTTTAGGATATAGTAAGGGATAAAGTCTGTGAAGATTTTATCCCTTATGTTTTTGCACTTATTCCCGTTGATATCCAAGAGGGCTTTGGAATCTGGATATGCCATATATCCCACACATCAATCCAGTATCTTTGTCTGTTTATACTTTAGGGTTTGTCCTGCTGAAACCTTATATTTGTTACCTGTTCACTGCAGTGAACAGATCGAGTCACTAATATGAACATGTCTATTCACTGTAATGAACAGATATGTTCACTATTGTTGTTCGGTAACCAATATGAAAGATGAATAAAAGAAATATAAGGGATAAACGGAAGAAACATAGGAGGTGGAAAAAGGGAAAGTGTTATCTTTGCACGCAACTTATCAGTAGTGTAATGAGCGTAACGAAAAACTATACTTATCATCTTATAGCCATTCTTGTAATAGCTGTCTGGGGATTGACATTTATTTCAACGAAAGTATTGATAGAATTCGGCCTTTCTCCGCAAGAAATATTTCTGCTTCGTTTTCTCATTGCTTATCTGGGTATCTGGTTTATTTCTCCCCGCAAGTTGTTTGCCAATAATTGGAAAGATGAGTTTTGGTTACTTTTAGGAGGTATAACAGGTGGTTCACTCTATTTTTTTACAGAAAATACAGCGCTGGAAATCACATTGGCTACCAATGTGGCATTCATTGTCTGTACGGCTCCTTTGCTCACTACTATTCTTTCTTTGGTTATTTATAAAAAAGAAAAGGCAACTCGCGGACTGATAGGTGGTTCGATATTGGCATTGGTCGGAGTGGCACTGGTAGTTTATAACGGCCATTTTGTATTGAAGATTTCTCCGTTGGGTGATTTCCTGACACTACTTGCCGCCCTCTCATGGGCTTTTTATAGTTTGATAATGAAAAAGATGTGTGGGCGTTATCGCACTACTTTCATTACTCGTAAGATCTTTTTCTATGGTGTATTAACTATTCTTCCCGCATTTTTGGTTCATCCCTGGCAGTTTCCTCTTTCCGGATTGTGGCAACCGGCTGTGTTGTTCAACCTTCTTTTCTTAAGCGTTCTGGCTTCTTTGATCTGTTTTGTTGTATGGAATATCGTTTTAAAGCAATTGGGTACTGTGAGGGCTTCCAATTATATCTATCTGAATCCTCTTTTTACTTTGGTAGGTTCTGCTGTGTTTTTAGGTGAACAGTTAACGATAGTAGCACTTATCGGAGTTGTATTTATTTTAGGGGGGGTATATTGGGCAGGAAAGAGATAGATATCTCCTTATGTATCCTTTGTATTTTATGAATGACTATCCTGAATACTCCAAGCAGGAGGAGTAGTAATGATTGCAGATGATGAAAAGAAAATACGGTTATCGGGTAGAATGATCTACTGATAACCGTATTTTGTGTAAACTTAAAAGAAAATTAATTGTTAGAGTATTACGGTTCTATCTGTTTGTCGATAGGATGTTGTCCTGATAAGTGATGACATTGCGATAGAATTATTGATTATCTTTATTTTGTGCTTGCCAGCATCAGAACGGCATTCGTATCATTCAGTTCATAAACTGTTTTCTGTTTGTTATCATCGTAGGTACTGCTTTTAGAGTTCCAACAGGCATAATTCAGTTCAACTTCATTATCACTGTATATTACATTCAGTTTGAAATAAGGAGTCCAGGCTTCTTTTGAATTGTCCCACTTGGATGCTTCCTTACTTATTATGCGGTTTTCATTGTCGTAGGTATATGTGTAGCGCAAGTGGCGGAACAGATAACCATCTTCATTGCGAAAAATTGTCTTAGCGGTTATCAGACCGTTTGTTACTTCTTCGTTTTTTACATAGTTGGTAGGATTACTTGCACTTGCTGAGAAGTTCATTACACTAGCCATTACCACTGCTACTATTACCACTGCCTTAAGAATTACATTTGTTTTCATAATCGTTATTTTTTTATTGTTATTACTTTTTGTTTTTAAGGAGATTGTTTTCTTGTAACCGCCTTCGCCTATATAGAGTCAATTGTTGTGCCAAAGTGATAATGTGTTGATTATCAGTGATTGTTTAAGATTGTGCTGTGTTCGTTTTCGGACAATTGTCCGTATGGAAGCGGACATGATTGGAAAAAATTGTTTAAATGAAAGCAATGCCCTACTAAATCTTTTCCGGGAGTATTAGGAAATTTTTTCCTAATATTATAAAAGGAGTGTCCTATTGTATAGAAAGAGGAAAGTATTATCTTTGTGCACACTCTAAAATTATATTTATGGCTAAAACCAAATGCTATTTGCTATTTTTTTTATCCGTATTTTTGAGTATTCATTCATATGGGCAGTATTTTAAGACATTGGATATAAATGACGGACTATCCAATCTTTCAGTATTGTCCATTTGTCAGGATACGTTAGGGCGTATGTGGTTTGGTACTAATGAGGGAGTGAATGTATATGACGGTAACCAGATATTGAAATATAAATATTATGATGTAGTAGATAGTAATCGGCAAAAGAACAAAAAATTCATTAATGGTACCATTGGTTCCATGGTATGTGATGCATCAGGAGATGTGTTCATTAAAAATGACGGCATTCTGATGAAATATGACATGGAACAAGATTTCTTCAAAGAACTGTATCATGTAGGGTCGGGGACAATGAAGGTGTGGAATGGAGATTTATGGTTTACTGTTGCAGACAGTCTTTTCAGATATGACAATAAGAAAGATTTCTCTTACTTTCATAAAAAATTTGATGTACCGGTCATTGTATGTATGGAACGTGAAGAAGAGAAACTTTGGCTGGGAACGACGAAAGGACTTTATATAGCGGAAAAAGAAAATGTACGGTGTGTGATTCCTGAAATAGAAATATCCGATGTGTTTTTGAGTAGTCGAGGTGAGTTATGGATTGCTTCCCGAACTAACGGTTTATACAAGAGGGGTAGAGACGAAATCATCAAGAAGGAAATAAATTCGCCTACTCGTGTGATAAGTAATCAAATACGGGAGTTTATAGAGGATAATAGGCAGAATATTTGGTTTGGTACTTTCGATGGACTTCAGGTGTATAATCCTTATACTGATACCTATTCTGCTTATTTTCCTGATTATCGTCCCGGAAGTTTGAGGCATAAATCTGTATTTTCACTTTATAAAGACAGGCAAGGAACGCTCTGGATAGGAACCTATTATGGTGGAGTGAACTATTTCAATCAAGAAGAAGATATCTTTAAATATTATTCTTACGATAAAAGCAATGATTATTGTCTGAATTTTCCTTTGGTAGGACAGATGGTAGAAGATAAAAATCATAATCTGTGGATTGCTACGGATGGTGGAGGAATTAACTGTTTGGATCGGAAACAAGGTACATTTACTTATTATACTGCCAGAGAAGACGGACGTTCGATCTTGCATAACAATGTAAAAGCCATTGCTTATGATAAACTGAGAAATCGTATTTATGTAGGAACTTATACGGGAGGTTTGAGTTCTTATGATATATCCACTCATACATTTCATAATTATCTTGATGCTTATAAACGTACCGATATAGGTCCTAATCATATTATATTAAGTCTCAAATGTCAGGGGGATTATCTGTATGTAATGGCACATAACGGGTTCTGGCGTCTAAATCTTGTTACGGATCAATTTGAATTGATAACCGACGAACGTTTTTTTCATTTGTTTGAGGTGGACTCACATGGTTATGTATGGTTTGGTGATGACTGGGGAGTATTTAGACTTGCATTGGATAAATCCAAGGAAATAGAACCGATGCAGATGAAAAAGTCGGGAAGTCCCCGGGCAAAGATAACGAGAATACTGGAAGTTACAGATGGAACTATTTACGTATCAACCTTGGGTGACGGTGTATATTCATATAATTATGCCAACAATGAATGGAAGCACTATAACAGCGAAAACAGTAAATTACTGAGTGATTTTTGTTACAATATAGTAGAAACCTCTATGAATCATGTCCTGATAACAAATGACGAAGGTTTCTCCATTTATTCGCCTTTCAATCGTTTTGTCTATTCGGTAGAATTCGGTCATAAAGGTTTGGTTTCAGGTGTGGCTAATAATTGTGGTCTTTATGTAAGCGAAGACAATTTGATTTATATAGGAGGTGTAAACGGATTGATGTCTTTCAAAGAAAGTGATTTATATAAGCCGGGTAATAGAAACTGGGAATTTTATTTCTCCAATCTTATCATTAACAATGTCAAAGTTTATCCAGGTGACGAGCATTGTGTATTGGAAAAATCACTTCCTTTTGTCAATCATATTGATTTGGAGTCCGAACAGAATAATTTGGTTGTAGATTTTTCCAATTCCAATTATGTAGAGACAGATGCAAATACCGGTTATGAATATAAGTTGGAAAATTTCGACAAGCGATGGCTTGTTACCAAGCAAGCCCGTGTTGCCTATACGAATCTTGCTCCGGGTAGTTACATATTGAAAGTACGTGAAGTGGGTAGTAGTAATCAATACGAAGATTTTGTCCCCAAAGAAATTTCTCTCAGCATCAAGATACATCAGCCCTGGTATTTTACGGGATGGGCTTTTGGAGGGTATATACTGTTTCTTGGCAGTTTGTCGGTTGTAGGATGGCGTACACATCGGACAAGACAGCAGCTTGCTTTATCCCTTAAAAAAGAGAAAGACGAAAAAGAGCGGATGGGCGAGATTAATCGTACTAAACTTCGTTTCTTTACCAATATATCCCATGAATTCCGTACTCCGTTGACACTCATCATCGGACAGATTGAGATCATGCTGTATATGGAAAAAATATCACCTTCCATACAAAGACAATTACGGCGTGTATACAGAAATGCTGTCAATCTGCGTTTTTTGGTAGGTGAGTTACTTGATTTCAGAAAACAGGAACAAGGATTTGTGAAACTGAAAGTGGGATGCATGGACTTTATTTATTTTGTGAAAGATATTTATTCACAATTTATAGAGATTGCCCGGAAGAAGAATATAACCTATACTTTTGAGCATATTGAAACTGAAGTAGAAGTATGGTTCGATCCTATACAAATGCAGAAAGTTGTTTTTAACTTGCTTTCCAATGCTTTTAAATATACGCCCGAAGGGAAGCAGATCAAAGTAACCATTAAACGACTGTCGGAAGAAGTGGAACTTTCTGTTGCCGATACCGGTTGTGGCATGCCCGAAAAGGTATTGGACAAGATATTTGACAGATTTTTCCAGATTAATGAAACTTCCAAGGAAGGAATGCAGGGAAGTGGTATCGGACTTGCTTTGGCAAAGAGTATCGTAGATTCACATAAAGGTACTGTCAGTGTGGATAGTAAGGAAAATGAGGGAAGTATATTCAAGGTACGTTTGAAATTGGGTAATAATCACTTTACACATGAAGAACTTGAACATGAAAAGATTGTGATGTCCCGGAGTGAATGGAACGGCTCGTTCATTGATCCTACTTTGTTTGACAAGGAGGATATTTTAACTGTAGACAATCCTATGGAGGGGGATGAAAAGCCGAGTATCTTACTTGTCGAGGATGATGAAGATGTGCTTGAAATGTTGAACTCTTTGTTTTCTTCCGCTTATACGGTATATAAGGCAAACGATGGTCAAAAGGGTTTTGAAATGGCACAACAACTGCATCCCGACTTGGTGGTGAGCGATGTAATGATGCCTGTGATGTCGGGTAAGGAACTTTGCTATAAAATAAAAAATTGTTTGGAACTTGCTTATACACCCGTAATATTGTTGACTGCACAAGCTTCGGTAGATTATACGATAGAGGGATATATGTTCGGTGCAGACGATTATATCACGAAACCGTTCAATGTGAAGTTGTTGTTGGCACGCTGCAACAATCTTTTGAAGAACAAACGGTTATTGTTGAATAGTATAAATTCTTCTGTGCCTGTTTCGCAGGTATCCGCTTCTACGACTGATGTTTCTTTTGTAACTATTGCCGGAAACGAAGGTTTGACTGAAGATAACAAGAATCTATTGGATAAAGCTATCGGAATAATAAAAGAAAATCTGGACAATCCGGACTTTGATATGAATATGTTGGCCGATGGATTGAATATGAGCCGTAGTAAAATGTTTGTTGTTCTCAAAGGGATTACAGGACTTACTCCCAATGAGCTTACTTTGAAATTGAAGATGGAAGAAGCTTTGCGTCGGCTTAAAAAACATTCGGAATTCAATATATCCGAAATATCCTATCAATTGGGATTTTCCAATCCACGATATTTCAGCAAATGTTTTAAAGATTTCTACGGGATTACTCCACAGGGATATCGGAAAGAATTACAAAACAAATGAACCCTTATTACTAAATCATATTTAATAACGTAAAGTATCATGATTATGAGAAAAATTTTATTCATTTATTTTTTGTATATACCATTGTTAGTGATAAATGCACAAACACAAAAAATGTTTTCAGAAGAGTATGAAGAATTGGATGACCCTGCACTGACCGATCAGGCAGTTTGGAACAAGCAGACGGATGGTCTTCATTTTGCTTGGGGGACTACTGACATGAGGTATGCCAAGAAAGATGTGCCGGTTCGTATAGAAAAATCCGGTACAATGAAACTTTCAGGCTGGAAAGGAGAAAAACTGAATGCACAATTTGTAATGTGGAGTAAAGAGAAACAGGATAATATTACCTTTGTAATGTCTGATTTGGAAGGAAAGAAGGGAACTGTTATTCCGGCACGGTGTATCTCTGCCGGTTTCGTGAGGTATGTCATGACCGATGAACTGAATAAGGATGGAAAAGGAGGATGTGGGCATCGTCCGGATAGAACCCTGTTCGATTCTTTATTGGTAGCGGACGCGATAGATGTGGCTACCCGTTTTGATTTGAAAGAACAAAATACCTGTCCGGTATGGGTTACCGTAAAGGTTCCCCAAGAGGTAATTGCCGGACTTTATAAAGGTGCGATAGAAATTTTACGCAACGGAAAGAAAGCGGGTATGCTGTCGCTTCAAGTAAACGTTGTGGACCGTACACTACCTAAACCTTCAGACTGGAAGTTTTACTTGGATTTATGGCAGAATCCTTATGCGGTATCCCGATATTATCGGACAGGTGAATGGACGAAGGAGCATTTTGACGCGATGCGTCCTTTTATGCAGACGTTGGCGGATGCGGGACAAAAGGTGATTACCGCTACTATCATGCATCGGGCATGGGGTGGACAAACTTATGATGAATTCAGATCAATGGTGACTTGGATCAAGAGGTATGATGGAACATGGGAGTTCAAGTACGATGTATTTGATGCTTGGGTGGAATTCATGATGTCGTTGGGCATTGACAAACATATTAATTGTTATTCGATGATTCCTTGGAGTATGGAATTCCGATATTTTGATCAGAAAACTGACAAAATGCAAGTACTTAAGACAAAACCGGGTGAAAAAGAGTATGATGAAGTATGGATGGCCATGTTGACAAGTTTCTCTAAACATCTAAGGGAAAAAGGATGGTTTGAGAAGACTTGTATTGCCATGGACGAACGCCCGCTTGATACTATGAAAAAAGTGATGGCGCTGATACGTAAGGCCGACAAGGATTTTAAGATTTCGTTTGCCGGTGTTTACCATGCTGAGATAGAACCTGAGATTTTCAACTATTGCATTGCTCCCGACCAACTTTTCCCATGGGAAAGAATTGAGAAACGTAATGCCGAAGGTAAAGTGACTACCTATTATACTTGTTGTACGGAACCCAAACCCAATACTTTTACTTTTTCGGCTCCTGCGGAAGCTACCTGGATAGGTTTCTATGCGGCACGTCTGCATATGGACGGTTATCTGCGTTGGGCCTATAACAGCTGGGTAGAGCAACCGTTACAAGATTCCCGTTTCAGAACTTGGGCTGCCGGAGACACTTATCTGGTATATCCGGGTTGCCGTTCTTCCATACGTTTTGAAAGATTGATTGAAGGTATACAGCAATGCGAAAAGATTTTTATACTGAAAGAAGAGTATAAGAAGGCAGGTAAGGTACAAGCTATTCGGAAATTGGACAAGCAATTGGAAATGTTTGATATTGAACAATTGAAACAAGGTGCCAGTCCTGAAGAAATGATAGAGAAAATGAAAAAGACTCTGAATCGATAAGAGTGAAAAGATAACAGGTTGTGTAAAAGCCCGGACTTACGAAAGTCCGGGCTTTTTTTGTTCTGCGATAGAAAACATAGGCAAGTATGATATGTAACTATTGTCCAAACGGGCGTAATTATTGTCCAAATGGATGATAATTATATATTTCATTGTTGTGTAATAGAAGTTTTATTATACGAAAGTATCTTAATTCGTGCCGAGAACGAATTAGTAATAAGGTACTTAAATTAGAAATGTTAAACCTTTTAAGATGAAAAGGAAATGAAAACAACAAAATGCTTTGTATTTTTAATCTTATGTACTTTTCTCCTCTCCGGTTGTATCGACAGTGGAAAGAAAAGTAATAAAGGTTTTGTGGCACAAGGATTCGGGAGAGCGGAGCAACAACTGGCAGCCCAGATTAAAGCCGTTCCGGATTCAACGCGTTTTCCGCGTACTATCAGTAAAGATGGAAAACGTGTTGTGACACATCGCAATGACTGGACGGAGGGATTTTATCCTGGATGCTTGTGGTATATTTATGAGTATACCGGAAAAGAAAACTGGAAAAAAGCAGCTGTCAAATGGACAGAAACACTTGAACCATTGAAGAAATTGACTACTCATCATGACATAGGTTTTCTGATGTATTGTAGCTTTGGAAATGCCTATCGATTGACAGGCGACGAAAGGTATAAAGATATTCTAGTGGAATCTGCCCGTTCACTGTGTACTCGTTTTAACGAAAAGACGGGTTGTATAGAATCTTGGAACTACAGAAAATCCTGGAACGGTAAAGATGAATGGTATTTTCCAGTTATCATAGACAATATGATGAATCTTGAATTGCTTTATTTCGCAACTAAGGTGACAGGTGATTCTACTTTTTACAATATAGCTAATAAACATGCCGAAACTACAGCTAAGAATCATTTCCGGAAGGATTATGGCAGCTATCATGTGGTAAATTATGATGAAAATACAGGAGCTGTATTACACCGTGCCACTTGTCAGGGATTTTCTGACAATTCCACATGGGCACGTGGGCAAGCTTGGGCCATTTATGGTTACACTATGGCTTATCGTGAAACGAAACGTAAGGATTTCCTCGACATGGCTATACGCACAGCAGATTTTTGGCTGAACCATTCCGATATGCCTGAGGACGGTATTCCTTATTGGGATTTCAATGCCGGACAGAAAGGTTATGTAGCTGATTGGAATTATGATCCGAAGCAATTTAAAGTAATGCCAAGAGACGCTTCGGCAGCTGCCATTGCCGCTTCGGCATTTTTGGAACTGAGTGGTTACGTATCTGAAAGTGACAAGTATCTGCAGGCAGCGGAGCATATCTTACAATCGCTTTCTTCACCCGCTTATCTGGCTACTCCGGGCACTAACTGCAATTTTATCTTGATGCATTGTGTAGGAAGTATTCCTCACGGTTCGGAGATAGATGTGCCTTTGATATATGCCGACTATTATTATTTAGAAGCTTTAATGAGATATGATAATTTGTATAACTAACTTAAATTTAAAATTAATGAGAAACTTACTTCTTCCGATGAAGATACCTCAAAAACAGATATGGTTGTTGGCGGCATCTTTATCATTCGGACAAATGGCGTTTTCTTCCGGAAATTATGCATCAGAAGTTACTGTTGCAAATGCAATCGTGCAACAAAGTAACAAGACAGTTTCAGGAACGGTGACTGATGCTTATGGACCGGTGATCGGTGCCAGTGTCATTGTAAAAGGAACTGCTCAAGGCGTAATTACCGATTTGAATGGTAAATTCAAACTACAAGTCCCTGTGGGAGCTACGATTGTGATATCTTATGTAGGATATGTGGATAAAGAAATAAAATACAAAGGAGAGAGTACTCTGAAGATAGAACTTGACGAGAATGTACAAGAGTTACAGGAGGTGCAGGTGGTGGCCTATGGTGTCACCAAGAAGGTATCTGTGACGGGTGCCATCTCCTCTTTGGGAACAGAAGAATTACTGAAGACACCTGCCGGAAGTATTTCCAATGCATTGACCGGTAAGATGCCTGGTTTGAGTACGGTGCAAGGTACCGGACAACCGGGCGTGGACGATCCCAGGATATTTGTGCGTGGTGTGGGATCATTGACTGAAGGTTTGTCGGAACCCTTGATCCTGGTAGATGGTGTAGAACGTTCATTCAGCCAGCTCGACCCTAATGAAATCGAGGATATATCTATTTTGAAGGATGCTTCTTCGACAGCTGTATTCGGTGTACGTGGTGCAAATGGTGTAATTATCGTAACCACCAAACGTGGTAAGGCAGGAAAGCCGAAGATTAATTTCTCTACTTCTTTTGCTTTACAGATGCCTACTGGTCTGCCTGAGTTTGCCAATAGTTATGAATATGCCACTGCTTATAACAATGCACAGCTTCGTGATGGAAAGACCCAGGATGAATTGGCTTTTACCCCCGAAGCCATCGAGGCCTATCGTACACACAGTAATCCGTTGATTTATACCGATACTGACTGGGTAGACTTGATGATTAAGAATTCGGCCTTACAGACACAGCATAATTTTTCTATATCCGGTGGTACGGAAAGAGCCCGTTACTTTGTTTCATTAGGTGCATTTACACAAGATGGTCTGTTTGAGTCGTTCGAAGACGAATATGACAGTAATTTCCGTTACAATCGTTACAACTATCGTGTCAACCTGGATTTGGACTTGACTAATTCTACATTGATGAGTATCAATTTGGGTGGACGTGTCAACGACCGTCGTGCACCCAACTATGAAGGAGGCAGTAATATAGGTTACTTGTTCCGTGACATTTATCGTACTGCTCCTTTTACCGGAGCAGGTATCGTGGATGGTAAATGGATATGGACAGATCCCGACCAAGTAGGTATGGGAAATATTAGAGATGGCCTTTATCCGGTGTATGGACGTGGTTATAATACAGCAGCAGGTAATGTATTGAATTTTGACTTCACACTGGAACAGAAGTTGGATTTCATTACTAAAGGTTTGAAAGTTCATGCCAAAGCATCTTATAACAGTAGTATCACACTGTACAAATTGCGTACTGGGAGTTATCCGCACTATGAACCTATTGTAAATCCCGATGGTACGGTAAATATTACTAAGGTAGGGGAAAAACAAAATTTAGGTTACAGTGAAAGTACTTCGAAAGCGAGAGACTGGTATATGGAGTTTGCCCTGAATTATAAACGTGATTTTGGTGCCCATCATGTATCGGCACTTGCCATGTACAACCAACGTATGCAATACTATCCCAAAGGCCCATCTGCTTTCACAGGAATTCCCCGAAGCTATGTAGGTTTGGTAGGACGTATAACCTATGACTGGAATACACGTTATCTGGCAGAGGTAAACATGGGTTATAACGGTTCTGAGAACTTTGCTCCGGGTAAACGATTCGGTTTGTTTCCAGCTTTCTCCGTCGGTTGGATTTTGACCGAAGAGAAGTTCATGCAACCGTTGAAACCTTGGCTCAGTTACCTGAAGTTCCGTGTTTCCTATGGTGTGGTAGGTAACGACCGTGTAAGAGATGACTCACGTTTTCTTTATTTGCCCGACTCTTATACAGCGAAGACCGGAGGTTATTTCTTCGGAAACCAGACTTCAGTCTCTTTCCCGGGAGCGGCGGAAGCTAAAATAGGTAATCCGAATGTGACTTGGGAAACAGCTGCCAAGCAAAACTACGGTATCGACGCTTATTTCTTCGACAGTAAGTTGAAAGCTAACTTTGATTATTTCATAGAGCATCGTAAGGATATTCTTACCAGCCGTCAGGTACTTCCTTATTATCTAGCTGCCAATTTGCCTATTGCTAACATCGGTAAGGTGGACAACAAGGGTTTTGAACTTGCCTTAAATTGGCGTGACCAGATAAGAGATTTCGGTTATAATATCGGCTTTAACGTGGCTTATGCCAAAAATGAGATTGTCTTTAATGATGAAGTCAATAAACCGTACGACTATATGCGACGCACAGGTAAACCGGTTTCGCAGAACTTCGGTTATAAATATGACGGATTTTTTTCTGAAGAAGATGCCGAACGCTATGCAGAGGTAAAAGGACAAGAAGGTGGTATTCCTGATCATGGTTCGGGGTTTGTACCTAAACCCGGTGATGTGAAATATAAGGATATGAACGGTGACCACGTGATTGACCAGAACGACGAGACTGCCATTGGTTATCCCACTTATCCACAACTTACAGGTGGTTTCAATTTGGGGTTTTCCTACAAGGGCTTCGACTTCAGCATGACTTGGGCAGGAGCAACTAAAGTTTCGCGTATGTTGGACGACGTTTTCCGTCTCCCCTTCGGTGAAACTGATTCACGTGCATTGATGAAATATATGGTGACTGATGCATGGACTCCCGAAAAGGGTAATTCGGCAAAGGCTCCTGCCATTTCTTTTACAAGCAAATCCAATAACTACCTGAATTCCGATCTCTGGCTTCGAGATGCTTCCTACTTGCGTTTAAAGAATGTGGAATTAGGTTATAATTTCCCTCAATATATCACGAAAAAAATCGGTGTAGGCAATCTGAGGGTATATGCCAGCGGCTATAACTTACTGACGTTTGACAAACTGGGTATTATCGACCCCGAGGCTTCTCCTACCGATACTTCCATGTATCCTAACGTGATGGTGATAAATTTGGGTCTGAAAGTAGGTTTCTAATATTTTAAACAATGACAGTAATGAAAAAGATAACAAAACATATTCATCTGTTGATATTGTCTCTGATAATATCATTGGCCTCCTGCGAAGACTTGGCTTTCGGCGATAAGTTTCTTCAGAAACCACCCAGCGGAGATGTGACGATTGATACCATTTTTTCTACCGCTGACTATGCCCGTAGGGTATTGTGGCATGCTTATGGTACTTTACCTTGGGAACTTCCCAAGGAATATGATGGGGACGGTGCGTTGCGGTTTACCGTTCTTGAATCGTTGACCGACTTGAACCAGGCTACTTTAGGATGGAGCGGTGCGGAAAGAATTTATTATTCGGGAACCTATAATGCAGGTTATGAGGATCTCGAAAGTGAATACGGCTGTACAAAGTATCGTATAGGTAGTTGGTGGAAAGCCCGCCAGGTATGGAAGGGTATCCGTCATGCATGGACATTCATCAACAATGTGGATCGTGTGTCCGATATGGATGGAGATGAAAAAGAACGTTTGAAGGCGGAGGCTAAACTTATTATTGCCATCCACTATGTGGACATGATACGTCATTTGGGAGCAATGCCTATCGTTGACCGTGCTTATGCGCCCGAAGAAGTGAATATGCCGCCACGTGCCACTTTGCAGGAGACGGTAAATTTTACCGTGAAACTGCTGGATGAAGCCGGAAGTTGTGAACAGTTACCTTGGGCACTGCCTAGTGATGACTTGAGTAACTGGAGTGGACGTCTGACACGTGGGGCTGCTTTGGGATTGAAAGCCAGATTATTGCTTTTTGTAGCAAGTCCGTTGTTTAACGATGCCGAACCTTATTATCCGGGTGAAGCTGCAGACAAGCACATGACTTGGTTTGGTGGATACGATGCCCAGCGTTGGGAGGATGCCCGTCAGGCATGTGAGGACTTCTTTACGGAAAACCAAAAGGAAGGTGGCTATTATAAACTTGTACAACCTGCTTCTGCCGATTTGAAAGGATATCGCAAGGCTTTTCAAGACGCTTATTATACCAGAGGAACCACGGAATCGTTGATTTCCGTACGTAGATATAACATGACGAACAATACTCCTTGTTTGATGCAGAGTATGCGTTGGGGTGGATGGTGTCCTACCAAGGAATTCTTTGATATGTTCCAAATGACCGATGGTACCGATTTTGACTGGAACAATCCGGAGCATCGCCAAAACCCGTTCATTAATCGTGATCCCCGTTTGTGCGAAAGTATCTTGTTAGACGGAGACGACTATCAAGGTACTAAGGCGGAAGTTTTCATTGCCTATCCCGGTGACAAGGCTAACTATCCGCAAGGAAAGCATGTAAAAGTAAGTGGGTATACGGATAGTAACAGTATCATGGGTAGTGGCATTGCAGCACGTAAGTTTGCTCTCGACCGTGCGGGTGAATACAAAAACCGTAGTTTCCATTGGCCACATCTTCGTTTGGCAGAACTCTATCTGTCGTATGCAGAGGCATTGAACGAATGTAACCGTACAGGTGAAGCTTATCAATATGTCAACGAAGTGAGAGCCCGCGTAGGTTTGCCTCCTTTGAAGTTGAAAGGTGAACAAGATGAAAAAACCGAGTTCCGCGAAGCCATTTTACGTGAACGTGCCTGTGAATTTGGTTATGAGAATGTACGTTTCTTTGACCTGATACGTTGGAAACGTGAAGATATCTTTACGAAATCCTTGCACAAGTTGAATTTCTATCGTCACAAGGATACGAAGGAATATAAGTTTGAATTCCCCGAATTGTTGCAGAGAGCCTGGCAGAAGCCCGGCGGTTTCTCTCCGAAATGGTATTTGAGTGCATTCTCTGCTACTGAGGTAAACATAAACTATGGCCTGGTACAAAATCCGGGTTGGGAATAAATCGACATTGTAAATATCTATATATTGATTATTTATGAATAAAAGTATAAAACTAATCACAGCTGTTTTGTTGTTGTCGTCATCCGTTGCGACTGCACAAGTAGCAGACAGCATACAGCAATACAGACGAGGAATGGTGTTCGACCGGAAAGAAGCGACTACTGCCGGTGGTACGGTAACGTCTGAAAGACTTTCCCATAAGACCAGTATTAATGCGTCAAACTCGCTGTACGGACTGATACCGGGCTTGTATACTATGCAGAATGCCAATACGGCATGGGGTGATGCTGCTACAATGTATATACGCGGACTGGGTACTACGAATAGTAGGACTCCTCTGATAATGATAGACGGTTTTGAACGTGGAATTGAAGATATCACCGTACAGGAGATAGAGTCGGTTACCGTATTGAAAGATGCGGCGGCACTGGCGTTGTATGGTGTGCGTGGTGCCAATGGTGTGGTTTACATCAAAACAAAACGTGGAGTGGTAGGAAAGCCGGTAATCAATTTCAACTATGAGTTCAATTTCGGTACTCCTAACCGCTTGCCTAAATTTGTAGACGGTTATACATACGCACAAGCGTTAAATGAAGGTTTGAGAAATGATGGTTTGTCGCCACGTTACAGCCAACGTGAACTGGATGCTTTCAGAGACCAGACTTATCCGGATTTTTATCCTAATGTAGACTGGTGGGACGAAGCTTTACGCGATCATAGTTATGGTGACAATGTGAATTTCAACATTCAGGGTGGTAGCGAAAAAGTACGTTACTTTGCCCAGTTGAACTGGTTGGACGATCGTGGTATTCTGAAACCTGTTTCTGATAATGAAGGTTATTCAGGACAACTTAAATATTCCAAAGTGAATATTCGTACCAACCTGGATATCCAGGCTACCAAAACCACTCAAGTACAGATTGGTATGTTGGGTAACTTTGCCGAACATAACCGTCCGGGAGCAACGGTGGGTAATCTTTTTGGAGCGTTGTACCAAGTACCTTCGGGGGCTTTCCCTGTGAAGACTGCCAATGGTTTGTGGGGAGGCAACGACATCTATTCCAATAATCCGGTAGCTTATATTTCAGGAATGGGGTATGCCCGTTCGCAGAGCCGGGCTCTTTATGCTGACATGAATATTATGCAGGATTTAAGTGCTATCACTCCCGGTTTGTCGGCTTCCATGCAGATTGGCTTTGACAGTAACGGTAGCTATTGGGACAATAACACACGTACGTTTGCTTATGAATCGGCTGTGAAAGGTTGGGACGGAGAAGAAGACAAATACGAAAAGTTGAGAGAAGAAACGGCTTTGAGTTTTAGCAGCAGTGTAGGCTCGATTGTACGTCGTTTTACGTTTGGTGCACAGGCTAACTATGATAAAATGTGGAATGATCATAAGTTGAATGCCACCTTGTTCTACTCGATGGACAAGACCAGCAGTCAAGGACAGAACAAGTCGCGTGCCTATATGGACGTAGCGGCACAGGCACATTATACCTACAAGAACCGGTATTTGTTGGACTTTACATTGTCGGGTTCTGCTGCAAGTGTTCTTGATCCGGACGACCGATGGGGGATATTCCCATCAATAGGTGCGGGTTGGATATTGTCTGAGGAAGATTGGTTGAAAGACAATGGTATTGATTTGTTGAAGTTGAGAGCATCTTATGGTATTACGGGTAGAGCCGATTATGAGATGGGGTTATGGAAACTTTATTTTGGAGGTGGCAACGGATATTACTTCGGACAGACTCCGGCCGGAGCGAGTGGTTATGCTGAAAATCAGATTGCCGTGGAAGGATTGACCTATGAGAAATCACACAAGCTGAACGTAGGTATCGATCTGGTTGTCTGGAAGAATCTTTCGCTTACTATCGATGGTTATTATGACCATCGTACGGATATTCTGGTAGACGGTTCCACTGCTATCTCTTCCATATTTGGTATGTCGGTTCCAAAACGTAACGACGGTATCGTGAATAGTTATGGTGTGGAAGTGGCGGCTGCTTGGAACGACCGTATCGCTGACTTTAGTTACCAGATAGGTGGACAACTCTCTTTCAACCGTAACAAGATTATTGAAATGAATGAGGAATATCGTCTGTATGATTATCAAAAGCGTACGGGACAAAGTCTGGGACAGATATTCGGTTATGAAGTGGAAGGTATCTATCAAAGCCAGGAAGAGATTGACCAACGTGAAGTGAAGCAATATCTGGGTGTCGTACGTCCCGGCGACTTGAAATTCAAAGATCAAAACGGAGACAAGAAGATAGACAAGTATGACGCGGTGCCCATGGGTTACAACGAGACTTGTCCGGAACTTTATTTCGGTTTCAACTTGGGAGCGGAATACAAGGGACTTGGTTTTATGGCACAGTTCCAGGGTGTTTCTCATTATAGCAAATATCTGAACACGAATAGCGTATATCGTCCGTTGACGGGCAACAGTACTATCTCACAATACTACTGGGACAACCGTTGGAGTCAGGACACGCCGAACGGTACGTTACCGAGACTGACCACACAGGGTTCGGACAATAACTACAATGTAAACTCCTTGTGGGTGACCGATGCTTCGTTCTTGAAATTACGTACATTGGAACTTTATTACCAGATGCCTGAAAGATGGATGAAGAAAGCGGGTTTCGTCAAAGGTGTGAAACTATATGCCCGCGGACACGATTTGTTCAGCTTGGACGGTATCGACATTGCTGATCCTGAAGCATTGGGCACGACGCACCCTACAATGAGACAATACACTTTTGGTTTTAACTTGCAATTCTAAAGTAAAGTGACTACAATGAAAAAAATAAAGATTATAATCGGATATTTTCTGTCCACGTTCCTAATGACAGGTTGCAACTTCATGGATTGCGATGAAGCGGATAACTATAGTAAGGAAGACGTGCTTGCCAGTTATACACGTGTGGAGCAATTGGTTACCAATGTATATGGCCATTTGCAACATGGATTTTGTAACATAGACGGAGCCATGCAGGATGCAGCTACGGATGATGCCGTTCATATCTATGAATCTTCTTCCATCCAGTATTTCGTGAATGGAATGTGGTCGCCCGATTTGTTGGTAGATGACCTTTGGGCCAAATATTATAGTGGTATACGTGCTGCCAACCTTTATCTGAAAGAAACGGAAGGGCTGACTTTCAGTGAATATGAGTATGGCGATAATTATGAGAACATCATGAAAGAGTTCAATAATTATAAATATGAAGTACGTTTCTTGAGAGCTTATTTCTACTTTGAACTTGTTAAACGCTATCGTAATGTACCTTTGGTGTTGGGAGTATTGTCGCAGGAAGAGGCGAATGAAATGCCGTCTACATCTTATGAAGAAATCGTCAAGTTCATCGTTGATGAATGTACAGATGTAGCGAAATATCTGCCCGTGAGCTATAGTAGTTTCCAAAGTAAGGAATACGGACGTATCACCAAGGCAGCTGCCTTGGCATTGAAATCGCGTGTTACACTCTATATGGCAAGTCCGCTCTTTTCGGAAGATAGTGACGAAAAATGGAAGACTGCCGCAAAGGCGGCTTATGAAATTATCGGTTCGGCGTCTGAATTGGGATGTAGCTTGGGTAAATATGCCGATTTATTCGGCGAAACTAATAATATGGCTTCGGAAGTGATTTTGGCTCGTTCGGTAGGTGAGACAGGTGACTTTGAAAAACTGAATTTTCCTGTAGGTATAGGTGGAAACAGAGGTACTGCACCCACATCTACTTGTCCCACACAAAATCTGGTGGACGCCTATGAAACAGCTGACGGAAAACCGTTTGACTGGAATAATCCCGATATGGCAAAAAATCCGTATGCTAACCGCGATAAGCGTTTGGGTATGACTATTGCCTATAATGGTATGGTTTGGCCTGTGAAACCATTGGAAATATGGGAAGGTGGTGCCAATGGGCTTCCTATACAGTATGCCACGACTACGGGCTATTATCTGAAAAAGTATCTGAACAACTCCATCAGTTTCGAGTCGGACAGTAAGGTGACGAAAAAATATCATAACTGGATTTTGTTCCGTTATGGTGAAATTCTTCTGAACTATGCCGAAGCCATGGTCAATGCTTTCAATGATCCTAATTATAAAAATGCCGAACTCAAGATGAGTGCTTTGGAAGCCGTAAATCTTGTCCGTGACCGTAGTGACGTGAAAATGCCTTTGTTGCCGGATAATCTGAATGCAGATGATTTCTTGAAGCGTGTCAAGAACGAACGTCGTGTGGAATTGGCTTTTGAAGGACATCGTTTCTGGGATTTACGCCGTTGGAAAGCATTGGATGAGACAACCAACATCTATGGCGTAAAAGTAGAAAAATCAGGAGAAGGGTTCAAGTATACCAAATTCTTGTTTGCAAACCGTACTATAACCGATAATCTATATTTCTACCCTATTTCCAATCTTGAAAGATATAAGAACCTGAATTTGGGGCAAAATCCGGGTTGGTAAACTGGTAAAATAGGGAAAAATGGCAGGTAGGCCATTCTTATGAAAAGAACGTGTAAATGGTTACATGGATGTGATGTCCGTGTAACCATTTCTTGTGTATCTTAGGAAGGGGTATCTGACGGGAAGAAGTGGCGGAGTAAAAATCTTTCGGGTTCGTGTTACATTATTCGTGTTACATTAATAGCAGATGAACGGAGAATTTTTTGTTACTTTGTAGTGGATAGCAGATGTAAGAGAACGACGCATTTGCCAGAAAGTAACCGACATCTTTGCCGGATGTGGAAAAATAAGTAAACAGAGAATTACATTTATCATTTAAACAAAAAAATATCAGTTATGGGAGTTACAAAGAAATCAACCGTGAAATTGGGAGTAGCAGGTATCGTAGGCATTGCAGTGGTAATGTTGTTTATGGTCATGTTTGCCGTGGAGCGTATCGATTCGGGACAGACGGGTATCATTGTTAATTTGGCAGGCAGCGAACGTGGTGTGGACGATGCTAAAGTAGAGACCGGATGGGTAGTTTATAATCGTTTTGTAAAACAGTTATTCGAATATCCTGCTTTTGCGCAGATTGTGGATTACGAGCCTTTCGACATACAGGATAAGAAGGGTACCATCTTTAAGACGGATCCTACCATTGAATATTATATTGAACGCGAGAATGCGAAAGTTGTGTTCCTGCGTTATCGCAAGACTACCGAGGAGTTGGAGCAAAGCGTCATCCTGACGGAAGTCAAGAACGCCTACAAGGATGTTGCCGGATTGTATGAAACCGACTCGCTCATCAATAATCGCCCTGCTTTCGAGAAAGAGGTGGAGGGACTGTTGAAAGAGCGTTTGAGTAGTCGTGGATTTACGTTTACCAACATACAGTCTTCCGTAAAACCGAATGATTTGCTGCAAGCCGCCATCGACGAGAAGAATACCGCTGTGCAGAATGCCTTGAAGGTGGAGAATGAGAAGAAAGCCGCCATTGCGGAAGCCGAAAAGGTAGTGGCTGCCGCCAAAGGAAAGGCGGATGCCAATCGTATTCTTCAACAGAGTATTACACCTGAGCTAATTCAGCTCAAGGCAGTGGAGAAATGGGACGGTAAATTGCCGTTGTCGACAAGTGGCAATACATTGCCGTTCTTGAAACTGCAATAAGGAAAGTTTTTTCTGAGGCATGAACGAAACCGGAATAGAACGAATATTGCAGACAGAGGGCATGATAAAATCAAGAAGAATATAAATAACACTAAATGTTTCCTCGCTGTTATTGAGGAATTTGGAATTTTGTTATGTGATTCTTGGTAATCTCTTTATCATTTAATTTAAAAGTTCATTTATCTTTTGGGTGGTACCTGGATAACTGGGACGTAAAATTGTACCATAATTTACAATTACACCTGCCTGGTTAATCAGGAGATATTGGGGATGGCTATGCATGTTCCAATGCTGCATGACACGCCTGTAATCTTCAGCGTCAATCCAATCTTCCCAGAAGATACAGTCAATATCTCTATTATTTAATGAGAAACGTTCTAAGATTTGCTCATAAGCTGTCCGGTTTCTGCCGTCGCAAATACTAACCATTGCTACTTCCCGGGGAGAATATTGTTCCCGTAATTTTTTCAAAGGTTCCATTTCCGCCAAACATGGTGGACAAGTTGTCGTCCAGAAATTTATATAAACCACTTTTCCTTTATGCTTTTCCAAAAGGTGGTGGACAGAAGTCATAAAAGACATATTCTTCGTCATGGTATTATCCGGATAATACCCATAGAGCATATAATCTGATATGCTTTGAGGATTATTCAGATAATCTACTTTCTTTTTATAAAGGCATAAAATATTCTGTTTAAGGTAGGAATTTTGTACGATAGAGTCAAATGCTTGTCGATGAGTAGTGAAACATGTAGTATCGTTGATAAGCAGAGAACTTCCTATAAGATAAGCATAAAGATATTCCTTGATGGCATTTTCTTCTAAAGGTTTTAATAGTTCATCCAATTCAGAATTCGTATTTTCCGATATACGATATTGAAAAGCATGGAAAGAATTACAAATGTTTTTTACTAATGAAAATTGATTGGCAAAGACTATATCATCCGATACGAATAGGGAATTTGCTTCAGACAAAAGTTTCTTGTATTTGTCGGCATCAATATCGTTTCCTTTGAGAATTTGCTGGAAAGTATATCCAAACAAAGTTGAATAATAATCTATCAACAATAAATCTGCCGTATATTTCTCTATCTCTTTACCGGGAGAATATTTCTTTAAAAAATCATTGCGACGTTCCAAACGGCTATTGTATTCTGTTTTTAAAGTCTCCTCAAAAATTTCCGGACTTGCGTTTTTATCATAAGGATAAGACATCCGGTAGTATCCTCCATCAGTAAAAAGACTCATGTACTTGTTCAGATTTCCGGAAGTTCCCGTTATACGGGGATGTAATAAATCTTGAAAATCAATCTCTACATGCAGGCTGTCACCCGGACGGACATAAAGATGTTCTGCATAATTGCACAAAGACACTTCACACAAGGAAGTATAAGAAGGGAAACGGAAAGAAAAAGTACCGTCATCTGCAATTGCAGATATATAAAAAGTTTCTTGTTGTGGGAAGAAGGGTATGACGAGTTTTAATTTCTTTTCGTTGGGATATACTTCTTTATTCAGTATCTGTCCTGAGATTACTATCTCTTTCATTATCTCTTCTGTCGGTTTTTGTTGTTTGCAGCTGATACAACACAAGAAAATTGATAATATCCATAAGTATTTCATGCGTGTTTTATTATTAGAATTATCTTATCGTAATGGTGGCATCTGAAAACGGGGTGGCGCCAACGTTGCCCCACCTTTATCACTTTTGTCAAAAACAGTATTACGAAGTATTTCATATAATATTCCGCCAACATCCAAACCCAGCTTGAGCTTGTTGATATTGAAATAAGGGATGACTACGGGAACGGTTTCCCAATGTCCGCGCATGGAGTCGTAGTAACGTTGAACGCCTACTTCCATGCCAAAACGTTCGGACATATCCAATGACATGGTAGCACCGTAACTGGAAGCATCCATTCCATAATTATTTCCAAAGGCATATAAACCGAAAACTTTGAAGGTAACACGGTCAGAAGGATGATATAATAAAGCGCCCGAGGCATTGAATGTTTGTCCGGTAGAATGAATCATATTTATCTTCATGGCATTTATACTGCTTTGGAGTTCCAGTTTCTGATTGAATGTATGCTGATATCCTAACGAAGCATCATTGATTCGTCCAATACCCGGAAGGCTTGTCTGTCCTCCACTACCATATAATGCGCCGTGGGGAAAAGATTTTAATATACCGGTAGTACGATAATCACCCTGAAAAAGTGGAGAAGGGTTTGTGTGATAAGGTAAGTGGATGTTTTTCTTTAAAGAAAAATGAGGTAGGGAATCGAAAAAAGTCGGTTGAAGTACAGAAGAGGAAAGACCTCTTCCGGGAGATAACTTTAAAGGGGAAGAAAGGAGTTCTTTCAATTCCGGTCTTATACGTATACTGTCGGGAATAAAACGCGTGTTGTCTTCTTGTGCGGAAAGTAACCGCGGAGTAAAAACCAACAGAAAACATAACCCTAAACGGATTATGAGATAAAAGATATCTACTTTTCGTTTCATACGTATATCCTCCTTCTTTATATTTACATTTTACTTGTTTTCTATACGTCTTTTACCACCGGCAATAATTTTATTGTGATTATCGTATCTTGCTGTTTATTACAAAAGTAAGAAAAAGAATGGAATGTAATGGTATATTATAAGATAAAGAATATTTAATAGAGCTATTAATTTTTAGACTGTGAAACATCAGGATAAGGATGATTGATCTGCAACCTTAAATCGGTGATTTTATGTTGATCCGTGATTGCCACGAAACGTATGGGTATAAAAAAAGGAGTACCGCTGTACTCCAACCTTTGTTAACCTTAAATCTAATACTATGAAAAACACATTGCAAAGGTACGGACTTTTGGCTAATATCCAAATAAAGCAAATAAAAAAGCGTGTTTTATAACATGTTTTAGTAAAATAATGCCTTTTGTTAAGGCTTACTAAGGATTTGAAGGCTCTCCACGTTTATTTTCTAAAAAAGACTTATCTTTGTATCATCAATAAATTTAGCTTACTAACCGTAAAAGACATACCACCGTGAACGAAGATATTGTTCTTACCCCAATGATGAAACAGTTTCTTGATTTGAAGGCAAAACATCCTGATGCTGTCATGTTGTTTCGTTGTGGCGACTTCTATGAAACTTATTCAACCGATGCTATTGTTGCTGCCGAAATCTTGGGTATAACCCTTACAAAGCGTGCCAATGGTAAGGGAAAGACTATCGAAATGGCGGGCTTTCCTCATCATGCACTCGATACGTATTTACCCAAATTGATACGTGCAGGAAAGCGTGTGGCTATATGTGACCAGCTGGAAGATCCTAAATTGACGAAGAAGTTGGTGAAACGAGGTATTACGGAACTGGTGACTCCGGGGGTATCTATCAATGACAATGTACTGAATTACCGTGAAAACAATTTCCTGGCAGCCGTCCATTTTGGTAAAGGTGCATGTGGTGTCGCTTTTCTGGATATATCTACAGGTGAATTTCTTACGGCGGAAGGTCCTTTTGACTATGTAGATAAGCTGTTGAATAACTTTTCTCCGAAAGAAGTACTTTTCGAGCGTGGTAAACGTGGCATGTTCGAGGGGAATTTCGGAAGTAAGTTCTTCACATTTGAGCTGGAAGACTGGGTGTTTACAGAGACAACTGCCCGAGAAAAATTGCTGAAGCACTTTGAAGTGAAGAACTTGAAAGGTTTCGGTGTAGAACACCTCAAGAACGGTATTATAGCTTCGGGTGCTATTTTGCAATATCTCATTATGACGCAGCATACGCAGATCGGTCATATCACCTCGTTGGCACGTATCGAAGAAGATAAATACGTTCGTCTGGACAAGTTTACGGTACGTAGTCTGGAGTTGATGGGCAGCATGAATGATGGCGGCAGCAGTTTGCTGAATGTGATAGATAAAACGATCAGTCCGATGGGTGCCCGTTTGTTGAAGCGCTGGTTGGTATTCCCGTTGAAAGATGTTCAGCCCATAAACGATCGGCTGAATGTGGTGGAATATTTCTTTCGTCAGCCGGATTTCAAGGAGTTGATTGAAGAACAGCTGCATCTGATAGGTGATTTGGAGCGTATTATCTCTAAAGTGGCGGTAGGACGTGTATCTCCCCGTGAGGTCGTTGCGTTGAAAGTTGCTTTACAGGCCATCGAACCTATCAAGGAAGCTTGTATGCAAGCTGATAACGCCAGTTTAAATCGTATTGGCGAACAACTGAATATTTGCCGCTCTATCCGGGATCGTATTGAAAAGGAAATAAACAATGATCCGCCGTTGCTTATCAATAAAGGCGGTGTTATTAAGTCCGGTGTTAACGCCGAACTCGATGAGTTGCGCCAGATAGCCTATTCCGGTAAAGATTATCTTTTGCAGATACAGCAACGTGAAAGCGAGTTGACGGGTATTCCCAGTTTGAAGATAGCCTATAACAATGTGTTCGGCTACTATATCGAAGTGCGTAATGTGCATAAGGATAAAGTGCCACAGGAGTGGATACGTAAGCAGACGTTGGTCAATGCGGAACGTTACATTACGCAAGAGTTGAAAGAATATGAAGACAAGATACTCGGTGCGGAAGACAAGATATTGGTGCTTGAAACGCAGCTTTATACGGAACTGGTGCAGGCATTAAGCGAATTCATACCCGCCATTCAGATAAATGCGAACCAGATAGCCCGTCTGGACTGTTTGTTGTCTTTTGCCACTTCTGCCAGGGAGAACAATTATATCCGTCCCGTCATTGCCGATGATGATGTGTTGGAAATTCATCAGGGACGTCATCCGGTCATCGAAAAGCAGTTGCCGATTGGCGAGAGGTATATCGCCAATGATGTGATGTTGGACAATAATACACAGCAGATTATTATCATTACCGGTCCCAATATGGCGGGTAAGTCCGCTTTGTTGAGACAGACCGCATTGATTACTTTGCTGGCTCAGATAGGTAGCTTTGTACCGGCGGAAAGTGCGCATATCGGATTGGTGGACAAGATATTTACCCGTGTGGGTGCCAGTGATAATATTTCCGTCGGTGAGTCTACTTTCATGGTGGAGATGAATGAAGCGGCGGATATTCTGAACAACCTTTCTTCGCGTAGTCTGGTACTTTTTGACGAGTTGGGTCGTGGAACCTCCACTTACGATGGTATCTCCATCGCCTGGGCTATCGTAGAATATATCCATGAACATCCTCGTGCCAAAGCTCGTACATTGTTTGCCACGCACTACCATGAGCTGAATGAAATGGAGAAGAGTTTCAAACGCATCAAGAATTACAATGTATCGGTGAGAGAGGTCGACAATAAAGTTATTTTCTTGCGTAAATTGGAACGTGGAGGTAGTGAACACTCTTTTGGTATTCACGTAGCAAAGTTGGCGGGTATGCCGAAAAGTATTGTGAAGCGTGCCGATGAAATATTACATCAGTTGGAGGTAGAGAACCGTCAGACCGGGATGGTCAGCGGTAAAACCATTACCGAAGGTGCTTCTTCTGCCGGTGGTATGCAACTGAGTTTCTTCCAGCTTGATGATCCTGTACTGTGTCAGATACGCGATGAGATACTCAATCTTGACGTGAATAACCTGACTCCGCTGGAAGCGCTGAATAAGTTGAATGATATTAAGAGAATAGTGAAAGGGAAGTGATTAACTTCCCTTTTTCAAGGCGGATATTATTTGTTTGGCCTTAGCTTTGGCTATCTTATGACAAAGCATTGTCATTGAAGTAGATAAATTGGGTATCTCATCCATTTCTGCTTTATGTTTACGTTCCCATTCATAGATAATATGTTCTTTGGTTTCGCTTTCGGCAGGAAACGTTTTTTGTGCATCTTTTTCTTTCCATTTCACTATATATTCCACGCGATAGTTTCCGGTATATCTTTTCTTATTCACTTGGAGTGAATTGAGTTGATAATAGCATTTGCAGGAACTGATTTCAGCAAGGTAATCGGCAGGTTGTTTCCCCTTTGAGGGATAATAAGCCTTAATACCTTGTACTTCCAGTTCGTCCTTCAAAAATTGAAGTATCAATATAGGACTGAGACTGTCTGCTAACGTTACCTGCATCTGTACACTGTCCCTATGAATAAGAAATTCACTCAAATTATGGGTAATTTGACCTTCCTGTTTAGTAGTGGTATTACTATCTTTCCAAAAAGGATCGACGTCCTTTCGGAAATCCCGATATAGACTGCCGTCACTACTATGAAAATTGTTAGAGGTATAGTTTGTAGCGACATCATAATAATAAGTCTCTGAAAATATTTCTTTGTTTCCTGTATTATTGAACAGTTTTACTTCTTCTTGTCCAAACATCATACTGGAAAATTGTAGCAATAGTATTGCTATCATGGTAGGGAGTGATTTTTTCATGGCAATTAAAATTAATAAGTGGGATGCGAATTTGTCTCGTTTACATGTACATTATTTATATATTCTACATCATCCATCCAGTTGTAAGTAATATAATAACAATGTTGCTCAGGATATTTACATTGTGAACTATAAAAATAAACGGTGGCATACCCTTCATATATATTATTCAGCTCGATAGGATCTCCCAAAATATATCCGCCACCATCAGGGAAGTTACTATTGTCATCTTCGTCTCCGGGAATATGTATCCTCGTGGTATAACTGTCGATAACCATTTTAAAAGGATTTTTTTCAGGATCGTATTCATCGTATTCACTATCGTTACAGAATATATATAATTTTCCATTTATACATTCAAATGAGTGTGAATAGTATTCTCTTCCACAATTAGTCCCTATTTCTATGGGGCCGATATCTTCGGGTTTTTCCCCTGCTTCTACCATATAATATCTACTGCAAGTACAATTATAATCAGTACATGATACTTCTATTTGGACATATGTATATCCGTTATCATTGATTTTAACATCTTGGCTTGAATTGTTTGAGAGTGATAGCCAGGCATTGCCTATAGAAGTTCCTGTATAACTGACATGGAAATTAGTACAACTATATGTTTCGTTGGGTGTAAAAGTCAGAGTTATTTCTCCGGTATCATCGTTTGTTTCTATATGACAATTGGGTAAACAACCGCCACCGAAACCATTACAATTGGAATTCATGCTTCGCAGATTAGCTACTTTTGAAACATTTTCTACTTCACTACTACTATCACAACTAGCTATTGTGATTATTGTAATAATCGTAATTAAGTAATAAATCTGTTTCATAGCATGTAAGATTAAAGTCTGAATATACAAAAAATATAACAAGTAAGTATTCTTTTGTTATTAATTAACTAAATAGGCTATAAATGTTTCGTGGTGGTATGTAGAATTAAATTTATATTTAAGTGGTAGTTGAATTTATTTCATAATATGTAGCAATATCAATATTTAGAGTAATCGGTTGTCTCTGCGGTATCTTTGGGTACGGAATTCTTTTATGCGTTCTGAAAAACATTTGTTTGTTTTAAAAGCTATGAATTAGCAACAATTTGATCATAATATGTTTTCTACAGCTCTATACATAAAGAAAAAACAAAGCATAACGAATTCTATATTATTTAATTCGCTATGCTTTATTCTAATTTATACTTTCGTTATGAGCGTAGTTTTATTTCTTTCTTTTCCCGTAGAAACACATGAAATAGATACCGATAATAATGAAAGGAATGCTCAGCCATTGTCCCATATTCAGTCTCATACTGTCTTCAAAGTTTACTTGGTTCTCTTTCAAGAACTCGATGAAGAAGCGGAATACGAATATTTCCGTCAAGCAAAGGCCGAAGTAGAAACCACGATGATAGGGGAGGGAGACCTGTTTTTTCAGTCCCCGTTTATACAGGTAAACCATTCCCAGGAAGAAGATAAAATAAGCGATTGCTTCGTAAAGCTGCGCCGGATGGCGGGGAAGCATATCTACCCGTTCAAAGACGAAAGCCCAAGGCACATCGGTGGGCTGGCCGATGATTTCAGAATTCATCAGGTTGGCCAGACGGATGCAGCACGCTGTGATAGGTGTAGCCACAGCGATCATATCGAGCACATCCATGTAATGCATCTTGGTCTTGCGGCAATAGAGCCATAGGGAGATAATCAAGCCTAATGTACCGCCATGACTGGCAAGCCCTTCATATCCGGTCCATTTCCAACCGCCGTCGGGCAGGAACTTTACCGGAAGTATCATTTCCCAAAAGTGGTTCAGATAGTAGTCGGGCTGATAGAACAGGCAATGTCCCAACCGTGCTCCAATCAGTATGCCGAAAAAACAATAAAAGAACAACGGTTCAAACTTCTTTTCATCAATCTTTCTGTCACGGTATTGACGGTGGACTATTACGTAAGCGAGTGCGATACCTATAACCCATAGTAGACCGTAATAACGGATTGGGATACTTCCGAAGAGATTAAACAGTTCGGGATTAGGGTTCCAGTTGATGGAGAATAATGCTAGCATATTGTTGAAGGAATAGAGTTATTAACTTGATTATGCAGCAAAGTTAGAAAATAATCTTGTTTACTTGCCAATTTAGGTTAATATGTATGTGATTTTTATTTAAACTTCTCCGCCACCATCCTGTACGTCGGAACTTCAATTCCTTGTTCCTCCGCTGCCGCAATCATGTCGAAAAGTAACCCCTGCACTTCACTCTCGTGTCCTCTCGCCATATCTTTCTGCATGGAAGCGGTACTTTCGGGCGCGAGTTTGTCGATAACTTTAAGATTATATTCTACAATATCCTCCTTAAATTCAATGCCTGATTTCCGTCCCAATGCAGCGCTTTCTTGAGAAAGGCCGATAAAAGTATCGCGTACTTTACCCGGCTTCTGGACTTCCCCCATAGGCACGTCGTAGTAAGCTCCTGTCACAGCCATGGCAGAGATGAAAGACCATTTTACGAACGTATCCCGGTTGATATCGGGGGATATTTCGGCTTTGATGCCACTTTCCTGTAAATCACGTTGCACGGCTTCCAATGTTTCACGGGAAACATCAGTGCCCCGGTGTGCCCCGTAGACCAGACGGAATATCTTGCCCATTTGCGTAATTTCCCCTTTTCCCGAAACGAAACCTACGATGTAGATGCAACCGTCCAGTACCGTTACGTCCGGAACCAGACGCTGGATGCGGGGGCCCGTACCGTAAACGTTCAAGATAGGAATAACTACCGTATTTTCGTGAGAAGCGCGTTTGATAAGTTCCGTAATGGAGTCTACCGAATACCCTTTGACGCATACGAAGATGACATCTGCCTTGTAGCCGGCCGATGAAGAAGCGAGAGCGGCATATTCTTCCGCCGTATAAGCGGGCGTCTTCAGCGTATGTTCGCCCTTCAGGTCGGAATGTAGCCGCAAACCATGCTCACGTATGGCGGCAAGATGTTCGCCGCGTGCAATGCAAGTAACGTCTTTTCCGGCCAATGCAAGGAAACCGGCAATACTGCCACCTACGCCGCCGGTACCTGCAATGAGATACTTTAATCTATTATTTGCCATTTGAGGTTTCTTATTAGGATTGTTACTTAACGTAGTTTTCTTTCTCCATATAGTAAAACTCTTCGCCCCGGTCTCCATTTTCCAGATCGGTCAGCTCGACTTGAAAGATACGATAAGGAAGGTCTTTTTCAGGACTTTTGGCCGCCCCGTTCTTCTTATACATTGAACCGGAAATGCATGATGTCCCCATCCTGCACCACGTATTCCTTGCCTTCAACACCCAGCTTACCGGCTTCGCGTACCGCGACCTCACTGCCATATTTGATGTAGTCTTCGTATTTGATGACCTCTGCACGGATAAATCCCTTTTCAAAGTCCGTATGGATAACTCCGGCGCATTGCGGGGCTTTCCAGCCTTTGTGATAAGTCCACGCCTTTACTTCCATTTCTCCGGCGGTGATAAAGGTCTCCAGGTTCAGGAGGCTGTAGATGGCCTTAATCAGGCGGTTACAGCCGCTTTCCTTCAATCCGAGGTCTTCGAGGAACATCTGCTTTTCTTCGTACGTTTCCAATTCGGCGATGTCGGCCTCGGTCTGTGCGGAGATGATGATGAGTTCGGCATCCTCTCCCTTGATGGCTTCGCGTACTTGCTCCACGTATTGGTTGCCGGTGGCGGCACTGGTATCGTCTACATTGCAGACGTAGAGCACGGGTTTGGTGGTGAGCAGGAACATCTGTTTGGCGCACTGCTCTTCATCATCGTTTTGAGGTATTACAGTACGGGCACTCTGTCCTTGTTCCAATGCATCTTTGTAACGGAGCAGGAGATCGTATTCTATCTTTGCCATCTTGTCGCCACCTACTTTAGCTACTTTTTCCACGCGCTTGATGCGGTTTTCTACCGTGTCGAGGTCTTTCAGTTGCAGTTCGGTGTCGATGATTTCCTTGTCGCGCACGGGGTTTACCGAACCGTCCACATGCACGATGTTTCCGTTGTCGAAGCAACGCAACACATGGATGATGGCGTCACACTCGCGAATATTGCCCAAGAATTGGTTACCGAGGCCTTCGCCTTTGCTGGCACCTTTCACCAAACCGGCAATGTCGACAATATCGCATACGGCGGGTACGATACGTCCCGGATGAACCAGTTCGGCAAGACGGGTCAACCGCTCATCGGGTACGGATACTTGCCCCATTTGGGCGTCGATTGTACAAAACGGGAAATTTGCCGCTTGCGCTTTTGCACTGCTCAAGCAGTTGAAAAGAGTAGATTTTCCTACGTTGGGAAGTCCTACGATACCAGCTTTTAATGCCATAGTGTTATAGTATTTTTGTTATTATCAATTGATTATATCATTCTTTTTTGTCTCATTTTGGGGTGCAAAGATAATCAATTTTAGGCTAATGCGGTAATCTTCTTATACTTTCTCTTTTGTGGAATATCAGTTTTTAAGGAGGGAATACTTATCTTTGTTCACATGGATAAAATGGAAAAGATTATGAACCTGTCTTTGGTTATTGCCAATAAAAAGCAGTATTTGGATTTACTGTTGCTTGCCGATGAGCAAGAGTCCATGATCGACCGTTACTTGGAACGGGGCGAAATGTTTGTGCTCGAAGATCGGGGCGTTAAAGCCGTTTGTGTGGTTACCGACGAAGGAAGCGGTGTTTGTGAACTGAAAAACTTGGCTGTTACTCCTGATTTCCAACGGCAGGGATATGGAAGGACAATGATAAACTATCTGATAAATCACTATTCGGGAAGATATACTCAAATGATAGTCGGGACCGGAGATGTTCCGGGGACAACCGGATTTTATAAAAGTTGCGGTTTTGAATATTCCCACCGTATCGAGAACTTTTTTACCGATAATTACGACCATCCTATAGTGGAAGAGGGCATATTATTAAAAGATATGATATACCTGAAGCAAAGCCTTTAAATTCATCCCTTTAATGCCAGTATTGTGCCAATAGAGTGGCACAACTTTGCCATCATATTGGCATGCTTGTGCCACCCTATTGGCAAGGCTTTGCCACTTTATTGGCACAAAGTCGGCAATGGTAGGGAAGGAAAATCCCTTTTCTCTATCGTCTTTCCTCGGCATATAGCCGGTGGAAGACAGACTTCAGCAACGTTTCATCAGCAATGATGGTTTGCAGTTCTTTCAGCCGTTCTGCATTTTTGGAATTAGGGAACCAAAGTTTCAGATAGCCGCCCGGTGCATACTTTTCCATCAGATGTTTGTGGAACCGTAGGTAGTGCCATTCCTCATCTGTCGTAGGGTTTTGCTTCAGACCATATTGCACGGTGCGGCGCAGGGTGATGTCCGGGTCAATAATACGGTCGGCTTCGGCAACGATTTTGCCATAGATACTGCGGGGCTCATGGTCGGTAGATGCCCGGTGGTCTTCTACGGCTTCTTTCATCGTTTGTATTTCTTCCTCTGAGAACCATTGATGCAGGGTATCATCTGCCGCCAGTATCTCTCCGGACAAAAGATGATGTGTGGCCCGGTCGCGGCAGAGCCCTGTGTCATGATAAGCCGCGATAGTATAGACCATGCGCTCGTCGGTTTCGGGATGTTGGCGGGCAAGTGCCAGACTTTCGTCAATAACGGTTTCCACATGCGACAAATTGTGTGCTTTATCAAAATCTTTGTATCGGGGGATGATTTCTGTTTCTATGTAACGAATAAGTTCTTGAGGTATCATATTTATTTTTTTTATTGGCACAAAGGTAGGGCTTTATTTATCTGTGTGTTTCTTTATAATATAGTTTTTGGCTGTTTCGGATATTTGCTTTATTTTTGCTTATATATCAGTATGGGATGTAAAATGCTGGTGTATCAACAATCAAACACGACACGGTATTTATGAAATTGTATGCAGGCGTATTGTGCGCATTGTTGCTGTCGGGTAACCTGATGGCACAAACAGGGAAATTTGGGGACTATGTAAATCCGCTTATCGGTACAGATGTACAGCGGCATGCCCGGGGAGATAAAGCTCCGTCGGAAGAAAAAGGCCAGACTATGCCCGCTGTGGGAGTACCCAATGGAATGACGAATTGGGTGGCGCAGACGCTGGAAGGTGAACGTAAATGTAATCCTCCGTATTATTATTATCACAACGAAATTCAGGGTTTCAGGGCAAGTCACTGGATAAGCGGTTCGTGTACGCAAGATTATGGAAGTGTCACCCTAATGCCGATGGTGGGAGAGTTGAAGACGGATGCCCGGGAACGTGCTTCACACTTCGGCCATGATAAAGAAATGGCAAAGCCCTCTTGTTATGAGGTAACTTTGGAGGACTACCGAATTCGTGCGGAGATGACCGGTCTTTCTCATGCGGGAATGATGCGGTTTAATTTTCCCCCGGATGAAGGAGAACGGTATATCGTTATTGAGCCGAACAGTGATAAAAAACAGGGATATATCAGAATTGATACGAAAAACAGGGAAGTGACCGGTTATAATCCCGCCTATCGTATTTATCAGGGAGGTGGTAAGAGTGCCGGTTTCAGTGGATATTTTGTAGTCAAGTTTGAAACCGATTTCGATACCTTCGGCGTGTGGAAAGACAGTATGGTTGTAGTGGGACAAACGGAAATTGAGGGTAAAGGATGTGAAGTAGGCGCTTGGATAAAGCTGTCGGCCTTGAAGAACAATTGCATGAAGGTGAAGATAGGGACTTCCTTTACAAGTGTTGATAATGCCCGCGAGAACCTGGAGACGGAGATACCGGATTGGGATTTTGAGACAGTGAAATCCCGTTCGGCTGCCGACTGGGAAAAGGCTTTGGGACAGATAGCCGTAAAGGGTAATGATGAAAAAAAGAAAACGCAATTCTATACGGCTCTTTATAATGCCCGTATGCTTCCGCGTACGTTCAGTGATGTCAAAGGATACTATCCCGGTTTTGCGGAAAAGCATACTGTGCATCAGGCAAAAGGGTTTTCCTATTACTGTGACTTTTCTATGTGGGATATTTATAGGGCTGTATTACCGCTTTATACCATTCTAAGTCCTTCTATAGTGGGGGATTTCTCAAAATCATTTATTCTAAAAGGGCAGCAAGGCGGATGGTTACCTATTTTCCCGTTGTGGAACAATTATACCGCGGCGATGATTGGCGACCATGGTATCGCGATGCTGGGTGACGCTATTGTAAAAGACATTCCGGGTTTTGACTATGAGGAGGCTTACCGATTGATGCGTAAGAATGCGTTCCAGGTAAATACGGATAAAAAAAGTTATGTGGAAGGTAAAGGGCGCAGAGCACTGGACTCTTATCTGCAATATGATTATATACCATTGGAAGACAATGTGTGGGATGCATTTCATAAACGGGAACAGGTGTCGCGCACGTTGGAGTATGCTTATGATGATTTTGTCTTGTCGCAGGTTGCCTGCAAGCTTGGGAAGAAGGTTGATTATGAAGTATTGTCCCATAGGGCGATGAACTATAAGAACGTGATTGATCCTGAAACGGGATATGCCCGCGGACGGCATGCAGACGGTAAGTGGGTGGAACCTTTTGAATTTGATAAGTCCGCAGATTATATCTGTGAGGGTACGCCTTTTCACTATACCTGGTACGTGCCCCACGATGTGGAAGGGCTGATGAAACATATTGGTAAGGAACGCTTTATAAACCGGCTTGATACTTTCTTTGAGAAAGATTATTACTGGCACGGTAATGAGCCGGGGCATCATATCCCTTATCTTTTTGCATTGTCCGGTGAGCCATGGAAGACCCAGAAGTGGGTTCATAGAATACTGGAAAGGGAATATTATCCTGCACCGGACGGACTGAGTGGGAATGATGATGCCGGACAAATGTCGGCATGGCTGGTGTTCGGTATGATGGGCTTTTATCCGGTATGTCCCGGTTCACCGTATTATGTAATTGGAAGTCCCGGTTTTGAGGAAGTGGTCATCACTCTTGAGAGCGGCAGAGAATTCAGGGTTGAGGCGAAAGGATATTCGGAGAAGAATATCTATATCCAGTCAGCTACATTGAATGGGAAACCTTATAGCCGGTCTATCTTGTCGCATGAGGATATTATGAAAGGGGGTATTCTGTCGTTTGTAATGGGAAGTGAGCCCAATAAGCAGTGGGGAATTAACAAGAATATTAATTAACAGATAGAAGAGAATGAAAAAGTGGATATTATTGAGTATGGGTATTTGCTTGTCTTTACCTATTATTGCGCAGCAGTCAGAGAAAAAAGATTATCTGGTAATGGATATGGTACATCATAATCCGGGAGATGCCATGACGCAAACCGCTTTTCGCAATCCGGAGAAGTTGGCTTCTTTCGGGATGAATGGCATGGTTATCAATGAGTTTAAGTTTCCGCAGTGTGCCGTCAGTTTTTCTAAGTTCGACAAGCGTATCTTTCCGAAAGGTTCGGAAGAGAGGGCTTGGGTAGAAATGCTGACGAAGGAAATCAGGACTCAGATTGATGAATGTCACCGGAATGGTTTGCAAGCTTTCTACTTTACGGATATCATTGTGCTGCCTAAGAAACTGGTAGATCTTTATAAAGACGAGATATGCGACGAAGAAGGAAAGATTTCGTTCGAGAAGCCCAAGACATGGGAGATACACCGGGCGATGCTGAAGGAGTTGTTCGAGCGTTTTCCGGAAATGGATGGATTGGTCATTCGTACGGGTGAGACTTATACGCACAACATCCCGTATCATACGGGAAACGGACCGGTAGATTATAAAAAGAAGTATGACAAGAGCATCGAGATACATGCCAAGCTGATGAATTTGCTGAGGGAAGAGGTATGTGTGAAGCGGAATAAGAAGATTGTATACCGGACATGGGATTTTGGTTTCTTCCATGTCCGTCCGGACTATTATCTGGCCGTGACGGAACAGGTGGAACCGCATTCCAATCTCTATCTTGCCATCAAGCATACGAATGGTGATTATTTCAGGACTTTCCCTTTCAATAGAACGATTACTTTGGGAAAGCATAAGCAGGTGATAGAGGTACAATGCCAGCGAGAATACGAAGGAAAAGGAGCCTATCCGAACTACATGGCCGATGCTGTGATTAACGGGTTCGAGGAGACTAAGAATGATGCTGCGCCACGTTGTCTGAACGATATAAAAGACAATCCTCTCTTCTCCGGTGTGTGGACATGGTCGAGAGGGGGCGGTTGGTTTGGCCCTTATATTTCTAATGAACTCTGGTGCGACTTGAATACGTATGTAATGAGCCAGTGGGCGAAAAATCCCGACCGGGCAGAAAAAGAGATCTTCAATGAGTATGCATTAAAAATAGGGATTTCCGATGAGTCATTACCTTATTTCCGCAGATTGTGCCTTCTGACTCCCGATGCTATTATCCGGGGAAGAGGTTCGTTGATACACCCTGTCAGTGTTACGTGGACGCGCGATCATTATTTGGGGGGTACGAACCAATTGAAGAAAGTGTTCGACGCGATTTTGAAAAAAGGTAACGTTGACGAAGCTTTGTACGAGATGAAGCTTTCCGTTGCTCTTTGGGAAGAAATAGTAAAGCTTTCCCGGAGGGTGGAATGTAGCGATGAAGTAGTGGAGCATTATATCAGGACTTCTTCTTTGTATGGTTATTGGCTTTATAGAATTATGGAACAAGGCTGGATTGTGATGCTGAAGGGGTATCAGGGAGACCGGACAGGAGAATATGACCGGACAGCCATAAAACTGGCTATTGAAGAATATGACAAGTGTTGGAAGGAGTATCGTAAACTGAAAGAAGAAAACTCTGATTGCGCTACGCTTTATTATGATCAATATGTAAAGTTCAATATAGACGGTGTGAGGAACAAGATAGGCTTCATTGACGGTATGGGGGCGGCTGTGAACAAATACCGTACTCTTGAATAATGAATAAAAAGCGGCGGAATACACAATGTGCTCCGCCGCTTTTTATTTTATAAAGGTTTTGGTTAGTGTTAGTAGTAAAGTTTTTTGAGAGAGAAAGAATGAATTACATGTTCGGGTTGTCCATTGTTACCGTCATTTCGGGAACCAGGATGTATTCACCTTTCTTTTTGTTCCATTTATAGTAAGTAGTGGTAAGTGTCTTACCTTGATAGGCATAACGGATACACAAATCTTTGTTCCATGTATTCTCTGTACTGTTCCATTTCATAGTTTCATTTTCTGTCATGCGGTTTTGGTCGTCGTACTTATAGTTGTACTTCATGTAATTTGATAATGTACCACCATCCATCTTGTATACGGTTTGGCCAACCATTACGCCATTTACCTCTTCCGAATTGTAAATGAGGTTACTTTTATTGTCAGCTGACGCATTCATGCCACAAGCGAAAAGACAAGCAAATAAAATCAAATTTTTTAAAGTCTTCATGGATTTATGTTTTAGAGTTTAACTTACTATATTCTATCAATGTGTCATTGATTTCGCTGCAAAGGTACGTATTATATTGACATAATCTTAATTTTTGGTTTAAATATTATCAAAATGTCAATTTGATGAAGAAGAATATGCTTCCTTTTTGCTAAGATAGATGAACAAAAAATAGCCAGCAGAACGCTTGCCGGATATTCTTGTGAACAAACTGTATTTTAAACTGATTGCTTCTGTTGCTTTCTGATTGTAAGTTAAATAAAGTTATCGAACCGATTAATGGGCTTCCAACCAGTTTTTCCCCCATCCGCAATCGGCTTTCAGGGGTACGAGCATGCGATAAGCATGCTCCATCTCTTCGATTACAATTTGTTGCACAATCTCTTTTTCTGCCTCTGGAACGCTGAAATTTAGTTCGTCATGGACCTGTAAAATCATTTTTGCTTTCAGATTGTTACTTTGAAAGCGTTGATTGATGTGTGCCATGGCTACTTTGATGATATCGGCGGCGCTTCCCTGAATGGGGGCGTTGATGGCATTCCGCTCGGCGTAACCGCGGACAACGGCATTCCGGGAGTTGATGTCCGGCAGGAAGCGCTTGCGGTGGAAGATAGTTTCAACATAGCCGTTTTCGCGTGCCACTTGGATGCTTTTATCCATGTATTCCTTGACTTGGGGGTAAGTCTCAAAGTATCCGTCAATCAATTCCTTGGCTTCCTGACGGGAGACGTTCATGCGTTCTGCCAGTCCGAAGACAGAAATGCCATAGATGATACCGAAGTTGGCAGTCTTGGCTTTGCGGCGCATGTCGGCGGTTACTTCATTGATATTTACCTTGTATATCTTTGCGGCGGTGGCGGCGTGGATGTCGTAACCGCTGAGGAAGGCGTCTATCATATTTTTGTCTCCACTCAGATGAGCCATGATACGTAGTTCAATCTGTGAGTAGTCGGCAGAGAAAAACTTACAACCATCGTCCGGGATAAAAGCTTTACGGATTTCCTTACCGTCTTCATCGCGGATAGGGATGTTTTGCAGGTTCGGGTTACTGGAGCTGAGTCTCCCTGTGGCGGTTACTGCTTGGTTGAAAGAGGTATGTATTCGTCCGGTACGAGAGTTTATCAGTTGGGGTAGGGCGTCGATATAGGTGCTGAGCAATTTTTTCAGACCACGGTATTCCAATATCTTACCGATAATCTCGTGTTTGTTGCGGTAGGTCTGTAACACTTCTTCTGAGGTGACATACTGTCCGGTCTTGGTTTTTTTGGCTTTATCCACGATTTTCAGTTTGTCGAAGAGTATCTCGCCTACCTGTTTGGCGGAACTGATGTTGAATGTTTCGCCTGCCATTTCGTAGATGTTCTTTTCTATTTCCTGTAAACGGATAGTGAAGTGCTCCGATGATTGTTTCAAGGCTTCTGTGCTGATACGTACTCCGTTACTCTCTATATTGACAAGTACGGGGACAAGGGGCATTTCAATTTCATGGAATAAATGTTCTACATCTTGTTTCTTTAATTCCTTCTCCAATATATTTTTCAATTTCAGAGTGACGTCCGCATCTTCGCAGGCATAACGGTAAACATCTTCCGGAGGAAGGTCGCGCATGTTTTTCTGATTTTTTCCTTTGGCTCCGATGAGTTCGTCAATGTGGATGGTTTGATAGTGCAGGTAGATTTCCGCCAGATAGTCCATATTGTGACGAAGTTCCGGTTGCAGGACATAATGTGCGAGCATTGTATCAAAAAGTTTTCCCTTTACTTGAATGCCGTAATTTTTGAGGACTATCATATCATACTTGATATTTTGTCCTACTTTCAAAGATTTCTCATTTTCATAGAGGGGACGTAACTCATTTACTATTTTTAACGCTTCTTCCCGATTTGCCGGAACAGGTACGTAATAGGCCCTGTTTTCAGCGTCACTGAAACTCATTCCGACTAATTCTGCTTCCATCGGTTCGGTTCCTGTAGTTTCCGTATCTATTGAGAGAATTTCAGATGTAAGTAACTTTTGAATAATTTTTCCCCTTTTTTCTTCTGTATCAATAAGTTGGTAGTCTACATTGAGCATTTCTAACCGCGTTAGATTTGAATTTTTCGAGCCGTCTGTCCCATTGCCCGCAAAATTTGCAAACAAATCGCCTTGAACCGGATCATTTTTTTCAGGAGTGGCGGTCGGTTCTTGAGCAAATAGGGTTCCGGCAAATAGGTCAGGTGAGACCGAAGCTGGAGAAGGGGAGGAGGGGGTACTTGTTTTTTTAAGAACGCGATCGATGAGTGTACGAAATTCCAACTCCTCAAAAATCTTGCGAAGTTCTTCTTCGTTCGGTTCTTCACGGACAAGTGTATTCATGTCGAGCTTAATGGGAACATCGGTTTTGATAGTGGCGAGAAATTTGGAGAATATAATCATTTCCCGGTTATTCTCTACTTTGGTTTTGAGCGCACCTTTTAGTTGGTCGGTATGTTCAAGGAGATTTTCAATACTTCCGAACTCGGCAATCAGTTTTTGTGCGGTTTTCTCTCCCACGCCCGGACAACCGGGAATATTATCGGAAGAGTCGCCCATCAGTCCCAGCATATCGATAACCTGCGAAGTTGATTGGATATCAAATTTGGCTTTTACCTCTTCCACTCCCATTACTTCGAAACCACCACTATGTTTGGGACGATACATGAATGTTTTATCCGATACCAACTGTCCATAGTCCTTGTCGGGGGTCATCATATAAGTGATAATCCCTTGTTTACCGGCTTCAGTGGCAAGAGTACCTATTACGTCGTCGGCTTCGTAGCCGGAAACTTCCAGGATGGGGATGCGATAGGCACGAATGATATCCTTTATAATGGGTACAGAGAGACGGATAGCTTCGGGAGTTTCTTCCCGCTGCGCTTTATACTGTTCGTAGGCTTCATGACGGAATGTAGGTCCGGCAGGGTCGAACGCTACTCCTATGTGACTGGGATTTTCTTTTTTAAGCACTTCTTCCAGAGTATTTACAAAACCTAGGATGGCAGAGGTATTGAAGCCTTTTGAATTAATTCGCGGATTTTTGATGAATGCATAATAGGCACGATATATCAGTGCATATGCATCGAGTAGGAAAAGTTTATCGGTAGAATTCATAGATTTATCCTTTTTTTCATGGTAAAAGTACAAAAAAATACCGTATTAACCGTTTTATTACTATTTTTGTGCTCAAATAGCACGGTCTATGGAAAGTATATCCCTCATTAAATCCCCGATTTCTGTAGAATTGGAAGAGTTTAAGAAGCATTTTGATACTTCTCTCTCCAGTTCTAATCTTTTGTTGAATAGTGTAATTGCACATATCCGGCAAAAGAACGGGAAGATGATGCGTCCGATATTGGTGCTGTTGGCTGCAAAGCTTTATGGTGAGGTTTGTCCCGCTACATTGCATGCGGCAGTTGCTTTAGAACTTCTGCATAATGCCAGTTTGGTACATGATGATGTGGTGGATGAGAGTACCGAACGCCGGGGACAGCTTTCTGTAAATGCTATCTTTAATAATAAGGTAGCGGTGCTGTCGGGAGATTATTTGCTGGCTACGGCTTTGGTGGAAGTTGGTATGACTCGTAATTATGATATTATCGATGTCGTTTCCAATCTGGGACAAGATTTGGCGGAGGGGGAACTTTTGCAACTTTCCAATGTAAGTAATCCTCATTTTTCAGAAGATATTTACTTCGATGTTATTCGTAAGAAGACAGCAGTTTTATTTGCTGCTTGTACAAAAGCTGGTGCCCTGTCGGTGGGGGTAGATGGTGAAAAGGCTGAATATGCACGGTTGCTTGGTGAGTATATCGGTCTTTGTTTTCAGATAAAAGATGATATATTCGATTATTATGAGAGTAAGGAGATCGGTAAACCGACCGGTAATGATATGTTGGAAGGAAAGCTGACTTTGCCTGTTCTCTATGCATTGAATTCTACTGAGAATAGTACAGCACAAGCCATTGCCGTCAAAGTAAAGAGTGGAACGGCGTCTGATGAAGAAATAGCCCATTTAATCGACTTTGCCAAGCAGAATGGTGGTATTGAATACGCTATTCAAACGATGTATACTTATAAAGAAAAAGCACTTCAGTTGTTGTCTGTTGTTCCTGATACAGATGTAAAAAAAGCTCTTATTTCTTATCTTGATTATGTGATTGAGCGGGATAAATAAACCGTTTGAATTAAAACGGTGTATTTATCCATGGACTTTTTACATCTTTCATGGCAGAACAATAATATCCGATAACCTTTTTAAACTCATCTTCACCGGGATAATTTATCACCTGTCCTAATAAGTAGCTTTTACCTACTTCTTCCCAGGATGTAAAACATTCACGGCATTTCTTGTCTGCAAATTCAATATATTCCCATGCTTCTTTTTCATTGATAAGTTGGTAGTCGTAGGCGATACGGGCAAGGATTATCATCTTACTTAAGTCCCATGTCAATATACCTCGCTGTAGATCCTCGTTTGTGATGCGGAGGGTACTGTGGAATTGAATATATTGGAGAAAATTATTTAGGTTTCTGCAATACTGAACGAGACGTTCGATACCTATAAATCGTTCTTGAATGGCGGCTTCACGTTTTTCTTTTCCTTTGATGGACAAGAAAAGAGGAATCATGATATTATATGCACTTCGTTCACCTTCTTCTTTTAGAAAGTTGAATATTGATTGAATTTGAAGGGGTTCTTTTATTTTGGCTTTATCGGATAGGAGAGAGTCTAACAGTTTTTGATTGGCACCGGTAGTCAGACTGTTAGTATAAAACTGTTTTTGCTCTCCTGCTATTAGTCCGATGAACAGTGCGTGCTGATGATTTAAATCCGCAACTCCAGGCTGGGGATTAGTGTTGAAAAGTAATGTCTTTTTTGTTTCCATACTCTTGTCTTAATGTTTGTTACCAAAAGGCGTGAGAACTGTTGCCCTATATCTTTCCCGAGGTTTCGGCAAACCTTTTACGAGATACAAGCAACAGTCTCACGCGCCATTCGATATATAACAAGAGTATATACGTGAAAGTGCGTGAGACCCGTTTGCTTATTACCTTTCGTAATATGAAATTTTGCCGAATTTCGAGAAAAAGATAATAAATGAAACGTTCTCTAATACAATACTTTAGCCAAAACTCTATCGGCGTTCTATATCACAAAGATAGGAAAAGTTTTGGCTTTTCCTATCAATATTCTTTAGTTTTTATTAAGTAAATGTGGGTTCTTAAAAGAACTTCATTTCTTTGCCTTTTATTTCCGAGAGCAGTAGATTGGCAAGACGACTGGTTCCTAAGCGGAACAGCTTGTTATCCAACCATTCTTCGCCCAGAACTTCTTTGACAATTGTATAATATATCAATGCATCATTCACGCAATTAATGCCTCCTGCCGGTTTGAAACCAATCTTATTACCTGTCAGTGCATAATACTCTTTTATGGCCTGACACATCACGTAAGCAGCTTCGGGAGTGGCGGCTGGTTGCTGCTTGCCCGTAGAGGTCTTAATGAAATCGGCTCCTGCATACATGGATAGGATGGAGGCTTTTTTGATATTTGAAGCTGTCTTCAGTGCACCGGTTTCAAGAATAACTTTTAGGTGGTGCTCCTTGCATACATCTTTCAGTTCTTGTATTTCATCGCACATGGTTTCGTAGTCTTCGCTCAGGAATTTACCAATGGAAATCACGATATCTATTTCGTCGGCACCTTCCATAATTGCCATGGCAGTTTCGGCTACCTTCACTTCAATAAAGGTCTGTGAGGAGGGAAATCCAGCTGATACACAGGCTATATTTACATTTTCTACCTCCAATGTGTCCTTTACGATTTCTGCAAAATTGGGGTAAACACAAATGGCGGCTACATTTTTCAAATCAGGAAATTCCTCGTCGAATTGGTTCACTTTTTGTGTGAACTTCATTACGCTTTCATCGTTGTCCGAACTGTTCAATGTGGTGAGGTCAATGCAGTGAAACAAGAATTTCTTTACTTCCAGAGTGTTATTTGCTGGTACTTTCTCTGCAATAATCTTGGCAACTTGTGCAGCTACTTCTGCATCATCCAGCTGAGTGTTATACTTTGCCAAAGCGGCATCATACTTGTTCTGAGTAGCTTCATTTTTCTCCATGGTTTGATAATTTAGGGTTGTTGATATGTCTTGTCTGGTCACGTTTGGTTTTCTTCTCCATGGTGCGTGTAAAAGCTTCGGTAAGATTTACACCCGTTTGGTTTGCAATGCAGAGAAGTACCCAAAGGACATCTGCAATCTCTTCTTCTATATTGTCTTTTTCTCCTTCTTTGAAGGATTGGTCACCATATTTGCGAGACATTATGCGTGCCAATTCACCAACTTCTTCGGTTAATACAGCCATATTGGTGAGTTCGCTGAAGTAGCGTACTCCATATTTTTTAATCCAAAGGTCTACCTCTTTTTGTGCTTCTTCTAACGTCATTATTCCTTGTTTTTGGTATCGATACAAATGGTTACAGGGCCATCGTTCAATAGTTCTACTTTCATATCGGCACCAAATATACCAGTACCGACTTCTTTTCCTAATGCAAAACTTAGTTCTTTACAGAATTGTTCATACAATGGTACGGATATTTCCGGTTTTGCAGCCCGGATATAGGAGGGACGATTACCTTTCTTGGTAGATGCATGGAGAGTGAATTGGCTGATTACCAGTATTTCACCACTAATATCAAGTATAGATTTGTTCATCACGCCATTCTCGTCATCAAAAACACGCAAGTTGACAATCTTTTTGCATAGCCAGTCGATATCCTCTTGCCCATCGGTTTCTTCGATGCCTATCAATATCACGAAACCTTTGTTAATAGCAGACTTGCAGGTTCCATTGATGGTGACTGATGCATGTCCGGCACGTTGTATGACTACTCTCATATCTTTTATTGTTCTAATAAATTTTTAGGGTTACAAAGTTACGAATAAATTCGTAATTGTTTTTCTATTTGCTTGCAAAGTATTCCGCGATAATTTTTGCTTTAGCTTCACCAATAATCCTGATAATGTTTTCTTGTGGTGCTTCTTTGATTCGTTTTATACTCTTGAACTCTTTGAGTAGAGCATTCTTTGTCTTTTCTCCGATACCTTTTATTTCGTCTAAAGCAGAGGCTACCTGTCGTTTGCTACGCTTGTCACGGTGAAAAGTGATGGCAAAACGGTGTACTTCGTCTTGGATTTGTGTCAAAAGGCGGAAAAGTGGAGAATTTTGTTTAAGTCCGATAGTTTGTGGTGGAACTCCGTATAATAATTCCGAAGTACGATGTTTATCGTCTTTGGCGAGTCCGGCAATGGGAATATTAAGACCGAGTTCGTTTATCACCTCTTTTACGGCACTCATTTGACCTTTTCCACCATCGGTAATAAGGAGGTCGGGTAGGGGTAGGTTCTCCTCAAGAGCGCGCTGATAGCGCCTTTTTACGACTTCTTTCATGGAAGCATAGTCGTCGGGTCCTATTACGGTTTTTATATTATATTTTCGGTAATCTTTTTTGGAGGGTTTCCCTTTGATGAATACTACGCATGCGGCAACAGGGTCTGAGCCTTGTATATTGGAATTATCAAAGCATTCTATTTGCATTGGTAACCGGTCTAAGTGAAGTTCCTGTTGGATTTCTTTCAGTAAGCGTACTATTCGTTGTTCGGGGTTTAATTTTTCCGATTGTTTCAGACGGTCTGCTTTATATTGTTTTACGTTAAGAATGGATAGTTCTAATAGTTTCTTTTTATCTCCTCTTTGCGGAATAGTAAAAACAACATCTTTCAACTCTATATCCATTTCGAAAGGTACGATTATTTCACGAGAAAGGCTTTTGTAACGTTCCCGCATTTCGATAATCCCTAATGAGAGTAACTCCTCTTTTGTTTCGTTCAGTCGTTTCTTGTATTCGAAAGTAAAAGCCTGGTTAATGGCACCATTGGTGATGTGTAGATAATTGATGAAAGCTGATTTGCCGTCACTGTCTTCCTCAATAGCGAATACATCGATATTGTGCAATATATTGCTGACAACTTCTGATTTAGCCCGATAGCTTTCTATAAGTAGGTATTTCTCTTTGATTTTCTGTGCCTCCTCAAACTTCATTTCCGCGGCTAATTCCTGCATCTGTTGGAAAAGCATCCGTTCTACCTCCTGGGTGTTCCCTTTGAGGATCTCCTTGACTTCGGCTATATTTTTCAGATAATTTTCCAGGCTTTGCTTGCCTACACAGGGGCCAGCGCAGTTCTTGATGTGATATTCTAGACAAACATTGAATTTCCCTGCTCGTATGTTTTCAGGAGAGAGATTTAAATTACAAGTACGTAATGGATATAAATGTTTGATAAGGTCTAGTAAAGCATTCATGGAAGGAATATGACTGTAGGGACCATAATAAGAAGATCCATTCCTGATAATTCTCCTGGTTTTGAATACTCGAGGGAAATATTCATTTTGTACACAAATGGACGGGTAAGTCTTATCATCTTTCAGCAAGACATTGTATCGAGGCTTATATTTTTTGATGAGGTTGTTTTCGAGTAACAAAGCGTCTTCTTCAGTGTTGACTACGATATATCGAATATCTGCAATCTTACTCACTAACACCCGTGTCTTTCCCGGTTCGTGTTCCCTGTTGAAGTAGGAGGATACCCGTCTCTTCAAATTCTTCGCTTTTCCTACATATATAATCGTCCCTTCGGCATTTAGATATTGGTAAATTCCGGGACTCTCGGGAAGGTTTAATACGATACCCTTCAGATAATCGTTTGTTTTGAGTTCTTCCATTAGTTAAGTTATACAATATTAAGTATATGTAAAGACAAGAGATAGGTTGATAATTTAGTTATGTATGCTTAATAAAATGAGACCGGCAGAATATTTATGGTAGAATAGAAGGGCTTGCAAATCCCTTATACCATTTATTTTCCGACCTTCTAAATTTATAAAGAAAGTACTGACTCTACATTCACTTCATCCCCAAAGACTTCTTTTCCATGTAATTCTTTTAATTCAATGATAAAGTTCACATAAATTTTTTTAGGTTTCATCTTCTTTACTAATTTGCAAGCAGCTTCCATCGTTCCGCCCGTAGCTAATAAATCATCGTGTAATAAAACAATATCATCTTCGCTGATGGCATCTTTGTGGATTTGTACAGTGTCTTTGCCATACTCTTTATCATAACTTTCTTCAATTGTTTCTGCGGGTAACTTCCCCGGCTTACGGATAGGAACAAAACCTGCACCAAGACGGGTAGCTAAAATTGGCCCCATAATAAACCCTCTTGATTCTATGCCCACCACTTTGGTGATACCTTTGTTTTTATACATTTCATACAAAGTATCAGATAGCTCTTGTAAGGCTGCCGGATTTTTAAATAGGGTAGTCACGTCGTAAAATAGAATTCCCGGAATAGGAAAATCGGGAATTTCCCGGATACTTTTAGCAAGCATTTCTTTACTCATAATCAGTTTATTTAATGTATTTATTGAACTCTTTGTTTCACGTGGAACACGAAAATTATCTACCGCAAAGCACGAGCAATACGTTGATATCGCTTGGAGATACACCCGGAATACGGCTTGCTTGAGCTATTGTTTCCGGATCTATTTTTATCAATTTCTGTCGGGCTTCGGTAGAAAGGGACTGAATGGAATTATAATCAAATTTTCCTTTGATCTTTATACTTTCCAACCTTGCTAGTTTGTCAGCTATAATCCTTTCACGCCCAATATAACCCTCGTATTTGATGAGTATCTCTGCAGCTTCAATAATTTCTTCCTTTCTATCGCTGATTTTATTTAATTCATGTTGGAAAGCACCCACATGTTCAGCCATGTTCTTGATGGTTACTTGCGGGCGATTTATTAAATCTACAAGTTTACATCCCTGGCGGAGTGGAGTAGTGCCGAGTTGCTCTAATGCAGGATTGATTAGTATAGGTTTCATCGAATAATTTCGGGTAAACTCTATAATATTATTTACAGCTTCTCGCTTTTCTTTTAGCAATTGATAACGGTCTTCTTTGGCAAGTCCTAACTTCCATGACTTTTCTGTGAGTCGCATGTCTGCGTCATCCATACGTAGTAGGATACGATATTCGGCGCGTGACGTAAACATCCGATAAGGTTCATCCACGCCTTTAGTTACTAAATCGTCGATTAATACGCCGATATATGCTTCATCACGAGCAAGAGTAAAAGGCTCTCCGCCATGGCAATTGATGTGGGCATTGATACCTGCGATGAGTCCTTGTCCGGCTGCTTCTTCATATCCAGTAGTTCCGTTGACTTGTCCGGCAAAGAACAGGTTCTTGATTTTTTTTGTTTCCAACGTATGTTTCAGTTGGGTGGGGTCGAAGAAGTCATATTCAATGGCATATCCTGGCCGGTAAATAACAAGATCACGGAAAGCCGGAATTTTTTTCAAAGCTTCGATTTGGATATCCATAGGCAGTGAGGAAGAGAAACCATTCAAATACAGCTCTTGAGTCGTTTCACCCTCCGGTTCCAAGAAAAGTTGATGTTGCTCTTTGTCTGGGAAAGTAACAATCTTGGTTTCGATGCTGGGACAGTATCTGGGACCGATACTTTGAATTTGTCCGTTGAAAAGGGGAGAATCCGGTAAACCTTCACGGAGTATACGGTGTGCCTCTTCATTCGTAAAACAAGTCCAGCAAGGCAACTGTTTCAGATGACGGGCTCCGGTATTCATAAATGAGAACTTATGAAAGTCTGCTTCGCCCTCCTGAATATCCATATCTTCATAATGGACGCTTCTTCCATCAATGCGAACGGGAGTTCCCGTTTTCATGCGTCCATAAGTGATGCCATGCCGTGCGATGGATTCGGTTAATTCGTAAGATGCCGGTTCTGCCATACGTCCGCCAGGAAGCATGGTGTGTCCCACATGCATCAAACCATTGAGGAAAGTACCTGCTGTTAAAACAATACATTTCGCACGGAAAGTAACACCCCAAAGAGTAACTAATCCCACTATTTCTCCGTTTTCAACAAGAATCTCCTTTACTGTATCTTGCCAGATATGTAGATTGGGAGTGTTTTCCAAGATTTCCCTCCAAGCCCAAATAAATTTATTACGGTCACATTGTGCACGCGGGCTCCACATGGCAGGGCCTTTAGAACGATTTAATATACGGAATTGGATGGCTGTTCTGTCTGTTACCAACCCCATATATCCACCTAAAGCATCAATTTCCCGTACGATCTGCCCTTTGGCAATACCTCCTACGGCAGGGTTACAGCTCATTTGTCCTATCTTGTTCATATCCATTGTGATAAGACAGGTTTTAGAACCAAGATTAGCGGCTGCGGCAGCGGCTTCGCATCCGGCATGTCCAGCTCCAATTACAATAACGTCATACTTAAACTCCATTCGTTCAATCTCTTTTTAAACCATGCAAAGGTACTAATTTTCATTTCATATTGTAGTGTTTTATCTATTTACCTTAGTTGTTTGTGTAAAAGAACGGGGAAAATTACTAGTAAAAGTCAGGGTGATTTTATCTGTCTGATATGTTCTGTTCTGTCCTTTTCTACTCATACTAATACCGAAGTTGTGCCAATAGGGTGGCACAACTTTGCCACTTCATTGGCACGCTTGTGCCACCTTATTGGCAAGGTTTTGCCACTTTATTGGCACAAAGTCGGCAATGATAGGGAAGCCCCCCCTGATAAAGATACTAAATTATAGCGTTCTTTCGTTTAGCTCTTGCGAACTATTCAGTTTGTAGGTAAATATTATTTTTCTTTTTTTGTAACATAGCTAGTGCTTTGTTTTCCGCAGTTTCCATGATTTCCCGTTCACCCGGCCCTTTGTCATTGATGCCACATAAGTGTAAGATTCCATGGATAATGACGCGATATAACTCTCGTTCATAGTCGTTAGCGGCAAATAGCTCGGCATTGGTGCGTACGGTATCGAGACTGATAAACAAATCACCGTTAAGACGGTTACCTTCACAATAGTCAAAAGTGATAATATCAGTATAGTAATCATGCTGTAGATACTGTCTATTCACTTCCAGAATTTTTTCGTCTGAACAGAAAATATAAGCGATTTCACCGATTCTTTTTCCGTAAGTAGCAGCAACAGATTTAATCCATTCCGTTGTTTCCCGTTTTTTAATATCCGGCATTGAAATGCCGTCTGTTTGATAGCTAATCATGTTATTTGAGGTTTTGCAATACGATTATTTTATTTATTTAGAAGAAAAACAGATAACTGATGATGATGGCGGCGATGATACCTGAAGCATCGGCTATCAGTCCACATGTTACGGCGTTACGAGTTTTGGTGATACCCACACTTCCGAAGTAGACGGCAAGAATATAAAAAGTAGTATCCGAGGCTCCTCGTGCTACACAGCTCATGCGCCCTATGAAAGAATCAGCGCCATACTGCGTCATTGTATCAATCATCAGTCCATTGGCGGCACTACCACTCAAAGTTTTCATTAATGCAGTAGGTAGTGCACCGGCAAAACTGGTATCCAGTCCGCAGAAATCTGCTGTTGCTGCAATGCCGTTCACCAGCATATCCATAGCTCCTGAAGTACGGAAAACAGCTATTCCAACGAGAAATGCCACTAAATAAGGAATGATACGTACAGCAGTATAGAATCCTTCTTTTGCTCCTTCAATAAAAGCGTTGTAAACATTAATTTTTTTCCAAAGTCCCCATACGATAAACAAGAGTATAATACTGAACAGCAGTATGTTGGCTGTCAGTGTAGAGTAAACTCCCATTTCTTCACGGCTAACTTGTGTAAATACCCAGATGAGACCTGCAAAAAATAAACTGATGCAGCTTATAAGTATCAGTATCGGTTTACATATCAGATTGATATGTTGCGAAATACTGACAGCGGTAATTCCCACGAGCGTGGATATGGAAGTAGTGAGCAGTGTAGGAATGAAGATATCCGTGGGTTGCGTGGCTCCCAGCTGGGCACGATACATCATAATGCTGACAGGTATCAATATCAATCCTGAAGTATTGATTACCAGGAACATAATCATTGGGTTAGTGGCGGTATCCTTCTTCGGGTTCAGTTCTTGCAGTTCTTTCATGGCTTTCAGTCCTAATGGGGTAGCAGCATTGTCCAATCCTAACATGTTGGCTGACAGGTTCATAAAGATTGACCCCATGGCAGGGTGTCCCTTAGGTATCTCGGGGAAAAGACGGCAGAATACCGGACTTAACCAACGGGAGAGTGCATTAATCATGCCGCTATTCTCACCTATTTTCATTAGTCCTAACCAAAGGGCAAGGATGCCGGTCAGGCCAAGGGATATTTGGAACGCATTCTTTGAAGAATCGAAAGTGGAATTGACGAGCTCTGTGAAAATCTCCGTGTCTCCCATAAAAATGAGTCTGACGAGTGCCACGATGAAAGCTATTACAAAAAATGTTACCCAAATGTAATTTAAGACCATGTATAACTGTATTGTCGGTGTGAATTAATATTTTTTTTCGTTAGCAAGATTCCAAACATTCAGGAAAGCAGCCTTGGTTATTTCTGTCACTTTGTCCCAATTCAATCGGTCCGAGTGGTCTGAAGGTTGGTGATAGTCGGGATGCCCATCGGTATGATACCAGATTACAGGAATATCACGTAAGGCAAAAGATGCATTATCGCTTCCACCCACAGGCCGATCCCAAGCACGATAGTCGGGTTGTAACCGAAGGTCGTAACGGGCAATATCCTGTTTCAGCCAGTCACCGAAAACCGGATGAGAGGCTGTATAAAAATAGACTACATGTTGTGGTTGTCCAGGTTTATGGTTACGACCTATCATGTCGAAATTAAGATAACCTTTTATCTGATTGATGGCAGGAAAAGTTTGCACGAAATATTTTGAACCAAGCAAGCCGATCTCTTCGCCATCCCAAAAAGCAAAAATTACATTACGTAACGGTTTTTGTCCACTGGCAGCAAATGCCCGGGCTATCTGCAAAACAGCGGATACGCCGGAAGCGTTGTCGTCGGCACCATTATAAATCCGGTCGTTTGCCAGAGTCTCGTCTATACCCAAATGATCGAAATGCGCACCCACGATTACATATTCGTCAGTACGTTCCCCTGGAATAAAACCTAATACATTGCTCATCTGCAACACTCGGTGTGTCCCTTGTTTAAGGATGGTGATGGAGTCGGGGTGTACCTGCCATTTTCCCCGTAGTTGCCGTTCCTTGTTGTATGCTTCGAAAGGTTGGTAGTAATTATCTTTCTCCAAAGGAGCGATGCCTGTCTCTTTCAGACAAGACATCAGATAACAAGCTGCAATTTTTGAACCGTTTTTACCAGCTTCACGTCCTTGCAGTTCATCACTGGCGAGAAAGCCGACAATGGCTTCTGCAGAAGTACGGTTGATACTTTCCAGACCTTTTTCACGAGCTGATTGCCCAAGGGTGGATTGTACGGAGAAAATGAGGCAGATTGTTCCTACAATAACTTTATACATGCCGCAGGGTTTTGTAGATTAGACATATTGATTGCAAAATTAAAGATAACTTTCCATAGTTTCTATAGATTTATCGTATTTTTGTCTGCCGACGAACGATTTTAAATACGTGTAAATCAATATAGAATAATGAAAAAGGAAGTAGGACAATTAGCCAGAAAGATACAAAAATGTACGATTTCAACGGAAGAAATCATTGTTATCGCAGCCGGTATACAAAAGGAACTGGAGTACTATATCGACCCGGTGAAACGGGAATATCTTCCAAAGTTCTTTAAGACCGGAAAAGGGCAATATGGCGAAGGAGATAAATTTCTAGGGGTGGTTGTACCAAATACCCGTTTGGTGGCAAAGCGACATAAGGATGAACCTTTTGGGGTGATGGCACAATTGCTGCAAAGTGAGTGGCACGAGTGTAGGCTCTGTGCCCTGTTGATGCTGGTGGAACGTTTTAAGAAGAGCGATGAGAAGAACAGGAAGATGATTTATGATTTCTATCTTTCGCAGACTGCCCGTATTAATAATTGGGACTTAGTGGATTTATCGGCTCCGGGTGTTGTAGGTGAATATCTGAAAGATAAATCCCGGGAAGATCTATACCGCTTGGCAGCTAGTGAGCTTCTTTGGGATCAGCGCATTGCAATCGTTTCTACTTATACACTTATTAAAAACGATGATTTCATCGAAATTCTTACACTTTCCGAGCGTTTTCTGAATACTCGCCATGATTTGATGCAAAAAGCCGTAGGGTGGATGTTACGCGAAATGGGTAAGCGAGATAAGGATCTATTGGTACAGTTTCTTGAAAAATTCAGTAAAGTGATGCCCAGGACAATGCTTCGATATTCTATTGAGAAATTTACTGAAGAAGAACGGAGAGAGTTTATGAAGAAGTGATTATCTTTGTAGCTGTATAACCAATATAAAATGGAACAGGAAGATTTTAATATACGCGAACATCAACTAACCAGTAAGGAGCGTGATTTTGAAAATGCACTCCGCCCGTTGAATTTTGAGGATTTCAGCGGACAAGATAAGGTGGTTGATAACTTGCGCATTTTCGTGAAAGCGGCTCGTCTTCGTGGTGAGGCGTTGGATCATGTACTGCTTCACGGCCCTCCCGGATTGGGTAAAACAACACTTTCCAATATCATTGCCAACGAACTGGGAGTCGGGTTTAAGATAACCTCCGGTCCGGTGCTTGATAAGCCGGGCGATTTGGCGGGAGTACTTACCAGCTTGGAACCGAATGACGTACTTTTCATTGATGAAATTCATCGGTTAAGTCCTGTGGTAGAAGAATATCTGTATTCTGCTATGGAAGATTACCGTATTGATATCATGATAGATAAGGGACCCTCGGCACGTAGTATACAGATTGATTTGAACCCTTTTACGTTGGTAGGTGCCACTACCCGTAGCGGCTTGCTGACCGCACCACTTCGTGCACGTTTCGGCATTAACCTGCATTTGGAATACTATGACGATGATGTGTTGAGTGGCATTATCCGTCGTTCGGCGAATATTCTTGATGTTCCTTGTTCCACCAGGGCTGCATCGGAGATTGCCTCCCGTAGCCGTGGCACGCCGCGTATTGCAAATGCTTTATTGCGTCGTGTGCGCGATTTTGCGCAGGTCAAAGGATCGGGAAGTATTGATACCGAAATTGCCAATTTCGCCCTCGAAGCTTTGAACATCGATAAATACGGTCTTGATGAAATAGATAATAAGATACTTTGTACCATCATTGATAAATTCAAAGGTGGTCCTGTAGGATTAACCACCATTGCTACCGCTTTGGGTGAAGATGCCGGTACCATTGAAGAAGTCTATGAACCGTTCCTGATAAAAGAAGGTTTCTTGAAACGTACCCCACGTGGCCGTGAAGTGACAGAACTTGCCTATAAACATTTGGGACGGAGTCTTTATAGTAGTCAGAAGACGTTGTTTGACAATGAGTAAGAAAAGTAGTGACGGAGAAGTTTATGACTCGTTAAGTGATTGATATTACACTATTATATTATGAAGAACTTTAGGTTTTGGAGAATATTGGGCTTGCTTCTTGTGTTGCTTGTTTGTTCATCCTGCGGGGATGATGATGAATTTCCCACATTCAAGTTCAATGAAGACGGAATTTGTTATTTTCCATCCGTAAGTATTATTTCCAAAGCAAGTTTTGAGGAAACTGTCGTAGGTTACGGTTGGAAACATGTAAGTACTCATGAAATAGGGGAGAATGGCGAATGCCTGAAAAAAGAATACTATGCTGATTTGGATGGCGCAGCTCCTTCTTCTTATTATTTTGAAACGGCCGCTTCTCTTAAAACTTATATGTACGTGGATGCCTATCCTGCCAATGGTTTCAGAACTTCTGCATACGAGTATATGGATGCAAATCGTGTGGTTGTCAACAATCAGCATGCCATACTTCAAATCCTGTCTGTCGATAAAGACGTGTTGAAAGCAGTGGAATATCTCGCAGTACGTGCAGATGGGAAAAAAGTTTATGGATATGTCACTTACAAAAGAATGACGGAACAGGAGCTGAAGGAGTGCCAAAAAGCTTATCCGGTAGATTTGTCGAATTTGCGTGACCTGATTATTTCGGTGACAGAAGAAATTGTGTTTATCGATGGCAAGGAGTTTGAGTTTGATGTATTGGATAGTAATAAGCCATATGACGTTATGGTACGAGATGAAGAGGTATGTAACATTACGTGTGAGGGAAACCATGTAAAAGTGAGGCTACTGAAAAATGGTGCTGTTATAACAGTTACCGATGGTTTTAAACACAAATGGTTTAGACTTTATTCCACCGACGAAGAACTGGAACCGAAAGGAACGGATATCTATGATTTCACTTATACCGAGTTGGCGTTCAACAAGAACAGGGAGTTTGTGACGCCGGATGGATATATAAGGAAATACGAGCATACATTTATGGGGACAAAAGCCCGCAAGGAATATTATGGTCACATATTGACCCAATACAATCCTTCTGGGTTGTTGGTGGTGGATGCGGCTAAGCAAGCACGTTTTCTGAATTTAAATCGTGGTGAGATTTATTTGAAGGAATTACTTCCGATGACGATACTTGATGGGCTGGTAGAAGCAGGTGAGGGGTATTCAATGGAATATAAGTTGGAATTGGTGAATGCTGCCGGAGTCGTATTTCAGGTACTTCCGTTTAAAATTGTTTATAAAGAAGGATGATGTACCATGGATGATCCTTCGGGATAGTTTTGTGGTTTGTTGTCTGGTATAAAAAGCGAATAACGTGGCTGGATTAAAATCATTGGCAAAAGAAACTGCCATTTACGGGTTGAGTAGTATTGTAGGGCGATTTCTCAACTATCTATTGGTACCTGTGTATACTATTGCCTTGTCTGCCCAGTCGGGAGGATACGGTATTGTGACAAATATTTATGCATGGGTGGCATTGCTGCTGGTGTTGTTGACGTGTGGTATGGAGACCGGTTTCTTCAGATTTGCCAACAAGGGCGAGGATGATCCGATGAGGGTATATTCCACAACCTTGCTCAGTGTAGGTATCGGTGCATTTACATTCCTCATGTTGGGATTGCTGTTTCTGGAGCCGGTTGCCATATGGCTGGAATATGGAGATCACCCCTGGTACGTGGGAATGATGATGATAGTCGTGGCTATGGATGCCATTCAAAGTATTCCTTTCGCTTATTTGCGTTATAAGAAACGTCCGATCAAGTTTGCCGCGTTGAAGCTGTTGTTTATCTTCTTGAACATCACGCTGAATTTGGTTTATTATGTTTGGATGAAAGGCGATGACGTGGCATACGCATTCTTGTTCAATCTCGTATGTACTTCGGTAGTAATGGTTTGTATGATACCTGAGTTACGTGGTTTTACCTATGTACTCGACAAGAAACTGTTGAAGCGTATGCTCGCTTATAGTTTACCATTACTGATACTCGGTATTGCCGGCATCCTGAACCAAGTGGCAGACAAGATTATTTTTCCCTTTGTCTATCCTGATGAAGCCGGAGCTACCGTGCAACTCGGTATATATGGAGCAGCCAGTAAAATAGCAATGGTAATGGCGATGCTTACACAAGCTTTCCGTTATGCTTACGAGCCTTTTGTTTTTGGAAAAAGTCGCGATAAAGACAACAAGCAAGTGTATGCGCAAGCCATGAAATTCTTTATTATCTTTACACTGTTGGCATTTCTTGCAGTCATGTTTTATTTGGATATTCTGCGTCATATCATCGGACGTGATTATTGGCCGGGTTTGCGCGTGGTTCCCATTGTAATGGCTGCTGAAATTTTTATGGGAATTTATTTTAATCTTTCTTTCTGGTATAAATTGATAGATGAAACCCGTTGGGGAGCTTATTTTTCTTTGATTGGTTGTGTAATATTAGTGACGATGAATTTGCTGCTCATTCCTAAGTACAGCTATATGGCATGTGCTTGGGCAGGTTTCTGTGGCTATGGCGTGGCAATGCTGTTGTCTTATTTTGTAGGACAGAAGAAATATCCCATCCAATATGATTTGAAAGCAATCGGTGCATACATACTGTTGGCGGCAGTACTCTATGTAGCGGCAGAATACGTATCTATAGACAATATCTATTTTCGTATGGCCTATCGTACGTTATTGCTGTTTCTGTTTATAGCTTATACTGTAAAGAAGGATTTGCCGCTTAGACAAATCCCCTTCTTAAACAGATTAGTAAAAAGATAACTCCAATTTAAATCAAAAAGTAACTTTAATTGTAAATCATTAAATAGTAAATAACATCATGGAACCAAGCCATACGAATAGGAACACATTTGCTATCAAGAATTTCCTGCGGGAATATCTTGATTTACGTAAAGATAAAGATAACGAACTTGAGACAGTGGACTCCATTAAGAAAGGGGTAGAGTTTAAAGGAGCCAACCTTTGGATTTTGATATTCGCTATTTTTATGGCGTCGTTGGGACTGAATGTCAATTCAACAGCGGTGATTATCGGTGCCATGCTTATTTCTCCTCTGATGGGACCTATCATGGGGGTCGGACTCTCTGTCGGGTTGAATGACTTTGAACTGATGAAGCGTTCATTGAAGAGTTTCTTGATAACGACCCTGTTCAGCGTGACGACAGCCACCATTTTCTTTCTGGTCAGTCCGGTTGCCGAGGGGCAATCTGAGTTACTCGCACGTACCTCACCTACGATTTACGACGTATTCATCGCATTGATGGGTGGTTTGGCCGGTGTGGTGGCACTCTCTACAAAAGAGAAAGGAAACGTAATTCCCGGTGTTGCCATTGCCACCGCTTTGATGCCGCCACTTTGTACGGCTGGATATGGACTGGCGACGGGCAATCTGATATACTTCCTGGGAGCGTTCTATCTTTATTTCATCAATTCGGTATTTATCAGTCTGGCTACTTTCCTTGGTGTACGGGTGATGCATTTCCAGCGCAAGGAGTTTGTAGACAAGAAACGGGAAAAGACGGTACGCAAATATATTGTATTGATAGCTGTGCTGACAATGTGCCCTGCCGTGTACCTCACGGTCGGCATCATCCAGGATACGTTCTTTGAAAGTGCCGCCAACCGTTTTGTCAATGAGCAGCTTTCTTTTGAGAATACACAAGTGCTGGATAAAAAGATTAACCATGAAGGCAGTCAGCATGAAATACGTGTGGTATTGATAGGGCAGGAGGTACCCGAAGCTTCCATCGCCATTGCCCGCAGTAAGATGAAAGACTATAAACTCGATAATACCAAGCTGATTGTACTTCAGGGAATGAATAATGAAGCAGTCGATATTTCTTCTATACGTGCCATGGTGATGGAAGATTTTTATAAGAATAGCGAACAGCGCTTGGTAGAGCAGAAACAGAAGATAGCCGACCTTGAGAATAACCTGAAAAAGTATAAATCATACGATGAATTGGGTAAAAAGATTATTCCCGAGTTAAAAGTGCTCTATCCGTCAGTGAAGTCCGTTTCTCTTTCCCATGCCCTTGAACTGACGGTCGATTCCGTAAAGGTAGATACCATTACGCTTGCCGTATTGAAGTTCGGTAAGCATCCCGATGCCCATGAGAGAGACAAGATTACCGAATGGCTTAAGGCACGTACGGGAGCCAAACAATTGAGACTGATTGCCGAGTGATGTTTCTCCACAGAAAAATGTGTATACTCTGCGGTGAATAGGTGGATTATTGAATCAGAATTAATATGAAAAAAAGATTATTGTCATTATTGGGTTTGTGTTTTCTCGTATCGGTACTACACGCCGATGAAGGTATGTGGATGTTGGGAAATCTGAATAAACAGACACGCCGGGCGATGAAAGAGCTCGGCTTGCAGATGCCTGCTGATAAATTATACAATCCGAAACGTCCTTCACTAAAAGATGCCGTAGTCAGCTTTGGCGGTTTCTGTTCGGGTGTGGTGGTATCTGATGACGGATTGGTATTTACGAACCATCATTGTGGTTTCAGCAGCATACAGCAGCATTCCACCGTAGGACACGATTATCTGAAAGATGGCTTTGTGGCTCATAAACGCAGTGAAGAACTGCCCAATCCGGAACTATATGTTCGTTTTTTGTTGCATACGGATGATGTGACCAAGCGGGTACTCGGTGTGGTGCAGCCCGGTATGACTGAAGCCGAACGTACCGCAGCGGTAGATTCTATGATGTTGGTTATTGGTGAGGAAGTTTCACACAAAGATTCTACTCTGATAGGTATTGTGGATGCCTATTATGGTGGTAATGAGTTCTGGCTTTCTACTTATCGTGATTTCAATGATATCCGGTTGGTATTTGCCCCTCCTTCGTCAGTGGGTAAGTTCGGTTGGGATACGGATAATTGGGAATGGCCCCGCCATACCGGAGATTTTAGTGTGTTCCGTATCTATGCGGACAAGAATAACCGTCCGGCAGACTATTCGCCCTCGAATGTACCTTATCATCCTGAATATGTAGCGCCAATCTCGCTCGACGGTTACCGGGAGGGTACTTTCTGCATGACTCTGGGTTATCCGGGCAGTACGGAACGCTACCTTTCCTCCTTTGGTATTGAAGAGATGATGAATAACAATAACCAGGCACAGATAGATGTGCGGGGAGTAAAGCAAGCTATCTGGAAACGTGAAATGGACAAGCGGGACAGCATCCGCATCAAATACGCTTCCAAATATGATGAAAGTTCCAACTACTGGAAAAACAGCATCGGCGTGAACCGGGCTATCCGTAAGCTCCATGTGCTCGATAAAAAGCGCTCTATGGAGCAGGAAATCCGCCGCTGGATACAGCAAACTCCTGAAGAACGTGGGAAACTGTTACATCTATTCTCGGACTTGGAACTGAACTATAAGAACCGTCGTGAAGCAAATCATGCGCAGGCCTATTTCGTAGAGTCTTTCCTGAATGGCCCCGAATTGATACAACTGGCCTTGTCTATCCTGAACTTTGATTTTGAAGGGGAACAGAAAACGGTCATAGCCAATCTGAAAGCTATCGTAGAGAAGTATGCCAATCTGGATCTGGATATCGATAAGGAAGTATTCACTGCTCTGTTGAAAGAATACCGTTCCAAAGTCGACACTACCTATCTGCCCGATCTTTACCGTACGATTGCCGCCGAATACGGCGGTAATGAACAAACATACGTCGACAGCCTTTATGCCAAGACGGAACTGGCCACTCCGCGTGGTTTGAAACGTTTTCTTGAGCAAGACAGTACCTATCAGATTTATGATGACCCCGCCATTACATTAAGTATCGATTTGCTCACGAAATTTTTCGATATAAATGTACAGATGCAACAAAATTCTGTCGAAATTCTCCGTTGCGAACGGTTGCTGAACTCAGCCGTCCGGCGGATGTATGCTTCCCGTAACTTTTATCCTGATGCCAATTCCACAATGCGTGTGAGCTTTGGTACGATATGCGGTTATACCCCGTTTGACGGAGCGGAATATGATTATTACACAACGACAAAAGGTATTTTAGAAAAGGTTAGAGCCCATGTCGATGATGTGGATTTTGAGGTACAACCGGAACTTCTTTCTCTTTTCTCCTCCCGTGATTTTGGCAGATATGCCGATGAAAAGGGAGAAATGAACGTTTGCTTCATTTCAAACAACGATATTACCGGCGGTAATTCCGGCAGTGCCATGTTCAATGCCAAAGGCGAACTTCTGGGATTGGCTTTCGATGGCAATTGGGAAGCCATGAGCAGTGATATTCTTTATGAACCGAAAATGCAGCGCACCATCGGGGTGGATGTGCGCTACATGCTGTTTATCATGGAGAAATATGGCAAAGCGGGAAACCTGATCAAGGAACTGGGACTCAATGATTAGTTGATGTTTCCTGTACTTTCCTGAAGTAGTTGTTATTTATTCCCCGGATGTGGTCGTCGAATGCCGAAAGTGCCGCTTTCGCCCCTTCACCCATCGCGATGACAATTTGTTTGTAGGGGACGTTTGATACGTCTCCGGCGGCATATACCCCCGGAAGTGTGGTACGGCAGAAAGCATCTATCTTGATTTCACCTATCGGTGTCATATCCAGCATGCCTTTGAAAGGAGCGCTGTTGGCGGCTAAACCGATTTGTACAAAAATGCCATCCAGGGAATATTCCCGTTCCTCACTTGTGAGACGGTCTTTGACACGGATGGCTGTCATCTTGTCCCCATTACCCACCACTTGTGTGGTTTGCGAGGAAGTGAAGATTTCTACATTCGGCAGGCTCTGCACTTTCTCCTGCAACACTCGGTCGGCTTTCAGCGAATCGGCAAACTCGAAGACAGTGACTTTCTTGCAGATACCTGCCAGGTCGATGGCTGCTTCGATACCGGAGTTACCTCCACCGATGACGGCTACATTCTTGTCTTGGTAGAACGGACCGTCGCAATGGGGGCAGAAGGCCACGCCGCGTCCGATGTATTCCGCTTCTCCTTCTACATTCAGTTTACGCCAGCTTGCACCTGTAGCGATGATTACCGCGGGGGCTGCAAACACTTCTCCACCGGTGGCGAACACTGACTTTTCTTTTCCGTGAAGTTCGGCTTTCTCTATTCTCCGGTTTTCGAAAACCTCTATCGGGTAATGCCCGATGTGGCTTTTGAGTGCATTGGCGAGTTCTGTGCCTGTAGTTTGAGGGATAGAAATGAGATTTTCAATGCCTACAGTCTCTTTTACTTGTCCGCCGATATGTTCGGCTATGATCGCGACGCGCAGTCCTTTGCGGGCTGAATAAATGGCTGCTGAAGTACCTGCCGGTCCGCCTCCGAGGATAAGCGTATCAAATTCTCTCCGGATAGGAGTTGTATCTCTTTGAGGAGCGTTACCAAAAATTTCCTCCAGCTTCCGGAGCAATTCTCCCAATGAGCCGCGTCCCACATGAAATTGCTTTCCATTGGCATAGACGGTCGGTACGGCTTGTATTTTCAGTGTATTGACCTCTTCTTGGAAGATGGCTCCGTCTATCATTTCATGGGTGAGTTGCGGATTAAGCAAGGCCATGATGTTAAGCGCTTGCACAATGTCCGGACAGTTGGTACAGGTCAACGATACGTATGTCCGTAAACGAATGGGACCTTGCAATGCTTTTATGCGGCGGCTGATGGTGGCATCCGGTAGATTTTTGCCCTTTCCATCGGCATTTAGTATGGCAAGGAGCAGGGATGTGAATTCATGTCCATTGGGGATTGCCCGGAATTTTATACCGGTTTCCTGTCCTTCTTTCAGTAGTGTGAACTCCAGTTTCGGTTCATCGGCTATGGTCAGCCGGCAGGATAATTTATCGGAACAACTTGCCACGTCATTTAAAAATTCAATGAGTTCCCCAGTCTGTTCGTGTTTGGGATGGTAAGTGATGTGAAAGGTATAGCGGGCTTCCAATTGCTGGAATATGCTCCGCACTTGGTCTAAAATACTTGTTTCTAACATGATAATGAGTCTTTTTATTGTGAAAATAGGTTGTTATATCAACCTGTCTATAAGCTGGTTGTAGTTTCCTATGGGAGGGAACGCCCGTTTCTTCTCATAGAAACGTTCATTTCCTTTAATAGAAACGCCGGTTTCCTTTAATGGGAACGGCAGTTTCTTACTATGGGAACGGGCGTTCCCCTTAATGGAAACGGAGACGGCTTTTATGGGTTATAAAAAAGACTATCTCAGTTCGGTTTTCATCCTTAATGGAGAAGATGAATTGGGATAGTCTTTTCAGATGTTTACCGTACTTGTACGGTTAGATCTTACCTACAAGGTCGATACTTGGTTTCAAGGTAGCTTCCCCTTTTTTCCATTTGGCGGGACAAACTTCACCGTCATGAGTGGCAACGAACTGTGCAGCTTCTACCTTACGCAATAATTCGTCTGCATTACGTCCGATGTTGTTGTCCTGGATTTCGGCAATCTTGATTTTACCTTCGGGATTTACGAGGAATGTGCCACGGTATGCCATGCCTTCATCTTCAATCATCACGCCGAATGCACGGCTCAACAAACCTGTCGGGTCTGCCAACATCGGGTATTTGATTTTGCGGATACTTTCGGAAGCATCGTGCCATGCCTTGTGCACAAAGTGTGAGTCGGTACTTACAGAGTAAATTTCTACACCCATAGCTTGGAATTGGTCATATTTCTCGGCGATGTCTACCAACTCGGTAGGACATACAAAGGTAAAGTCTGCCGGATAGAAGAAGAAAATGGCCCATTTGCCTTTTACATCTTCGTTGGTTACGGTTTTGAAACTTCCGTTTTGGAATGCCTGAACTTTAAATTCAGGAAGTTGGGAATTGATAATCGGTTCCATAATTATACTTTTTAAAAGGTTTGGTTTTTTGTTTTCCGGTTACAAAAATATAGTGTTTTTCTCCGGTAGAACAAAAAATCCGATTGAAAGGTTTTATGGACTGATAGATAAAATCTATACGGGTATTTGGCCTGGCTTTAAAGATAACATCTCTTTGGGTACTGAATTTCGTATCTCTTTCGTCACCGCCTCCAATAATGTATAGCGGATAAAATTCTTATTCGTCAACAATACAATTTGCCGGGTGGGGCTGGGGATGGCAAAGGGACGTACTAATTTCTGTTGTATTTCGTTGAGCTGCAATACTGCCAGTTCGGGGATAAAAGTAACTCCTTTGCCGCTTTCTACCATGCGCATGAAGGTTTCCATACTGCCCAGGTGGTAGGCAAGCTGACTGGCACGGGCTGCTTTGAGTTGGCAGAAACGTATCAGCTGGTCACGGAAGCAGTGTCCCTCATCCAACATCCAAAGCTGTTCGCCGGTAAGGTCGGAGGTACGGATAACTTCATTATTGAAAAGAGGAGACTCCTGGGCAACATAGGCAAAGAATTGTTCGTAAAATAATGATGTTTCTTGAAACTCCTCCATACCTGCCAGGCTTGCTACGATACCTGCATCTATGTCGCCGGTCTGCAACGCCTTTTTTATGTCGTTGGTCTTCATTTCAACGACTCTTATGTCCAGTCCGGGATATTTCTTCATCAGTTGCGGGAAGAAACGTGGCAATAAGTAGGGGGCAACCGTAGGGAGTATGCCCAGTTTGAATGCTCCGGTGAGCGAATGTTTCTCTTCTTCTATAATGTTTTTTATACGATTGGTCTGAACTAATATATTTTGGGCTTGTTCTATGATGTGTATACCAATAGGAGTAGGGCATACAGGTTGCTGGCTACGGTCGAAAATCTTTGTGTCCAGTTCTTCTTCCAATTTCTGTATCATGGCACTTAAGGTAGGTTGTGTTACCCGGCAATATTCTGCCGCTTTGGCGAAATGGCGGAATTGATTGACTGCGAGAATGTACTCCAATTGTTGTAAAGTCATAGTAAACAGGGCTTTTGAGGGTTATAAATAGAATCCGTCTATGCAAAGATAGAAATTATCTGTTTGACGGGCATTGGTTTAGCCCTTATCTTTGTCTACAGAAAAAGAAAAATAGTATAAACATTTAAAATAGTAGAATTATGAAGACTTTAGATTATTTGAATTTGAATGAGGCAAAAGTTGCCAACGTGGTATCAGCATTAAATCAATTATTGGCTGACTTCCAAGTACATTACACCAATTTGCGCGGTATGCATTGGGATATCAAAGGACATGGTTTCTTTGTGCTGCACGAGAAGTTCGAAAGCATGTATGACGATACTGCCGAAAAAGTGGATGAAATTGCAGAACGCCTTCTGATGTTGGGCAGTACGCCTGAAAATAAGTTCAGCGAATATCTGAAGGTTGCGAAAGTAAAGGAAGTTTCCGGTATTTCTTGCGGTAGTGATGCTGTTGACCACATTCTGGATACCTACAAGCACCTTATCAGTGAGGAAAGGAAGGTGATAGAACTGGCTGAGGCTGCCAATGATGTTGTGACGGCCGATTTATTGACCGGCTATTTGAAAGAACAGGAAAAGATGGTTTGGATGCTCGTTGCTTTCAGCACAAAAAGCTGCACGAAATAGAAGATAAAAAGTGGTAAAGTAAAATAGGGTGATAAGGTGGTAGCGGAATGCTACTTCACTTTATCACCCTATTGCTTTATCGCTCTATCACTTCTTTTTGGGGCTCCGTTTCGCCCAACCTTCTTCACTGAAATCAGGTTCGGCGTCATGGAAGTTGTTCTCACCCTGGAAGAATTGTTTCCAATCGTCCTTTTTACCACGTGCTTTGGTATAACCACGTTCTTCGCGGCTGGGTTTACTTTTTTTCTTATTAACGGCAGGTGCCGGTTCGGACTTCTTGTTACGTTTGCCGTAATTGTTGTTGTCGTCTTTGTTGTCTCTACGTCTGCCTTTCGGGGTGGTTTCCTTACCTTCTTCTCCGGCAACCTCGACAGATACTTTACGGCCGTTCCAGTTGGCACGGTTCAAAGATTTCACGACGTTATTGGCTTCTTTTTCTTCTACCTCGAAGAAAGAGAACTTTTGCATCAGGTCGATACGACCCAGCTCTACACGTCCACGGGTGTTTTTGTTTAACAGGCCGATGAGTTCGCTGGGGAAGAAGTTATCCATCTTACCCAGGTTGATGAACAATCGTTTAAAGCCCGGTTGTGCCTGGCGGTTTCCATCCTTCCGCTCTCTACGTTCCCCGTTTCTGCCGCTACGTTCTCCGTCTCTGCCACGTTCGCTGCCGGTGGCTGTTTCTATTTCCTCGCGGTCACGGTAGTATTCCAGGAAACGATTGAACTCATGGGAAACCATACGCTTTATCAGGTCTTCTTTGCTCAACCAGTCCAGCTTACGATAAATACCTGGCATGAAGTCGGCTATTTCTTCTTCATTGACTTTCACTTTTTCAAGATCATCAATTACTTTAATCAGCTGCTTCTCGCAAATCTGCTTGCCGGTGGGCATGGCACCTGTTTCGAATTTCTTACCGATGATGCGTTCTATTTCGCGGAGTTTGCCCTTTTCGCGCAGATTGATGATAGCGATCGAGGTGCCTGTTTTCCCGGCACGTCCCGTACGTCCGCTACGATGTGTATAACTTTCCGTATCGTCCGGCAATCCATAGTTGATGACATGTGTCAGGTCGTCTACGTCCAAACCACGTGCGGCAACGTCCGTTGCTACCAACAATTGTAAATTGCGGATACGGAATTTCTGCATTACGGCATCGCGCTGTGCCTGGCTCAGCTCACCGTGCAGGGAGTCGGCATTGTAACCTTCCTGCATCAGCTTGTCGGCTATTTCCTGCGTCTCTTTGCGGGTACGGCAGAAGATAATGCCGTATACTTGCGGATAATAATCCACAATACGTTTCAAGGCTGCATATTTGTCTTTGGCATGAACGGTGAAAACCACATGCTTCACATTGCTGGTTCCTTCGTTCTTACGTCCGATCGTGATTTCTTTGGCATTGCGCAGGTATTTTTTGGAAATACGTGAAATTTCCGGACTCATGGTAGCGGAGAACAACAATGTGTTACGTTCTTGCGGTACATCCGCCAGAATGGCGTTGATACTGTCCGTAAAGCCCATATTGAGCATTTCGTCAGCTTCGTCCATCACTACGTTCTGAATGGTGGACAGGGAAACCGTCTTGCGTTCCATCAGGTCGAGCAGTCGGCCCGGAGTAGCAACGATAATATGTACGCCACGCTTCAGGGCACGTATCTGGCTTTCGATAGACGAACCGCCATAAACGGGCAATACCCGCAAACCATCAATATATTTGGAGTAATCGTTTAAGTCGCCCGCTATCTGCAAACAAAGTTCGCGTGTGGGGCAAAGAATAAGAGATTGGGGAATTCTGTTGTTGACGTTAATCTTCTGTATAAGCGGCAGACCGAACGCTGCGGTCTTTCCTGTTCCTGTTTGCGCCAGTGCTACTACATCATTATTTTCTCCTAAAAGGTAGGGAATTACTTCTTCCTGTACCGGCATGGGTTGCTCGTAACCCATTTCTTCAATGGCACGGCGTATCTCCGCCGACACACCGAGCTCTTCAAATGTCTTCATTAAATCTTTGTATATCTTTATTTTCGGGTGCAAAGATAGTGTTTTCCAATGGATAATCGATAATGAATAACTGATAATTATGTGATTACCTTCAAAGTTTACTATTTACAGTTCATTATCCGCTATCAATTATTCATTATCAGTTAACAGAATGCTTTGTAGTCTTTTTATCTCATTTTTGCTTAACCCTATGCCTTTCTGTAGATAGGTGTCTATATCGCCATATTTCTTTTCGATCTCGTCTTTCGCCGCATTCAGGAAATCTTCGCGGGCGGAAAACAAGGTTGTGATAGCTTCCTGTGAGCGTACCGGTAATTGATAAGCGTACTTGGAAGCGCTTGGAATGTTAAAGTAGTCATTGCTGAGACGATAGTCTTCCATGATGATATCTTCGTTTACGCCGAGTGCGGCGAGTATCAAGGCAGAGACGATGCCGGTACGTCCTTTACCCGAAGAGCAGTGAACAACTACCGGATAGTTGTTCTTGTCCAGCAGTATCTCGAAAATCTGATGAAACTCCTTGGTATATTGGTCTACTATTTCCCGATTCATCTGTTCTACCATCCGGTAAACGGTATCACTTTTTATCTTTTCCTGCTGAATACCTTTCAGGATGTTTTGCATGTCTCCGATGGCGATAGGGATATGTACGACTTTAAACTTTTTTTGGAGAGGGGTGGTTTTGCCATATTCGGCAGAAGTGCGTAAATCGATGATGGTCTTGATGCCGATATTTTTTAACTCTTTACGCGAACAGCACTCCAGACTGTCGATCTCGGCGGAACGGTATAACATGCCCCAACGGACTTTTTTCTGGGTGGTATGGGAGGCATAGCCACCCAGGTCACGGAAATTCTGTATACCGGGAATATTGATGTTTCGGGTGGCAATCTTCACGCGGTATTTGTCTGCAAACACCAATGTATAATAATAACGTTGGGTAGGATCGGTGGTAATAATCGTCATCCGTTGATCGGAAATGCTTGCTATGGCAACAGGAATATCTTCAGGGATCAAGTCCGGGTCGGTCGAAGCATATACTTTTACGTTTCCTTTGATGACAGGAGCCGTTTCCCATTTTACAATACAATTTCCTACATTATTCTCTTCGCATACAACGGAGATGTGGGGAGCGATACCACTGCACGATGACAGCAGCAATACCAGAGCAAGGCAGTTCAACAGATTTTTGTACATAATTCGTAACTCTCTAAAGTCGTCTTATGGCAAATATAATTATTTTGAGAACTTTTATCACAGATTACACGGGTTTACACAGATTTTTTATTAGTTCTTTCACTGCGTTAAGAATTCAAATCCATATAAATCCGTGGTTATACCTTATTATGATAAGCAAAAGCGATGTTGAACGAAGGTAAATCTGCGGCAGGATCAGTATTTATACTTTTCCGCAAATTCTTTTGATATGGAATTGTTGAGGCTCATGCAAACTTCTGCCGCAAACTCCATACCGCAACGGATGATTTTATCCCAAGTGGCTTCATCTATGTTATTCAGGTTTTCGTAGCGTACATCATATTTCAACAAACCATAGATGATACCTGCGTTGAAATTGTCGCCTGCACCGATAGTACTTATCGCCTCCAGTGGCGGAATGGCATATTCTTTGGAAATGTTTTTTGTACGGAGTGAAATCTGTTCCGCTCCTGCCGTACATAGGAAGTTGGGACAGTAAAACTTTATTTTGTCTTTATAAATCTTGTCCGCATCACACTGGTTGTACATGTAGAAAAAGTCTTCCTGTGAACCACGTACAATATCCGCATATTCCAGGTTTTCTATAATGGTAGGTGCCAGTTTGAGAGCTTCTTCTTTATGCGAAGAACGGAAGTTCGGGTCATAATAGACAATTGCTTTTTTCTCCCGTGCCTGATCGAGCAACTCCAATACTTTGTCGCGCAACACAGGATTTAGAGCATAATAAGAACCGATAACCACGATATCGTCTTCTGCAAGACGTGGAAATATGACATCTAACCGTTGTTTGGGGTAATCTTTATAAAAAATATATTCCGCATCGCTCCGGTCGTTCAGGAAAGCGAGCGATACAGGTGATTTACCGTCGGGAAATACATTGACATAATCGGTTGGAATATTATTGTCACGCATAAACCGCAAGATAATATTTCCCACATGGTCATTACCCGTTTCACTGATGAAACTGATGGGGACTCCTGTCCGTCCCAGTGAGACAATACCGTTGAATACCGAACCGCCCGGCACTGCTGCCGTAGGCTGTTCATTCTGAAAGATAATGTCTAATATAGTTTCGCCAATACCGATTACTTTACGCATAATGACCTTGATTTTTCTCCAAGGTAACCGCCATGATGGCGTTTGGAGTAGTCTTCGATTGTAAATCCGGTCTCTTTCATTGTCTGTACTACCAAAATATCGCCAATCACTGTCATTGCGGTAGTGGATGTAGTGGGAGTCATGCCCAAGGCACAGACTTCTTTAGGTTTTCCGGTACTGAGACATACGTTGGACTCATGTGCCAGCGGGCTGTCCGGGTTTCCGGTAATTACAATAAATTTCAAATCCGGGTTCAAGTTGTGGGCCAACTGCGTCAATTCCACGATTTCACGGGTTTTGCCGGAATTGGAGATAAGCAACAACAAATCGTTTTCCTGTAAGATGCCGAGATCTCCATGCTGTGCTTCGCTGGGATGTAGAAAAACAGAAGGTATACCTGTGGAACAGAAAGTCGTGGCTATATTCATAGCTATCTGTCCTGCTTTTCCCATGCCGGAAGTAACCAGCTTGCCTTTTTTACGGTGTATCTGCTCAACGATAAGCTCTACTGCCTTCTCGTATGCATTCGTCACAGGGATGTTCAATACGGCTTGTGCTTCTTTCTGCAAAAGCTCCTGAATGGATTCTATCATTATTTTGAATTTTGTTAGTAGTTAGGTTATAGCCTACAAATATCTGTAATTTTCCATAAATGGCAATAAGTTTTATTGTATTTTTATTGATATGAAGATAGGCGGCACCTCATCACTAAAAACAAGCATGCTTGCTTTGTACTGATTTCGGTTTGCGTTATCTTTGTGCCCACTAATTGTTTGAGATATCAGAATGAAGAAGTTAATAGAAAAAATAACGCCGGGAACCAATCAATATACTTTGCCGAATGGTTTGCGTATCATTCATGAGCCGTCACTCTCTAAAGTGGCATATTGTGGATTTGCCGTAGATGCCGGAACACGCGATGAGTTTGAAAATGAACATGGAATGGCGCACTTTGTGGAACATCTTATCTTCAAAGGAACAAAGAAACGCAAGGCATGGCATATCCTGAACCGTATGGAAAATGTGGGTGGCGACCTGAATGCTTATACTAATAAGGAGGAGACCATGATTTATTCGGCTTTCCTTACCGAGCACTTTGGACGTGCCTTTGAGTTGCTGACGGATATTGTATTTCATTCTACCTTTCCGCAACGTGAGATAGAAAAGGAAACGGAAGTTATTATCGATGAAATACAATCATACGAAGACAATCCTTCCGAACTGATATTCGATGATTTTGAGGACCTGATATTTTGCGAACACCCGTTGGGACACAACATTCTGGGTAATCCCGAACTATTGAAAACATTCCGCAGTGAAGATGCTGCTTCGTTCACTTCCCGTTATTATCATCCGGGCAATATGGTCTTTTTCGTTCTGGGTAATATGGATTTTAAACAAGTGGTGCGCTGGGCGGAAAAGCTGTTGACCGATATTCCTGCTGTTACGGTGGATAACCGCCGTACTCCGCCGCCCTTTTATGTTCCGCAACATCTTGTGTTGCATAAGGATACCCATCAGGCACATGTCATGATTGGTAGTCGTGGCTATAATGCATACGATGATAAGAGGACAGCGCTTTATCTGTTGAATAATATTCTGGGAGGTCCCGGTATGAATAGTCGCCTGAATGTGTCGCTCCGCGAGCGTCGTGGGCTGGTCTATAATGTAGAATCCAACCTTACCTCCTATACGGATACGGGTACTTTCTGTATCTATTTCGGTTGTGATCCCGAAGATTCCGATCTTTGTAAACACCTAGTCTATAAGGAGCTGAAATTGATGCGCGATGTCAAGATGACCTCTTCCCAGCTTACGGCTGCTAAAAAGCAACTTATCGGACAAATAGGTGTGGCTTCGGATAATAACGAGAATAATGCCTTGGGTATGGGTAAGACTTTCTTGCACTATAATAAATACGAAACCTCCGAAGCGGTGTTTCGACGTATCGAACAACTCACTCCGGAGATTTTATTGGAAGTGGCAAACGAAATGTTTGCAGAAGATTATCTCTCGACACTTATTTATCAATAAGTGTCTTATTTGAAGACCTGTTTCATCGGGCGGCCTATCCACACTTGCGGTTGCTTCAATCCGAAGATATAGGCGATTGTAGATGCTACGTCATACTGCATCATGCTTTCGTGGAATTCCAGTCCTTTCTTCACGTTCTTTCCGGAAATGATGAAAGGAGTCTGCATTTCTTGCATCGTTTTTCCTCCATGGCCTTTTTTGATACCTCCGTGGTCTGAAGTAACGATAAAGATAGTTTCTTTTAACATTCCTGCGTCTTTTACAGCTTGTACGATACGGGTGACGTATGTATCGAGTTCTTTCAATTTAGCGTAGTATTCAGGAGTGTCGTGCCCTGCCTTATGTCCTACGTGGTCGGGGTTGTCAAAACAAACGGCGAGTAATGTCGGTTTTTTTTCTTTGATGTATTTTTCGGCCATACCGCACAATGCTTCCGGATGTTGATTATAATCGGGAGCTTTGGCATGATGACTCAGAGCTAGCGTGTCAACGAGATATTTAATTCCATTCCATTCGTACAGACAACCAATTTCCGCTTCCGGTTGTGCATCGCGTAGTAATTGGAAGACTGTGGGGAAGATGCCGTGTTCATTCAGTACTCGTGAAGGCAATTCCGGAGTCTTGGAACCCCATTCTGTGTATCCATGCAACTCCGGGCCGGCTCCCATGAACATGGATGCCCAGTTGATAGCGCTGGAAGAAGGCAGGGCAGAACGTTTCTCTAATGTATAGGAACCTTCTGCCATCAACTGTTTGATAGTGGGGATTTCCGCTTTGGGGACACTGTATGCACCCCAACCATCGAGACCTATTAAAATGACATGCTTTGCTTTTCCCTTTGCTTGGCAGGGAGTGGAGATGAAACACACTGCAATAAATGATAAAAGCAGTGAAAAGGTAAATTTTCTCATGTTTTGATTGTTTTTAAGTATTAAGATATTTATTGAATAAAAATTATTTTATGTAGTCCAGTTTTACAACGATTACGCGTATGGATTGCGACTCTTTGTCCGTACGGACTTTGGCTATGTGCCAGTCACTGGGGAAAAACAGGAAGAAACGTTCGGGAGTAGAGTCTATGAACATGGTTTTATTTATGTCATAGCTATAGTGGATCGCGTCCGGCTTATAAGCACAGTTGGGATAGGAACTGTCATGGTCTAAAAGCCCGAAACGTTCGCTGCCTTTCACTACATATTGAAAGTCGATGTGATGATAATGTGACTCGGACGCGCGTTTTTCCAAAGGTTGGTTTTCACTATCTTCTACTGAGACAACCAATGAGGTACCTTCTATCGAGTGTTTACCGGCAGGGATACTTTGAAGGTCGTGTGTAGCCAGCCACTTGAACATGGCGTCCCATTGTGGTTGGTTCTTTTGGTATTGATCGTGAAATTCTTTTAAGTTGGTACAGACATCGGGCAAGGCATTGAAGCCGTTACTCCAACTGCGTGATAATAACCATTGTTGAATGCTGCATTGTGCTTGAATCATTGAGGACGGTGCAATTGCCAGAAAGACAATGAGTGCAATTCGTTTGAGTGTTTTCATTTGTTTTTATATTTTAGTTGGGCTAAAGGTAGTACTTCTTTAATAAAAAAAGAAGCCTTACTGTTTTTATCTGTTAATGACAAAATTACTGGGAATAATAAAAAATGGTTATTTATATCGTATAAAAAACATGCATCAAATGCCTTAATGGATAATAAGGGCATATGTATGGAAAATAAGTGTATGTCTCAAATGGGAAGTTACGTATTTTTGCATCCGAAAAACAATCTTTTATTATGAGAAAGTCACTATTATCCTTATTATTTGTTTTATTGGGGGCATACCTGTTTCAGGTACAGTCTCAGACACGGCAAGAGGTGAGACAGGCTATGCGACGGGTGGCCGATTGGCAGATTGCTCATATCAAAGAAGTTCCCTATGGTGATTTGAACTGGGTAAATGCTACTTTCTATTTGGGTTTATGTCGCTGGGCTGGAATAGCGGAGCGTGATAACCGGGATTCTTTTTATTTTGATTGGCTAATGCGTCTTGGACGCCGTAATTATTGGCAGGTAGATAAGCGGATGTATCATGCCGATGATATCTGTGTGGCGCAAACCTATCTTTTGATGTATGATAAATATAAGCGGCCGGAAATGCTGATTCCAACACGTGCGCGTACCGAGTGGGTGATAGCCAATCCGCCACAAGGTTCTTTTGTCTTGAATTATTCGGATGTGTCGACGTTGGAACATTGGACTTGGTGCGATGCTTTGTTTATGGCTCCACCGGTATATTTACATCTGTATAATATAACGGGTGACAAGAAATTTATCCGGTTTATGGATAAAGAGTATAAGGCTACTTATAATAATCTGTTCGATAAAGCTGACAGTCTTTTTTATCGCGATCACCGCTATATCAGCCGGAAAGAGGCGAATGGAGCCAAAGTTTTCTGGGGGCGTGGTAATGGTTGGGTTCTTGGCGGACTGGTGGAATTACTTCGCGGATTGCCGGAGGGGAGTAAATATCGTCCGTTTTATCAGGATTTGTTTGTCCGCATGGCAGAACGTGTAGTGCGTTGCCAGGGTAAAGACGGCTTTTGGCATGCAAGTATGCTCGATCTGGATGCTTATCCTTCTCCTGAAACCAGTGCTACCGGTTTTTTTGTGTATGCCTTGGCTTATGGTGTTAATGAAGGACTATTGCCACGTGAACGTTTTCTGCCGATTGTGGAAAAAGGTTGGAGCGCTTTACTTTCTGCTGTAGAAGAAGACGGAAAATTAGGATATGTGCAACCCATTGGTGCTGATCCGAAGAAAGTAACCCGGGAAATGACGGAAGTATATGGCCCCGGAGCATTTTTATTGGCCGGTACTGAAATGTATCGTTTGGTACAAGATACAAAAACACAGAATGTCAATATATCATCAGTAAGGGTACGCGAAATCGCTACCCTTCTACCGGAAACTCCTCAAGGTATAGGTGTATCTTATAAAGACCGCAGTTTCTGGGAACAAATGAAGCAAGATGCCGACGCACAGGAATTATTGAAGGAAGTTCCCGGATTGTTGAAGCAAGGAATACCGCCATTTGTCGATTCACTTTATTTACACCTCAATAAAACCAATGTCCGTTTGCCGGGTGAAAATATGATGAATGCACGTTTTCAGTATCTTTATAAATTGACACTGGCAGAATGTCTGGAAAATCGTCGCCGTTATATCCCGGCAATAGAAAAAGCTTTGATTGCTTTGTGTGAACAGAAACCGTGGTCTATTCCGGCTCATGACCGCAGTTTGCAAAATTATAATGGAACCGATTACTATGTGGATCTTGTTGTAGCCACGGCAGGAAATGGAATTGCTCAGTGTGTATCGCTGCTGGGCGACCGTCTATCACCCGAGGTGAGAGCTCGCGTTCAATGTGCTTTCCGGGAGAAAGTTTTCCGTCCTATTCATCGATGCCTGGAAACCAATAAGCCTTTCTGGTGGTTTACAGTGACCAATAATTGGAATTCGGTCTGCTTGGCAGGTGTTACGGGAGCTGCTCTTGCTTTATTACCCGATCGAGAAGAACGTGCTTATTTTGTTGCGGCAGCCGAGAAATATCATGTTTATGGGATGAAAGGTTATGCGGATGATGGTTATTGTAGTGAAGGAGTAGGGTATTATAATTATGGTTTTCGTGCTTATATATTGCTTCGAGAAGAGGTTTGCCGTGCTACGCAAGGTAAAGTGGATTTCTTTCGTACGCCGAAATTTGTGCGTATTGCACAATATGGAAAAAAAATACAAATGTTGAACGGTATTTGTCCTGCCTATTCCGATTGTAGGATTGGTCTGACTGTCGATTGGTTTATAAATAATTACTGTGACAATGTATTGGGTACTGCTCCTTATTTTGAGAAGTGTGTATTTCCTTCCAATGGCAGAAACCTTTCTCTTTATAGTATTGAATTTTTCCCTAATCAAGCATGGAAGTTGGAACAAAGTGATGAAATAAAACAAGCTATACAAGAAGAATATGATCCTCTTCATACCTTTTACGAAAAGGCGGGTATCTTGGTAGCTCGTCCGTCTGAAAAAAGTAATTGTGATCTTGCCATTTCGGCAAAGGGTGGTAATAATGCAGAAAATCATAACCATAATGACATTGGTTCTTATGCTGTTTCTTTAGGAAGAGAAACAGTTGCCGGTGATCAGGGCGGTCCTTTTTCTTATCCCGGTGATTACTTTTCGGCAGATGCTCCTGATAAATATCCTATTAAAGGTTCTTTCGGCCATCCGGTACCTTTAGTAGATGGTTTGCAGCAAGTAACTGGTGCTAGAGCACAAGCGATAGTACTAAATAGAGAACTGACAAGGACTAAAGATCTATTTTCCATAGATTTAACTTCAGCTTACAATACCCCCAAATTAGAGAAATTACTCCGTACATTTACCTACGACCGTACTGATGTCGGTAGTTTTACAGTTGAAGATAAGTTTTTTGCTAATGCACCTATCCGATTCGAAACAGCATTAACCACATCCGCCGACTGGAAGCAGATAGATGCCAATCATCTTCTGCTGGCGGTAGGTAATGAACAGATGCTTGTTACAATAGATGCGTCTGGGGAGGTAGAATTAACATCAGATACTATCCAAGTGAATGGTCCGGCTTATACACGAATTGGAATAATCTTAAAAAAAACGGTAAAAGATGGTCAAATTCGTCTTATAATGTGCCCAAAACGTCCGTGATAGGTATCTAATTTTCCATAATATTATAAAACCATAACATTTAAACAGGGAATTAATTTCCTGTTTTATTAAATTACATATATTTGCAGCGAAAGATTAAAAGCTAAAAATAAACGTTATCTTAATCTAATTAATAATTAATCTATTGTACTTATGAAAAAAAGAGTCTCTCTTGATTTCTCAAAAAGGATTTTATTCTGTGCTGTTTGGGCATTGGCAAGTGCTGGTGTAGCAGCAAATCCTATGAGTAATGGAAATTCTTCCGGAGTCGACGCTGTTCAAACTATTGAACAAAGTAGTAAAACAGTAAAAGGTGTTGTAATGGACAATTTCGGTCCTGTTCCGGGTGCTAATGTTCTTGTAAAAGGAACAACCAATGGTGTAATTACCGATATGGACGGTAATTTTACTCTATCTAATGTTCCTGAAAATGCAGTATTGCAGGTCTCTTTTATCGGTTATGTTACTCAAGAAATAAAAGTAGCCGGTAAGAATACGTTTGAAATTACATTAAGTGAGGACGCCAAAGCTTTGGAAGAAGTTGTAGTAGTAGGTTATGGCTCTCAAAAGAAGGTAAACTTGACAGGGTCTATCGGACAGGTAGATTCAAAAGTATTGGAATCCCGTCCTATTACTTCTTCTGCGAGTGCACTGCAAGGTACCATTCCTAACTTACAAATTACAAACACAAGTGGTGAACCTGGACAGAGTGCATCTTTGAATGTTCGTGGTACCACTTCTATTAATGGTGGTAGTCCGCTGGTATTGGTAGATGGTGTGGAAATGAGCTTGGATTTAGTTAATCCTAATGATATTGCAAGTGTAACTGTGTTAAAGGATGCGGCAGCATCTGCTATTTATGGTGTACGTGCAGCTTATGGTGTTGTATTGGTTACGACTAAGAGTGCTGGTAAGGACATGAAAACTTCCATATCTTATTCTGGTAATGTGTCTATTTCAAAAGCAACGGTTATGCCTGATATGGTGGAACACAGTTGGCAGCACGCTGAATTTATTAATCAGGCCTGTGATAATGGTAGTGTAAACCGTTTGTGGGATGCTGCTTATATTGAAAAGATGAAAGCATGGGATGCTGATCCTGAGAACAATCCTGAATATGAAATGGTGAATGGTTCTCTTCGTTTTTATGGATTTAGTAATTTGAGAGAAAAGATGTTGAGAAAGGTTAGTCCTACTCATCGTCATAATGTTACTATTTCCGGTGGAAATGAAAAGACTAAGTTTTATTCTTCAGTTGGTTATTTAGACCAAAGAGGTTTATATAAGGTCGGCGAAGATCAGTATCAACAACTGAACACTCGTTTAACTGTTGAGAATCAAACTACTTCTTGGATGAAATTGGGAGCAAAAGTAATGTATAACTATGCTACTCATGATAAGCCTTATAAATATAAAGATGATGTGTGGCAGTCCGTTGTATTTTCTTCACCGACAGATGTGGTTGAGCCATGGCACAAAGATAGCCGTTATCCTGAATTGGATGAATGGGATGGAATGTATGCCCAAAATAATGCTTATGCCATGCTGAAAGATGGTGGTCGTACCAATAACAAGACCCATGATATTTGGGCTACTGCAAGTGCCGATTTTGAGTTTATGAAAGGCTGGAAAGCCCGCGTGGATTTCTCTTATAATTTAAATTATAAGCGTAATTCAGATCATAAGAAGACATTAACATTCTGGACAAAAGATTTTCAGGCTACAAATGGTGACACAGGTGATAATTTCTTCAAGTGGACTAATGTTGATAAGAACTATTATTCATTTAATGCTTATACAGAATATGAACGTACATTCAAAGAAAAACATTATTTGAAGGGTATGTTGGGATATAATCAAGAGTTGACGAAATATTCCACATTCTCTGCTCAACGTAAAGGATTGTTGAACGAAAACCAACCTGCATTAGGTTTGGGAACAGGTCAGCAAACTGTTAGCGATGATGGTTATGAATGGGCGTTGCGTGGTGCATTTTTCCGTTTGAATTATATTTATAATGACCGTTATTTGTTTGAGGTAAATGGACGTTATGATGGTACTTCACGTTTCCCATCTGATAATCGTTTTGTATTCCTTCCTTCTTTTTCTGCTGCATGGCGTATCAGTGAGGAACCATTTATGCAGTCTACTCGTTCTTGGTTGGATAATTTGAAGATTCGTGCTTCTTATGGTGAATTGGGCAATCAGATGCTGACAGCGAGTGATTGGTCGGGAAATACTAAATATTATCCATATATTCCATTTATCAGTTCAGGAACATCTGGAAACTGGATATTTGGAGATGAAAAGGCATTATATTTAAATCCTGGTGCATTAGTGACTCCAGATCTTACTTGGGAAAAAGCAAAGACTGTCAATGTTGGTTTGGATGCGACATTCTTTAATCAACGTTTAGATTTTAGTTTTGACTATTATCAGCGTACTACCTCGGATATGTTGATTAAAGTGTCATATCCTGAAGTATTGGGTACTACTGCTCCTCCTTCCAATTTAGCTGAATTGCGTACGAATGGATGGGAACTTTCTTTGAGTTGGAAAGATAAAATAGGAAAGGATTTTGGCTATTCACTTGGTTTTATATTATCTGACTCTCAAGCAGAAATTACTAAATACAATAATCCAACTAATTCTTTGACTACTCATTATGTAGGTGAAAAGATTGGAGAAATTTGGGGTTATGAGACTGAAGGTATTTTCCAAACGGAGGAGGAAATAGCTAATCATCCTACACAGAGTAAGATTAAGAATACAACTTGGAAAGTTGGAGATATTAAATATAAGAATCTTAATGGTGATAAAGAAATCAGTAATGGTAAGAATACTTTAGAAGATCATGGAGACTTGACGATTATCGGTAATACTACTCCACGTTATCAATATGGTATTACTGCTAATCTGACCTATAAGAACTATTATTTGAATATATTCATGCAGGGAGTGGGTAAACGTGATTTTTGGCCATCTGGTCAACCGTTCTGGCCGGCTGCTACAGAATACTATAATACTCAAAAATGGTTCTTGGAGAATTCTTGGAGTGAAAGTAATCCGAATGCTTATTTTGCACGTCCAATAGCCAAAGATGAACGTAACCGCCAAAAACAAACTCGTTATTTACAAGATGCTTCATATTTGCGTATGAAGAATATTTCTTTGGGATGGAATTTGCCAAAAGAATGGATTCAGAAGGTATTTTTATCTCAGGCAACTGTTTATATTAGTGCTGAAAATTTGTTTGAGTTCTCTAAAATTAAGGGCCCATACGACCCCGAGGCTGCCCGTGGAAATGGTACAATGCTGTATCCTTTCATGAGAACATATTCATTCGGTGTTAATCTAACTTTCTAAAATTGAAAACAATGAAAAATATATTTAGTAAATCAGTTTTATTGGGTGTCGTTGCTTTAGTAAGTACTTCCTGTAATGATTCATTTTTGGAACGTACTCCTACTAATGATTTGAACTCCCAGACTTTTTGGAATACTACAGCAGACCTTCAGAGTTTTTGTAATGGTATTTACAATGCAGTTTCTGATAATGCTGGTACTGACAATTATAACTTTATTTTGGGCTTTACCAATAATGCTTATAATGGAAAAACAAATAGTGTAATTCCTATTGAGGCAATGTCTGATAATTATGCTACGGTGGATGGATCACAAACTTGGGCCTCTGCTATTGCTGCAGGATTGGAAACAATTCCTTCCAATTATAATAGCCCTTTATATGGTGGTTGGGTATGGACTGCGCTTCATCGTATCAATACTTTCATGGATAATTATGATAAGGTAAAAGTTGCCAGTACTACTGAAGTTACGCTTAAAAAAGGTTTTTTTGGTGAAGCATCTCTATTCCGTGCTTGGTTTTATCTTGATAAAGTACAAAAATATGGTGATGTACCTTTGATTACTCATGCTTTAACTACAGATTCTCCAGAATTGTATGTAGGCCGTACTCCAAGAAAAGATGTTATGGCTCAAGTATTGATAGATATTGATAACGCATGTAAGAATTTGCCTGATGCATGGCCGGGAAATCTTCCTAATCGTGTTACGAGGGGAACAGCCTTGGCTTTGAAGGCACGTATTTGCTTATATGAAGGAACATATCGGAAGTATCATAACCTGAGTGATAAAGCCGACTATGAGAGTTGGTTGGAAGAAGCTGTGTCTGCAGCTGAGGAATGTATGACTTTAGGATACAAGATATATGATACGGGTAATCCTGATAAAGATTATGCTACTCTTTTCACTTCAGATGATTTAGAGGGTAATCCGGAAATGATTATGTACAGAAAATATGCGAAAGGTCTGTTAATGCATCGCCAATGTGGATATATTATTAACATTAGAGCAGGTGGAACAAAAGATTTTGCAGATGATTTTCTGTGTAAGGAACCGGATGGAACAGCTTTGCCAACAGGTTTAAGTCTTACATTTGATGATAGCACGCCGGAAAAGACATTTGCTAACCGTGACCCCCGTATGGCTCAGACTTTCCTTAAACCGGGTGATCAAGCAAGTATTCTTAATACAAATATGGGAAGTAAAAGTTTTCCGCGTTTAGGTGATATGGGTAGTTGGCCAAGTGCTACAGGTTATCATTTGATTAAGTATTACATTCTTGAGCAAGATAAAAAAGGTTATGGAAACGAGACTCATGATGCCCCGATTATCCGTTATGCTGAAGTCCTATTAAGTTTAGCTGAGGCTAAGGCTGAGTTGGGAACATTGGAGCAAACGGATCTAGATAAGACTATTAACGTATTACGTGATCGTGTTGATATGCCCCATATGACCTTAAATCCACCGATGGATCCTAAATATGCAGATTTAGGTATATCTTCTGATCTTGTTGAAATTCGCCGTGAACGTCGCGTTGAATTATCATTTGAAAATTTACGTTACCAAGATCTAATGCGTTGGGCACAAGGTGATAAGCTAAAAGAACGTGTATTAGGTATCCGTTTTGAGGATTCTGATTATGACAATGAACGTTATATCCAACGTGATACAGAGGGTAAAATAACTGGACGTGTTTATAAACCGGGTGATCCTGCAGCAGCTGCTCCTGTATATACTTATGAAGTTGATGGAAAACATTATGTAGATGTATATGCGGGAACTAATTATGCAGCAGAAAAGCGTGTATTTAATCCTAAAAAAGATTATTTACGTCCTATACCAACGGCTGTTCGTTCTAAAAATCCAGAGTTAGGCCAGAACCCGGAATGGTAAGATGAAATAAATTTATTGTTGGGAGAGGGTATTTTTACCCTCTCTTTTTTAGTGGTTTTTAAATAATTAGTCGTACGAAAACAAAATTGAGCTTTCAGGTTTCATCATTATGAAACTAATGACTATAGATAATCTATCAGATATATATTTCCTTTCTGATAAACATCCACGATTTCTGACTTAGTCTAAATTCTCTTAAATAGAAGCGATATCAAATATAAAGTTGATATCGCTTCTACATTTATATAAAATAAAGATAAAGTATTTTTTTATGCAGTATTTCTCTAATTATTCTTTTTCTGTTATTACTGAATTATTGTAAAATAGAGAAGATTGATTGTTATTTTTTTCTTACTCTTTGTGGTGATACTCCAAAAAATGCCTTGAAACACTTACTGAAATATCGTGGGGATGAAAAACCTAGAGTAGTGGATATCTCCGAGATATTCAATTCCGGTTGACTCTTGAGCATGGACATTGCTTCATCCAGTTTCACTTTTAGGATAAATTCATTGGGAGTCAACCCTATCATCTGTTTGAACTGTGTATAAAGCTTACTGCGCCCCATGCAGAGTTCGGATGCCAGCGAGGTGACATCAAAGTCGGGACTATCGAAATTTTTCTTGACGATAGCGATACTTTTATCTAATAATTCTTTATCTGTTGCACTTACAGCAGGTATTGATTCAGTAATTTTTGTAGCGGGCAAATTAGAATAGTGGGCTATGATTTGCTGTTTATTACGGATCAGATTACTACAACGTGCCAGTAAAATTTTCACGTTGAAGGGTTTCGTTACATAATCGTCAGCACCAAACATGTATCCTTCTACGATATATTCCACTGAATTCTGTGCGGTGAGTAACACAATGGGGATATGAGAGAACTCGACATTATTCTTCAATTTGTAACACATCTCTTTACCAGACATTTCAGGCATCATCACATCGCTTACAATAATATCCGGTTGTACTTGTTCTACAGCTGCCAGTCCTTCACGGCCATTTCGGGCTGTATGTACTTCATAGAATGCACTGAACATATCATTGAGCATTTCAAGTAATTCCTCATTGTCCTCTACTAAAAGAAGAATAGGTTTTGAGGTACTTCTATTAATTTCGGGAGCTGTTTCCGGAGTGAATGTTTCCACAGGAAAATCCGGGGTAATATTTTCCATGCTTATCACATCAGGTTGTTGCTTATTGATTGCGAAATCTTCTTTATTGAAATGCTGGTTTCCTAAAAGTAATGACAGTATAAAATTACTTCCCTCATTAACCACACTCTTTATTTCAATTTTTCCATGATGCGCTTCCATAATACCTTTAGCTAACGCTAAGCCTATTCCTGTACCAAGACTAAATGCCGAGGAAGTAGAATCTGCTTGATAAAATCTGTCGAATATTTTGTTGATAGCTTCTTCGGGGATACCCGGACCGTCGTCGCTGACTGTGATGATGGCTTGAGTGGATGTATGGTGCAGGCTAACTGTGATGTTACCATCCTTCGGAGTATATTTGAATGCATTAGATAACAGATTGAATATAACTTTTTGCAATTGTACCGGATCGAACCAAACGTCGAGAGTTTCCTCTGCATGTTTAAAACTGTAATTGATATTTTTTATTTGCGAGTATTCATAAAAGCTGCTGTAGATTTCGTGAGTAAAGGAAACCAAATCATGTTTTTCGACTTTGAGTTTAAGATATCCTTGTTCTTGCTTACGGAAGTCAAGCAACTCTGTGATAAGGCTACGCATGTGCCAAGCATTTTTATATACACGCAAAATACGCTTGTAAATAGATGGTTCTAATTTATTAATTTGCATGATTGCTTCCAGTTGGCCTATGATAAGTGTAAGCGGAGTACGGAATTCATGCGAAATATTCGTAAAGAAACGTAGTTTACTTTGGTTCAGCTCTTCAATACGTTCTTTTTCTTTTTTCTCACTTTCCAGAGAAGACTGTAGGCGGGTTTGCCGTAATTTGAAAAGGAAGAAAATATACAATACTCCCATGAATAATAAGGCATACAAGGTATAAGCGTATGGGTTGGCATAAAAAGGTGCGGCTACATGAATGTTTAGGGCTATTCCCTGATCAGATGCAGAAACAGTATCTGCTGAACGAACACGCAATGTATAATTTCCGGGTGGAATATTGGTATAAGTGATAGAATTACCTGTTGTCTGAGTCCAGTGGTTATCCAGATTTTCAAAATAATATTCAAATATATGATCACGTTCCAGAAGATAACTGAAAGTACTGAATGTGACAGTGATATTATTTTGGTTATGTTTTAACCTGATGTCTGAGGTTCTGGCAAGAGTCTGCTTCAAGATACCGGTAGCATCGTCAGGCAAGACCTCTTGATTAAATATCAATAGTTTTTCAAAACATAGTTTCCCTTCGTCAGGGGTAGTGTACAGATATTGTTCCGGTAAGGAAGCTAATCCGTTAGTACCACCTATGTATATGGTACCATCTTTGGCTATATATAATGTGGAACCCTGACTATAACTCTGCTGAAACAGGCGATAGGTTTGCTCTACTGTTTCTGTCTCCGGGTTGAATATCGACAGTCCTCTATTCAAGAGCAATAGTAACTTGTGGCTAATGGGCGATTCCTGAATATAATAACAATAATTATTCGGAAGAGAATTGTTCTGTGTGTTATATACCTTGAACGAATGACTTTGAGGCTGATACTTGAACAGCCCCGATCCGATAGTACCGAAATAAATTTCTCCACGACTGTCTTCAAAGATGTGCACTACTCTGAACTTTCCTATGGAAGAAGGATTGTCTGCATTGGTTTGATAATGTTCTATTTTGCCGGTAGGTAAATCTATACATGTCAATCCGCCCATAGAAAGAGCCAGCCAAAGCCGTTCCTGACTATCGATAAAGAATGTTTCGTAAGAATACTGTTTTTCCAATAATTGTTTTATCTCAGGTTGGTCTGAAAGAGGAGAGAAACTTTCGGTTTGTAGATCCATAAAAAACAAACCGCCTTGTGTCAGTATAGCAAGTCCATCCTTATATTTCCGTATTTCATTGACGATATTACCTGCAATCTTCATGGTACTGGGCATATCTTTGTTCAGAAGCTTAAATGTATTGCGGTTGATGTCGAAAATGGATAAGCCTCCTGTATGTGTACCGATATATAAACGTTGATTAGGCTGATGATAATAGATTGTTTTCAGATTATTGTTTCCCACGCTTTGCGGATTATCCTCCTGATGAGTATAGCGTGAAAAACTGCCGGTAGAAATGTCCAGTTTATTCAATCCCCCTCCTTCGGTACATATCCATAAGTTTCCGGAGTCATCTTCTGTCATTTTACCTACGAATGGGAAACTCAGACAATCTTTATGTTCCAAAGAGGCTGTATAAAATTGTTTATTGAAGTGGTACGGGGTAAAAACATTAACGCCGCCATAATAAGTGCCTACCCAGATATTATTATGATTATCTTTGTGAAGAGCATATACCGAATTATGGCTGAGACTATTGGGAGAATAGTCCTGATGTACATAGTGGCTCCATTCGTTTTTGGCAAGATTATAGCAGTCAAGCCCTCTGAAAGTCCCTATCCATATATTACCGTTGATATCTTCTGTAACACATCGAACCTGATTATCCGACAATCCTCTATCTTTGGATTTATCGGTATAATAATGGATATTTCCCTTCGTATCCCTTCGATACAAACCGTTCCAGGTACCTACCCATATATTTCCCGAACGATCTTTGGTGATACATCTTCCACCCTTTTCGAAATGGATTATTACTTTCATCGATGATTTTTTTTCCAGGTCTATACGTATCAGATGGTTGTGAGTGACGACCCATGCATGTTTTCCATCTACATGGACGGCTCTTCCTTCGCCTAAACTATCTGGTAAAGATGCAAATAACTGTAAAGATGGTTTCTCTGGAAGATAAGTATAGATGTCATTATTACAAATTACCCACAATGTATCGTTTTTGCAGAACAAACCTTTTACATCATCCTTTCGCAGACAAGTAAATTGTTCTTTGTAAATATTGAATATGACAAGGTCATTACCGGAACGGATATAGATATGTCCCTTTTTGTCACCGCATAATTCATTGATTTCATTATTCGTCAAACCTTGTTTGTCCTGTGAGGGTTGGTATATTTTTATTTCTTTACCGTTATAACGGTTTAAGCCTTCGGACGAACCGAACCACATGGCGCCGATTTCATCCTGGTAAATGGAATATATACAAGTTTGAGAAAGTCCGTCAGGTATCCCTAAATGCTTAAAATGAAAGTCTCTGGACTGTATTGTGATACTTATCGAAATAGAAAGTAGAAATATCAGCGCATTTTTCATATCTACGGAGTGATTTATGTGATTTTGACTTAGCAAATGTAACAAATTAAATAAATATCAGCTTAATATTTGACTGTAAAAATGTATATTTGCGTACTTAATTGAGTATGATAATTTAATAGATATTATAATGAAAACACATCCTCTTTGGAGTACCTCGTTAATTACGTTTGCCGGAACATTTGCTGCACATCAACAGGCACTTGCACAGCAGCCCAACATTATTCTCATCATTTCGGATCAGCATCGCGGTGATGCCGTGAACTGCATGGGAAATCCTTCTGTGATAACCCCTAATATGGATGCTTTGGCTGCAGATGGTACATTGTTTATGAATGGTTATTCTTCTACACCGAGTAGTACGCCTGCACGTTCGGGATTACTTACGGGGTTGTCTCCGTGGCATCATGGTATGTTGGGTTATGGAAGAGTAGGAAGTCATTATCGTTATGAAATGCCGCGGATGTTACGCGACCTTGATTACTATACTTTCGGTATAGGTAAAATGCATTGGTTTCCGCAAAAAGCATTGCATGGTTTCCACGGTACGTTGGTAGATGAAAGCGGCAGAGTGGAGTCAGAAGATTTTATCAGCGACTACCGTTTGTGGTTCCAGATGCAGGCTCCGGGATTAAACCCTGACTCAACCGGTATTGGTTGGAATGCTCATGGTGCAGGGACGTATAAGTTACCGGAAGAGTTACATCCTACTGCTTGGACCGGAAAGACAGCTTGTGAAATAATCCGTAATTACAAGAAAGGTACCGGACAGCCACTTTTCCTGAAAGTCTCTTTTGCCCGTCCGCATAGCCCTTACGACCCGCCACAGCGTTTGGTCGATTTATATAAAGACAAGGATGTACCTGCGCCGTTTATAGGGGAATGGTGTAAGGATAAAGACTATGCCGTACCTCAAGATGTAGCTACTGCCAAAAAAGATGCTCCGTTCGGGAATTTCGGTGAGGAATATGCCAAGAACTCCCGTCGCTATTATTATGCCAACGTGACTTTTATCGATGAAGAAATTGGTAAGGTAATTCAAACTCTGAAAGAGCAGGGGATGTACGATAATTCTTTAATTTGCTATATATCCGACCATGGTGATATGTTGGGTGACCACCATCATTGGCGCAAGACCTATCCATACGAAGGTTCATCTCATGTTCCTTATATTGTGAAGTGGCCCTCTACATATAATTTTGACAAGGGAACCAAGATTGAAACACCGGTAGAACTACGTGATTTGTTACCCACTTTCCTTGAAATGGCAGGAGGAACAGTACCTGCTGATATGGACGGACAGTCATTGCTCAACTTGATGAATGGTAATACGGGAAAATGGCGTAAATATTTGGATTTGGAACACTCCACTTGTTATAGTGATGACAATTACTGGTGCGCACTGACAGACGGAAAACTAAAATATACCTGGCGTTTCCATACGGGTGAAGAAGAATTATTCGATCTGTCTAAAGATCCGCATGAATTGAAAGATGTGGCCAAAGACAAGAAGTATAAGTCCCAATTGTTACTTATGCGTGAAGCGATGGTGAAGCATTTGTCCGAAAGAGGTGAAGAATATGTAAAGGACGGCAAGCTTCAGGTTTTGAAACGTACCATTCTTTACAGTCCTTTGTTCCCGGATGAAAACCCGGTGGATACGGGTATTTAGTTTATTTTTTCTCTTGTTCCAGCCGTCGCATGCTGAATTCGCATCCGCAATATTGCTGGTTATAAAAGTCATATTCTTTGAGGAGCTGGTTACGGCGGTCTTGTAGTCCGCCTTTCCGCCAGTTCTGTTCCCAAAAGATAGTACCCGGATACAGGGCGGAGGCATGCCGTCCTGCATCGTTTATTTGCTCCAGGCTTTTCCAGCGGGAAGAGGCGAGGGTTGTGGTAAAAACTGAAAATCCATGTTCGGCAGCATAACGGGCAGTTTCTGTCAAGCGCAAGGTAAAACATTTCAGACATCGTCCACCGCGTTCCGGTTCTTTTTCCAATCCTTTCATAGTATGTAGCCAGTACGCATAATCATAATCTACATCGATGAAATCGAGGTTTTTGGAAGTTACAAAGCGGATAGCCTCATTTTTCCGTATCTCATATTCTTCCTGCGGATAAATGTTGGGATTGCAATAAAATACAGTTGGGCGGATACCGTTTTCCAACATACATTCAATGATGGCCGACGAACACGGAGCGCAACAGCTATGCAGCAATACCCGCGTTTCGTTGTTAGGAGCTTGTATTTGTAACATATACCTGATGTTTTACTGATCATTTTATTATTCTGGTTATACCTTCAATTTAATTTTGACTTTCACCAATAATCCTGTTAGTTGGACGATAATGAGTGAAAAGACAAGCGATTTAAGTAATCCCGGTATGCCACTTCCCAGAACTTCAGGATACCACCAGTCTAGTATCTGTTGAGCGGAATACCATGCATATGGCAGAGTATAGCATGTCAACGTTGCTGTACCGGCAGGTTTAATCACATTGAACCAATTTGTCTTGTTTTTAACGTCCGTCAGCCAATAGAAGAAACCGAAAAGTGGAAAGAACATGGCAAGGCAATAGAATAGCCAGGAGGGGGTAGCCTGTATTTTTGAAATAATCCAATAAGGATGTGAAACTAGCGCAAGGATAAACATTCCCGTGCCAAGGACACAAAGCGTACTGATGAATTTGCCCGGGTGTTCACGATTAGCATAACGTTGCATCAGAAGGGAAGTCAGTAATCCTGACATGCCAAAAGCATGTAATGTCCAGTCGCTGGGGATGAATGGCAACAGAACAATACGGCTGCCATATTCCCACGGGATCAAATCAGAATGGCTGACAACAGCAAGTACCATCACCACAAACCAGACAATGGCGTTATTTCGCAGGCTTTCTCGTGTAAACAGATAAATTCCCGCACATACGGCATACGTCCAACCGATTAATCCGAGGATACCCCACCAACCTGTTTGGAACGGTTTCCCATTAATGTCTTTATATATTATGAGGAAAGCCAATAATAGTACCCCCATTACTTTCATTCCGGTGAAAAGGGATTTTTTAATACCTTCCGACTTTGGATAAACTCCCCATGTCAGGAAAAATCCGATAACCATAAGTATAGTGAACCACGGATACGAAAGTCCGCCTTCTATACCACCGTTGTTGAGTGAAAATACTCCCATGGTAAGTAATGCTACTGTACGCCAGAAGATGTGCGCGATGACTTGTAATGTCGTATCTCCTTTTTTATATCGGTTTTGGATGGCAAATGATACCGACATACCCATACAGAATAAAAAGGCAGGGAAGATTGTATCCGAAAATCCAAGCATGTCCTCATCCATTTTGGCGTGCATCAGCCAGTGGGGAACATTTTTCAATCCCGGAATGTCATTGACAAAGAGCATGAGGAACATGGTGAGTGCGCGGAATACATCTACCGCGGCAACCCGTTGAAGTGTTAAGTTTTTCATTGCATAATAGTTTTGGGGGTTGAAGTGGCAAATATAGGAAAGATTTTTTCATGTTGATACAGCTTTGTGTGATTTCTTGCTATATTTGTTGCCATGAAGTGGAAAACGCTGTTGTTTTGTTTTTCTTTGGCGGTGACGGTAGAATATGCAGACGCCTCTGTTGATGATACGTCGATTGCTGCGCTGACAGCTTCATTGGATGAGGCTATCTGTGAGCATGAACAATCTGTCGGTATACGTGAAAGCCGCATAGCAGGATTGAAACAACAACTGTTGGAGACAGATACCTCAAGTATTGACTTTTTTCGATGGAATGGGGAAATTTATAAGGAATACCAAGCCTATCTTTGCGATTCTGCCATTCATTATCTGAATTGTAACTTACGTTGGGCCGAGTATCGCGGATTACAGGAATTTGTCGATGAAACCCGTCTGGAGTCTGCCTACCTGATGGCTTCTACGGGTATGTATCAGGAAGCGTTTGAATTGTTGGGGCAAGTGAAACGCGCCACGTTGTCTGCTCGTTTATTACCCGAATATTATAGATGCTATCGCCGTCTCTACAGTGAGTCGGGAGCTTATGCACAGGATATTTCTTTCCGCAGACAATATCAGCAGTTAGCCGCATGCTATGATGACTCCCTGATGCAGGTGCTTCCACCCACCTCTTCTCTTTATCTGGAGCGTAAAGAAATGCGGGCGGCTACGGCCGGACGTGTGGAAGAAGCTCTGCAAATTAATGACGTTCGCCTGGCAAGTACTCCGCCCGATACTCCGGAGTATGCTTTGGTTACTTACCATCGTTCCCGTCTTTACCGGCAGATGGGGAATAGGGAGGAAGAAAAACGATATCTCATGTTGTCTGCCTTGACCGATGTCCGGCTGGCGATTACAGACCATGCCTCTCTTTGGAATTTGGCAGAATTACTCTATGAGGAGGGTGACATTGAGCGTGCCTACCAGTACATCCGTTTTTCTTGGAGTGAGACTAATCGCTATAACGCCCGTAGCCGCAGCCTTCAGACGGCAGGTATTCTGTCGTTGATAGATCTCACCTATCAGGCAATGCAAGAGAAGCAGAGCGAAAGGTTACGCATGTACCTCATTTTGATTAGTGCGTTGACCCTTTTGCTGATAGTGGCTGTATTCTATATTTACAACCAAATGAAACGTCTTTCTGTGGCGCGTAACCATTTGCAACAGAGTAATGAGCAACTGGAGATTTCCAATCATATCAAGGAAGAATATATCGGACGTTTCTTGAACTTATGTTCCATCTATATTGATCGTCTGGATACATACCGGCGTATGGTGAATAAGAAGATTTCATCGGGGCAAACTGAAGAATTATTGAAAATGGTACGTTCACGTGACGTGTTGGATACCGGCCTAAAAGAGTTGTATGAGAACTTTGATACGGCTTTCCTTCATCTTTTCCCCGATTTTGTGGAGAAGTTCAACGATTTGTTGCAACCCGAAGAGCGGATAATACTTCGTAAGGGCGAATTGCTGAATACGGAACTTCGTATTTTTGCATTGATACGTCTGGGTATTGATGACAGTTCAAAGATTGCAGAGTTCCTTCGTTATTCCGTCAATACAATTTATAATTATCGCGCAAAAGTCAAGAATAAGGCGCGGATTTCTCGTGAGGACTTTGAAAGCCGCTTGATGATGATACGTTGATAATACGTCAAACAACCTTTCTTATCCACTTTTTGACTTTCATTTTTTATATACAATATATTGTATTATAATAATTTAGGTAAATTTTCTACTTCATCTTATCCACCTATTACCGATGGGTGGATACTACTTGTTCTTATCTTTCCTAACTTTGAAAAAGTTTAAGTAACCAATATTTATAATACCATGAAATTTAAATTACCTTTGATTTTAGCGTGTTACATGTCTACTGCTGTTATTGCATGCGCCAACACACGGATGTCGTCAGTAAATACACCTTCCGGTATAGAGAAGGTCAAGGTAAAGGCATACATCACGACTGCCGACCGTACACAAAGTTTCGACCGAACAGTTTTAAATTTCTCCGGCAAAGCTTGTTCGTCTTCTATCATTACATTAAATCCTACCGTACGATATCAATCAATGGATGGTTTCGGTGCTGCTGTGACAGGTTCTACTTGTTATAATCTGATGAAAATGGCTCCGTCTGAGCGTACTAGGTTCCTTGTCCGTACTTTCTCGGAAAAGGAAGGGCTTGGGTTTAGCTATATACGTATTTCAATTGGATGTTCGGATTTCTCGTTGAGTGAATATACTTGTTGTGATACTCCCGGTATCGAAAACTTTGCTTTGCAGAGTGAGGAGAAAGACTATGTGATACCTATATTGAAGGAAATTCTGGCGATTAATCCTACAATTAAAATTTTAGGTTCCCCGTGGACATGTCCCAAATGGATGAAGGTAAACAATCTGGAAGAAAAAAAGCCTTTCGATTCTTGGACGAGTGGCCAATTGAATCCCCTATATTATAAAGACTATGCCGCTTATTTTGTGAAATGGATACAGGCATTTGGAAAAGAAGGTATCCGGATTTATTCGGTAACACCCCAAAATGAACCGTTGAATAGGGGAAATTCAGCTTCCCTGTTCATGGGTTGGAAAGAAGAACTTGCTTTTGTGAGAGAGGCGCTTGGTCCTGCATTCAAGTCTGCCGGACTGGATACAAGGATTTATGCTTTCGACCATAATTATAATTATGATAATATGGCAGAACAAAATGATTATCCTGTCAGGATGTACGATGACGAAGTAGCTGCCGCCTTCTTGACCGGTGCGGCATATCATAATTATGGTGGAAATCGTGAAGAGTTAAATGATATTCAACGCCAGCGTCCCGATAAAGAGCTTATTTTTACGGAAACTTCGATCGGGATGTGGAATGATGGACGCAACCTACAGCGTCGATTGATAGAAGATATGCGTGAAGTTGCTTTGGGTACTGTCAACAATTGGTGTAAAGGTGTCATTGTATGGAACCTGATGCTGGATACTGAGCGTGGTCCTAATCGTGAAGGAGGTTGCCGGACTTGTTATGGTGCGGTGGATATTGACAAATCCGACTATAAAACGATGACTTATAATTCGCATTACTACATCATAGGACATTTGTCATCTGTAGTAAAACCTGGTGCATTCCGTATAGAAAGTAAGTCAGACAGAGACGGCGGATTGATATATTCAGCCTTTGAAAACCCCGATGGAACGGTTGCTTTTGTCGTATTGAACGCCAGTGAAGATACTTCCGGTTTCAGTGTGACTATAGATGGCAAGAACTATCTGAATGGTGAGTTGCCTGCTAAGTCCGTCGGTTCTTATCTTTGGAAAAAGTGACACGAACACTAACTATATAAAATTATTTACCATGAAAAATCTATTAGTAACGGGCATTTCTATTGCCCTGTTGTCATTAGGTCTGACAGGCTGTAGTGATAAACAAGTTTCTCGGGAGGTTTCTGCCGATGCATTCGTAACCATTCAAGGACAGGATCTGATAAAGCCTGATGGCTCTAAACTTTTTATTCAAGGAACAAACCTTGGAAACTGGCTAAATCCCGAAGGTTATATGTTTCGTTTCAGCAAGACCAATTCCGGTCGTTTCATCAATGAAATGTTCTGTCAGCTGGTAGGACCCGACTTTACGGCTGAGTTCTGGAAAGCGTTTAAAGATAACTATGTAACGCGTGAGGATATTCAATTTATCAAGAATACAGGTGCCAATACCATCCGTCTGCCTTTTCACTACAAACTTTTCACCGATGAAGATTATATGGGGTTGACAGCCAACCAAGATGGGTTTGCCCGTATGGACAGCGTAGTGAAATGGTGTCGTGAAGCCGATCTTTACCTTATTCTTGATATGCACGATGCTCCGGGTGGACAGACAGGTGATAACATTGACGACAGTTATGGATATCCGTGGTTGTTCGAGAGTAAAGCCAGTCAACAGTTGTATTGCGATATCTGGCGTAAAATAGCGACTTATTATAAAAATGAGCCGGTAATCCTGGGTTATGAGCTTTTCAATGAACCTATCGCTCCATATTTTGAAAATATGAACGAGCTGAATGGGAAATTGGAAGATATATATAAGATGGGTGTTGCAGCTATTCGTGAAGTAGATAAAAATCATATTATTCTATTGGGTGGTTCACAATGGAACGGTAACTTTAAACCATTCAAAGATTCTAAGTTCGATGATAAAATCATGTATACTTGTCACCGTTACGGGGGTGAGCCCACCAAAGAAGCTATTCAGGGTTTCATCAATTTCCGTGATAGTGTCAATCTGCCGATGTATATGGGCGAAATAGGGCATAACACAGATGAGTGGCAGGCTGCTTTCTGCCGGACGATGCGTGAAAATAATATCGGTTATACCTTCTGGCCTTATAAAAAGATGGATGGTTCGTCTTTCGTCGGTATCACTCCTCCGGAGAATTGGACGAATATTGTGAATTTCTCCGAAGCTCCACGTACCACTTACCGTGAAATCCGTGAGGCACGTCCCGATCAGGCAATGGCACGTAAGGCGATGATGGATTTTATCGAAGCTTGTAAATTGGAGAATTGCGTAGTACAGGAAGGCTATATACAGTCGTTGGGAATGAAATAATAAATGATAAAATAAATAAGTATGAAGAAAGTTCTATTAGGTTTGGCTCTGGCAATTGTGCTTCCTCTCTCGGCACAACAGAAACCTGTTTATCTGGATGCCACCAAACCCATTGAAGAGAGAGTAGAAGATGCGTTAGGACGCCTTACATTGAAAGAAAAAGTTGCGATGACACATGCGCAGTCCAAGTTTAGCAGTCCGGGCGTACCTCGCCTGGGTATTCCTGAGTTTTGGATGACAGATGGCCCCCACGGTATCCGTCCCGAAGTGTTGTGGGATGAGTGGAATCAGGCAGGTTGGACGAACGACTCTTGCGTAGCCTATCCGGCGCTGACTTGTCTTGCCGCAACCTGGAACCCGGAAATGTCGCTGCTCTATGGAAAGAGTATCGGTGAAGAGGCGCGTTATCGTAACAAGACTGTTCTGCTTGGTCCCGGAGTAAACATTTACCGTACTCCATTGAACGGCCGTAACTTTGAGTATATGGGCGAAGATCCGTATTTGGCATCCCGTATGGTAGTACCATACATACAGGGCGTACAGCAAAACGGAGTAGCTGCTTGTGTGAAACATTTTGCGCTGAACAATCAGGAAATCAATCGCCATACCCTTAACGTAATTGTAGACGACCGTGCGTTGTATGAGATCTATTTACCTGCCTTCAAAGCTGCTGTCCAGGAAGGAAAGGCATGGGCTATTATGGGTGCTTATAATTTGTACAAAGGGCAACATGCCTGTCACAACCAGTATCTCTTGAATGATATCCTGAAAGGAGAGTGGGGCTTTGACGGTGTAGTTGTTTCCGATTGGGGGGGGACACACGATACGGATCAGGCTATTACCAATGGCCTTGATATGGAGTTTGGAAGTTGGACCAACGGTCTTTCTAACGGTGCCAGCAATGCATATGATAATTATTATCTGGCTATGCCTTATTTGCAACGTATTCAGGAAGGTAAAGCGGGTACCAAAGAATTGGACGATAAAGTACGCCGTATCCTCCGTCTGGCATTTCGCACCACAATGGATGTGAACCGTCCTTTTGGTACATTACTTTCTCCTGAACATTACGAGGCGGCCCGTCGCATTGGTGAAGAAGGTATCGTATTGTTGCAGAATAAAAATGCCGTGCTTCCGATAGATTTGAACAAGGCGAAGAAGATTGCTGTGGTGGGTGAGAATGCTGTTAAGATGATGACAGTAGGCGGCGGTAGTTCATCTTTGAAAGTACAGCGTGAACTTTCTCCGTTGGATGGTATCCGCCAACGTGTAGGTAATCAGGCTGAAGTAGTGTATGCACGTGGATATGTGGGGGATGCTACCGGTGAATATAATGGAGTGGTGACCGGTCAGAACCTGAAAGACGACCGTTCTCCTGAAGAACTGATAGCTGAGGCGGTAAAAGTGGCTCAGGATGCCGATTATGTAATTTTTATTGGTGGATTGAACAAGAGCGCCGGACAGGATTGTGAGGATTCCGACCGCAAAGAACTGGGTTTGTCCTATGGGCAGGATGCCGTGATTTCCGCTTTGGCAAAGGCTAATAAAAATCTGGTAGTTGTGAATATTTCCGGTAATGCTATTGCCATGCCGTGGGTAAATGAGGTTCCTGCCATTGTGCAAGATTGGTATTTGGGTTCTGAAGCGGGTAGTGCTTTGGCGGCCGTACTGATGGGGGATGTAAATCCCAGTGGTAAATTGCCGTTTACCTTCCCTGCGAAACTGGAAGATAATTCTGCTCATGCCTTGGGCGAATATAGTGGTGAAAAAAGCAAGAAGGTGATGGATATAAAGTATAACGAAAGCATTTTTGTGGGTTATCGCTGGGCAGACAAACAGAAGAAGGTGAAACCTTTGTTTCCTTTCGGTCATGGTCTGAGTTATACTACTTTTGAATATGGTAAGCCCACAGCCGACAGCAAGACGATGTCTGCCGATGGTAAGCTGACTGTGAAAGTTACTGTGAAGAATACGGGAGCTCGTGAAGGGCAAGAGGTCGTGCAGTTCTACATCAGCGACAAGAAATCTTCTCTTCCACGTCCTGTCAAGGAGTTGAAAGGTTTCCAAAAGATTAAACTTGCTCCGGGCGAATCGAAGGAAGTGTCGTTTACTGTCAATAAGGAGGCTTTAAGTTTCTTTGATGATGCCCGCCATACCTGGGTGGCCGAACCGGGTAAATTTGAAGCGATTATCGCTGCTTCGGCAACGGACATCAAGGGAGTGGTTCCTTTTGAATTGCAATAACAAGAGATCTGGATCCGTTGGTGGAATTAAATTACTACATGTTTAATTCTGCCAACGGGTCTATATTTTCAAGTTCTTTTCCCATTTTCCGTATGGCTGTAGAATCAACCTTCGGTTTCTTTGTCCGCACTATCCATTTCATCTCTTCAAATTTATCCGATTGGCAGAAGTCCGGTTCTGCGTACAATTTTGCCAACAGATAATACTGATATGTCCTTCCCGGCAGGCGATAGATGGCACGTAGTTTAATTTAAAGTGCCCACTAGTGAAAAAATATCTTTCTACTGCCGTATCAAAGGTCAGACAACCAATTTCAAAATGCAGGTTCATAAAAAGCAAACATAGGTTCATCACTCTTCACATCCGTAACGGTAATCATAATGTCGCTTTTGTATTAGGATATAGAACAAAGGTTAATGAAAAAAATAGGATTATGGATAACCTTTCAAGAAATATGACATATAATCGATATCCATTTGTCGTCCTACAACGGCTCTATTCAATCCACCATCCATTGACATGTTGTTGCCAATGTAGTGGCACGCTCTTGCCACAGTATTGGCACTGTCGTGCCACTATATTGGCAAAACTGTGCCAACTTATTGGCACTACATCTTCCATAGAAGGTTGCAGGTTAATGGTATCCATGTCACTCTTAATTATTCTTTTTATATACATTTGTATTTGGAGTTTGTTAGAGAGTGAGTTTAAGATAAATTTATAAAAAAGCCATCCAATTGTAATATTTCACAATTGGATGGCTTTCTAAATGTAAATCTCAGAAAATCTTATTTAAATAGAGATTTGGCAATTCCCATTTCAAGTCCTCTTAACTCTGCCAGTCCGCGCAGACGTCCGATACAAGAGTATCCCGGATTGGTTTTCTTCTTCAAATCGTCTACCATTTGGTGGCCGTGGTCAGGACGCATCGGGATGGAAACACCGCGGCGTTGCTGGAGTTCGAGGAAAGCTTTCATAACGTGGTACATGTCTACGTTACCTTCCAGGTGGTTGGCTTCGTAGAAATTACCCTCGGCATCACGTTGAGTACTACGCAAGTGTACGAAGTTGATGCGGTCACTGAATTGCTCCATCAGGGCGGCACAGTCATTAGCGCTACTTACACCCAATGAACCGGTACAGAGGCAAAGGCCGTTACTCTTATTAGGTACGGCATCAATAAGCGCTTGGAAGTCGGCGCCACAACTCATGATACGCGGCAAGCCCAGGATAGAGCAAGGAGGATCGTCTGGATGGATAACCAATTCTACTCCGGCTTCATCGGCAACGGGACAAATTTCGCTGAGGAAATAAATCAGGTTGGCACGTAGCTTTTCGGGAGTGATGTCTTTATAACGATCCAGCTCTTTCTGGAATTGTTCCAGTGTGAAACTTTCTTCCGAACCGGGCAGACCGGCAATCATATTGCGAACGAGCAGTTGCTTGTCTGCTTCCGTCATTTGCTCGAACCGGACTTTTGCTTTTGCCTTCTCTTCATCGGAATATTCGGCTTCGGCACCCGGACGCTTCAACAAAAAGAGGTCGAAAGCTATGAAAGCTGCACGTTCAAAACGGAGGGCACGGCTGCCGTCGGGAAGTTCGTACGCAAGGTCGGTACGGGTCCAGTCCAATACGGGCATAAAGTTGTATGTAACGATGTTTACGCCACATTTACCGAGATTACGGAGACTTTCTTTGTAATTATCGATATATTTCTGGAAATCTCCGGTCTGGGTTTTGATATGTTCATGTACGGGTACACTTTCTACCACAGACCAACGCAGGCCGACAGCTTCAATCATTTCTTTACGTTTCATGATTTCTTCCACTGTCCATACTTCACCGTTGGGGATGTGGTGCAGAGCGTTTACAATGCCGGTAGCTCCGGCTTGCTTGATGTCCCAAAGGCTGACCGGATCATTAGGACCGTACCAGCGCCAGGTTTGTTCACATAATATCATATATATAATGTTTAGTGATTTTGTTTGACTTATATTGTTATTAATATACCGCAAGGAAACCTTGCTCCGGCATTACGCCGGTTAGATAGAGAATGCATCGAAACCACCATCTACTACAGAAAGCGCACCGGTTACGAAACTGGATGCATCACTGATGAGATAATGGATCGTTCCGAACAGTTCTTCCGGTTCTGCGAAACGACCGCAAGGAGTATGGGCGATGATAGTCTTCGCACGATCTGTATAAGAACCGTCGGGGTTCGTCAACAGGGCACGGTTTTGGTTTGTCAACAGGAAGCCCGGGACAATGGCGTTCACACGGAGTTCGGGGCTGAATTTGGTGGCAAGTTCGGTTGCCATATAACGGGTATAGTTACCGATAGCGGCTTTAGCTGAGCCATAACCTACTACACGGGTCAACGGGCGGAGAGCTGATTCGGAACAGAAATTGACGATAGCGCCTTTTTTGTTCTTTGCCATGACGTCTACAAATACCATTGTAGGAAGTACGGTACCGAAAAGATTCAGATCTACTACCTTGCGGAAAGCATCTACATCCAGATCAAGTACGGTTTTATCCGGAGCGATGGTTGCCCCCGGCATGTTACCGCCTGCCGCATTCAGCAATACGTCGATAGTACCGAAACGTTCGATGATTGCTTTTTTGTTATCTTCCAATACTTCTTTATTCAGTACATCGGTCATCAGGAACAATGCTTCTGTTTTTTCGTTCAACTCTGCTTCGAGTTGTTTACCTATTTCTTCTACACGGTCCAGAACAACGATCTTCGCACCTTGCTCTGCAAGATAATTAGCGATGTTTTTTCCTAAAATACCACAACCGCCGGTAATTACGATTACTTTGCCTTTAATGTCAAATAAGTTCTTCATGATTTTTTTATTTAGTTAATAACATGGATTATATTCTTCTGTTTATAATCGCAAAGATAGGGATTTAATCGTTTCTTTACTATCTGTATATTATCAGAAAATATTTAATTTGTCTCAAGTGCTTTTTTTCTGCCCAATGCTTCCAAATAATAATAGTCTGCATAATTCAGCGGTACATCTATTTCACTGTTTCCGGGGTGATGACCGGTGGAATGGAGCAATAAGAAACCATAAGAAGTACCGGGTTCTGCCTGATAATGCTTGTTAAGGCTATCTACTATTTTATCGGCGATGTCTTTATAACGTTTACTGTCTGCCGGTGAAACATAGGCAGAAAGCTCATAAAGGGCCGATGCCATGATGGCGGCCGCCGAAGCGTCTCTTGGAGTATTAGGGATATTCGGGGCTTTCATGTCCCAGTAAGGAATGAGGTCTTCCGGTAAATTAGGCAAACCGAAGAAGAAATCGGCAATGTGCCGGGCTTGTGCCAGATAAGCCGGATTTTTGGTGAAACGATAGCACAATGTATAACCATACAATCCCCATGCTTGTCCACGGCTCCAGAAAGAGTCATCGGAAAATCCCTGGGCAGTGTGCCGGCTTTGTACATTTCCTGTGGCAGGATCGTATTCTACCACGTGATAGGACGAGTAATCGGGGCGGAAATGGTTTTTGATTGTGGTATCTGCGTGTTTCACTGCAATTTTATAGTAAATGGAGTCACCTGTTTCCTGTGTAGCACGGAAAAGCATCTCCAGGTTCATCATGTTGTCGATGATGACGGTGAACTTTTTGGTGTCACTGTTTCTGCCCCAGGAACGGATACATCCAACTTTGGGATTGTAACGGGTAATGAGGCTTTTGGCACTTTGCAACACTACATCTTTGTAAGAACGTTCTCCAGTGAGTTCCCAAGCCTTACCAAAACTATTGTTCATCATGAAACCGAGATCGTGAGTACCGGTATTCCATTTGGCATCTTCTATGAGCCAGGTGAAACTGATGGCTTGCTGGCGCCAATAACTATCGTTGGTATAGTTATATATTTGCCACAATGAACCGGGGAAGAAGCCGGAACACCAGTCATTGGGATTTATCATAGTCAAAGAACCACTTTTACTGATAGTACGTGGTACCACACGTCTTTTACAAAGATTATCTTGTTCTTTTCTGGCTTTGTTGGCACATTGAATGGCCAACTTCATCTGATTGCAGGCAAAGGCGAATGCATTGTCGATTGCAGTCGGTTGCATGTATAACAGGTTGAAACGGTCATTCGGATTGAGGATACGGTTATCATTATACAGGCGGAGATAATGCTTGTTACGGGCAAGCTTTTCGGGAGTAGCTTGTTGATTTCCTATATAGATAGCCGTACGGTATAAGTCTTTGCAGAAATTCTGTTGTGTTTCTGTCCAGTTACCGATTTCTTTATAGGGCCATTCTGCCAGAGATTTTCCGGTATATCCGGCCATATAGTCCATGGCTTTATAGAAATTACGTCCGTCTGCCGAAGTTGAGTTATCCAAATAGATACCCAACTTTTGAGCCATTGTCATGATGTCTATGATATGGGTCAGGTTATATTGGGAATAGTGGAAGGCACGAGTACGGCGTAACTCTTGCGGCATTCTGCCGTCAGGTTCTATCTGTTTGAACATACGTTGTTCGGGCAATGCGTTGATGATGTCACGAGCTACATTCAAGTTTCCTACATAAAGGGCGAATGCGATGGCTTGCGCATCGAAAGCAATACTGTGATTGTTGGCGGCTGAGGCTTCATCCTTTCCTTGCTGGCTGGTAAGAATCCAGTCGAGCAGTTTGCTGAACCACGCTTTCAGTTGCTTGGAATCCTTCTTGGTGAACGACTCGGATTGTTCCAACAACTGTACGGCATCCAACATTTCTATAAAAGAATAAGTGTCGATAACCCCGAAACTCCGGCCTTTGTTATTGTTACGTCCCATAATTACCTGGGCATATTCCAAGTTTGGGTTCATACGTGTATCTTTATTGAAGAACCACACCCGAAGAAGTTCGGTTGCTTTTTGGGCATATTTTTCGTCATTACTGAAATACCATGCCAAAGCAAGAGTAGTGACACGTCCGGCAGTATCTCCCAAACGGTTACGGTCGAATTTGTCCAACTCCGGATTTGATTCACCGTCACGGCTGATGTAGGGAAGTCCGTCCGGTTTAGTCGGGTCGGGCCAATAGTAGCGTGCCAGACTCATGTAATCGTGTTTGTTTCCACTTCCGGGTGTTTTCTCTTTCATCATAACGGAAAGTGGCTGTACATCCAGCAGTTTGTCTGCTTCTGATTTTAGCTCTTGATAAGCCGTTGCATAGAACGGAGTTTGTAATGATTGTTTTACATTTGCGAGGTGTGTTGCATCCCAAATGGATTGTGCCTGAAGATTGGTTGCTAACAGCAATAAAACGGCCATCCATTGTATTACTTTCAGTCTCATGGTGTTTTTATTTTAAAGTTAGTAAATTTTTCGTAGTTTAATACCATTCAAAAAGCTTTTTCCACTTGTTGAATAGAAGCGTATATCAATATTATCTCTATCGTTTGTAATATTGTATCTTTTGCGTAATGCATGGAAATATCCGCTTTCGTGACATGGAGAAAGGTTTTCTTCCAATAATTTTCCATTGGCATAAATGCTGAATGAGTTTTCACGGTTTTCTTGCTGTCCATCCCGGTCGAGTTGGTAAGCTATTCCGGCATTCTCACGGAATATATCTGTAAAAAGAAATTCAATTTCGTAAATACCTTTGGGCACATCAAAACGATAACCTTTGATATCATTCCTGAGAGTCTGGAACAAAGGATCGTCGGTAGTGTTTATTATTTCTGTCTGAGTACCTTGCTCTTTACCGCCGATATACCCCCAACTTCCTTCTGTATAAGGTTGATCGGGTATCCAAGTCAATTGGCTGTCGTCGGAGGTGAAGAAACAATTGCTTCCCACGTTGACGGCCAATTCCAGGTTGTGCAGATTGGCCGTATTTAGATTGGCGGGAATGGGGGTAAAGTGTACATTCAAACCATCTTGTATCCTGTTTCCTTTGTAGTTGCCTTGTGCAAGTAGGAATGGTCGTTTACTACTGAATGGAACTCCGAATGTAGCAGTATGATTTTGAGTTCTTTGTTTTCCTATAGATTTACCGTCAATAAAAAGTTCTACTTCCGGTAAATTGGTGTATACTTTCACGGGCAGTATTACAGGAGTATCTCCTCGTTGTATCCCTGTACGGTAAATCCAATCCCGGCTGGCGATGTGCAATACAGGAATGTCTTTACGCCAAGTTGCCTGATAATAATAGTATACATCTTTGGGGGTACGGTCTGCGTAAACCAATCCTTTGTTATTGATGCGCGGCATGGATTCGTCCCGTAGAGCTGATGCAAAATTAATGAAATTCCAATGGGTACCACCGCAGATATAAGGCGTATTTTCCAGTACAGGAAGATAATGTTCCAGATACATTTGCTGGTATTCGATGCTGAAATCAAATGCACGAGGAAGTAATGAATGGAGGCGTTGGTCGGAACCGGCACCATATTCACTGATAATCATCGGATGTGTGGGGTAGTTATGATGTTGTTCTGCCAAAAATTTGTCAAAACCATTGAAATTACCCCCATACCATCCCTGATATAAATTCCAACCGACTATGTCGGTAATTTTGCTTATTCCTGTCGTATTGTACACATTACTTCCGTGAAATGCCATGGTACTGACGCGGGTAGTATCTTCTTCTTTCAAAGCTTTCTCCAGACGGTTTGCCAGCGCTAACGTGCGTTCCAGTACAGGTTTTAGCGCTTCTTGGGTTTTATATTTCCGTTGGGTAACCAATAATATTTCATTCATGTATCCCCATGTAATAATGGAAGGATGATTGTAGTGTTGACGGATCATTTCCCGCAGGTTACGTTCGCAGTTTTCGGCATAGCCCGGTGTGTCGGGTACAATATCTATCACAGGAATTTCTTCCCAGGCAAGCATACCGAATTTGTCACACATCTCTAATAATGCATCGTCTTGTGGATAATGAGAGATACGGATGAAATTGGCACCCATTTCTTTCATCAATTGGAAGTCACGACGATGCATTTCATCAGTCAAGGCTACACCGATGGGCTTTTGATCCTGGTGGCGGCATATTCCACGTAATTTGTAGGGTTTTCCATTCAGGAAGAAACCTTCATCTCCATCGAAATGGAACCAACGAAAACCGGTATAATGATCACTATGGTCCAGGATAGCCTGAGTTTTCCGGTCTCGTAATACGGTCTCTATACGATAGAGATTGGGAGTTTCCGGAGTCCATAGTTGGGGCTGAAGAATGGGAGAGGTTTCATTTCTGAAAGTGAAAACTTCTCCACCTTTTAATTTTATCAATTGCTTTTGTGTCTGTGCAAGGCTTCCATCCGGATGATAGACGGTATTAATCAATTCGAGTGTTGCTTTTTCTTTGGAGTCGTTCATTATTTCTCCACGTATCTGTATGGTTGCTTTCTCTTCTGATACCTGTGGGGTATTGATAAAAATACCGTCTGAACCATGATTGGTCAGATTAAAGTGTTGCTTCGGGACAGCAGTGAGCCATACATCCCGATAAATACCTCCGAAGAAAGTGAAATCGGCAGAAATAGGAGCAATGTCTTGTCTCGCATTGTCTACACGTATGGCAAGTACATTGGAAGAAGTGAAAGATAGATGAGGGGTAAGATCAAATGTACAGGCAGTGTATCCTCCGGCATGTTCACCTATGTTTTTCCCATTGATATAAATGGTAGCCGCTTTGCTTGCTGCGTCCAGTTTCAGATAAATCTGCTTTCCTTTCCATGCCTGTGGTAAAGATATCCGGCGGCGATACCAACCTGTGCCTTGGTAGTAATTTTTCTTTGTATAAGCATCTGTATTCCATGTGTGAGGCAGATGTATGGATGTCCAGGTATCATCGTTGAAAGTACTGTCTGCAGCAGTTGTACATTCTCCCTGCAAGAACTTCCAGCTGTCATTAATCGTTTTGCTTTCACGTTGTGCCAAGGCTGTAGATGTACTGAGTAGCATGAAACCGGTGGCCGCAATCCATATTGTAGTAATCTTTTTTCGGATACTTGTTTGTTTCATAATTCTGAGGCGGCTTTTAATTGTTTTAGTTTATGGAGGTAAAATTAGTGAGAAAAAAAGGGACGGAAAAGAATATACTTTAATTTCCGTCCCTCTAATCCTAAAATTCAATTAACCTATTTAATACAAATACCTATGAAATTACTTTATGTTTACTGTAACGTAGTAATTCTCGGTGAAGGCACGTACTTCGTATTCGTTGGTCTTGACGATAATAGTACTGCTGACATCGGTTTGATCCATTTTTTTTGTAGGGTCGAAAGTTAAGACCTTTAGTGAACCTGTAGCACCGTTTAAAGCTTTTATATAGACGTCTTGGCTACCTTGTTTGGCATTTGGCCAAGTCATACTATAACCGCCATTGTTATCCGGAGACAATACTTTACCATCTTTGTCAACTACTTGATAATCGGTACCGAGCACTAACTTGTCAGAGCTGGTGTAATAGGCTACTACAGGACTGTAAGATCGTGTATATGCACTCCAAAAATAAGTAGGGATGGCGATTGTTTCTCCCTGATTCACGTTATATTTAAGTTCATTTCCACCGGGGAATTTTACGTTACCCAATCCATAGTAATAGATATGTTCCATTTCCGGATTGTTATTACCCCAATCATCGTCACCACAGCTGGTGAATAAACCACATGTAGCAACTATCATTAAAAATATCATTAACTTTTTCATAATTACATTTGTTGTTTGTTATTATTCTGCTGCATTTCCCCAATATGGATTCTGTTTGATGTTTCCTCCGGAAGTACCGATTTCATAAGAAGGTATCGGATAGAGATAATCACGTTTGGGATCAAAACTGCGCGAGTTGGCTTCTTCAATGACATATATATTACCTTCGTCATATACTTTTTCTCCCTTATAATAACCGTTGGCATCGGTTAAACGATCTTTTACTACCTCTTCTTTTACAGTACCTTCTGTGTCATCGTAATTGTAAAGAAGACCGAGAACAGCTTTGGGTAACACTTCTTCGGCTGTTTTCCAGCGAATAATGTCATCATAGTGCAAACTTTCATCGATAAATTCGACCATACGTTCACGACGGATTTCCTGAAGCATATCCAAACCGTTTGCCTGAACGAAAGCGTTGGTCAGTTTTACGTCGAAACCTACACGATGACGTACATAGTTAACTGTCTCTTCCAGTTTTTGGTCGCTAATATTTCCGTTATATTCATATAATGCTTCTGCATAAGAGAGTAATATTTCGGCATATCGGATAATCATTTTATCGATAGTTCCTTTACTGTTCAGAGACCATTCACTTGCAACCCATCCTTTCTTAATGGCATATCCGTAACCATGTGTCTGGTCATCAGTCTTAAATGGTTTATAAGGACCTTTGAAAGCTTCTTCACCCGGAGAGAACAGAGTCATCTTAAGACGCGGATCACGATTGGCTGTGATATCGCTGAATTTTGTTTCAGGAACGACCCTTAAAGGTGATTTTTCACGTGGCAAACCATCGCTGTAAAGGAAGTTGTCCAACATGCTTCGAGTCAAGGCAACACTATTTTCCAGACCACGTACATTGTTATGGGTAACAATACCGGAACTTCCATTCGGCCCATAAATCTTTACGAATACATTTTCTTTATTGGATGAGCCTTCACCATCAAAACCAAACAGTTTTTCAAAATCCGGATAGAGATCATGCTTCTTTTCCGTATAGATCATAGTTTCTGCTGCGTCAATGGCTTTTTTCAGGTGAGCTCTATAGTCGCCACCAGGTGTTTGATGATATTTTTTGTGGGTACCTTCATACAGTCCGATACGAACAATCATACCCAATGCAGCGGATTGGGAAACACGTCCCCAGTCTTTTTGCATACCATCGGTCTCTTTTGTTGTTTCTTCAATGGTTGGCAAGTGTTTTACTGCAAACTCGAGATCTGTATAGCATTGTTGAATGACTGTTTCACGCGGATCACGTCCTTTGACAATATCCGGGTCTGTGGTATTCTCAAATGCTTTTAAGATCAAAGGAACATCACCGTATTTCTTTACCAAATCAAAATAGTGATAGGCACGGAAGAAACGGGCTTCAGCGGTCCAACGGTCTTTTACAGCTTGTGAAAAAGAAGTACTTGCTTCTGTTTTAATAATAATATTGTTACATCTTCCTATCTTATTGTAAGGATCAGTCCAATCACCGGAAGTGCCGGGAACGCTACGGTTACCACTGGAAGTTAAATCTTGGTTAGGACCAACAAGTTCGTCTGAACGTTTGTCATGAGAAAAACCCGGAAGGTCAATATATAGTCTGTTACAAGCACCTCTCAGGAAAGTTTCTGATGTCCAGAAGTTATTATCTGCTAAAGATGTTTCCGGTTCTCTGTCCAGTGTGCAACCGGTAACCAGTAGAGCGGATATTAAAAGTGAATATATTTTTTTCATAATGTGTCTAATGGTTTAGAATGAAACATTTAATCCGACTGTCCAAGTACGGAAGAACGGATAGATACTTCTTTTGGCATCATTACCAATTTCCGGGTCAAAAACGGAAAGCATATTACTGTGTTCCCAGATGTCTTCACCTGCTACATATACTCTCAGACGGTCAATGTATTTCTTGGATACCGGAACTGTATAGCCTAATGTCAAATTCTTGAGACGGAAATATGCACCATTCTGTACCCATCTATCTGACGTTTTAAAGTTGAAATCATTTCCTTTGTATTGGTAGATACGCGGGAAATAAGCATCTTGGTTGTCTTCAGTCCAGTGGTCTTTGTGGATAGTCCACGGCATCTGATAATCTTGCCACAATGGAGCAAATGCTTCCGGGTTGATCATAACTTTACGTTTGCCGACACCTTGGAACATGACAGAAATGTCGAAACCTTTCCATTGTGCAGCCAAATTGATACCGTAAAGATAACGACCGTTGGAATTACCTAAACAAACCAAATCTCCCGGGTCTTCAGGAGTGGCACCACCTACACCAATTTCATGGTCTGCTTTACCTTGTGCTACGTATTTTACATCACCACCACTTATTTTACCATCGTTGAAGGATTTATAGCCCGGATGATCTTTCTTATATTGTTCGTATTCTTCACGGCTTTTCCAGAAACCATCTGTTTCGTATCCCCAGATCGTATTGATTGAATAACCTTCCAATAATTCTACAGCACCTGCTTTGATTACGCTGGCTCCATTGTATTCTACCAATTTATTATCGCTGTCTGAAAGATTGAAACTTACTTGATAACTTACATCTTTGATTTTGTCTTTCCAACTGATATTGAAATCCCAACCCCATGTCTTCAATTTACCGATGTTGAGCTTGGGTACACCGATACCGATTTGATGAGGCAACTGGGGAGATGAAAGCATATCATTGTTGTATTTCCAGTAATATTCAAAACTACCGGTTAAACGATTATTCAAAAAACCGAAGTCTACACCGATGTTGGTTGTTTCGATAACCTCCCATGTTTTCTCTGTAGAAGGCAGATTGGCTTGATAGTACCATTTTTCACCGTTATAAGTGGCAGGAGTGTTATCTTGTGTGTCACTGAGTAATGATATATAGTCATAAAGGCCTAACACGGCACCATTACCCAATTGTCCCCAAGAAGCACGAAGTTTCAGATTACTTACAAAGTCTACGTTGAACCAATCTTCCATATTGACACGCCATGCACCGGAAACTGAAGGGAATGCTCTCCAACGTTTGTCTGGGGCTAGACGAGAACTTCCGTCATAACGTACATTGGCTTCTAACAGATAGCGTTCTTTATAGTTATAGTTAAGACGGCCGAAATAAGACATCATAGACCATGGCTCTATATTATCACCTATTACTGTATTGGTTGCTACAGAAGTATCGAAACCACCATTGAAAGAGAAGAAATCATCAGAAATGAGATTTTTGGCAGTTACATCAATCTCGTCTTTCCGATAATTTTCGTAAGAAGAACCTGCCAAAATACTGAAATTGTGATTTTTGTCATCTAAATCAAATGAGTAGTTAACGGTAGCTTCTAACAAATCGTGAAAATCCGAGTTCTTTTTCTTATAAAGAGAGTTGGGGTCATTAGCTCTACTTCTGACAGTATTTCCGACTCTATCATACCAAAGCAAAGCATGCTTTTCATTTACTTCAGAATAGTATCCTGCTTTACGTGATGCACTTAAGTTGATACGTAAACCTTCAACCAAGTCCTTGATTGTCAGGTTTGCTTTTCCGATGAATGCTTCATATTTTGTTTTCTTTGCCCCACCGTTTTTCATAATGTCAATGGGGTTTACTTGAAGGTCACCATTGTAGATACTACCACTATCATCTGGTTCTGGGACATAAATAGCTTGGCGACCACGGCCGGAATAGAGTGCGCCGAATAATGCACCTGCTCCGTAAGAAGATGATTCAACTTCTTTGGATTGATATTGAACGTTTACACCTAAATCTATATACTTATTAATAGAGGTATTGATTTTGGCATGTAGATTATAACGGTCATTACTGTCTGGACCATATTTCAATAAACCGTTCTTTGTGAAAAAGTTAGCTGACAACATATAGTTGATGGCTTTGCTTCCACCACTGACAGAAAGAGAATGATTTTGTTGAGTAGTGAAGTCTTTAGTACCTTCCGCAACCCAGTTGGTTGCACCAAAATAATCCCAGCGTCCATTGGATAGCGGACGATAGTTGAAATTCGGGTTACCTACCCAAGATGCTTTTTCTGCAGTCCATTCAGTTTTACCTGTAGCGGCAAGACGGCTTTGGTCAATGAACGCTTGTTCTTCCCAAGCTGTTAAACGTTCAGGCATATTACCCGGCGTGTTGAATGAAAAAGAACCGTTATAATTGATCCTGGGCTTACCTTCTACACCGCTTTTTGTAGTGATCAGTACAACACCTGCAGCTGCACGTGCACCATAGATGGCTGCTGAAGCAGCATCTTTTAGTACAGAAATAGACTCAATGTCGTTAGGATTCAATAAGGTCATATCCCCTTCAATACCATCAATCAATACCAGGGTAGAGGTAGAGTTAACAGATGAGAAACCGCGGATACGCATACCTGATGTCTCACTACCAGGCTGACCGCTACTACGCAATACTGCTACACCGGGAAGTTCACCCTGTAAAGCTGCAAGGGCATTGGCTGACGGCTTTTCTGCGATTTTCTCACCTTCAATTGCTGATACCGATCCTGAAAGATTTACTTTCTTCTGTACACCGTAACCTACTACTACGACTTCTTGCAGAGTTTCGCTGTCTTCTTTCAGTTTAATAACTCCATTGGCAGCAGAAGCTTTTAACTCTACAGTTTGATATCCAATATAAGAAAAGACGATCGTTGAGTTATCGGCTATTTTCAGGCTATAATGACCATCCATATCCGTAATAGCTCCATTTGTCGTACCTTTCTCTTGAATGGATACACCAATAAGGCTTTCATTAGTCGCAGCGTCTACCACTTGCCCTTTAATGGTAATGCTGCTTTGGGCAAATGTCCCTAAATTAGAGAGAAAAAACATACAGCAGAGGGATAATAGCTGTATTAGTTTCCAAGAAAAAATCTTTCTTCTCATAATACATAGATTTAATTAATATTAATTTTTGCGTTTGAACAGAACAAAAATAGGTATATTGCATTATAATATCTTATTAAGAACTACATCAAAACTTTCTCATTCTTTATTTTTAACTACATCAAAACTTTCTCTTGAAAAAATAATTTATTGATAAATAATGAATTAGTATATTTATATTGGTACATCTATATACTGTAAATATTTCTTTTTTAAAAGAACTTTTTGAAGTTCATGAATGAACAAATTTGAAAAAAGTGTATGGGATGTATGAGATTTAGAGAAAAAAACATACCTTTGTTTTTCGTAATTCAATAACTTAACTACTATGAAACGAGAGTCTTATATGTTCTTTTTTTTAATGTTGTTAACATGTACTCCTTCGTGGGGTAGTTGGCAACGTTCCATTACGAATTATGCCCGCCACTCATATAAAGCCGCTTCTCAGAATTGGATGATAATGCAGTGTGATAATGGTTGGATGTATTTTGCTAATAATAATGGCCTTTTAGAGTTTGATGGGACCAATTGGTCTGTTTATCCTATTCACAATGCAAAGATGCGGGCTGTGAAGGCGGGTAATGACGGACGTATTTATGTAGGTGGACTTCAACAGTTTGGTTATTTTGTTCCTGATTCATTAGGACGTTTAGATTATGTTTGTCTTTCAGATACTATAGATAAAAAGATCGTTGGAAATATCTGGAATATTCATGTGGCTAAAGATAGGGTATTTTTTCAATCGGATAATGCTGTCTTTTGTTTTGAAAAAGGACGTATCCATCGGATAACTTGTAATAATATCGTTCATTCGGCCTTGGTGGGCGATCAACTTTATGTGGCAGGAACTGGCTTATTCCTTTTAAATGGGGATGAATTTACATTACTTCCTAATACAGTTTCTGAAATAGATAATGTAACTAAAAGAATTGTAGGTATATTTTCTTATCAAGATAAACTACTTGTAGTAAGAAATGAAGGTGGTTTACTTTCTTATGAAAATGGAGTATTAGTACCTTTTCAAACATCTGCGGATGATTTTCTGAAGAGGAGTCGTCTTTTTTGCGCAGATATCAAGGATTCAATATTGGCATTAGGGACGGTACAAGATGGCTTAATGTTATTAAATTTAGATACGGGAGAAGTAGAGCATATTTCGACTCATAACGGTTTACAGAATAAAACGATACTATCTTTGTTTTTCGATAGAGAGGATAATCTCTGGTTGGGATTGGACAATGGTATTGATTGTGTCCATTTACATTCACCGGCTTTTCAGAATAGTGTACCCATAGGGAGTGGATATGCTTCATGTCTATATCATGATAAATTGTATCTGGGTACTAACCAAGGTGTGTTTATGTCTGATTATCCGGTGATGTTAAACAAAGATCAGGAACTAAATCCTGTTGAAGGGATAGTAGGGCAAATCTATTCTTTGGCCGTGTATGATGATAAACTGTTTTGTGCAGGAACTACTTCTCTTGGAGTTTTGGACAGAGACGAGTTATATTACATTAATATTCGCGGAGTATGGTGGGTGAAACCCTTACAACGTAAAGACCGATTATTGATTGCCACTTATAATGGGCTATATCTATTGAAGAAAGTGGCTGGTCGTTGGAAACTGGATCAAAAAATCAAGGGGAAAGCATATTCTTCCAAGAGTTTGTATATAGAACCGATAACTAATGCTTTATGGACTGCAAACAAAGAAGGAGGTGTGTATCGCCTGGTTCTTTCAGAAGAATGTGACTCTATTGTTCGGGAAAAGTGTTATAATTCCAAAGAATTACCTTTCGGAAACAATGTATGTATTGCAGCGATTAATGGTGAAATGGTGATTGCTTCACGAGAAGGACTATTTCGTTATAATCGTTTGAAAGACTGTTTGGAAAGGTGCGATGTACTTGAAAAAGAATTGAGTGGCAGAACTGCTTATACCTATATAATGCAGGATTCGTTGAAAAATATCTGGTATGCTACGGATGGAGCTTTAAAACTATTGCATTATAACCCAGCTCAAAAAAAATATTATCGTAGTGAAAATGAAGTTTATTTGAAGGATTATCTGATAGAAGACTTTGAACATGTTAATTTACTTACGAGTAATGAAGCTATTATAGGTATGGAGGAAGGTTTCTCTATACTGCATTTTATGCAGAAACGAGTGAAGAAATATCCATTGAATTTGCAAGTTAGATATGTGTACCTGAGAGGTGTGAAAGATTCTCTTATATATGGTCGCAGTTATATACCCAACGAACGTAAAATAAAAGTTCCTTATAAACATAATTCTATTCGTATAGAATATAGTGCTAATAATTATGATAAGTCGCTCGCTTTATTTTATTCTTGTAAGTTGGAGGGGCCGGTATCAGAACCTTGGAGCCAGTCTACCGAAAACACAATCAAGGAATATACAGCTCTGCCCGAAGGTAAATATACATTCTATGTTCGTACACGGGTCAATCAGGAAGACCCGATAACAGCATCTTTCTCTTTTGAGGTATTACCACCTTGGTATCGATCTTGGTGGAGCTATATGCTATATTCTGTATTGATTGTGTTGTTGATAGGCTATGTATATTATCGAATTTCTATCGGGCGAAAACGTTTGGTTGTACAGAAAGAGCTTGAACTTTATCGTCAAAAACAGCAATTCAAGAAAGAGAGTGATTTGAAAGACCAGAAGATTGATTCTCTAAAGGAAGAAAATCTACAATCGGAGTTAAGACATAAATCGGAAGAACTTATTCGAAGTACTTTGAATATAGTACGAAAAAACGAAATTCTGTTGGACATCAAGAAAGAAGTACTTGGAATATCACATTCCATCAGTGAGGAAAATCTGGTTATGCTCCGTCGGAAAACATTACGTTTATTGGGACAAATTGAGACGAATATTGAGCATGATAATGATCTCCAGGCATTTCAGAGTACATTTGATTCTGTGCATCATGATTTTTTCAAAAGGTTGGAAGAAGCCTATCCGGACTTGAATAATAAGGATAAATTACTTTGTGCTTATATCAAGATGAACCTACTTTCTAAGGAAATAGCTCCGTTGATGAACATATCTTTACGAGGGGTGGAAATTAGCCGTTATCGTTTACGTAAGAAGCTAAATCTGTCGGAAGGGGAGAACTTGGTAGAGTTCCTACAGAAATTCTCTCGTGAGGAGTGAGAATTTCCAGGTATTACTTTAATTCCTGTCATCAGGATATATAGTTGAAAAGTCAAAAGATCATTGTTGGAGTATTAATAGGCTTTCTGGTCCCATATTAAATAATAAGTCGATAATACTGAGATTGGGTAAGAAACCAAGTTTTTCCTGAAATACCTGATAATAAGGTTTGGGGAAGAAGTCAAGGTCTTCTTTCTTGAAATCTTTTTTAGGGTGAATGCGTTCTCGGAAGTCTGCTTCATCTGGTGTAAATTCCATACGATACTCAGTCGTACGATTCATGTTTGGTTGTATATCAATCAATGAACAGATAAGGTGGCAAAGTTCCTCATTGAAATCGACTAGAAATTCATATTTCTTTTCGTAGAAAGGTCGGAAATCGTCTTTGTAATATTCAAAGAAAGGTGTATGGTTGTAAGCAGATTCAATGGCATTCCAATGAAGATGTCGCCAGTTTCCATGATCAGAAATACGTATATCACGCATCAGGCATTTCTGTGTATCAGGCTTTACCGTAGGAATAGAAAGAATTAATTCACCGTCTGGTGCAGCAATGGTGCAACGATTACGGTATGTCTGTTTCACATAATGGTCATATTGTTCGATAAACACTTCATCGTATACCAGAAGTTTGGTATAATATTCTATGGGTGCCAAATAGGCAGAAGAAAGATATACAGTTTTCATTAATGTATTTAACGCCGATTTGATAAATTGTAGTTAATTGTTTGTTGAATAGCAATAAAGTAATAAGTTTATAATACTCAATTATAAGATTTACGAATTCTTTATCGTTATGTTTACCGAAAACAAAGTTATTGAAATATTTTTTTAGGTAGATAATTTCTGCAATTTTTTTAATATGTCTCCTGGATATTAGTAGTCTATTTTCTAAAAATTATTCTCTTTTTCTGATTACTAATCTTAATCATTGCCGTAGTAAGAATACTCATTGGTAGATTTACAGTTAATTTTCCCTGTTCTATAAGGTAATTCTTACCGTGCTGATGACTAGAAAGAAAATACATTTGAGTGTGAGATGTTGAGGATGTTATAAGAGATGAAGGCAACTTTTTTCTATTTATTTTACTTCCCTCCACATCCTGTTCCAACGATAACCCCTAAACAGTCCTGATTTTTTTTCTTTGGAGAACCAGATGAGGGAAGTTCTTCCGATGATATGGTCTTTAGGTACAAAACCGAATAAACGTGAATCGGAGAGGTTGATAGAATTGTTGGCACCTACCCAGTAATAGTCTTTAGTGAAGTAGCAATGCTGTACTGGTTTACTTTCTACGTACAGTGTATCATTTTTTATCTCGGCATGCTTTTTCTCATGCAATACAAGAGTATTCCGCAGTAAAGTTATATTCCATGGATATACTCGTACAGGTTTTCCTTTACCTGGAATGATAAGTGGTTTCAACACTTCGGTAGAGTCTTCTTTGCTTATAGGTTCTATCCAGTTATTGTTTCCCAGTGCCTGTTCCAGTAAGTAATACTCATATCGGCTGAAACTTCGTACACTTCTGACACTATCTTGTCCCAACAACTTGTTGGGGAAGATAGACAGGATGATGAGCAGTGAATCCAGCTGACATTCTTTTTGTCGTGGATAAGTATAGAGAAACTTTTGGTCTGGTGCATTCTTTTCCGATGGAATTACGGAAAAAAGAGAGTCTATTAACAATGTGTCTCCAGGTACTCCCAGGCAGCGACTGATAAATACTTCCTTTTGGTCGATGGTATGTTCCGAGAGGCTTGCCGGGTTGTTGAATACGATAATATCTTCTTTCTGTACCGGCTTTTCCATCCAGCGATGATATCCACAAATATTTATAAATGGAAGCCGCAGGCCATAGCTCCATTTGTTTACGAGAATACGTTCTCCGCAATAAAGAGAATTTTCCATGCCCGAAGAAGGAATAAGATAGGAAGTTGCTACACAGCTACGGAGTAATACTACTACGAATATTACTCCGATTACTGTTCCTGTTATCTTCCGTACTTTCATTTTCCGATTTTATCTTATCATTTTTAATTAGTTTAATCCCTAAATATTATCTACCCACTTAAATATTCTGTTCCATCGGATTTTTCCGTCGAACCACCCCCGGTCTTTATCCAAAGAAAGCCAAACCACAATAGGTTTACCCACTACATGGTCTTCCGGAACAAATCCCCAATAACGGGAGTCGGCGGAGTTATGACGGTTATCGCCCATCATCCAATAGTAGTCCATTTTGAAAGTATAAGTATCGGTTTTTTCACCATTGATATAGATGCCATCCGGTCTTTGTTCCAATTTATTACCTTCGTATGCCACGATACAGCGTTCGTAGATAGGTAAGTTATCCGCTGTCAGAGTGATAGTAGATCCTTTGGAAGGTATCCAGATAGGACCATAGTTATCCCGTGTCCATTGGGTATATAGGTTCAAGGGGTACATCTGTCCCGAGAAGGTTTCCGGTTCCATAACGATACGGCTGATAAGTTTCTTGTTTCCGGCAAGCGTGTCGTACATTTTCCGGGTAAGCGGTAAATGATAGACCGGAGTTAAACGCCCCTGAGTATCGCGGCGGTCTAGTCCCATTTCCATAAGCCCTTCCTCCCAATTCAGGTCATTCGTCATTAGCGATTGATCGTCTTTACTGATACCCAGTTCGCGAAACATTTCTTCGGGAATATACGGGCCGGTAGTCTGCACAAAATAGTTGAACTGTAGATCTTCCGGATTTTTAATAGCTTTACCATCAATGTAAACTTGTCCACCTTTAATCTGTAAAGTATCTCCTGGCAGGCCGACACAACGTTTCACATAATTCTCGCGGCGATCTACAGGGCGTTCTAAAACCTCGCCATACATTTTGGGATTGGAAAGAATAAGATTTCGTCCGGCATTATAATATAAGTCATAGACAGTACGCTGTTGATCGCGCGTCAAGCTATCCATGTTTATTTTATTCGGATACATACGTTGTCCTTCATTGTAGGCAAGGGTATAGAAGTCGGTGGTTTGTTGGTAGTTAGTAGCAACCGTATCTCCGGCAGGAAAGTTGAATACCACAATATCATTTAGCTTGACTTTTCCGAAACCCGGTACACGCTTATATTTCCATTGTGGCCAATCAAAGTACGATTTTGTGTTGAAGACAGGCAGTGTATGCTGCGCCAACGGCATGGAGAGCGGAGTATTCGGTACACGCGGACCATAGCTGACCTTACTGACGTATAGAAAATCGCCTACCAGCAATGATTTCTCCAGAGAAGAAGATGGTATCTGGTAATTTTGGAATATGTAGATGTTAACGAAATAGACAGCTACCAAAGCGAAGACTATAGCATCTATCCAACTCATTACGCTACGCACTGCCGGGTTCTTGGACTTCTTCCAGAAACCCCAGGGTATCTTTTTGCTGATGTAAATGTCGAATATAAAAGGAACGACAATCAGTCCCAACCAGCTTTTCACCCAGATAAGAAATGCAAAATATAATAAGGTAACAATACCGAATTTAATCCATTGGGTACGTGTTGCTTTTCTCATAATGTATCATTTAATTTTGTTTATTTCAAGAAAGGGAATAAGTCGTCCATTCCTAAGAAACCTTCATGTTTTGCGGTATATTCGGCAGCCAATACGGCACCCAGTGCGAAACCTTTACGGTTCTTTGCATCGTGGGTGATTGTAATACTGTCTGCTTCGGAATCATAACGGATGCTGTGTATACCTGGAACTTCTCCTTCGCGGATAGAGCTTACTGATAATTCGTTTGCAGCACACTCCATAGAACCAGAAATTGTTCCGTCGGCAGCCTGTAATCTCCCTTTTACCCAATGGTCTTTGCGGTCAAGATTTTCCAGAATACCTTCGGCGAGAGTGATTGCCGTTCCACTTGGAGCATCCAATTTATGTATATGATGTGTCTCGCTCATGGTGACGTCGTAAGCGGGAAATTGGTTCATTATCTTTGCCAGATATTTGTTGACGGCAGAGAATATAGTTACTCCTAAACTGAAGTTAGAAGACCAGAACAATGTCTTACCACCTTCTGTACAAAGTTTCTTTACTTCTTCACCATGCTCTTCCAACCAGCCGGTACTACCCGAAACCAACTTTACGCCTGCTTTGAAAGTTTTTATATAATTATTGTAAGCCACCATCGGATTAGTAAATTCTATGGCTACATCGGCATCCTTAAAAGCTGTCGATTCGAAGTCCTCCTGATTATTGATGTCGATGATGCTGACGATTTCATGTCCGCGATTGAGGGCAATCTTTTCGATTTCCTTACCCATTTTCCCGTAACCGATTAATGCTATTTTCATTGTTTTTTTGTATTTTATTCAGTTTATCAACAAACTATAGGACGCAAAGGTAATCTTTTTCTTACATTTGCACACAACATTAACGTCTTGTTAACAATGGAACAATTACTGCATTACGTTTGGAGGCATAAGATTTTTCCCCTGACTGCACTCCAAACGACCTCCGGACAGCCGGTCGAAGTAATAGATACCGGATTGCCAAACATGAATGCAGGCCCCGATTTCTTTAACGCCAAGCTGAAAATCGACGGTACGATTTGGGTAGGAAATGTAGAGATACATACCCGCTCTTCCGATTGGTATCGTCATGGGCATCAATTAGATAATGCATATAACAGTGTTATCCTTCATGTAGTGGGTGAAGCTGACTGTGAAGTCACCCGTACTAACGGAGAGACTGTTCCCCAACTGCTACTTCAATGTCCCGAAAGCGTCAGCCGTCGATACGGAGAACTGCGTCAGGCAGAGATTTATCCACCTTGTTACTCCATTCTCGGTTCACTTCCTAAATTTACCATTCATTCTTGGTTGTCAGTTTTACAGGTAGAACGTTTCGAGCAGAAATCCTATGCCATTACAAGACGTTTAGAAAAGTGTAATAATCATTGGGAGGATGTTTTTTTTATTACCCTTGCCCGTAATTTTGGCTTCGGGTTGAATGGAGATGCTTTTGAAGCATGGGCTAATCATTTACCTTTCCGTGCGATGGACAAGCATCGGGATAATCTGTTTCAGATAGAAGCTTTTTTCCTGGGACAGGCCGGATTGTTAGAAGATGAGTTTCCGGAAAACGATGAATATTATCAAAAACTCCGGAAAGAGTTTCATTATCTGCAACATAAATTTGAATTATCTGTTCCGATGGCTGTCGAACAATGGCGTTTCCTCCGTTTACGCCCTGGTAACTTCCCTCATGTCCGTCTGGCACAACTAGCTTATTTATATCATAAAGAGCAATCTCTTTTTTCTCGCGTCATGGAAGCTAGTACACTGGAAAAGGTAAAAAAGATGCTTACTATAAAAACTTCCTCTTATTGGGAAGAACACTTTACTTTTAAGAAAATATCTTCGAAACAGGAAAAACGGGTAGGAGAGAATGCTTTGAACCTGATCCTCATCAATACGATCATTCCTTTCCTTTATGCTTACGGGCTACACAAAGCAGATGAATCCCTTTGTAACCGGGCTACCCATTTTCTTGAAACGTTGAAAGCTGAAAACAACTATGTCACCCGCCTATGGAGTGGTGCCGGATTACCTGTTTATACGGCTGCCGATTCGCAAGCTTTACTTCAATTGCAAAAGGAATATTGCGACAAAAAAGACTGCTTACGGTGCCGCTTTGGATATGAGTATTTGAAAAAAAGATGGTAAATCTATCATCTTATCACTTTTATATTATCTTTGCGCCTTGAATAACAATGTATTTATATGAAGGTAATTCACTTTGTCTTTTGTCTGTGTACAGCACTTATGCTATCAATTAATAGTCTGGTAGCCGAGGAAGATTTTAAAACATTCCTTCAGAAGTTTACATCCAGTGCTTCATTTCAGTATTCCCGTATCAAGTTTCCTTTAAAGTCTCCTATTATCTTATTGAAAGATGATGGTGAGACAGAACAGAAATTCCCTTTCACACGGGACAAATGGCCTTTGCTCGATGAGGAAACTTTGAAAGAAGGACGTATCACGGAGGAAGAAGGAGGAGTATACATTTCCCGTTTTACCGTGAATAAAGCCACTCTCAAAGAGTTTGAAGCAGGTTATGATGAGTCTGAACCTTCTCTTCGTATCGTTTTTGAATTGATAGGAGATAAATGGTACGTTACAGATTGTTATAATGATTGGTACAATTTCGATTTGCCTATTGGAGAGCTGGAAGAAACGGTTCGTACTATTCAAGAAGAAAACAGAGCTTTTGAGGAACTGCATCCGTAAGGTACTCCTCGTTCCACTAAAACTAAAGGGGAAAAAATATAAATTCCTATTTAGTACTCTTCGATTTGGGTAGATAACTACATTTTTATACTTCTTTTGAACGATTTATACCTCTCTTTTCCAAAAAAGAGAGGTTTCTTTGTATAATGTAAAATTATTGGATTAACTAAATATGCGATTACAACCTTTATTGATAGGACTCATATTCTGTTTTTTCTCTGGTGTAGCAGTGGAAGCTACCAATAAACTTTCGGATTGGATACCTGAAGACTCTTCTGGTGAAGTGTGTATCACATGCATGGGAGATACTATGGATATTGTTTCTCCTGATGGACTTTCCCTCTGGTATAAACACCGTCTGACGGGTAATTATGAAATCAGCTATCGTGTTAAGTTTATTTTGGAGAACGGTAAGTACGATCGTCTTAGTGATATGAACTGCTTTTGGGGTGCTAATGACCCCACTTATCCTAATGACTTCTTTACTCGTAGCCGATGGCGTAATGGGGAATTTAAAAATTATAATACTCTGAATTTATATTATGTAGGTTATGGTGGTAATGAAAACAAGACAACACGTTTCCGCGAGTATCATGCAGAATACTACGGAGTAGATGATGCCAAAATCAAACCTGTATTGAAAGAGTATACAGACGCCGCTCATCTGCTCAAGGCTGGGCAGTGGTACGAAATACGTATCCGTGTGGTGAACGGGGTAACGACTTTCCGGGTGAATGGGGAAGAACTTTTCAGTCTACCTGTGACAAAAGGTAAAGGAGAGGGGTATTTTGCTCTACGCTTGTGGCAGAACCATGTATTTTTTACAGATTTTAAAGTGAATAAAATAGAAAACCTTAAATAAACAAACATGATGCAATTCAGTAAGTGGACAATAGGAGCAGGTATGCTTCTTACGATGTGGATGCCTGTGAAAGGTGAAGCTCAGATAGTGAAAAATGAACGTTTACTTTCTTTTGAAGATACACAGGTACCGGCTTTCATTACAGGAACAAACTCCCAACTGGGTATTAGTGATGAACATTATAGAGATGGACGGCAAAGCTTGAGTTGGACATTTCGACCGGGAGCAGTCCTTACCATTGAGAAAGATTTGAGATTTGAGAAGAAAGATCCGACAGGAAAAGATACTTATCTTTCCGCTTTTATTGTGTGGGTATACAACGAACAGGCACAAGACAAGAAGATAGAGTTTGAATTCCTGAAAGACGGTAAGAAATGTACCTCTTTCCCTTTTGGAATTAATTTCACCGGATGGCGTGCCGCATGGGTGTGCTATGAACGGGATATGGAGGGCATACCTGAAGAAGGGATGAATGAGATACGTATTATTGCTCCGGATATAAAAGGAAAACTTTTTCTGGATCATGTCGTTACTGCCAGTAAGGTGGATGCCCGCCAGCAAACGGCCGATGTGCAGGTTCCGTTTGTCAACAAGGGAACTACCAATCACTGGTTAGTAATCTATGAACATTCTCTTTGGAAACCGGAAATTCCTCTTACGCCTATCACCGGGAAACAAAAGCGGGATATACAAATCATGGAAAATCGTTTTCGAGATATGCTTTATACCCCTTCCAAGCTTTCGGAAAAAGAAATGGAGACAATTCGTAAGAAATACGATTTTTACAAGATAACTTACAAGAATGGAAAGGTATCGGGAATTCCCGTGTACTTTGTGCGCCATTCAGAGGCGTATGAACGAATGTTGCCTGACTGGAACCAAGGTATGTTTACTGAACTGGGAGTGGAGATGAGTGACTACTTTAATCTGATGAAACGTATTTCTATAGCTTATCTGGATGCGCATGACATAGCTGTGAAAAGTGAGTTGAAACAGAAATTTCTGGCTATGTATGACAATATTACTGATCAAGGAGTTGCATATGGTAGTTGTTGGGGGAATATACATCATTATGGATACAGTATGCGCGGACTCTTTGTCTCTTATTTCCTGATGAAAGATGTATTGCGTGATGCCGGTAAGCTGGATGAAGCGGAACGTACGTTGAATTGGTATGCCATTACGAATGAAGTATATCCTAAACCGACTGTCAATGGTATTGATATAGATACTTTTAATACGAAGCTACAAGGTCGTGTTGCCAGTATCTTGATTATGGAAGATACTCCTGAGAAATTGCAATATCTACGCTCTTTTTCCCGTTGGTTAGACTATGGATGCCGTCCGGCAATAGGCTTGGGAGGTTCTTTTAAGAAAGACGGAGCATGTTTCCACCATTGTAATAATTATCCTGCATATGCAGTAGGTGGGTTGGATGGCGCTACAAGTATGATTTACCTGTTGAGTGGTACGGAATTCAAACTTTCCGAGTTAGCACACGAAACGGTGAAAAATGTACTCCTTACAATGCGTTTCTATTGTAACCTGAAACAATGGCCACTTTCTATGTCTGGTCGTCATCCTAATGGGAAGGGAGAACTGATCCCCATTCACTACGCCACTATGGCAATGGCTGGTACACCGGATGGTAAACAAAAATATGACTCTGAAATGGCTACCGCTTATCTGCGTTTGGTTGCTTATACGGAAACACCGGATAAGGATGTTCCCGATTACTTGCCGAAAGCTTCTACTAAGCAAGAACTGAAAATGAAAAAGTTACTCGAAACACAAGGTTTCCGTCCTGAACCTGACCCACAGGGTAATCTTGCGTTGGGTTACGGGTGTGTATCTGTGCAGCGTCGTGATAATTGGGCGGCGGTGGTACGCGGGCATTCTCGCTATCTATGGGCTGCCGAACATTATCTGCCAGCCAACTTCTACGGGCGTTATTTGGCACACGGTAGCATGCAGATCTTGACTGGAAAGCCCGATGAAATGGTTACTTTTGCTACTAGTGGTTGGCAAGAAAACGGCTTTGATTGGAATCGTATTCCGGGGGTAACCAGTATTCATTTGCCTTTCGACCAGTTACGTGCTAAGGTGTTGAATGTAGATACTTTTTCAGGTATGGAGGAGATGCTCTATTCCGATGAAGCATTTGCTGGAGGATTGTCACAAGCGCGTCTCAATGGCAATTTCGGCATGAAGTTGCACGAACATGATAAGTATAACGGTTCACATCGTGCGCGTAAATCTTTCCACTTCTTTGATGGTACTATTGTATGTCTCGGTACCGATATTGAGAATACAAATACTGAATATCCTACAGAAACCACTGTATTCCAGCTAGCTGCCACTACTCCTGAAACTCATCGTTATTGGGATAATTACCGGAGTGACGGATGCACTTATATAGATCCGAATGGGGTAGGATATTATTTGTCTAAGACTTCTATGGCAAACGCACGTTATGAAAAGAATTTTCCGCAAGTAACTGTAGGTGAGCGTAGTACCAAATCTACTTCTGGCAATTGGGTGTCACTTGTCTTGGAACATGGTATAGCACCCAAAGCTGCTTCTTATGAATATGCTGTGTTGCCCCATACTGATGTTATTTCTTTGAAAGTTTTCGCCAAGAAACCTACTTATAAGGTTCTCCAAAAAGACCGTAACGCACATATCGTTCGTTCCTTAGCAGATAATTTGACTTCATACGTATTGTTTGAAACTCCCCAGGAACTACCTGCGGAAGGATTGTTACAGAAAGTTGATACCTCCTGCCTTGTGATGATACGTGAGAACAAAGACAAACTTTTACTGACCGTTTCGCAACCGGATCTTGCACTATATCGTGGTTTAAGCGATGAGGCGTTTGATAAAGATGGTAAACGTATTGAACGTAGTATCTATTCTCGCCCGTGGATAAGTAATGACAGTGGTGAGATACCCGTAACCGTTACTTTGAAAGGGCAGTGGCAAGTAGCTGAAACTTCTTATTGTAAACTCGTTTTTACCGATAAGAAACAGACAGTACTGCGATTTACGTGCAGGGATGCAGCCAGTTTCGATGTGGAACTGCGTAAAATGTAATCTTTTACCTTTATTATAGGTTACATCCTTAATTTATTATAATATATTTGGCTCCTGATGAGAAATAAAAAGTTTCATCGGGAGCTTCTTTTTTATATTTGTAACTTTTCTGTTTTCCCTCTTATTCCAGACTCTGTATACGTAGGGAGAGGCTTATACATTCTCTTTTGAATAAAATTACAGCTTTTGTGAACTATATATAAGGGTTTCCAATGTCCATACTTCTACTTTTGTTGCCGTAAACTATGAGTATTTTAATAATAACTAATTAAACCTGTTTAATTAATCTTTTTAAATCTAATAATTATGGCACGAAAATTTGTATTGTACAACAGTATCAGATGTTGACTTTTCTTTCTTCTACCTCTCTTCTATGGATTTCTAATAAAAAAGTGTGTGAAATGTAATAATTTAAATTTAGTATTTATGAAAAGAAAAATCAGATTTAAGATAGCTCTTTGGCTATCACTTATGATGTTTTTTGTGCCTACTATGGCTTTAGCGCAAGTCACGGTTACAGGTAATGTCTCTGATGATATGGGACCTATTATTGGTGCCAATATTATTGTTAAAGGTGGTACTACCGGTGTAATCAGCGACGTAGACGGTAATTTTAAAATACAGGTACCAAGTTTAAAAAATACTATTCTGAAAGTGAGTTTTATCGGTTATCAAGAGGTAGAAATACCTCTAAATGGCAAAAACCACGTTAAGGTAGTTTTGAAAGAGGACTCTGAAATGCTGGAAGAAGTTACAGTAGTGGCATACGGTGTACAAAAGAAAGAGACGTTGACGGGTGCTATTTCTTCTGTAAAAACAGAGGCTTTATTGGCATCACCTAATGCCAGTGTAGCTAACTCTTTGGCAGGTAAGATACCGGGACTTTCATCGGTTCAAACAAGTGGACAACCCGGTGCTGAAGATCCTAAGATTTTTATTCGTGGTGCCGGTGCGTTGACTGAAGATCTTTCTGCTCCATTAATTTTGGTAGATGGTGTAGAACGTAGTTTCTTTCAGATGGATCCCAATGAAATAGAAGATGTTACTGTGTTGAAGGATGCTTCTGCCACAGCTGTATTCGGTGTACGTGGTGCTAATGGTGTGATACTTGTAACTACTCGTCGTGGTGAAAAAGGTAAAGCAAAGATAGCACTTAGTTCATCAGTGGGGGTACAAACACCGACCTATATATTACATAATGCGGATAGCTATACGTATGCTACACTGTTTAGAGAACGTGAAATAAATGATGGTCGTGATCCGGACAGATATTTTACGGACTATGATTTGGAACGTTTCCGTTTAGGTGATGAACCTATAATGTATCCCAATGTAGATTGGCGTGATTATATGATGAAGAAGGGAGCCGTACAAACACAACACAATCTTAATATATCAGGTGGTACTGATCAGGTACGTTATTTTATTTCTGTTGGTTATCTCTTCCAAGATGGACTTTTCAAAGATTTTGGTAATTCATCGGAAGGATATAGCTATAATCGTTATAATTATCGTACCAACTTAGATATGGATATTAGTAAATCTACTACCTTGAAGTTGGGTATAGGTGGTATAGTTGGTAATAGAAAGTCAGGAGCTGTGGCTGAAGGAGATTTATGGAGAACTATCAATGGTGGTTTACCTTTTGGAAGCCCGGGTATTGTTGATGGAAAACCGATTACTATTCCTAATAAATTCGGTGATATAATAAATGGTAATCCTGTCGCAGCTGTCTATAATCGTGGCTCGGTTAAACACATGTCCAATACGTTAAATATGGATTTGCTTTTGACGCAAAAGTTAGATTTCTTGACTAAGGGGCTTTCTGTTGAAGTGAAAGGGGCTTATAATACAACCTATAGTTTTGAGAAACGTATGATAAAGCGGGCTGCCAGATACAGATCATATACAGCTTATTATCGATCAGAACTGGAAAATCCGGAAATGGATTTTACAGACCCAAATTTCAACAAAGAGATTGTTTATTTGGTTGAAGGAAATGATGAAAAGCCGGTTTATGAAGAAAAAGATGGACGTGGGCGCGATTGGTATTTTGAGGCTAGTATCCGATATAACCGTAAATTTGGAGATCATAATGTAAGCGGTTTGTTATTATACAATCAAAATAAAAAATATTATCCCAAGCAATTCGGCTTTATTCCTACAGCTTATGTAGGTTTGGTAGGTAGAGCTACTTATGATTACAAGTCTCGTTATTTGGCTGAGTTTAACATTGGTTATAATGGTTCTGAAAATTTTGCTCCGGACAAACGTTTCGGAACTTTTCCCGCTTTTTCTTTGGGATATATCCTTTCTGAAGAGAAATTTATGAAGAACATCAAGTTCCTTGATTTCTTGAAATTCAGAGCTACTGTCGGTTTGGTAGGTAATGATAATATGAGTAATAATCGTTTCCTTTATTTGCCGGACAGTTATAATGTGGATAAAAGCGGTACTGATAAAGATTGGGGAAATAATCAGTGGGGATATAACTTTGGTTATGACAATACAACTGTCATGAAAGGTACGTTAGAGAATCGTTTAGGTAATCGTAATGTGACTTGGGAAACTTCCTTAAAGCAGAATTATGGTATTGATATGAATTTCTTGAAGAATCGTTTGAAAGCTAAATTTGATTTCTTTAAAGAAAAACGTGAAGATATCTTGATTGCGCGCGGAACCCTTCCGGGTATCACGGCTTTTACTAAGGCCTTGCTTCCGGTGGTGAATATGGGTAAAGTGGAGAATAAAGGATATGAAATTGAATTGAGCTGGAATGACCGTATCGGTGATAATTTTGGTTATTACATTAATGCTAATATGTCATATGCCAAGAATAAGATTATTTTCCAAGATGAGGTAGAACCTAATGAACCTTATTTGTGGCGTACAGGTAAACAGGTAGGTGCTGTGTTTGGCTATGTAACTGAAGGTTTTTATAATGATAGTGATTTCGATATCACTACCGATGATAAAGGTAATAAAAAATATACATTGAAAGAAGGCGTTCCGGGTACACAGGTTGCCGTGTTGCCGGGTGATGTGAAGTATAAGGATCTGAATGGAGATAAATTTATCGATGAGGACGACCAATGCCAGATTGGTTTTACTCAACGTCCTAATTATACATTCGGCTTGAATTATGGTTTCGATTACAAGGGTTTCTTCTTTTCCATGAACTGGACTGGAGCAGCCGAGCGTTCACAAGTATTAAGTAGTTACTTTAGTACTCCATTGAACAGTGGCTTGCTGGATTATCAGACAGAAGGTATCTGGCGTCCCGAAACAGCTGGAACTGCTACTGCTCCTCGTCTGTCTAAGGATCATTCTGATTATAATCATAGACAATCAGACCTTTGGGTCAGAGACGGTTCATATTTGAGGCTGAAGAACTTGACTCTGGGATATAACTTCACAAACAATTCTACTTTGAAGAAGCTTGGCATTAGTCAGTTAGGTATTAAATTGACAGGTTATAATTTGTTGACTTTCGATAAACTTGATATTATGGATCCGGAATCCATTACGGATTGGTACAATGCCAGTTATCCTGTAGTAAAGATTTATAATTTGGGTGTGAATATTACTTTCTAAAAAAGATATGACTATGAATAAATATATCAGTAGTTTGTTGGTGGCTTCTTCGTTGCTGTTTGTAGGATGCGACGATTTCAAGTTTGGCAATGCCTTTCTTGAGAAGCCGTTGAGTGACGAGATGAATATAGACAGTGTGTATGCGCATAAGATATATGCCGAACAGGCATTGGCGCAGGTTTATCATACGCTTCCTGATTTTATGCCACATCAAAATCGATTATCATGGGGTATATTGGAATCCTTGACCGATTTGGCCGATATGACTAAAGGTGGTGGTAATGGTTATCACAAAGGAACCATATCTGCAGCCGATCCGGGTGGTGGCCCTTATCAGATACTTTATGATGAAGACGATGGAGCTTTTTCTGCTACCTGGGGTATCCGTAAGGCTCATCTCTTTTTAGACAATGTGGATCGTGTGCCTGATATGACACCCGAAGAAAAATATATCCGCAAAGGAGAGGCTAAGGCTATTATGGCTTTCCATTATGTACAAATGTTCCGTTATTTGGGAGGAATGCCATGGATTGATCGTGCCTATAGCCCTGAAGATGAAATGAAGTTTACCCGCATGACAGTAGAAGAGATGGTGGATAAAGTTTGTGGACTGATAGACGAGGCTGCCGAGATGTTACCTTGGAAGGTAGAAGCTATTGATGATGGACGAATGACAAAAGCCGGAATGATGGCATTGAAGGTACGCTTCTTGTTGTTTGCCGCTAGTCCTTTATTTAACAGTGACCAACCTTTTAAAGATGGTGAGGCTTCGAATCTTCATTATACCTGGTGGGGAAATTATGACAAGAGCCGTTGGCAAAAGGCTTTGGATGCAGGTTTGGCATTCTTACGCGAGAATCAGAAGAATGGTAATTTCTATAAATTAGTGGATACAGGAAATCCTCGTAAGGATTTCTGGGATGGATATTTTACCCGTTACAATCAGGAAATTTTGATATGTAGCCACCGTTATACCAAATGGAATGTAAATAGTAAGTCTGTTTCGCAGATTAGATATGGGGCAGGACAACCAACGATGAACTATGTGAATATGTTCCAAATGAAAGATGGTTCTGAGTTTGACTGGAATAATCCGGTACATGCAAAATATCCTTTCTTCGATGCAGATGGTAATATGGTTCGTGATCCTCGTTTGTACGAGACGGTTATTGTAAATCAGGATAAAATACTGGGTCGTAAGGCAGAAATCTATTGGGGAGGGCGTGATGCGCCTAACCGTATGGGAGGTAAAGGTAATGGTGACTGGATTTGGAATAATTATGCCATTTGTGGAATAGCTGTCCGTAAACATACACAGGATTTGAGAAAAGATGTACAGAATAAATTCTATGAATGTCCCCTGTTACGCTTACCCGAAATTTATTTGAGCATTGCTGAAGCAATGAACGAATTGGGTAAGGCTACGGAAAAAGATGAATTTGGCCGTGATGCTTACGATTATATTAACTTGGTTCGTAGTCGTGTAGATATGTGGGGCTATACCAAGGAAATGGTTGCTCCGGGTAAGGATTTACGTGAAACCATCTTACGCGAGAGAGCATTGGAATTCGGTTTTGAAGAAGTACGCTATTTTGATATCAACCGTTGGAAACATAAAGATTATTTGGACATCACTCGCTATACGCTGGATACATGGAAAGAATCGGATGGTTCTTATCGTCATGAACTGACACAATTCTTCCCCAACAAACGTCAATGGGTGGAACTTTGGGATGATCGTTACTATTTGACCCCGTTGCCGTTGGCAGAAATCAATAAAAAGTATGGTCTAGTTCAAAATCCCGGTTGGGAATAATCTAAATTCTAATTATTAGCACAAAAGCGATATGAAAAAAAGAAATATATTGATGCTTGGGCTTGCCGGGTTGTTTTCGCTCTCAACTATGGCCCAACAGACAGTTACAGGTATAGTGCAAGACCGTTATGGTATTCCCATGAAGGGAGTGTCGGTATCCACTGTAGGTACACCAGGAAACAAGGTGATTACCGATGAAAACGGAACATTTGCTATTAAAGCGGATGAAGGTGACTATATCGAAGTGAGATATGCAGATGGTAAGGCAAGACGTGTATGGGTATCTGGTAATTCGGTGGAAATCCGTTTAACCGATATGGATTTCTTGGTAGAAAACAAGGGGACAGAGTCTACTGAGCGTGAACAGACTCAAGCTGTTACGACTATTTCAGGTGAAATACTGAGAAAAAATTCTTCTCCTAACTTTACTAATGCATTGAATGGTCTATTCCCGGGATTGATGGTAAAACAGAATACCGGTTGGACGGATAATGCCAGTCTCACAGTTCGCGGAGGAGGTTCTTTAAATGGTTCCGAACCACTAGTGATTGTAGATGGAATACCTCGTCCTTTGGAATATGTCAATATGGACGAAGTGGAAAGTGTCTCTGTACTTAAAGATGGTACTGCAACTGCTTTATGGGGATTGCGTGGCTCTAATGGTGTAATTGTAGTGAAGACTAAACGCGGTCAGTATAACACAAAGAAAATGAACGTGAATTATACCTTTGGAGTAGGAATACCAGTCAACCAACCGGAATTTGTAGACGGATATACGTATGCCCAAATGAAGAATGAAGCGTTACGTTATGATGGTTTGGAACCACAATACAACCAAGAGGCTTTAGATGCTTTTCGTGACGGTTCACGCCCGGATTTGTATGCTAATACAGACTGGATGGGCGAGGCGTTACGTAATCATACAACAAATCATCAGCTGAATCTTTCTTTCCGTGGAGGGGGTAAGTCGTTACGATACTATGCGTTGATTAATTACAAAAATGATCAAGGTATATTGAACGAGAATCTTACTCAACTTTCCGATCGTTATGACGCGCAGATGAAGAAGTACGACTTGAATGCTCGCATTAATCTGGATATAGACCTTACCAGTACTACTACAGCTACGTTGTCTATGTTTGGTATGTTACGTGAAGAGAATCGTCCTAGAACAAGTGAAGGTAATATTTTCTCTTATTTGTATAACACTCCTTCGGCAGTGTTTCCGGTACGTACTTCTTCCGGACAATGGGGGGGGAGTTTACTTTTCCCACACAACCCGATTGCAGAAATTGCTGATATAGGATACTTCAGGACGGATCGTCGTTTACTGCAGTCTAATTTACGAATTCATCAGGATTTGTCTATGATAACGCAAGGTTTAAGTGCAGAATTGTCCGTTGCTTATGATAATGATGCCGTATTTAAAGAGACCGGTACGCAAGAATATGCTTATGAGCAAAATAATCTGATACTTAATCCTGATAACGGAGAATATGAAGTAGTTACCGAAATAAAGGGTGAAGACAAGGCTTTGTCTATTGACAATAGCGGTGTTTATGCCCAATATATGCGTACGGTATTTGAAGGTAAGATTGGTTATGACCGTGCTTTTGGTCGTCATGCAGTGAATGGACTGTTGCAATATTGGCAACAGTCATACGTTCCGAAGGGAAGGAATAAATCTATGTATCGTCAATCGTATATGTTTGCCGGAGGTTATAACTATGATAACCGGTATGCAGTGAACATGGTGGTGAATCATATGGGTACAAGCGTACTGAGCAAAAATGATAAATATCGTACTTATCCGGCTATATCGGCAGCTTGGATATTGTCGAACGAAGCATTTATGAAAAATCAGAATATTATAGATTACTTGAAATTCCGCGCTTCTTGGGGAAGATCGGGTAATGATAATATTGATTATGAATTGGATAGACGCTACTGGAACAATTCCGGTGGATATCAGTTTGGTGACACGCCTCAAGGTAGTAGTGGTATAATTGCCGGTCCACTGGCTATGGATCATGTAGATATTGAGAGGGCAGACAAATATGATATCGGCTTGGATTTGCAGATGTTGGATAAACGTTTGTCTATGGGTGCCGATTTCTATATGGATCAACGAAGAAATATGTTGGTAAGTGCCGGTTCTTTATTCTCCGAAGTAATAGGTACAGGTGTTCCTAAACAGTGTATCGGTGCAGTCGACACAAAAGGTCTTGAAGTGTCATTGACTTGGCGAGATAAAGTAGGTGAGGCTTTTAACTATTATGTAGGTGGAAATTTCTCGTCCATGAAAACTGAAATTATAGAAAATGGTGAAGGATACCAACCTTATAGTTATCTATATAAGAAAGGTGATCGGTTAGGACAGAATTATGGTTTGGAAGCTATCGGTTATTTCAATGACTGGGATGATATTGAAAACAGTCCTAAACAGATGTTCTCTGAGGTACGTCCGGGTGATATCAAGTATAAAGATCAGAATGGTGATAAGCAGATTGACGAACATGATGTAGTAGCTATCGGTCATTCTACTACTCCAGGATTATTCTATGGCATTAATGTTGGTTTCGAGTATAAAGGTTTTGGTGTGGATATGTTGTTCCAAGGTGCAGGACAGGTAAGCCGCATGTTGAATACGGCAAGTGTGTATTGGCCATTGCGCGACGGTAAGAGCAATTTGTCCAAGTGGTATATTGAAGATAATGTACGTTGGACGGAAGAAACCAAAAATACAGCTACGTTACCTCGTTTGACTACGCTTAATAATGCAAATAATTTCCGTAGTAGTACCCAGTGGTTAGCAAACGGTTCTTATTTCAAGTTACGTAATCTGAATATTTATTATAACCTGCCTCAGAAATGGGTGAAATCCATGAGAATGGAAAAGTGTCAAGTGTATGTAAGAGGTAACAACCTGTTCTCACTGGATCATATAGATTATTCTAATTGTGAAGATCTTTCTGTCAACTATCCGGATTTGATGTCCGTATATGTAGGCTTAAACATTAACTTCTAAAAAATAACAGAACAATATGAAACTAAAGAAATACATAGTCTTTTTGGCTGCTGCAACTGTATTGGGTGGTTGTGATTTTCTGGAGTTTGACGAGTCACAAGGACGTGAACAATACCAGGCTTATGAGACTTTTGAAAATATTCTGATGCAGACTACAGCTATTTATCGTAAATTACCTTCTGATTACGGTGCCATTGGTGGAGCATTACGCGAGTCGGCTACAGACAATTCTATGTATACACAGAATAGTAATGCCATCTATGATATGTATACGAACAAATGGAGTCCGATTAATACGATTGATGCTCAGTGGGGAGAATATTATGATTTAATTCATGATGTGAATATTTTCTTTGAAAATTATTCAGAGGAAGCGCTCGAGATTTATAAGTGGGATAAGAATTTTAAAGATAATATGGACAAGGTGCATATGTCGATGAGAGAGATAAAAGTACTGCGTGCACTTTATCATTTTGAACTAGCCAAGCGTTATGGAGATATCCCTTTGATATTGAAGACTTATACAATGGATGAAATCAATCATGTGGAGAAATCATCTTTTCAAGAGATAATCGACTATATTGATAAGGAGTGTGCTACGCTGGCTCCCGAACTTCCGGTATCTTTCAATGATTTTATTGGTCAAGAAACCGGTCGAGTAAATCGTGGTGCTGCTTATGCTATTCGTGCTCGTGCATTGCTCTATGCAGCCAGTCCGTTGTTTAATAAGAATAATGATGTGACTCTTTGGAAAAAAGCTGCTGATGCTGCATATGAGGTAATTAAATTGAATGCTTACCAACTGGAAAAGATAGACAAGGATCCATTGTGGAATAAGAGTGGTAATGATGTGTTACCATCCAAACAATTGATTTTTGAGGTTCGCGGCGGTTCAAGTAATTCTTTTGAACAGGGAAATTTACCTGTTGGTGGTTTTGGAGAAGTGTCACTTGGCAGAAATGTGCCGACACAAAATCTGGTAGATGAATATGAGATGGCGGATGGTACTCCGTTCGATTGGAACAATCCGGATCATGTTGCTAATATGTATTATGACGCAAAAGGAAAACCGACCCGTGACCCCCGTCTTTATCAGAATGTACTTTGTAATGGTCGGACATTTATGAAAATTAAATTGGAAACCTACGAAGGTGGTAAGAATGGTGCTCCATTGGAAGGTGCTACTACTACAGGCTATTATTTAAAGAAACTGGTGGATGAAACAGTATCTTTGGATCCGATAAAACCGGTTTCTAAACCTCACCATTTCCCTGGTTATCGTTATGCTGAAGTTTTGTTGAATTATGCTGAGGCTATGAATGAGTGGCAAGGACCGGATTATACGGATGCTACACATCCACTTTCTGCCCGTGATGCTTTAAATCAAGTTCGTGCTGCTGCGAATATGAAAGGGGTGGTTGCTACCAATCAAACAGAGTTCCGTGAAAAAGTACATAAGGAACGTCGCATAGAATTGGCGTTTGAAGACCATCGTTTTTGGGATATCCGTCGTTGGAAAGAGGGTAAACTCGTAAAGGAAATCTATGGTGTGAAGATACAGAATAATAATGGCATTCTCTCATATAAGAAAGAAAAGGTACAAGATCGTGTTTGGGATGACAAAATGTATCTTTATCCTATCCCCCAAAATGAGGTTTATGTGAATGATAACTTAACACAAAATCCGGGATGGTAAATTCATCTACAAGACTTCTAATCTTAAAGAATTGGTGATGAAATGCAAAGGGAGGAGTCGGGAGATTCTTCCCTTTTTGTAAATTTGTAGCTTCTTTTAATAGGTATCAAATAGCTATTTGATTGTGATAAAAAATGAAATTTAAACAGAACTAAGATGAAACAGAATTTAATCAGATGGGGGTTGTGCATGGGTATCACTGTCGTTTTTCAGACAGCTATGGCACAGGAAACCGAGCGAAAGGCAGCTTTCGATAATTATTGCCAATATGCATTGGAAGCCTCGAAACCAACAGACAAGGCTAAAGAACAGGCTATTCTTTCTTATCGGGATTACTTCTCGAAAAATGGTTATAGAAAATTTAAAACAGGTTCCAAGGAATGGGAAAAGAATGTAGCCCTTTTGAAAGCTGATGGTACCTTTTCTGATTTGGATGATAACAGTGTAGGAAAGACTATTGATGGTAATGAGGCAAATTCCGGTGCGGTGATCGTAGAAGCATTGAACCGTTTGTGGACTATTTCGGAAGCTTTTAAGAGTGGACTTCTAGACATAAAACGTGATGCGATACTTTGGGATAAATGGCAGAAATCTATTTTGCACTATGGTAATATTGAGATAGGTCGCCCCAACAATTCAAGACGTTTTCATTCCTCCTGTTTTGCTGTTCCCACAGCAGCGGTAAATATTTACTTCTGTCATTTGCAACTGATGGATGATATTGAACAGGGAAGGAATAAAGATAAACAATTGTCTGCGGTGTGTGATATGTTGAAAATGCTTGGTCTACAGGCGTGGACTCAACCTTATCGTAATGACGAAACAGATAAGAATGTGGTTCAGATAGAACGTTTTCGAAACCATGTATGGTGGGTCGGTGGAAATGCGTTGGGATATCGATCATTACTTCCGGTAGCTTTCATGTTTCGTTCTGTTCCCATGGTAGATTTATTGGCGGAAGTTTGCCAAAGAGCCATTAGTGCAACTTCACAAAATACTTATAGCGAGTCGTTCTGGAACGAAGGTTTCACAGCTGACGGTGCTGGTTGGGGACATGGAAAACAGTGTCTTATTTGGGGATATCCGATTGATGGGACATTGAATGCCTTGAATATGATGAGTATGCTTAAGGGCTCTCCATGGGAGCAGAAACTGACGCGAGAGAATATAAATGCATTGATGAATTATTTTCGTGGGGGGAATTACTACTATTACAAGGGTTACAATCTGCCTTGCTTGGATCGTTATTCCATGAGTTATAAACCAGAGGCTTCTGATATTCGTTATACCGGAATGCTGAATCAATTACAAAATGATTGGAAAGAGTATTTTACAGCGGAAGAACTGCAGGAAATTAAACAATTGTATGCAGAAAGCCGGGAAAAATCTATTCGTATGAAGAAGTATGAAAGCAGTTATAACGGAACTCGTTGGTTTTTTAATAATGATGATTTGATTAAGAAGAACGACCGTTACCATATTATGGTTAATATGGCTTCAGTACGATGCGATGGTCTTGAAAGCGCAACGGGATTTGCCGATAACTATAATTTTTATACGGCTGACGGAGCTACTTTCTTTCAGAAAAGCGGAAACGAATACCGTAAAGCTTTTGGCGCTTATGATGTGACGGCCTTTCCCGGTGTAACAGCACGCGAAGGTATGGACAAACTGACTCCCGTAACAAACTGGCGGGGGTATTGTAGTAAACATAACTTTGCTGCAGCCGCTACTTTAGGAGATGAAAATGCCGTTGCCGGATTTATCTTTGAAAAAATGAATGGTTCAGATAAAGATGGAGTAAACGACCGTGGTGATAACGCTATGAAAAATCCTATACTTTATGGTGTAAAAGCTTATAAGTCCTATTTTATGTTGGGAGACTACATGGTAGCATTAGGTGCAGGAATAACTAACAAACAGCCAAATCAAGAGGGAAATATTCGTACCACTATTGACCAAACGGAGAGATTTGGGAAAGTGTATATTTATGAAGGTGACGGTATTGAGTGGACAGTACAACAGGGTAAGTTCGCTTATTCTGCTTTCCCTGAATATAGAGAAAGGGTACATTCGGTGTGTGAAAAGAAGAAAACAGATTGGTTGAAGATGAACTTGGATAACAAAAACAAGAGAAATCTACCTGTTGAAGTAGATATTTTCTGTATGTGGATAGATCATGGGAAGGCACCGGTAAATGATACTTATGGATATGTGGTATATGCGGGCGAGGGTTTACCTGCCCGGAAATATCCATTTGAGGTGTTGAGGAATGATACTTTGGTTCAGGCCGTACGTTCTTCTGATAAGAAGGTGCTGGAAGCCGTGTTTTATACAGAGGGCGAAGAGTTGAAAGCCAATGGATTATCTTTATCAGTTTCTTCTCCCTGTACAGTTTTGGTAAAAGAAGAAACAAATTCATACGTGTTCTCTGTAACAGATGCCTGTATGAATTCTTCTTTAAAAGAAATAGAACTAGTATTCAACGGAAAAACAATTCAAGTACCAATGTCACAGGATATGTTTTGTGGTAAACCGACAATCAAACATATCAATAAATAATTCCAAGAATTTCTATTAAAAGACATAAATTACACGGAAGAACACGGAAAGACAGAATTGATCTGTGACATCCGTGTAATTCGTGTCTGAATTATATTTATAGAGAAATAATTCTTTCTTTTACTTTTCCTTTCTTTCCTCTTGATATTTTTGCTTGTACTGGCTGGGAGCTACATTGAACTGTTCTTTGAACTTACGGCAAAAATAATTAGGAGAATTAAATCCTAGGTTATCTGCAATCTCTGATATAGACATTGAGTTGTCTTGACGAAGTAGTACCGCAGCTCGTTTCAATTTATGAGAATTGATGAAATCGTTAGGTGACATACCCGTCAATGATTTAAATTTATTATAGAATGTAGTACGTCCCATATACATTTCACTGGCTAATTTATCGATACTGAATTCCTGATCCGATATATTTTCATCAATAAGAAACGTTATTTTGTCCAAAAACTCTTTATCTAGATTGTTTGTTGCTAATAGAGAAATATCAGCTTCCGCTTTTTGGGAGAATTGTTTATACAACATTCTCCGTGAGCGTATGATGTTGTTACATCTGGCTAATAATATTTGTGGGCTGAAAGGTTTATAAATATAGTCATCTGCTCCGCGTACTAATCCTTCAAGATGTTGCTCGGGCATATTCAATGCTGTTAACAAAATGATAGGAATATGACAAAGTTCGATATTATTTTTGATTTTGATACATAATTCCGTACCGCTCATGATGGGCATCATTACATCACTCACTATCAAATCTGGATTTATTTTCCGGATAATTTCTAATCCTTCTTGTCCGTTTGTGGCAGTTTTGGTGATGTAGAGAGGAGAGAATATGGTTACTAATATATCCAGCAGTTCCTTGTTGTCCTCTATTAATACAATAGTAGGTTTCTCCCCATCGATTGGGTTGCTGCTTTCTTCTACCTCTGTTTTTTCAGGAGCCAGGATATTGTCAGTCAATATTGGAAGCGGGGTATTGATATCTTTTTCTTCATTTTTGAAGATAATATGCTGGTTATTGAGCAGATGCTCTTTCCCCAATTGCAGGCTGATGGTGAATATGGAACCTTCTCCGATACGGCTCTGTACATTGATAGTTCCTAAATGCTCCTCTACAATACTTTTTACCAGGGCCAGTCCTATACCTGCCCTAAACAGCTGTTTTTGTTCCGGCATTTTGTTGTTTGCCTGATAGAAACGTTCAAAGATGTATGGGATATCTTTGGCATCTATTCCCACCCCACTGTCCGTAATACGGATATACAATCTATTTTCCGGTTCATTGACAGATAGTCCGATTTTGATTGTCCCACCCTTAGGAGTATATTTAAAGGCATTCGACAATAAATTATAAATTACCTTTATCATCTGTTTCCCGTCAAACCACACTTCTGTTTCTGTTTCACAAGGTTCCAACTTAAAGTCTATATTCTGTTGCAATGCCAGTTCTTTAAATCCGTCACAAATGTCACCAATATATTGGTTGATAGGATATGCCGATACGTACAGAATGTTCCTGCCTTGTTCGTATTTCCTGAATTCTATCAGTTCCGTCACCAGATTATTTAGTTGTTGGCATTGGTGTATCACTTTCAGAAGCTTTCCATAAATGAACGGGGCAAGATTGTTACCTAGCAACAGTACTTCCAATTGTCCGATAATCAGTGCCAATGGAGTTCTGAACTCATGACTGACGCTTGTAAAGAATTTGAATTTAGCTTCATTGATTTCTTTCATCTGCTGTTTTTCCATCTGTTCTTTCCGGATGGCATCTCTCATTTTTTTACGTGCATATAAAATGTTGATGATAAATCCTGTGATCAGTAGAAACAAGGTAATCCATATCAACCATGCCCACCACGTTGCATACCAAGGGGGAAGTATAGTTATTTTCAACTGTGTCGTTTCTTTTGCCGATTGTGTTGAATTATTTTTTTCACGTATTTCAAGAATATAATTGCCGGTAGGCAGATTAGTGTACGAAACTGATTTAAGAGCCGTTTGATACCATATCTTATCAATGCCTTTTAATCTGTATTCATAGATACGTTGGTTGTTTTCGAGTGGAATTTGTGAGGAAAACAGTATCTCAATCCTATTCTGATTATGAGGTAATCTGATTTCTTTGGTAAATGGCAAACCGACCGATAAGATGCCTGACTGGTCGTTGGGGTGGATAAGATTGTTATGAACGTATAGTTCAGTAAAGTATATTCGGTTATTAGTAGGATGAACATTTTCATTCTTTTCCGTTGCGGCAATCAGTCCATTGGTACCTCCAACGTAAATTGTACCATTTTTACTAATCAATAGACCACAATCTTTGGCAAAAGCATCCAAAGGGAGATATTTTCCAACAGAGAAAGATTGTAGAATATCTCCTTTTTTATTGAGAAAGATAATTCCTTTATCTCCGGTAATAACTAAGTTGTGAGCATTTGTTTCCTTGATTTGATAACAATACTGGCTCAGTAAGGGAGAACTGGCTACCGGAAACGGTTCAAATTGATTATTTTGTTGATTTAGTTTCAAAACTCCATTTCCCAATGTCGTGATATAGATATCTTTTTCGGAGGAGTGAAAAGAACGTACTACCGAACCATATATTCCTTGTTTCTCTAAATCATACGTATGTAATTCTTTTAGGGTTTGAGTATCGAATTTATGAACCTGTTTACCTTCAACAATCCAAAGATTTTTATTTGTATCCAGGCTGATATGAGCATACATGTTAGTTCGGTAAATTAATGTATCCTTTCGGCTTTTTAAAGAATAGATATAAATGTTTTTATTGGTGGATAAAAAGAGTCGTTCTCCATCCCGTTCCATGGCATTAATGCTTCGTAAATGAGGAGCATCTTTCTGATTAATCTCCTGTTGGAATATATTTTGTTTGATATTATAGGTATATAACCCTTTACCATTGGTACCTATAAATAATTTCTCTGTTTCAGAATCATACAATATAGATTTTAAATTGATATGTGGTAAATAAGTAGGAGGAATAGTGGTTTCAAAGTGTTTTATTTCTTCCCGTTGCGGATTAAGCATATTGAGTCCTCCACCTTCCGTACATATCCATATATTACCATGGGTATCTTCTGTCATATCACCCACAACCGGATTTGAAAGGCTGTTGGTACAAGCAGAAGCATCATAATAAGTAAACGTGTCTTCATGGACAGGAACATAATTGACTCCACCGAAATAAGTACCTGCCCATAAAATTCCTTTTTTGTCAATAAAAACCGAATGGACTGACGAATGGGAGAGGCTTCCCGCTTTGCCATCCCGTTTATGAGAAATAAATAGATCCTTTTGTAGATCGTATTTATAAAGTCCGTTGAAAGTTCCAAACCATATGTTTCCTTCTTTATCTTCTGTTATGCTACGGATAAAATTATTGTAAAATCCTTTGGAGAAAGCATTACTCGTATTATAGGTCGATAGAGTTCCGTCAGGATGTATGCGGAATAATCCGTCATTTATACTACCTATCCAGATGTCTCCTGAATTAGCTTGGAAGATAGTTCGCATATCTTTACATTCGATAATACTCTTAAAATGTATGTCGTCATCGCTGTAAACAAGTCCGTTAGAATATGTAAACCATTTATGTCCTTTGTCGTCAATAAGGAAATCGTAAATGGTTCCGGCGGAAAGCTTACAGGATTTTATCAATTTCCCTTCTTTCTCATCCCAGCGATTCAATGTATAGGCAGTGATAACCCAAATAGTATCTTGGTGACTGTAAACAACAAGGACACCTTTATCCAGGATTGTTTGAAATGTTTCTTTACGGATATCATATTTCACAAAAGTATCATCTATCTTGAGGAATATATCTCCTTTGGAGTTGCTGACGATTTTTGAAACTGAATTCCCTTTGAATGAAGTAGATACATTTGGATTGGGTCTATGGGATATAACCCTTTTACCGTCATATATACTGATACCCTCTGCTGTACCGAACCAAATTCTGCCGATAGAATCTTGTGAAATAGCGAATACGGCCGGATGTGCTAAACCGTCTTTGGGACCTAATTTCCTGAAATGTGCAGCTTGTATTTGTATTGAAAGCAATAGACAGAAAAAGAGAATAATGTTTTTTGTTTTCATCAGGTTGAAGGTTTTGTTAGTGCAAAGATACTAAATATCTTGTCTTTTGAACGAATATTCATATAAATCGTATTTTGAGACATGTTTGTAAAAGGAGATTTGTCGTTTTTTGCACAATATAATTTATTAAAAAGTTCTATGGTATGAAACGGATAGGATTTAATGGAAGAATTGCGGGTAGAATAATATTCTTTATCTTATTTATTTTTTCGTTTTATAGGTCAGGAGCAACAACCTATAATATAGCTCCAAAAGCATATTTGAGTGCTTCTTCCTCATTGGATGGATTTCCTGTTACAGGGATAGTAGATGGTTTCTCTCGTATTGTTGATACAAAAGAGTGGAGATCTGCTTCCACCCAGACATTTTGGGGGCAAATAGATTATCCTTCAGTAGAATTGAAGTGGGATATGCCTCATTTGGTAAACAAAGTGATACTTTATGACCGTCCCTCCCTTGAAATTCATATAGCAGGGGTGACACTTCATTTTAGTGATTCTACCAGAATTTTTGTCCATTCCATCGACAATAGCGGAAGGCCAAAAGTTGTGGACTTTGATACGAAACAGATTGAATGGATAAAAATAGAAGTAACAGATGCTGATGGAATACATGTAGGATTTTCAGAGGTTGAGGTTTATAGTGCTATTGAAGAAGTGGATGATTTTGTAGGAAAGGTGAATCCTTATATTGAGACTGCTTTAGGGCGTTATTTCTTTTTTGTGACCGGTTCATTACCTTTCGGTATGATAAGTTCTGCCCCTATGACCCGGAATAAGAACCAGTTTGGGGGAGGATACAATTATAATTCTTTGGAAGTTTTGGGCTTTCCGCAATTACACGATTGGATGAATGGTGGCATTGAGATGATGCCTACTACCGGAACGGTTTCTACGGAAAAAGGAGAAACGGGATGGAAGTCGGCCTTTTCACATGATGGAGAGATTGTCCGACCCGGTTACCACAAATTGTATCTTGAGGATTATAAAATGTGGGTGGAGCAGACAGCTACAGATAGAGTGAGTTTTTATAGATGTACTTACACTGATAGTGCGGAACAGGCTGATGTACTGTTTAACCTTGGAGGATATCTTAGTACGGTTACTATGGTAAAGTCTGAGGTTCGAAAATATGATGATACGGAAATAGGTGGCTCTTTTTATACTATCGGACGTTTATGGGGAGGTCCCGATAGTGTAAAGATATACTTTGTAGCACAGTTTGATAGACCAATGTTGGCGATGGATGCTTGGGATGATCAGCTTACAATGAAAGATGTACTACAATTTACTTCCCGAGATCGGGCGGCAATACCTCGTGATAAAGGTAGGCGTTCTTATCTTGATATCGCTAGCTCCGGAGTTCGTGCCCGTTTCAAGGCAAATCGGGGAGATTCATTGAAAATTAAGATTGCCGTGTCTTATGTGAGTCTTGAGAATGCCCGGCAGAATTTGAAGTCGGAATGTGATCATTGGGATTTTGATAAAGTTCATCAGAATTCACATTCTATATGGAATGAATGGTTAGGCCGTATTCAGGTAAAAGGGGGTACACCGGCTCAACAGGAGAAGTTTTATACTGATTTGTGGCATGTTTTGTTAGGCAGGCATAAGATTGATGATATAAATGGAGAATATCCCGACTATACCGAAGGAAAACTTGACGGAAAAGTTACTTTGACCCCAGTATTTAAGAAACGTGTTCTGCCAAGGGATAAAGAAGGGAACATAAAGTTTCACATGTATAATTCCGATGCTTTTTGGCTCAGTCAATGGAATTTGAACATCCTTTGGGGATTGGCTTGGCCGGAAGTTTTGGATGATTTTGCTGCCTGTTTGGTACAATATGCCGAAAATGGAGGGCTATTGCCACGAGGACCCAATTTGGGAGGATACTCATTTATTATGAGTTCTTGTCCTGCTACTAACCTTATAACATCGGCTTATCAGAAAGGAATGTTGACAAAGGTCAGTCCGGTATTGGCCTATCGGAAAATGGTTGAAAACCATCGTGGTGGTGGAATGATAGGTACAAAAGAAATGATTGATGGTTATGAGAAATATGGATATGTTCCGAACAATGCCGGTTGGACAGTTGAGGTGGCTTTCCAAGATTGGACGTTGTCGCAGATGGCAGAGAAGATGGGAAAGAAGAAAGATGCGGCCTATTATTTGAAACGGGCATCAGGATGGGAGCAATTATATCATCCCCGGTTGAAATTACTCCTACCTAAGAAAGAGAATGGAGAATGGATGCATGAGAACCCTTTAAGTGGAGCTGGGTGGATTGAAGCTAATGCATGGCAAGGGACATGGTCTGTTTCGCACGGATTGAATAGATTGGCCGAATTGATGGGAGGTGAGGATGTGATGGCTGAACATTTGAATTACGCTTTTGAACAATCGGCAAAAGATGATTTTGTACATGGATATACCGAAGGGTATATAAGCTATGCTAATCAGCCGGGATGTTCTAATGCGCATGTTTTTAATCGGATAGGTAGGAGTGATTTGACCCAATATTGGGTACGTCGTGTAAACGAACAAGCCTACGGGGGGACTACACCCGATCGAGGATATGGAGGACATGATGAAGATCAGGGACAAATGGGAGGTGTCAGTGCTTTGATGTCTATCGGACTTTTCAGTGTAACTGGAACTTGTTCCATAGATCCTGTCTACGATATAACCTCACCGGTCTTTGATGAAGTAGTCATCAAGTTGTCTGATAAGTATTATGAAGGAAAGGAGTTCATTATCCGTACAGAAAATAATTCCGCCGGGAATTACAAGATACAAGATTGTTTATTAAATGGGAAACCTTTAGATAAGTGTATCTTACGACATGCCGATTTTGCTAAAGGGGGAGTTCTTGATTTGAAGCTCGGTAGATAATCTGTTATGAATAACTTATTTTATATATCATGAAGAATTGTATTTGTTTACTTTGTATCTGTTGGATGCAAACTTTTATGTTGGCTTTGGCAGATGAAACATCTGTTGATGAGTTTTTATTAAAAAATGAAGACAAAACTTATTACGAAGATCTGCATAAACTTCGTAAAGTCTATCCTTGGCAATGTATGAAAGCGAATGACAAGGAAATAAGTGATGCGGTGGATTTTGCCGAAAACTATAAATCGTTGGAAATTGGAAATGAAAGTTGGGAATATATCCATCGGCTTTCCGAGACAGTACGCAGTCTGGCTTATGCTGCTTCTGAAGGACTACCGGAGGGGAAAAACTTCAATGGTTTTATGGAAACTCTTTTGGCGGATAGAGTGATAGAACAGATACCAGGTCTTATTTATAGCCGTTATGATGATGTACGGAAAATCCCTGCTAATTTTTTATCTGCTTTGCCTGCATGTAATACGAAACAGCAGGGAAAACTTATCGCAGCAGTGAAGCATCTTGTGGAGTTTGATAAACTATATCAGGATGCTGCTACAGTAAAAGTAAATGTGAATACTGATTATATGTATAATGTATTGCCCCATCTGTTTATTTGTGCCCTACATCAGCCCGATGAGAAACAAGCAGTGAAGGATATGTTCGCTTTTTCGCATTATCTATCGGCCTGTACACAGTATTCGCCCGGCTCTAAAGACGGGCTGAAGGTGGATGGGACAGGTTTCCACCATTGGACACATTATAATGGCTATATGTATGCCTACAAAACATGGGTGCAATATATGGCATACTTGAAAGGAACCGTGTTCCGTGTGGATATGGATGCATATCAGAGAATGAAGAAAGCAATAGTCAGCGAATATTTAATGGCTACACTTCCTGTTTCGGGAGAAGAGCATTTTTTTGCGAACAGTCTGGCAGGGCGCCATCCTTTTGCGGGATTGATAATAGATTTTTCACGGGAATTGTTTAGAGAACTAGTAGAAGTAGGGGGAGATATAGAAGGAAAAGAGATAGACGAAGAGTTGGCTGGTTATTATAATGCTTTCTTTCAAACTGATTATTATAAACAAATCAAACCTAAAGAATTGGATGGCTTTTATCAGTTTAACTACAGTCCTGCCGGAGTCTATCGTCAAGGAAATTGGGTAGCAACCATGCGTTGCCCTACTACTCGTTTCTGGGGAGGAGAGATTTATAATAAGACAAACCGTTTCGGTCGGTATCAGAGTCATGGAACATTGGAAATACTTTACAATGGCTCTTTGGAGCAATCGGGATATCCTTCTGCGTGGGAACGTTTTAGCGGGAAACGTGGGGGATGGGACTGGAATGTAGTACCGGGTTCCACAACCGTACATTATATCGATTGGAAAGAAATGATGCCCAACGGGAATGATGCGGATCGTTTTGACCAATGGTCTGCCACTACAAATTTTTCAGGTGCTCTTTCTTGGGGAAATTGTGGCATGTTTGCCTGTGCTTTTGATCAGGGAGACCATTGGGGAAGCCGACGTTTTGTACCGACTAATCTCACTTTCTGTAAGTCTGTTTTTGCCTTTGACGGTATATTGGTTAGCCTGGGAAGTGGCATCGGGTCACGAGGTGACTATGCCGACGACCGCATTACAGCTACCAATCTGTTTCAGGCACTGGAGTATAAGGGCAAGGAAGCTCCTGTGTTTAATGGGAAGAAATTGAAGAAGGGAGATGTGCTGTTGCCAGAGCAAGACAAAGACAATTGGCTGGTCACCCCTTGTGCTACCGGTTATTTGCTTCCTGCCGGAAACGATCCTCTTATTGTCTCTTATGGCAATCAGACTACTCCGGGACCGGAAGGTGCTACTCCAGAATCATTTGGAACACGTTGTGCGTCGAAAGCTTATATCAATCATGGTATAAAGCCTGCGAAAAAGAAATATTGTTTTGCGGTAGTTCCAAATACTACTCCCAAAGCGATGTCGGTTTTAGCTGGGCGTCTTTTCCATAAAAGTGGGCTTTTTGAAATAAAGCAGCATCAGGATTCGTTACATATATTGAGGCATGTTCCTTCCGCTACTTTAGCTTATGCCTTGTTTGCACCGGCAACCTTCCTTCAGGAAGGTATTTTGCAGTCTTCTGATACGCCATTGTTGTTGATGGAACGTTTTTACGGGAAAGACGGTATATTGAAACTTGCTGTTTGCAGTCCCGATCTGCGTCCGAAATCAATCAAAGATGCAAAAGATTGGATTTCCACTCCTACTATATCTACCCTGATACTTGACGGAAACTGGCAGTTGGCTGATAGTGGAACAAAAGGTGTTTTGTCTTGCTCATATGAAGGTACATGTACTAAGGTTGTTTTAGAATTGAAAGAGGGATTGCCGCTCTATCTGGAATTCCAAAGAACACGATAAATAATAATGATATCTGGTATTATGAAAAGAAAAGATTTATTGATTTTATTATTTCTAGCGTTTTATTCTGTGATGTATGGACAAACAGCTGAGAAACAAATTGCTATTGACAGTTATCACCGTTATTACAATGAAGGATTGGCGGTGAAAGACAACTCCAAACGAGAAGCTATAAAGAAACTACGTACAGATTTTGCTACTCATCCTTATCGTTATTATCAGATAGGGAAGCTTATTACGGCGGAACAATGCTTGGATATGATTGATGTTGAGGGAATGTTTGCAGATCTGAAAAAAAAGGAACAAGAATATTGGAATAAAAGCAAGACACAAAGATACTTGAGGAAAACTCAGGATATTGCAGCAGGTATAGTAGGTACGGCCTTGTCGCGCCTTTGGATTATAGGTGACGCTTATCGCACAGGAAAACTACCTACAGAAAAAGCAACTGCGGACAAAGTATGGAAGTCGATCATCCATTATACAAGTTTGGAAGCGGGGCGTCCCAATGAGGTGACACGTTTTCTGGATTCTTGCTTCGGTGCACCTACCAATGCAGTTAATATTTATTTCAGCTATCTTGAAGAAATGGAAAAGGCTGAGAGGGGCGAAGCCGGCCAATTACTGACTGAAGCTTGCACAATGCTGAAAGTTGTAGGCCTACAAGCCTGGACGCAACCTTATAGAAACGATGATACGGACAAGAATGTTGTTTCGGTGGAACGTTTCCAGAACCATGTTTGGTGGGTAGGTGGTAACGGGCTGGGTTATCGTGCCCTACTACCGGTAGCAGCCATGTATCGTTCTATCCCGATGCTTGATGTCCTGTCTGAAATCTGTTTGCGCTGTATCAGCTACACTTCGCAAAACACGTATCACACCGCTTTTTGGAGAGAAGGATTTACTGCCGATGGAGCCGGATGGGGGCATGGACTGCAATGTCTCATCTGGGGATATCCTATCCACGGAACATCTAGCGCATTGGGTATCCTGAATACATTGAAAGGTACTCCATGGGAGAAAAAACTGGGATCAGGAAATGTTGCTGCACTTATGAATTTCTTCCGAGGAGGAAATTGGTATTATTATAAAGGGTATCGTTTACCTTGCCTGGACCGCTATTCAGCCGTCTATAATCCGGACAAGGTGAACATTCCTTATTCTGGTTTGCTGAACAATGTCATTGCTAACTGGAAGGATTCATTTACTCCGGAGGAACAAAAGGAACTGTTACAGTTGCAGCAGGAAGTGGCAAAGAATGATATACGGATGGATAATTATTGTTCCGGCATGTATCAAGGTACAAGATGGTTTTTCAACAATGATGACCTGATTAAGAAAACGTCCGATTATCATATCACGGTAAACATGGCTTCCGTTCGTTGCGACGGATTGGAGAGCGCTCCGGCCTTTGCCGATGGTTATAACTTCTATACGACGGACGGTTTGACGTTGTTCCAACGTTCGGGTAATGAATATTTCAGTATCATGGGTGGTTGGGATGTTACGGCTTACCCCGGAGTGACAGCGCGCGAAGGAATGGAGAAACTGACTCCTGCTGAAAATTGGGTCGGTTATTGCAGTAAACACAACTATGCTGTCGGTGCTACTGACGGAGGAGAGTCGGCAGTGGGTGGATATATTTTTGAAAAAATGAATGCATCGGACAAAGGTAATGTGAATGACCGTGGAAACAGAAATGCGAAGAATGACATATTGTATGACTTCAAAGCTTATAAGGGATATTTCATGTTGGGTGACTATTTCATAGCGTTGGGAGCGGGTGTGACGAACAAAAAAACGGAATTGGAAGGGAATATACGTACCACCATCGACCAGACAAATCACCTTGCGGAAGTTTATACATTGGAAAAAGGCGTAAAGAAAAAGTTGGAAAAAGAGTTGGTGACTCTGAATGGCGATACCTGGGTGGTACAGGAAGGACAGTTTGCCTATCGTATACTACCGGAATTCACACAGAATGCTTTTGCCGTGTGCGAAAGCAAACAAGCCGTATGGGCTAAGATGAATAATAACAATGAGAAAAACAAGAAACTTCCTAAGCAGATAGATATTCTGCGTATATGGGCCGATCATGGTCGTGCACCGGTAAACGACACGTACGGTTACGTGGTATACAGCGGCAAAGGGCAACCGGCAGATAGCCTGCCATTTCAAGTATTACGCAACGATACGCTGGTGCAAGCCGTGCGTTCTGCAGACGGCAGAATTCTGGAAGGTGTCTTCTATCCTGGCAGTAAAGGGTTGAAGGAAGAGGATGTTTCCTTGGAGGTTTCCGCCCCTTGTGCCGTACTGATAAAAGAAGAAGAGGACAGTTACCTTGTTACTGTGACTGATGCTTGTATGGACACATCATTGAAAGCTGTGACAGTACGGTTTAATGGACGGGTAATCAATGTGCCCATGCCACAGGGCGAATTAGGGGGGAAGCCCTCTGTGGTGGTTTGCGGTAAGTGATACTCCTGATGTTTGATTGAAAGATGTATAATAAAGTAAAGTAGTAATATTTATGTGGGAATACATACATAAATTAATCTTGTTTTTTGTACTGTTGCCTATGACAGTATATATGTTTGCTCAGGAAATCACTCCTTCGGATACTCCGAACGAGACCCAAAAGGCCATGCTGAAACGTGGATACGGAATGTTTATACATTTCTAAATAGCCCATAAAGCTGACAAGAAGCAGTATTTGCATCAAGGCAAGTCTTATTATATGCCTTTTGAACATACGCTCTGCCTGAGCAAAGCATGGAACTGGTTTCAAAAAGATCCTATGACACCGGTCCGCGACTTAGATGAGCTGGAAGAACTTTTTTACTGGTGTACTGACAACAACTGCTCCACCCTCTATTTATAAGTTTAATGTAATCTGCAAATAACTTAAGAAGATAAAAGCAGAACTTTTCAGATTATTTCCGGTGAAATTCATCTGTCACGCATTATAAGTTACCGAACAAGCTATTTACCGCAACCTCGTAGTTACTCAATTTTGTCGCTTTATGAATGGCTTTTTTCGCTTTCCGGTCTCCTTCCGGCAGCAGATATTCCCAAAAGCTTTTCATTTTCATCAACAGTTGCAGGTCTCCGCCTTGCAACTGTTCTTGATAGGTGCCGAACACTTCTGCATGCAGTTGCTTTATCTTTTTTGCCCTTTCATCGGCAGAGAGGGAATACCCCTGCCTATATTCCTCTGCCAAAGCGGGGTTGGCGAGTAAACCGCGACCAATCACGATACCTGCCAGCTTGGGAAAACGGGCAGTGACGGTTTCTATATCTTCTACCGTATGTATATCTCCGTTATAGAACAAAGGCTTGTTGCAACTGTTGTAGAAGGCTTCAAACCCATCAAGGTCGACTTCTCCCTTGTATTGTTGCTTGCCTAAACGTGGATGTAGAATAATATGTGAAAGCGGTAATCCGTTCAGAAGCGGAAGGAGGGCGACACACTCCTGTGCATTATCCCAGCCCAACCGCAGTTTGACGGAGAAACGAATGTCCGGATGTCCCTCTATAGCCGTGTTCAGTAATGTCGCTACTTCTTCGGGGTAGGGCAACATGCCGGAACCATTGTGCCGTTTGGCCAACATTGGGAATGGGCATCCCAGGTTTATATCCACTTCCCGATAGCCGTTTCCGATGAAAAGGCTCATTACCTGTTCAAGCTTTTCCGGTTGTGGAGCTATCAGTTGAGGAATCAGATGCAATCCCCGGTTGTTGTCAGGATGGATATCGCGTGTGTCCTTGCGACGGATTTCTCCATGCTCTACACGTGCGAACGGAGAGTAATAAGTTTCGATACCTCCGAAAATACGGGCATGTGCCTGGCGGTAGACTGCATCTGTGTAGCCTTGGAGCGGGGCGAAGTGGATGGGTAATAGATTTTTGTTCATGCGGACAAAGATACGAGTTTTTAGAGTAAAACAGTATTTACTTCATCTCTTTTATGTTGCTTCTGTATGTCCCTCTGGTTATTCCTGTTTGTTCTTTATGTTGCTTTTGTTCAACCCTCATCTTTCTTCTGCTCAGCTTCTATATTCATTGTCGGTTCACAGTAGTGGATAGATGTGTTCACTGCAGTGGACATATCTCTTCACAGTAGTGAATTGATCTGTCCACTACTGTGAACCGGTAATAAACATAGGGCTTTAACATAATAAACCTCAAGGTTTGAACAGACAAAGCTACGGGGTGGTTATTTGCTATCCCATTCAATGATTTCTCCGGCCATGGTATTTCTTTCTTCTATCTTGTTGGTGAACGGGTTCTGTATTTTCAGTTTACCGCCTCGTTCGGAACGGACGGTCACCTTGTGGATTTTCCCGTTTTTATAATCTGCACTGACAAGGAAAGCCCCCATGGCCCGCAGGTCTTGGAATGAAGCTTCGTTCCAGCTTTCGGGAATTGCCGGGAAAACACGTATGGTGCCGGTATGGCTTTGCAATAGCATTTCTTGTATGGCAGAAGCGCAAGCGAAGTTTCCTTCCAAAGTAAAGGGGCGATAGGTGAGGGAGGAGTATCCTTTCTTCAACTGGTCGCCGTTAAGGTGAAAACTGTTGGGAGAACAGAAAGCTTTGATGAAGATATGGAGACTGCGTGCGGCGGCATCACCGTCGAAGACGCGCGCTTGCATATTGGCGAGCCAGGAGTAGGTGTATCCGCACCAATGCGCGCTTCCAAGTTCTTCCATGTGATGAATGGAACGTTTGATGAGGCGTTCGGTTTCTTTTCCTTGTGATACATCCAACAGGCCGAAAGGATGAAAAGCCAACATGTGCGAGAGGTGGCGGTGCGAAACGGTCAACGGGTAATCGGGGGCAATGGTCAATCCGGTACTGTCTTTGGCAAAGTCGGGCCATTCTTCAAGTTGCCGGCGCCAATGGGCGGCATCCTCTTTCAGTCCTAAAGAATCTGCCATTTCTGTGGCTGCCATATACGTAAGCCGTATGTTGGCGAGGTCGTAGTTGGTGGTCCGTTCGAACCAGGCATTCAGTCTGTTGTCGTTTATTTCCGGTGAACTGGAAAGGGGGAGATTACGTACGCCTTTGGCGTCTTTTACCGATATGTTGTCCATATATCGTGCTGCTTCTTTCACCCAGGGATATGCCTGCTCTTTGAGGAAGTGTTTGTCCGCACTGTATTTCCATTGCAGGTAGAAGTGGTGTACAAGCCATCCGTTAGTAGTGGGTTGATGCGAATATTGGTTCCATCCACCGATGGCCTTACCTTCCAAGGTGGCTATACAGGGGATGTTGAGACCTTCTACTCCGAAGAATTGTCGGGTAAACTTCTCTCCGTTATCCTTTATTTTCCATAGCCAGTCGGTAAATACGCTTGATTCTTCCAGATGGTTGGAACTGTAGCCCGGCCAATAACTGAGCTGTGTATTCAGGTCGTTGTGAAAATCACCCCGCCAAGGTGGTGTCTGTCCATTATCGGCGGTCCATACGGCTTGCAGGCAGATGGGAGGGGCGTCTTTGCGTGAAGCGGCTCCGAATTTGTACATTTCCAGATACCATTGGTTTTCCAAGGTATAGTCGGGGAGGTGGAGTTTGCTCTTTTCCCAATACATTTTCCACCATTCCGTATGTTCGGCCAATGAAGTGTTGAAGTCTTTGGTATAGCTTTTCATGAAATCGGAAGCTTGTACGGGATCGCTGTACCAAGTACCTTGTGTGGTAATGTAATAACAACCTTCCAGAGTACCTGAGGCGGGAGTGTCCCATTGTACCGATACTTCATAAGCTACCTTTCCGTGTGCCTTTTGCCGGTAGACAATACGATTGTCGCGGCAGGTAATTTTTCCGTTTTTGTATCCCAGCCGGGTAAGGGAATTTGTTCCGGGTGCGGCCGTATTCTCCGTATCTGTTCCATCTTCTTCAAATCGGGGTGCCTGTAACTTGACGGAAGGAATTTCCGGTAGGTTCTCCAAGCGGAAATGACCGACCTTGTCTGTTGCACTTGTGAAGAATTTGCCGACTGCCCCGCATTTCCATATAATGGTACAAACGGCGGTGTGTACATCCAGTTCCACACTTTCTACCTCTCCAAGTTGTGAGACCGGAATTTCGATGGCACCGACCGGTATTTTAGTTGGGGCACAGTCTTTGCGGGTACGGTCATCGATGAGTGCATATACATTGGAAAGATCTCCCCGTCGTACCTCGTCACAAATGAACCGGTAGGAATATGAAGGAGATTCAAACTCTTTGACGGGGCGTAAATCCCAAAGATCGGCACGGTCCAGTGCCAGTCTCAGTTTGCCGTCTTTTTCCCAGATAAGACTGCCCATGATACCGTTTCCCAAAGGGATGCCTTCGTCCCATACGGTAGGAAGTTTCTCGAAACGTAAACCATGGAATGGATGGTTGGTTGCATGAATGGAGAATAAGTTGAGGAAACATGTCCCGATAAGAAAGATGAAGAGACTTTTTATTTTCATACGTATAAAATTAAGTAAGTAATTCCTGATTATAATTGAATGGTGTATGACTCTCCTTCCTTAGTCTTAAAACGGATTTTGGAGGTTGCCTCTACCTGATATTTTATATTCTTCCCTTTTGAGTCGGTGATTGTCGCTTTATCAATTCCCGGATAATACAGAGTGCAAGTGTTTCCTTTTCTGGAGAGAACATTCAGCAATATCAAGTGACCGGCTTGCCAGGATACGGATAACTCAAAGTTTCCTCGTGCCACCAGACCGTTGTAACGGCCGTTGCGCCATGTTTGGGGCAGAGCAGGAAGAGGGGCTATGTACCCTTCATGGCTTTGCAACAACATTTCGGCGATGCCGGCAGTAGTGCCGAAGTTGGCCTCTATCTGGTAAGGTGAGCGTAGAACCGCAATGCAGTTTGTCCATAGATTGTCCAGAACGGCGGTCTTCATTAATGTCTGTAATACTTGATGTGCCCGGTTTCCGTCTTTGGTACGTGCCCATAAATTTATTTTATGTGCCATAGACCAACCGGTCGATTTGTCGCCACGCAAGTTTAGCGTTACTTTAGCTGCCTCGAGCCATTGGGGGGTATTGCTGTTGATGAGGGTACCCGGATAGAGTCCGACCAAGTTGGATATGTGGCGGTGGTTTTTCTCCAATACAATATCATCATAATTGACTTCTTCTCTGTACTCTTTTATTTGGCCGGAGTTTCCGACTTGTACAGGATCCAGTAAGTTGATTTGTTTTCTCAGCAGTTTGAGGAACGGTTCTTTCTTTCCTGATAACCGGGAGGATGCCAAAGCATCCCGATAGGTTTCATAAATCATTTGCTGGTCGAAAGCGCAGCCTAATGTAGGATAGGGCTTACCTGTGATTTTACTGAACTGTTCGGGAGAAGAGGAGGGGTAGGCCAGTACATAGCCCAATGTATCGCGCACTGTCTTGCTGAAGAACCGTGCCAATCCGGACAGGGCGGGATAGGTTACTTCTTTGAGTATATCCGTATCCGAAGTAAACTCGTAATAGTCCCAGAAAAGTTTGGAAGTAAGTCCGCCGGTACCGGGGCCGGAGTGGCCTCCCGGGGCTCCTATACGGAACGCTCCTCCGGCCGCACCTATAATCCATCCGTTTTCTCCGGCTTGCGGAGAATACATGGAGGGATGGTATTTCTTGATATAACCGGACGCTATCTCCTCTGCCGCTTTGCGATAGGCTTTGTAATAATCGACATAACTTTCAAACAGTTCGGCGAGATTGGTGCTGAATGCCGGCCAGTAGTTCATTTGTATGTTGATATTGTGTGTGTAGTTACCGTTCCAGGGAGCCAGTTCGTACTGGTTCCATACTCCTTGCAGTGTGGGGGGGAGTGTTCCTTTACGGGAAGTGCTGATAAGCAGATATCGTCCGTATTGGAACAGTAGTTCTTCGAGATAATTGCTTTGTTTTCCTTTTTTGTACTCTGCCAGAAGACGGTCGGTGGGTATACGGGGGAGCACCTCTCCCAAATCAATCTGTACACGGTCGAATAAATTTTTGTAGTCTGCCTGATGAGTGGCAAGCAGCTTTTTGTATCCTTTATCGGCAGCTTCTTTGATTGTCCCGGTAATCTGCCGATGGGGGTCGGGGCAGTCTTTCAGTTTTTCCGCAGTAGAACGGAGAAAGAGTTCGCTGCTTAGCTGATAGTTGGTTCCTAAAGAGAATAGTATCAGAGCGGAATCTGCTTGTTCCACCTGAATTGTTCCGTTATCATTGTTACTGTCATTATGTGAGGTTAGCCGGCCGCCATAGGGTATTACTTTCAGTTGGCCTTCGTAAATCATGTGCAGATACTCCGTGGTACCTCGCAAAGTCAATATATCTTTGTCCGCAGAAACGTGTCCGGTACGTCCGTTGTAACTGTAACGTGTCTGTGTTTGGCCGCTTAAGTATCCTGTAGTGATAGAATCAGGACGTTGCAGCGGCCCGAAAGGAACTAAATAGGGTATTTGAGCACGAGTGGTAAAGGTTAGTTGCCCGGGCTTGTCGGCTGTCAGTTTGATAACCATTACATTGTCCGGATAGCTGGCAAAATATTCACGGTTGTAGTTTACGCCGTTGTGCTCGTAACTTACTCTGCAAATGCCATCGTTAAGTGTCAGGCTACGTTCATAATGACCACGGGTAGTATGATGGAAGTCAAGGTACAAATCTGCAAAAGCTGTTTGTGTCTCTACTCCCCACAAACCTTTGATGTGAAGTGTCTTGTCGGTTATCTGTATCCTCTCCGTATCGGTACGTCCGAATATAGAGGCTCCCATGTATCCATTCCCTATCGGCAGGGAACTGTTTTCCCAATCCAAGTCGATAGGCCGGTCGCTTTCATTAGGACGAAAAACCGCCCCATTGTTCGGGGCGGGCATATCATACCATAGTTTGTATACTTTTTGTTGAGTATTGGCTAAATCATTACTTGCTGTAATAATGGCCGGAAAAAGATAGAGGGAAATGAATAGTATAATTTTTGTCTTCATGTACATAAAATTAAGATGCAGCAAAGTTAGTGTTGTTGAGGCAGACTAGCATAATAAATTTATACACAAAAGATGAAATTTTATTCACTTTAACCTTTGATTTCTCGTTTAAGGGTTATTGTTCCTGTGATAACGTAAATTCCACCGGTTGCCCGTGTTGGCAAATTACAATGATAGTCGTTTCTACCTGATTGGAATGTACGGTTACTTTCTTATGGGGCATTGCGCTTTTCCACTTCCCTTTTAGGATCAGTCTCTTTTCAATGGGACGGCTTGGCTCTTTGGTGGTATAAGCCTTCTCGGAGATGTTCAGGTTGGGATCGCATACACTGAGCAAGAGATTATGACCGGATTGTTTCTGCATTACCATTGTTTCGGCAGGGATGGAGAGGAATATTTTATCTTTTGAGGGGAGGTAAGTCTCAAAAGCTGCGTATGCGGTGATACCCGTCTGTCTGTCGGCAACTACATGGGCGATACTGTCTTTGTGGAGTATCCGGTAAGGGATTTCCCGGCAGGCGGCATTCACTTCTTCCGGGGTGGGCTGTATCAGTACCATGTATTCGTACTGGGCATTTTGCGGTGATGCCCCATGATTGATGTAGGCAGACGCGAAAGTTCCTTGCGTTTCGGTACGGGTCTTTTCATGACGAGAGTCTTGCCGGGCAATTTGTATCTGTACGTTGTTGCCATCCAACAGATAGTAATTGTGATATCCATCTTGAACACAATGGCGTTTTCCATCGTTCAATTCCTGATGGAAAGGTTTGTTTCTCAGTTTGCCATCTATATAGATATCACTCTTTCCTTGTTGGAAAGTACTCTGAAAAAGGGTTGTCTCGGTAGGGTAAGAAGCGTTGCTGTTACTGATGCCTGTACCCAGGCATATCATACGGTTATCGAAACAGAATACCGACTTACGGGCTACGAAATCGGGAGTGAAGTTTTTCAGGTTACGTTCCATCAACTTCATGGCAAACATACCGTTCTTCCCTTCCAGTGAACTGCTGCCGGAGAAGTTCTCTTTGGAATGAGCCATGGTGGTTCCTGGTAGGGGGCTGTCCAGCAAATCAAAAGGCAAATGTATCGTGGTAGTTCCCGGTAGGCGGTTCCAGTCCCATCCGTTTTCGTCGAAACCACTGGCTTTACGCGATGGATAACCCATGATTTGGACGGAACCGTAACTTTGATAACGCCCGTAACGGTTATCTTTCTTATAAATCTCAGCTCCCCATACATCGGTAGTATAACCTTTCAAAGTCACCATCCAGTTGTTGCGGCGGAAGATACCGGCTGAACCATAGTTGTATACAAAGAAACCTTGTGGCGCTTTTGCAGGAGTAATGCCTTCTTTCTTGAAATAGGTTGCTTCCGGGGTGTTCTCATCACAAAGCCGTAGATAATCTGCTGCTAAGTGGTGGTCGAAGGGATTACCTTCTCCTGACAAATCTCCGGCAAGGGCAAGATGGGCGAAGGCCGCTACATCATCCTCTTTCATGGAGAAGCCGAAAGGATGCCTTCCACTAATTCCGATGCCCCATTCGTAGCGATTACAATAATTACGCATGGAGATGAATGCGGACTTCAGTATTTGGCGTGCTTCTATGGTAGGGACGTATCGAGTGTGAGCAGTGAGTGCGGTAAATTGTCCTGCCATGGCGAGTACCCCCGTGGTATAAGCTGGATAAAATCCTCCGTGGTGGAAGGTAGTTCCGTCTACTTTGATTCCGCCAATAGTACCCGGACTGTATTGTAAAGAACCACTCAGCCATCTGGACAGTCCGGTCAGGGCACGTGCCCTTTCTCTTTCGTCTACAAATAAAAGTGCAGATACGGTTTTCGCCATCAGCAGGGTATGCCAACTGTCCAGTAATTCATCTCGTCCATATTGGAAAGGTATCCTTGTTTCTTGCAATGCCGACCAGAAGATAAGTGTTGAAAGAATATTGTTTCTGTTGGGAACTCTCCAGATCGCATCGCGCATCAACCATGCCGTGGTATATATTTTTCGTACCTGATAACCATAATGATGGTTAGTACCCATGCCGCTACCAAAAGCGAAACCTTGATTGATGGCGTAATCCCAGACGAGAAAATAATTCTTTTCCGATTGGGCGGAATGGTTGCAGTAGGCATCGTAGGCAAAGCCCGAGAGCATATCTTCCAAATCATTCCAGGACAGTTCGCCTTTTTGACGATCCAGTTCATCGGGAGCTACAATGGGAGCACCCGTAAAACCGTTGCCGGAAGGACGGATATTGGCTGCTTTGAAGGTACTGTAGGCTTTTGATATACTGTTTTTCGGGGCTTTCCGGATGTTGAGTGCTGTTGTCAGCCGTGCTTCTACGGTAGCCAGTTCTTGCTTCTCGGTCACGGTCAATGATTGGCTGAGGGGCAGGTCGTATTGATATTGTTCCCATTGCCAGACACGACACCAATGCCACAGGTCGCGATAAGTGAGTGAGTTGTTGGTCGGCATCTGCAGGTCGGGAGTGGTACGGTCATTGATTTTCTTTACGGGGAAGGTCAGGCGGTCTATGAAGACACGCCCTGTACGGTTAGGAGCGACGATGCGATAACCGGCGATTTCTTTTTCCTGCTTATCTCCCTGCATGTGTTTGAAGCTAATCCAGCAAGCACGCCATCCGGCGGCATACAGGCGGAAGCCGAAGTGATGGGAAACATGTCCGTTGGGAGAATAGAACTCAAAACGCAGAGAATCTTGCCGAGGTTGTTCATTGTAAATCCACAGGGTAATTCCATTGTCATCATTCAGGATGAAAGCCGATTCGGATGGGATATCCAAAACACTGTTTGGAGAGAACTTCCACTCCAGGCTCTTGTTACCTTCTTTATAATATAATGACGATAAGGACAATTCTTGTTTACTGGAGCTCTTGAAGTTTAGGGGAACTTCTTCTTCAAAGTCCGTAAATTGCGCAAAAACAGGTAAGTTCAGATAAAAAAAGATGAATAATAACAGATAATTCTTTTGTGTCATAACCATCGGGGTAATTGAGGTGATTAATTAGTGTGTCACAAAATTACGGGATATTACGATGAATATGTATGTGGATTGTACAAAACAAGTGGTTAAATTATTCATCTATGACAGTAATGCGTGTTTTTGAATAAAAGTATACTTCTCTTGTATGAATATCGGGTTCCCTTTTTAATTATTTACTTATTTTTGTAGAAACAATTCTTAAACCGATAATTTATGAGTTGATAAGTATAAAGAATAGTCTTGAAACTTCATATAATATGAAAAACATTATTTTGTTAGTCTTTTCATGGGTTTGTATCGGACTGCTACAAGCACAAGAACATTTTTCTGCAACCGGGTTTTATTCGGTAGCCAACTCCGGGCGCGAAGTGTTGGATTTCAATCCGGGGTGGCGTTTCCATCGGGGAAATATTTCCTCTAAAAGTTCTCCTTTACAATTGGATGACAGTAAGTGGGAAGTGGTGAATTTACCGCATACTGTAGAGTTAGTTCCTTCTGAGGCGAGTGGTTCGCGAAATTATCAGGGACCTGCTTGGTATTCCAAGCATTTCACTGTTGATCCTAAATATCAGGGAAAACGCCTGTCACTCTATTTTGAAGCTGTCATGGGCAAGAGCTCTTTTTATGTAAATGGAAACAAAGTGAAAGAACATTTTGGAGGTTTTCTTCCGATAAGTATAGATTTGACAGCTGCCGGAGTATATCCGGGTGATGATGTAACTGTTGCCGTATGTGCTGATAACAGTGATGACAGTTCTTATCCGCCGGGACGGACACAATATACAATGGATTTTTGCGTATTCGGGGGAATCTATCGTGATTGTTATTTTGTCAGTACAAATGATGTACATGTGAGTGATGCCAACGAAGTGTCCCAGATTGCCGGTGGTGGCGTATTTGTCAGTTATGAAGATGTGTCGGAACAGAAAGCGCAGGTAAATGTCAAGACCCATATTGCCAATGATGGAAAAACAAGTTGTAAGGTACTGGTGGAGTCGACTCTTCTTGATAATAGTGGTAAGCCTGTGGGGAGTACACGTAAAAATCTGCAACTGTCTGCCGGAAGTGCCGGACACGTTACACAGCAAATTTCCGTCAAGAATCCGTTATTATGGCATCCCGATACTCCCAATTTGTATAAACTTAAGACATCGGTTTACCGGAATGGTGAATTGTGTGATGCGGTTATTTCACGTATTGGTATCCGTAGTATTGAGTTTCGTGGTTCGGAAGGGCTTTATATTAATGGAAAGTCGTTTGAAGACAAACTGATGGGGGTGAACCGTCATCAGGACTATGCTTATATTGGCAATGCCGTACCAAATAATTTGCATTGGCTGGACGTAAAGAAGATGCGCGATGCCGGTTTCCGTGTTATCCGTTCGGCGCACTATCCGCAGGATCCCGCTTTTATGGATGCATGCGATGAACTGGGTATGTTTATCATTGTGGCTACTCCCGGCTGGCAATATTGGAATTCGGATCCGATGTTTGAGAAACGAATTCTTTCGGATATTCGTAATATGGTTCGCCGTGACCGTAATCATCCTTCCGTACTTCTGTGGGAACCGATACTCAACGAAACTGCTTTTCCGGAATCATTCGCGCAAAATGCATACCGGGCTACTCACGAGGAATACCCGGCTCCCGGCTGTTATGCTGCTATTGATGATCTGAGTAAAGGAGCATTGGGATACGATGTCCTTTATACGGCTCCCAAGAATGAGACCTATTATCAGGAATTAGGGAAGTCTTGCTTTACCCGTGAATATGGTGACTGTGTGGATGACTGGAATTCTCATAACTCTTACAGTCGGGTGGCACGTGAGTGGGGAGAAGAACCGCAGATACGTCAAGCCCAGCACTATGCCCGTAAAGAGTATGGCGGTTCACTCACTGTGGATCAGTTCTATAAATCTCCCAAGGGACATATCGGTGGCGCTTTGTGGCATTCGTTCGATCATCAGCGTGGTTATCATCCCGATCCTTTTTGGGGCGGATTGATGGATATGTTCCGCCAACCGAAGTATTCTTATTATATGATGATGAGCCAACGTGATCCGCATCTGGATTTGAAACAGGCCGATAGCGGTCCTATGGTGTACATTGCAAATGCGATGACTCCCTTCTCGTCGGAAGATATTGTGATTTATACTAATTGTGACAGTGTACGTATTATTATCAATGAAAATAAAACTCTTGTACAGGCACCGGTACTGGAAGAAAAGGGTATTCGCCATCCTCCGGTGATATTTAAAAATGCTTATAGTTTTGTGGATGTTCGGGCACTTCACCGGGCGGGTAAACCGGAACAATGCAGCATCGTAGCTGAAGGCTTTTTGGATGGTAAGATAGTTGTCCGTACTAAGAATATGCCCTCCAAGCGTAATGAACAGATCATTTTGACTGTTGACTCCGGACTTCCTCCACAGGCTAATGGTTCAGATATAATTACGGTGATTGCTTCCATTGCCGATAAAGATGGTTATGTGAAACGTCTTTCGCAAGAAACTATAGTTTTTGAGGTGGAAGGAGAAGGAGAACTTGTCGGTGGTAGAGATATAGAGGCCAATCCTCGTGTGAGTCGTTGGGGAACTGCGCCGGCGCTGGTTCGTACCAGTATGAAAGCAGGGACTATCAAGGTGAAGGCTCGGCTCTTACATCCGGGTATTCAAATCCATCCGGAAGCAATGATTGAAATTAAGACTCAACCCTCCGAACGCATGTCTCTCTATAAAGATATCTCGCCTCTTAAAAGAACTGAATATTCGGGAAATTCGAAGATAGGAGAGATTGATCTTAATGAGATGAAGCGGTTTGCTGAAGAGGAACAGAAACGTATCAATGAAATGAAGCAAGTGGAACAGCAGCAACGCCATTTTGAGAGTACGGAGAAAAAATGAGGAGAGGAATCTCACGATTACTCTCCTCTACACAATTCAAATTAATTAAGGTCTATTCAATTATCTGATATATAAGTTATCAAGGTTAGAAGTCTTGTGTTATTATCATTCCGTTACAACTACTTTATACTCGTGTACTATCGTCTTCTGCTGCTTGTAGTTACCATTAGTAGCTATGAAAGTGGCAGTATATGTGCCTGGTTCATCGTAAGTATAGCTATAACTCTCGAGGTTCTCAGTGATATCTTTCAGACCTGTTCCGGAATCGGGGGTACAAGCATTGACAATGAGCAGATTGGATACCAACCAGCTGTATTTCAAGGCTGTTTTTGCATTTGAACTGTGAATCCAGAAATTGGTCATATCCTCTAAGTTCCATATACCGGAGATGTTGGGGGCTGATTTGTTTGTCGTTCCGTAAGCTAGATTTGTAACTTTCGCTGTGGTGGACAGGGCTTTCTGGTCACTTAGATTATGTTTGTACAGCATATTCAAGGCTGTGAAACCAAATGAACCTGCACTCAAGGAGGTTTCTGAACCATCTGTCATCTTATTGACGATCTGCATATTCTTGAAATAGAATTTAGGTTGTGTCAGTGAGTTGTCTACTCCCTTATACATGGCGGCAATGACAATTCTTCTGCCCAGGTAAGGTTTCATGTCGATTTCAAAACTCTTGGTAGAAGTCGGAACAGGAAGTTTATCGGCCGGTATAAGATCCGTCCAACCTTCGTGTTTCTCTACCAATACAGAGTCTTCCTCAAATTTGTTTTTATATAATCCGGGAAAATCATTATCGGAAATATACAGATGGAAATTTACCGCAGCCAGACTTCCGTACTGAGCTTGTAAATCAAGCTTTAGCGTAGAACTTTCTATGTCGTTCTCATCTACAGTAGTACGATCTCTGTATTGGTATTTCTTTCCGGCTTCACCACTGAAAAAAGTAAGATAATCGGGATCACCGTTGAAATGGAACTCTACAGGGGTTCCTTTCTTTACAGTAATGGTCTGGCCGTCAAAACTGACACCTTCATTAGTCGCAACGTTTACGTTGAGTTTGGCATCTTTAGTGAGTTCGTTCTCACAAGAAGCTAAAGCAAGACTTACAACGCCAACTGCTATTAATAATTTATTTAGTTTCATATTTTCTGTTTTTTATAATTTAGACATAGGTTTACCAACCCGGATTGTTCTTAGTGATAGCTTTGTTTACAGCCATTTCACTATCAGGTATCGGGAAATAATTATATGCATCGGTTATCTGGAAGTAAGTATAAACGCTATATTTATCCCCTCCTGTCCAGTTTTCTGCCCGTTGAGCGCGTGGAGCCAGTTCGTTCATGTTCTTTACATATTCTCCCCAACGAATTAAATCGAAACGGCGGGTATATTCAAAGCAAAGTTCCATAGCACGCTCGTCTTTGACAGCTTGGCGGAACTCGTCTACGTCCAGTGTTTCCGGCAACGGGTCAATGTGTGCACGGTTACGTACAGCTTGGATACACTTGTAAGCCAGTGGTGTAGGTCCGTTGTTCACTTCGTTTTCAGCTTCGGCAATCATCAGTAATACATCAGCATAACGTAATACGGGGAAGTTCAAGGAAGTATAGTTTTTATTTTTCTTCTTATCCTGGGATTCATACTCTCTACGATACTTACCACAAGCACGTGAGTAGTTATTCTTGGAGTCAGCATTTGTCTTCTCATAGTCTCCGGTCTTGGCCTTAGGATCACCTTTACCGTAGCTATATGACTTATTCCAGTATTGTTTCTTTACTTCTTCCAACTTGCCGATTTCAAATTCACGTGCAGTTACTCCTGTTTTTCCGGCGGCAATATAAGTGAATGGCGCGATACTCCAGTTCATGCGGTCTATATCATGGTTCTTTTCGTACAGTTCAAAAAGTTTCGGAGTAGACCAGTAGTAGGCATATCCATATCCCGGGTCTTGCGCACCGATCAATGATGCGTCGTTAGAGAAATCCGGACATTTAATGCCGATAATATTTCCTATACGTCCTTCTGCTCTTACTTCATCGGTATATGTTCCGGCAAATTCAATTTCCCAGATACTTTCGTTCTTACCGGTAGAGTTGTATTGGTCTGAACAAATGTCGATAAAGAAGTCCCAATAATTGTCTGTCAGGTCGTGTCCTTGAGTCATGACTTTTTGTGCAAAGGTACTGGCTTGGCTGAAGTATTCTTTGATGGCAGTGGCGTCACCGTTTGTTTTGTCACGGAAGTGTTCGCCTGCTCTGAACAAGTAAACACGAGCAAGGATACCCCATGCGGCAGATTTGGAAATGCGTCCGGGTTTGTAGCCCAGATCTGCTGCTGATGCCAGATTATCTGAACATTCATCCATTTCTTTGACGATGAAATCATAGATTACCTGCTTGTCGGTACGGGGAATATCCAGGCCGGTTACACTGTTGGTGGAAGTGGTCTTGAATGGAACATCTCCCCAACCTTGTACCAGTGTGAAGTAATAGAATGCGCGCAGGAAGCGTGCTTCCGATTTGTATTGTTCACGTATTTTATCGCTTATTTCCGGAGTCTTGTCTATGTTTTCCAGAAATGTGTTGGCGCGGTCGATACCTGAATAAAGATTGATCCAAAGATTACTGAAATAAGGAGAACTGGAGTTGGCATTATTACATGCTATTGCACCGGATGTGTCGGGATTACGACCGCCACCATAGTGAGACAGGTCGTCACCGGCTACCAATTTCATGTAATCGTTTCCATAGAAGCTTTGTGCAGCCAGAGGTGCATATACGGAAGTAAGGAAAGAGGCTGCTTCCGATGCGTTATTGAAGTAAACTTCGGGGGTCAGTTTGGTAGGCTCCTTATCCAGAAAGTCGCAGGATACCACTGTCAGCCCGACACAGAAGAATAATATTATTGTTTTTAAAGTTTTCATATATTCAGTGTTTTTATGAGATTAGAAACCTAAATTGATACCGAAACTGATAGAGAATGCTCTCGGGTAAGCTGAGAAATCAAGACCCGGAGTCAAAGCTCCCTCACGAATAGATACTTCGGGGTCATAACCGGAGTAGTTTGTGAGAGTCCACAGGTTTTGTGCAGCCAGGTAGACACGTGCATTGTCTATCTTATATTTGTTCAGGAAGTTCTTCGGAATGGTATATCCCAGTGTTACTGTTTTTAAACGCAGGAACGACCCGTCTTCTACCACACGTGAAGAAATCACGAGATTGGAGCTGGAGTTGGTTGCCGCCGGAATGTCGCTGGTCGGATTTTCCGCTGTCCAACGGTTGGCATAGCTGGCATACTGGTTCAAATCTTTCTTTTTTTGAAAGCCGCTGTCGAAGAACAGGCGGTTGGCATTTAAAATATCGTTACCATACGACCATTGGAAGAAAACACTCAGATCAAATCCTTTGTATTCGAAATTGTTGGTGAAACCACCTGTGTGAATAGGAAGTCCACGGCCGATCATGGTACGGTCTTTCGTATCGATGATGCCGTCACCGTTCAGGTCGGCGTATTTGGGCATACCTGGCTGGGTATTTGACTCACTTGTATAGTGAGGTATATTCCCTTTTAATGTGTAGGTGCTTCCTGATTTGTCAAAATCCTCATATTTATATGTTCCTTCGTATACATAACCATAAATCATACCCATAGGATAACCTATTTTAGCAATATAATTCGGTTGGCTATTGAAATTCTGGTCAAACTTGGCTGTACTTAAAATACGAATTTGGTTTTCGGCAAGCTCCAAAACCTTGTTCTTATTGAAGGAGATGTTGAAGTTAGTAGTCCACTTAAAGTTTTTGTTTTGGATATTGACCGTATTCAAAGTTAATTCGATACCGTCATTACGTACTTTACCGACATTCTTCATTGCACTGGCGTATCCGGATGAATATGGAAGCTGGGCATCCAGTAAGAGATCGCGGGTCGTTTTACGGTAGAGGTCTACTGTGAAACCGATACGTTCGTCAAAGAAACCTAAGTCAAGACCTAAGTTCCATTGCTCGGTGGTTTCCCATTTCAAGTCTTCGTTAGGCAGTGAGATGGGAGCTACACCGACATTACCGTTATTATTGTCGAACGGATATACTGTATTAGGGATACTGGAAGTAGTGACATGAGATTTCAACATATCCAATAATGCATAACGGTCATATTCACCGATACGGTTGTTACCGGTCAATCCCCAACTTAGACGCAACTTACCGCTTGAGAACCATTTCTTATATTGTTCCATGAATTCTTCTTCTGAAAAACTCCATGCCAGTGAACCTGAAGGGAAGTAGCCATAACGATTCTGTTTGCTGAACTTGGAAGAACCATCGGCGCGGAACGATGCAGTGGCATAATATTTGGATTTATAATTATAGTTGATACGTGCTAGATAAGAGAGCATGGACCAAGATGATTTTAAAGAAGTACTCTTGTCGAAAGTGCCCTGGCTCATGCCTGCCATTCCCAATGATTCGTTTGGTATTTGTTTCGTACGGAATGAATAGTATTCATAATCAGAATTTTGTAGAGTCACACCCAACATGGTATTGAGGAAGTGCTTGTTGTTAAAATTGGTCTGATAAGTCAGGATGTTTTCATTTAACCAAGTCAGACGTTGCTGGCGCATGATTTCGGCATTTACCTTGTCGGTTGATGTAGGACCACCGTATCGTGTTTTGGAACCATTGAAGGTATCGCTCTGACGGTTGTCGTATGTATAGCCGCCGGATACTTTCAGTTTCAACCCTTTGATAAATTCGTATTCCACATATCCGTTGATTTGCAGATTATTGGTGTAGTACTTACGATAAGCATTTTTTAGGTCCAGAATAGGATTGAAACGATAGTCGTTCGTTGCATCCAAATCATCATCCATCACGTTGTTGAGAAGATCATCTAACGAACGGTCGGGATAATTGACCGGACGGTAACCCCATACACTATAGAAAAGATTGTTCATGCCGGAATATGAACTTTCAGAGGGAGAGCTACCGGTCTTGATGGAACGGGAATAGTTGGTATTCAGGTTCATAGTCAGTTTACCGCGTTTAACCATTGTGTTCATACGTGCCTGCATACGTTTGTAGTTGGATTCTAATAAAATACCATCCTGATCGTAGTAGGAAAGAGAAGCATTGTAGCGTACCCCTTCCGAGCCACCTGCCAAACGTACGTTATGGCTTTGCTGCCATGCAGCACGGAAGATCTCGTCCTGATAGTTGTTTTGCGCGATGTTACGATAGTCATCCAATGTCCATTGATGTCCATTGTAAAGCTTGAAGTAGTTTTCGGCAGTTTTAGTCGGGTCGATTTCGTTTTGTAATTTTACAAATTCGTAAGCATTCATCATGTCGAGTTTCTTGCTTACGGTCGACACGCCGAAACTACCGTCATAACTGATTTGAGGTTTACCTACCTTACCTTGTTTGGTAGTGATGATGACAACCCCGTTTGCACCACGGGCACCGTAGATTGCAGTTGCCGAAGCATCTTTCAAGATGTCGGTAGACTCAATGTCGTTAGGATTTATGGAACTTGCTACGGCAGGATCTTCCACAGGGAAACCATCGATGATGTACAGTGGAGAGTTGTCTTGTGTCAAAGAGTTGTTACCACGAATTACGATGTTCATGGTGCTACCCGGCGCACCTTCACCGGAACTTACGTTTACACCGGCGATACGTCCTCCCAGAGTTTGATCGAAAGAAGATGCAGGCGTTTTTAACAGGTCACTCATATTAACCTTTGATACAGAACCGGTCAGGTCTTTCTTACGAACTTCTTGGTAACCTACTACTACGACTTCCTCCAAGGCTTGTGCGTCTTCTACTAAGGTAATGTTGAACGTTTTTTGGTTACCTACTTTAATCTCTTGCGTTTTGTATCCAATGAAAGAAAACTGAAGTATGTCAGTTGGCTTTACATTGCCCAACGTAAACTTACCATCCAAATCAGTGGTAGTTCCATTGGTGGTTCCTTTTACTACAACGCTTACTCCGGGGATTTCTCCCATGGCGTCGATAACTTTACCTGTAATCTGACCGCCTGTTTGTGCCTGTACGTTAAGTGTACAACTCAGGAATATTGCCAGAAACATTAGGATTGTTTTTTGTTTCATAAATATTAATTTAACGGGTTATTAATAAAGGTTGTTTCATACCCAAAACAATTAAATAACGCCGCAAATATATAGGTTTGGTGTAGCACAAATATAGATTAATTGTTCGCAAATGGTACGAATTCGTACATTATTTGCGAACAATCTAACTTTTATAAAATCTATATTTTATTGATTTCCAGCTGTTTTTACATTTTTCAATAAGTCAGAGAGGAATTTTACCTTATCGGGATGAGTTTCAGCTACATTTTTTTCTTCGGAAGGATCCGTAGAGAGGTGGTAAAGTTGTGGTTGGGGGTTGTTACCCATTTCTATTTTCGTCCAATATTCCAGCGCCGGTTTATCACTCGGTTCGATATATTTCCATTCACCTTGAATGATAGACAAGGTATTGTTCAGGTTTTGCTGTATAACGTAGTTGCATCCGGAAGTATCTGTACCTAAAAAGTTACCTAACTGGTCACGACTATCGGGAGCAACCCCCGGTTGGATAGGATGATTTAACAAAGTTGCCAAAGAAGCATATATGTCAATCATGGAGAATAATGCTTGTTGTTTACCCGGTTTGATACCATTGGGCCAACGTACAATGAACGGAATACGTGTACCGGCTTCGAATGCACTATATTTGCCTCCACGATAATGTTTCATTGGAGTATGACCATTCAATAGTTCACGAGCTTGGTCTTGATAACCATCGTCGATGACAGGGCCATTATCACTACAGAATACGAAGATGGTATTGTTGGCTATGTTTAAGCTATCTAGTGTACGCATAATTTCACCAACAGTCCAATCCAGTTGCAGAATGACGTCACCGCGTGTGCCTAAACCACTCTTTCCGGCAAAACGGGGATGGGGAACACGAGGGACGTGAACGTCCTGTGTACCCATATATAAGAAGAAAGGTTCATCTTTATGTGAGGTGATAAAGCTTTTTGCTTTATCGGTGATAACGTCGGCAATATCTTCGTCCACCCATAAGGCGGATTTACCACCGGTCATCCAGCCAATGCGCGGAATGCCATTGATAATAGTATTGTTGTGTCCCTGGCTAGGTTTTAGTTTTACCAATTCAGGATTTTCAAGCCCTGTAGGCCAGTTGCCTACTTTGTGGTTATAGTTTACGGTAATCGGATCGTCCGGATCAAGTCCTACCACATGTGCGTTTTCCACGAATACACAAGGTACGCGATCTACAGTGGCAGGAATGATGAATTCATAATCGAAACCGATATCTTGGGTATTCGGTCTAATTTCATGGTTGAAATCCGTTCCACCTTTGGGACCCAGTCCTAGATGCCACTTACCGATAGCTGCCGTGGTATAACCTTCTTCTCTGAACATGTCTGCCATAGTCACGCAGGCTGTGTCGATAATAAGTTCTGAATTTCCCGGAGCAATACCTGTATTTTTTTGTCTCCATGGATACATACCCGTGAGTATACCGAAACGGGAAGGAGTGCTCGTAGAAGAAGTGGCGTATGCGTTGGTGAACTGTATACCTTGGCCGGCAAGGCGGTCAATATTCGGAGTGCTAACTTTTGTGGCACCGTAACAACTTAGGTCTCCGATACCTAAATCATCTGCAATCAAGTAAATCACATTTGGCTTTTGTACCTGATTATGTTTAGCTTCTTGTTTGGAGGCATTACTACATCCGGTCAGGAGAGCTATACTTGGCAGAAGCGGTAAGAATGAGGAGAAATCTTTCATAGACTTTTGGATTTTAAAGTTTAATTTGTAATGCCAAAAGTAATAGATTTTCCTTAAAGTGATGTGTCGGAGAGTCCGAAGGATGGGTAAAAATGTACAATAATACATTTTTCTTATACTTCTTCCTCACTATCCGAATCTTTTCCCTTCCTATAGGCTAACGGGCTTACATGATAAATGTCTTTGAAACATTTACTGAAATATCGTGAAGAACTAAATCCTATCTTGTCCGATATCTCTGTAATGTTCAGTTCAGGATTGTTACGTAACATTAGCGCTCCTTTTTTCAATCGTATTGTCAAGATAAAGTCGTTAGGGGTCTGTCCGGTGATTGCTTTCAATTTAGCGAATAAATTTGTACGTGCCATTGCCATTTCCCTGGCAAAGACATTGACATTGAATTCCGTATCGTCTATATGTTCTTCAATGATGGCCATAGCACGATCCAGAATATCCTTGTCAATAGGATTGGTTGCGAGCATCTGTGCGGCAGTTTGTGGTTGTTTGCTGAACTTTTCTTGCAATAGAATACGGGAGTTTACCAGATTGTTACAGCGGGATATCAATAAATTAGTATTAAAAGGTTTGGTGATATAATCGTCTGCACCAATACGGAAACCTTCTATGTTCTGCTCAATGGCGGTACGTGCTGTCAACAACACTACGGGGATGTGACACGTATTGAAATCTGTTTTTATTTGTTTACATAATTCGGTACCTGATATTTTAGGCATCACCACATCGCTCACTACAATGGTAGGCATCTCACTATGTACCAGATTAAGTCCTTCTTCTCCATTGGCTGCTGTAATTACCTGATAGAATGGTTTGAAGATATTTGCTAACATTTCGCGAATAGGAGCATTATCTTCCACAATCAGCATTTTAGCATTGGGTATGCGTTTGATGGGGGTATTATCTTCCGCTTCTGCGATCAGTAGTGTATCAGTTTCCAGCTTAGAAATATCGACTTGTTCGATGAAATCGGCGTTTTTGTTGATTTGTTCTTCCGAGAACTGTGCATTACCCAACTTTAAGGTAACGATGAAACTCGTTCCTTTACCGAGTTCGCTTTCCACTCGAATACTACCGTGATGTAACTCGACAATACCTTTGGTTAAAGCTAATCCGATACCTGTACCGGTCTTGTCTGCACTGACGGTACCCATCGGTTCTATTTGGTAAAAACGGTCGAAAATTTTGTCTATCTCTTTGACATCAATGCCGCTACCTGTATCCGTAATCAGGATAACGGCCTTGTTGTCTTCCGTCGTGATACTAAGCGTAATGGTATCTTCTGCTTTCGTGTGCTTGATAGCATTGGACAAGAGATTGTTAATTACTTTCTGCATCTGCTTCTGGTCGTACCATACTTCAAGATTATCAGTTTTTTTCTCAAATTTGAAGTTGATTTGTTTGGTACTGGCATATTCCAGAAATAACAGATAGTTTTCATATAGGAAATTCACAATATTATGTGGACTTACTTTAATCTTCATGTGTCCTTGCTCTTGTTTACGAAAGTCTAGTAGCTCGGTTATCAATTCGCGTAATTGTATACTATTTTTGTAAATGCTCAATATTTTGTTATAGATGGCAGGTGTGAAGTTCTGCAATTGTAACAACGTTTCCACTTGTGCCACGATCAAAGTCAGTGGAGTACGGAATTCATGTGATATATTAGTGAAGAAGTGTAGTTTGGATTGGTTCAGCGCTTCTACATCTTGTATATGTTTCTGTTCATATTTTAGAGATTCGCGCAATTTTATTCTTGATTTGTAGGTACGTATCAAGTACCACAGTAAAGCTGTCGTTATTACCAGATAAATGAAGTAGGCAAGTGGCGTTTTATAGTAAGGTGGCAATACATGGATAGTAAGGTGTACTTGCGGACACAGATTTTCGTCTTTCCCTTCCGGTTTGATGATGAGGTTATAAGTACCTGCATTGAGGTTTGTATATGTAATGTTGTGTAGACCACGGGTATTTGTCCAGTCATCGGAGAAACCTTGTAATTTATAGACAATATCATCCTTATTGGCTGCTACATAATTTGATGTGGCAAATTCTACACTGAACATGGTTTGATTGGCGTTCAGAGTAATTTCATTTGTATGGCATAAGGATTGTTTGAGGATACCCGATTCGTCTCCCACCAGGATTTCTTCACCGTTTACGATAAGACGTGAAAGAATGATTTTGTAAGGTTTCGGGGTAAAATTCAGTTCCATTTCATGAAAAGAAATCATTCCTTGAATTCCTCCCAGGAATATTTCGCCGTCACGGGTCACGCAAAGGGCATTTTCATTGACTGCCGTAAAAGGAAAACCGTTTTCTGCACTGTAATTTCGGAATTTTTTAGTCTGATAGTCAAAGATAGAGAAACCTTCATTAGTGATGAGTAACATCTTGCCTGTGGTGGGAGACTCCTGTATTTCGTAAATACAATCGCTGATGAGACCATTTTTCGTTTTGTCGAAGTTCTCGAAATCATTGCTTGCTGGACGATAGAGATCGAGTCCACTGCCCGAAGTAGAAAACCACAGGTTTCCTTTACTATCCTGCATGATATTATTTATATTGTTGTTGCTGAGACTATTCGGAAACGTAGGGTCGTAATGATAATTATTCAGCTTATGTGTGTCAAAGCGATAACTGAATACACCTTCTCCAGTAGCCGCAATCCATAAAGTCCCATCTTTGTCAAATTCAACATCTGCTACCATTTTGATGGATCTGCCCTCTTTACTGTCCTTGAATAACTGTTGGCATTTTCCGTTAGCAGGATTGAAAAGACATACTCCATTCTGTGTCGCTATGATTAACAGGTCTTGATAGGGAACAATATCCCTGATGATATCCGAGGGGAGTGTTTCTGGGTTATCCGTTTCCATGCGGTAATGGGTAAACTGTCCGGAGCGTATGTCCAGTTTGTTTAATCCGCCCAAATGGGTACCAATCCATATAATTTCTTTAGTTGTATCATAATAGAGTGCTTTCACGTTATTGTGCGAAATACTGTTGCGTCCTTCTTGCGGACGATACCATTTGAATTCATGTGTACGCCGGTTGTAGTAGTTTAATCCACCTCCTTCGGTACCTATCCATAAATTACCGTCCTTGTCCTCGACGGTGCGTCCCACCACCGGATAACTCAGACCATTCTTTTCGACCGTGGAGTAAGTATAACGGGTGTATATCTCATATTCCGGATTAAAATAGTTAACGCCACCAAAGTAGGTACCCAGCCACAACGTACCCTGATTATCCTTTACAATACACCAGATGGAAGAGTGTGTCAAACCATCACTATTTACATCATTTGTTGTATGGTTTTGAAATAATTTTGTACTCTTGTTGAAGCGGTTCAGACCATTGAAAGTACCTATCCATATATTTCCAAGATTATCTTCGCAACAGGCTCTCACGAAGTTGGAAGAGAGACTGTGGGGATTTTTTATATCATATCTGAAATTTTCTATTTGCCCGTCTTTTTTCACGTGATACAAACCCTCTTCCCAACTTCCAATCCACAATTCGCTTTCACTGTCCTGATAGATGCTGGTGATGTTTCCTTCTCGAATAGGGTGTGTTAATTCTCTGCTGGCAATGTTCAGGCAATAAACTCCTTTTGCGGTAGTTCCCATCCAGAAGGTTCCTTTGTCGATATGCATACAGAATATGTCTAAGTTTCCTGCTGCTAATTGGTAGTATAAGTCAAAATTACCCGTCTTCTCGTTATAACGGTATATTTCATTCTTTTGTCCGATGAAAAGGTCATTATTATAATAAATGCTATTGATTTGTCCCTGTATCAAAGTCCTGAATTTTTGAGTGGTAAGATCAAATTCGGCAACTCCTTCGGTACAAAGTAGGTAGATTTTCCCGTTGTGGTTACCTACAATACGTAACACAGTATTACAGAATAGACTGTTCGGGTCATTCTTTCTTAGTTTATATGTCTTTATGCTTTCTCCGTTGTAGCGATTTAATCCTTCGCGTGTACCAATCCACAGGATGCCGTTTTCATCGATATAGAGGCTATTCACCGAAAATTGGGATAAACCGTCATCAGTGGTCAAATGATTGAAAGTTATGTTCTGACCTTGTACTGTAGCGGCAACTACATTTATTAAGATAAGGAATAGGTAAATAATAAGCTTTTGCACTGTTACATCGTTTTTTAAGGTTCCAAACACAAATATAGAAATATTTTGTGCAAAGTAGGATAAAGAGTGTATATTTGTACAATAATTTAATCTATTAGTTATCATGAAAGACCTTTTATCTATTGTATCTCATTTTCAACTGGAGGGTACAGTTCAGGAAATTAAGCCTTTAGGCGCGGGACTAATTAACGATACGTATAAAGTAACTACTATTGAAGCGGATGTCCCCGACTATGTGTTACAACGTATCAACCATGCCATTTTCCAGAATGTGGAGATGTTACAGTCTAATATTGATGCTGTAACACGGCATATACGTAAAAAATTGGAACAGGGAGGTGAACAGGATATAGATCGTAAAGTGCTCCATTTCCTGACTGCCGACAATGGGAGAACCTTCTGGTACGATGGTGAAAACTACTGGCGTGTTATGGTATTCATCCCTAATGCGAAGACTTACGAAACGGTTAATCCCGAGTATTCTTATTATGCCGGTGTAGCTTTCGGCAAATTTCAGGCTATGCTTGCCGATATTCCCGATGCGTTAGGTGAAACTATTCCGGATTTCCATAATATGGAGTTCCGTTTAAAACAACTTCGCGATGCGGTAGCTGCCGATGCTGTTGGGCGTGTAAAGGAAGTGCAATATTTCCTCGACGAGATAGAACGCCGTGCCGATGAAATGTGTAAGGCGGAACGTTTACACCGTGAAGGTAAACTTCCTAAGCGTGTTTGCCACTGTGATACAAAAGTAAATAATATGATGTTCGATGAAAAAGGAAATGTACTTTGTGTAATCGACCTCGATACAGTGATGCCCAGTTATATTTTCTCTGATTTCGGTGACTTCTTGCGTTCAGGTGCCAATACTGGTCTCGAAGACGACAAAGACCTGAATAATGTGAATTTCAATATGGAGATATTCAAGGCCTTTGCAAAAGGTTATCTTGAGTCTGCCAAGTCTTTCCTTTTGCCGATAGAGATTGAAAACTTGCCATATGCTGCCGCTTTGTTCCCCTATATGCAATGTGTACGTTTTCTTGCTGATTACATCAACGGTGATACGTATTACAAAATTCAGTACCCGGAACATAACCTGGTGCGTACGAAGGCACAATTCAAGTTGCTGCAAAGTGTAGAAGAACATACGCCTGAAATGCAGAAATTCATAGCTTCGTGTATTTAAAACTATAGATATATAATGAAAGAATTGAATGTCAAGAAGGTGAGCATGGCGAGTGTACCGGTGGAATCGGTGCCTGCTCTTCTAGATGAAGAAAAAGTGGCTTTTCAGCCGATTAATACCGTAAATTGGGAAGATTTCCCTTATAATCCGGTTGTAGAGTTTCGTATTGCTCATACGGAAGATGCCATTCTGCTTCATTATAAAGTGAAAGAAGCGAGTGTGCGTGCTGTAGCGGGACGGGATAACGGTTCGGTATGGGAAGATGCTTGTGTAGAATTCTTTTCTATCCCAGCCGGAGACGGTATATATTATAATGTGGAATGTAATTGTTCTGGTACGTTACTCATCGGTGCGGGTACAGAACGTAACAATCGCCAACATGCTTCGCAGGAAGTACTCGATAAAGTGCAACGCTGGTCTTCTCTAGGTCGTGAAGCTTTCCCTGAAAGAATAGGAGAGTGTGGTTGGGAAGTAGCTCTGATCATTCCTTTCTCCGTCTTCTTCTTGCATAATATTACATCGTTGGATGGTAAGTCCATCCGTGCCAATTTCTATAAATGCGGTGATAAGTTGCAGACACCTCACTTCCTTTCATGGAATCCCATTGAATTGCCTGCTCCGAACTTCCATTGCCCGGAGTTCTTCGGTATGCTGAATATGGAATAAGATAGAGTAGTATTTTACTATATTGAACTTCGACCTTACTAAAATGAAAAACAACCAATTATGAATCAAGAATTGTCAATGAATGCCAACCAATTAGTGGCATTTCTCCAGAAACCGGCTTCCGAGTTTACAAAAGCGGATATTATCTCTTTTATCCGACAGAATGGTATCCGTATGATTAATTTTATGTATCCTGCGGGCGATGGACGTTTGAAAACTCTGAATTTTGTTATTACCGATGAGGCTTACCTGAATGCTATCCTCACATGTGGCGAACGAGTAGACGGCTCCAGTCTCTTCTCTTTCATTGAAGCAGGCAGCAGTGATCTTTATGTGATACCGCGTTTTCGTACCGCTTTTGTGGATCCATTTGCTGAAATTCCCACTTTATCCATGCTTTGCTCTTTTTTTAATAAAGACGGAGAACCGTTGGAGAGTGCTCCCGAGCATACACTTCACAAGGCAAGCAGAGCTTTTACTGAAGTCACTGGAATGGAGTTTCAGGCTATGGGCGAACTGGAATATTATGTAATAGCTCCCGATGCAGGTATGTTTGAAGCAACCGATCAGCGTGGTTATCATGAATCTGGCCCTTATGCCAAGTTCAACGAATTCCGTACACAGTGTATGTCTTACATTGCACAAGCAGGCGGACAAATTAAGTATGGGCATTCCGAAGTGGGTAATTTTACTTTGGACGGATACATTTATGAACAGAACGAGATTGAGTTTCTACCCGTTCCTGTAGAGCAGGCTGCCGACCAGTTGATGCTTGCTAAATGGGTGATCCGTAATCTGGGGTATAAGCATGGATATAATGTGACGTTCGCTCCTAAAATCACAGCCGGAAAAGCTGGATCTGGGCTTCACATTCACATGCGTATCATGAAAGATGGAAAGAACCTGATGTTGGAAGACGGTATCTTGTCCGAGACTGCTCGTAAGGCTATTGCAGGGATGATGGAGCTGGCTCCTTCTATCACCGCTTTCGGTAATACAAATCCTACTTCTTACTTCCGTCTTGTCCCTCATCAAGAGGCACCTACCAACGTTTGTTGGGGTGACCGTAATCGTTCTGTATTGGTACGTGTGCCTCTCGGCTGGTCTGCTAAAACAGATATGTGCGTACTTGCAAATCCATTGGAAGCCGAAAGTCATTTTGATACCAGCATAAAGCAGACTGTAGAAATGCGCTCTCCGGATGGATCGGCCGATTTATATCAATTGCTTGCAGGGCTCACTGTGGCTTGTCGTTATGGCTTTGAGCTGGAAAATGCGTTGGAAATTGCGGAGAAGACTTATGTCAATGTGAATATCCATCAGAAAGAAAATGAAGATAAGTTGAAGTTGTTGGCACAATTGCCGGATAGTTGTGGAGCTTCTGCCGATTGTTTACAGAGACAACGCACTGTCTTTGAACAATACAATGTATTCAGCCCGGCAATGATCGACGGAATTCTCCGTAAACTTCGTAGTTACAATGACCGTACTTTGCGTGCCGATCTAGAAGGAAAACCGGAAGCTATGCTAAAATTGGTACATGAGTACTTTCACTGCGGATAGTAGTGGAATATTCTCCTTCTATATGAATGTAAAAAGTTGGTGTCTACTTATATAAAATAAGTAGACACGGATTACACGAATTGAGCGGAAAAGAAATCAATCCGCAAAATTCGTATAATCCGTGCCTAAAAAAGATAAACTTCTTAATCCTGAATATACAGGTACATGAAGTTTGTGAGTTTACTTTACAATCTCTTTGGATCCCTTGATAAAGTTGATTATATTATGTATCTCATCACTCATGGGCACCTGGTCTTCAATCTTCTGCAGAGCATCTTGTATACTGAAGTTCCCTTGATAAACCAAACGATAGGCATTTACAATATGTCTCAATATGCGTTCAGTGACTTGATGTTTATGTTGTAACACGGCAGCATTGATACCGTGGTATTCTGCCGGGTTACCATTCATAATCACGTATGGCGGAACATCTTTTGAAATACGACAACCTGCCTGGATCAATACCCAACTTCCAATATGACAGTACTGGTGCAGAATGACGTTACTACTTAAAATAGTATAATCGTCTATCTGGCATTCTCCGGCTACGGTAGTCTTAATACCTAATACACAGTGATTGCCAATATGTACGTCATGACAAAGGTGTACACCATCCATTAGATAATTTTCATTACCAATACGACTAGCACCGTCTGCATGAGTGGCACGGCTGATGACTACGTTTTCACGGATGTCGTTATTATCACCAATAATTAACCGGCTGTCTTCTCCTGTATAATGGAAATCTTGTGGAGTAGTTCCCAAAATGGCATTGTGGTGTATTTTGTTCCCTTTTCCCAGACAAGTCCCATTTAAGATTTTTGCACCGGACATAATGACACTGTTGTCACCAATTTCCACATCGCCTTCTATATATGCAAAGGGCTGGATGGTTACATTCTGACCGATTTTTGCGGCAGAATCTACAAAAGCTAATGGACTAATCATGTTTTTCAATGTTTAATGATTAATTTTCTCTTCCTCCTCCAAGTGCTTGATACAAACTGACTACAGCCTGCATGCTAGCAAAGGTGTCAGATATCTCCGAAAGTTGTGCGCTGAGATAGGATTGCTCGGCAGACAATACTTCCAGATAGGTTGACGTGCCTAATTTAAACAATTCTTTTGTATCTTCGGCTGCTTTACGAGCAGAATTTACTTGAATATCGCGAGAAATAGCTTTTTCCGATGTCATCTGATATTGGTACAAAGCATTACTTACTTCATTTCCTGCATTCAGTAGGGAAGTCTGGAACTGAATTTTGGCTTGTTCTTCCTGTGCTTTTGCTTGTTTTAAGCGAGCAATATTAGTACCGCGATAAAACAAGGGCTGTGTTAGAGAACCGATAGCGGAAGCCAATAACTTACCCGGATTTACGATTGCAGAACCGGCACTGTTAGTCCAACCGGCAGAACCACTCAGAGTGATTTGTGGGTAGAAGGCGGCGCGTGCACTGTTGGTGTTGTAGTATTTCGATGCTAATGACATTTCAGCGGCTTTTACATCCGGACGATTGGATAACAACTGTAAGGGGATACCGACGGAGAACTCTGATGGAAGTTGCTGTGCTTCCAGCGTACTGCGTGAGATACTTTGTGCCGGCTGATTCAGCATCAAGCACAATGCATTCTCCGTTTCACGAATACTTTGGTGTATGTCGGGTAGAGATGCCTTGACTTGTGCGTATGCAGTACGGCTTTGTTCTACGGCAGCCGAGGTGGTACCATAGATACCTGCATCTTTCATCGCTTCTACTGTTTCCATATTTCTCTTCAGAATGTCCACAGTACCCTCTGTTATTTGTAGTTGACGGTCGAGCATCAACAGTGTGTAATACATATTAGCTACATTGGCGATGACTTGGGTCTGCACAGCTTGTTCATAGAATTGGGTTTGTTTCAGAGAAACCTGTGCGTTACGTTTGGGGTTTAGCAACTGACCGAAGAGATCAATTTGCCAACTTGCTGTCACGGGCAATGAATAAGTTTGTGTAGCTTTACCTTTATCCCAACTACTGACAGTTCCCTGTGGAGAAAGTCCCAACATAGGAGCATATGCCAGACGTGCAGACATCAGTGCTGCTTGTGCTTGCTTCACGTTCAGGGCCGCACTACGAAGGTCAGCATTATTAGTCAGCGCTTGTTCGATGAGCGTCTGTAACTGCGGGTCTGTAAATACTTCCCGCCAAGGCAGATTTCCGAAGTTGGCAGTATCTGAAGCGAGTGTATCGTTTGTCAAAGTGGTATCACGATACAAGCCTTCAGCAGTGATGTCATCGGGTCTGTCGTATGATTTGTAGATGTGGCAACTGCTCAATAGAGCGGTTGCACACATCAGGATCATTAATTTCTTCATCATTTTCTTTACGATTTATCGATTTACGATTGAAATTTCTTCTTATTTAGTATATTGCTCAATCTCAGGTTCAGCATCTGAATTATCGACATCTTCCCATTCCATCGGCTTAAATTTCTCTTGTAAGTACTGGAATGCCACGAACAGGGCAGGTACGATGAAAATTTGCAGAATCATACCGATTAACATACCACCAATAGCAGAAGTACCCAGCGTACGGTTACCGTTGGCACCTGCACCAGAAGCAAACATCAGCGGAAGCAGGCCGACAATCATGGCTAATGACGTCATCAAGATAGGGCGCAGACGAGCTGCAGCACCCAATACGGCTGCCCAGGTGATGCTCATGCCCATTCTACGGCGTTCAAGGGCAAACTCTACAATCAAAATGGCATTTTTTGCCAACAATCCCATTAGCATGATGAGGGCAATCTGCATATAGATGTCATTGGACATTGTACCCAGAACCATCTTCAATGCCGGAATGCTACCCAATGCTCCTATACCGCCCACAAAGAGGAAGCTGCCCAGCAACCCGAACGGTACCGACAGTAATACGGAGAGTGGCAGGATATAACTTTCGTATTGGGCACTCAGGAGCAAGAAAACAAATACGAAACACAAAATGAAGATAAGTCCCGTAGTGCTACCGCTTGTTTCAGCTTCCTCACGCGCCATACCTCCCAACTCGTAACCGAAACCGGCAGGCAAGTTTTCCTGTGCTACTTCGGCAATAGCTTGCAGGGCCTGGCCGGAAGTGTAACCCGATGCGGGAGCTACCATCACTTTCATGGAAGTGTAGAGGTTGAAACGACTGATGACATCAGGACCATATACTTTCTTGATGGAGATGAACTGCGTGATAGGTGCCATTTCGTTGCCGTTACGCACTTTGATACTTTGCAGGGTTTCCATGTTTTTGGTGGCATCGGGCTCGGCTTGTACCATTACGCGGTACATCTTACCGAAGCTGTTGAAGTTGGAAGCATACAAACCACCATAGTATCCCTGCAAGGTAGTCAGGATGTCGTTGGGGCTGATACCCGCCTTTTTACAAGCAGCGGCATCGATGTCTAGCTGGTACTGCGGGAAGTGGGGGTTGAAAGAGGTCTTGGCAGAATTGATTTCCGGACGTGCTTCCAAAGCAGCGCTATAATTGTTCACTACGTTGAAGAAGTGATCCAAATCACCACCTGTCTTGTCCTGCATGTTCAACTCAATGTCGCTTGAAGCCGAGTAACCCGGAATCATAGGCGGAGCAAAGAACAATACCTGCGCTTCTTTGATGACCTTTTGTGCACGCATATATAAAGTGGCATACACAATCGTGGAGTTTTGCATGGTAGAACGTTCTTCCCAGTTTTTCAGTTTGATGATGAGTGAACCATATGAAGGTCCCTGTCCACCAAGGAAACTATAGCCTGAGATGACTGTACGTGATTCCACAGCGGGGTCGGCGGCGACAAGGCTGTCCACACGGTTCAGAATTTCTTGTGCACGTTCTTGTGAAGTACCGGGAGGTAGTGTCACGGCACCCATGATGGTACCGGTATCTTCGTTGGGCACCATACCGGTCGGGGTGATTTGCATGAATACACCCAGTAACACGATGGAGCCGATGACCAATCCTGCCGATATCCAGCGTTTTTGAATAAAGAACAGTACTTGTTTTTTATATTTACCCAGGATACCGTTATAGGAGTCGTTAAAGGACTGTTTGAACTTGTCGGTAGTCATACCCGTCAATGCCAACACACTGATGACAATCATTACGCAGCACAAGATAGGATGTTCACTGAAGCTGAATAGACCGAAAATCATACCCAGAATTGCTACTGTCACAAAGAGTAATGTGATGCCGGGGCGCATTAGCCTGCCTAAAGAATTGGCATATCGGGCAAACATAATCTTGCGTGCCTCCTTGGTGGCAACGCCTACGCGTTCTTTCAAGTTTTCGTGTTCGCCATTATGGGGTTTCAAGAAGATAGCACACAGTGCAGGACTTAAGGTCAAGGCGTTCAAAGCCGAGAAACCAATGGCAATCGCCATGGTTAAACCGAACTGGCGGTAGAAAGTACCTGCCGTACCGCCCATGAAACTCACGGGGATGAATACGGACATCATGACCAGCGTAATGGAGATGATGGCACCACCCAGCTCACTCATGGCATCGATGGAAGCTGTACGGGCAGACTTGTAGCCCTGGTCCAGCTTGGCATGGACGCCCTCGACGACGACGATGGCATCATCGACCACAATCGCAATGGCAAGCACCATCGCCGAAAGTGTCAGCAAGTTGATACTGAAGCCAATCAGTTTCAATACGAAGAAGGTGGCAATCAATGCCACAGGAATGGCAATGGCGGGAATCAACGTGGAGCGCATGTCTTGCAAGAAGATATATACCACGATGAACACCAGAATAAACGCCTCAATCAGTGTCTTGACAACCTCGTGTATGGAGGCGAACAAGAAGTCATTGGCACTTTGGGCAATGTTGATTTTCAGGCCGGCCGGCAGTTTACTGGAATAGTCGTCCAGTAGAGCCTCGATATCCGAGATGGTCTGCGTGGCATTACTACCTGCCATCTGGAAAATGATGCAACTCACGGCCTTATGTCCGTTTACCATATTGTTGAAACCGTATGACAGACGACCCAGCTCCACACTCGCTACATCCTTCAGGCGGAGTATTTCACCGTTTTCCAAAGCTTTGATGACAATGTTCTCGAATTCCGTAGTCTGTTGCAAACGCCCCTTGTAACGAAGGGTATATTGGTAGGTTTGGTTACCGCGCTCACCCAACTGGCCGGGAGCCGCTTCAATGTTCTGTTCATTCAAGGCGGCAACCACATCGTTGGGGATCAGTTTGTATTGAGCCATTACATCAGGCTTCAGCCAGATGCGCATGGAATAGTCTTGTCCCAGCACCATGGCGTCACCTACACCGTTGACACGTTTTACTTCAGGGATAAGGTTGATGTTGGCGTAGTTTTCCAGGAACTCAATATTATACTGGTCTTTTTCGTCATAGATGGAGAATACCATCAACATGGAGGTCTGGCGCTTACGGGTGGTTACACCGACTTTGGTAACTTCGGCAGGCAACAAACCTTGTGCCATGGAGACACGGTTCTGCACGTTTACCGCTGCCATATCGGGGTCGGTACCTTGCTTGAAGTAGATGGAGATGTCACCTGCGCCGCTGTTAGTGGCACTTGAGCTCATATACATCATGTTTTCTACACCGTTGATCTGATCCTCCAGTGGGGCGATAACGGAGTTAAGTACCGTTTGGGCGTTGGCACCTTGGTAGGTGGCACTTACCGATACGGTGGGAGGTGCAATGTCCGGATATTGGGTGATAGGCAATGTAGCCAGACCAATAACTCCTAAGATTACTATCAGGATGGAGATTACCGTTGATAGTACCGGACGGTTAATAAATCTATCTAATTTCATTTCATGAAAGATTAAAGAATTAAAAATTAAAGAATTAAAATGGATCAAGAATCAATACTGTGTCTGTTTTAGACAGCTTTTCATTCTTTCATTTTTCATTCTTTTATTGGAACGCCGTTTGAATATTACCTTCTTTCTGGTCTTTCAGAGCTTTTTGGTACTCTGCCTCTTTTTCTGCAGGAGTAATGGGCGTAATACTCTGTCCGTCTTTTAGGTTTTGTACACCTTCGATAACGATCTTTTCACCTGCTTTCAGACCATCTGTTACATAGTAATATTTACCGTCGTTCAGACTGAATACCTTGATTTCTGTATTTTTCAGTGTATTGTCGGGTTGCAGAACAAATACGAACTTCTTGTCCTGGATTTCCGTAGTGGCTGATTGAGGGATCATGATTATATCATGTAGCGGGTTAGGGAATACCACATTACCTGTGCTTCCGCTACGCAGCACATTATGCTTGTTGGGGAAGAGGGCACGCATGGTTACCGAACCGGTAGCCTGGTCGATAACTCCGCTAATGGTTTCCACGCGACCACTATCGGCATACATGGTTCCGTCGATGAGTTGTAACTGTACATCCGGCATCTTTTCCAGAATTTGCTTGATGTTGCCTCCTTCACGAATTTGTGCCAACAGTTGTCTTTCAGTCATGGAGAAATAAGCGAACATTTCAGAAATATCGGCAACCGTAGTCAACGGAGTTGCTGTAGACGGGCTAACCAAGCTACCTACGCGGTAGGGGATAGTACCTACTACACCATCGCTGGGACTGGTGACACTTGTATATGATAAATTATTTTTAGCATTTACCAATTGGGCTTCTGCTTGAGCCAGTTGCGCTTTTGTCTGTGCCAGTTGGTTTTCCGCCATCTGCAAATCATAGTCACTGATAATGTTTTTTTGGTTCAGTGTACGTTTGTTATTCACGGTGAGTTCCTGTGTATTTACAGCAGCTTTGGCTGTTTCCACAGCAGCTTTAGCTGAATTTACGGCAGCTTGATACTGTACAGGATCAATACTGAACAAAATTTGTCCTTTACGTACTACAGATCCTTCGTCTACATGTAATTTAGTGATAAAACCACTTACCATCGGGCGGATTTCTACGTCTTGTTTACCCTTAATAGTAGCCGGATAACTGTTTGTCAAGTTAGCAGTGGTAGTCTCTACTGCAATCACTGCAAATTCGGGTGCTTTACCCATGCTTTTGTCACCTTGTCCACAACTGCTGAGCAGTGCCAGGCAACATGCCAATAATACTAATCTACTCTTCATACTCTTTTTTTATTCTCTGTATATTTTATTCTTGTTGATTTGAGGGCTTATATGTCAAACATAGTAGAAAAAAGGATAGCGGTCGAAAACTAAATAGGAACTTTTAGTTTTCGACCGCAAAATTATTCTTTTCTCGGTATATAAGGTATGAACATACCTGTTTTTTAACTATGTTTTATATATACTTCGGACTAAATTGTTGTTTTTTTCCAAAAATACTGTAAAGCATACCGCTAATTGTCGGATAACCTTTATTTTTGCAACATGTTACATTGTAAACATCATAATAAGATGAAACCGCTTTTTCACCGGTTATTGGGAGCAGTTGCCATAGTAGCTGTTTTGTATTCCTGTGCCAGTATAGGTCGTTTGGAAGGAGGACCTATTGACGAGACACCTCCCCGTTTTGTTGCGGGTTCCCCGTTGCCCGGCGCACTTCATAATAAAAAGAAGAAAATAGTAATCGAGTTTGATGAGTTTATCAAGTTGGATAAAGCTAATGAAAAGGTGGTTATTTCCCCTCCTCAGGTGCAGCAGCCTGAGATAAAGTCTAATGGTAAGAAAGTGGTTATCACTTTACAGGATACTCTGAAGACGAATACTACTTATACTGTAGATTTCGCGGATGCTATTCAGGATAATAACGAGGGAAATCCGTTGGAAGCTTTTACATATACCTTTTCTACCGGTGCGGAACTTGATTCGATGGCTATAGCCGGTACATTACTCGAAGCGTCTAATTTGGAACCGGTAAAAGGAATGTTGGTAGGATTACATGCCAATCTAGCAGATTCAGCATTTACCACACTGCCTTTTGATCGTGTAGGACGGACGGATAGCCGTGGTCAGTTCTCTATACGTGGTGTGGCTCCCGGTAAATATCGTATTTATGCATTGAAGGATGCGGATCAGAATTTTTATTTTTCACAACCGACTGAAGTTATCGCTTTCAATGATTCTCTTATCATTCCTTCTATGGAAGAACGCGTAAGGCAAGACACGCTCTGGAAAGATTCTTTAACTATAGATACTATCATGGAACGTAAGTACACGTACTTCCTTCCCGATAATGTGATGTTGCGTTGTTTCAAGGAACAGATATTCTCTCAGCGTTTGTTGAAAACCGAGCGTCTTACCCCTCAAAAGTTTTCTATCTATTTTTCGGCTCCGGCAGATAGTCTGCCTTTATTAAAAGGGTTGAATTTTGATGAAAAGGATGCCTTTGTTGTGGAACAAACCACAGGACGGAATGACACTATACACTATTGGATAAAAGATTCTTTGCTTTATCAACAGGATACATTGAAAGTAAACCTTACTTATTTATATACAGATAGTTTGAAGCAATTATCTCCGCGTACCGATACTCTGAAGTTCGTTTCAAAAGTAAGTTATAAGAAACTGAAGGAAAAGGAACAAGAAGAATTGGAGAAGAAGTTGAAGGAGCAGAAAAAGAAGAAAAAGAAGAGAGATGCCGAGGAACCGGAGCAACCTCCTTTCCTTGCCATGGATGTGTATGCACCTTCTGCTATGGATGTATATGATTATATAACATTGACTTTTACTGAGCCTATTGCTCATTATAACGATACGGCTTTACATGTGCGGCAGAAAGTGGATTCTTTATGGCAAGATATACCGTTTGATTTTGTACGGGATTCGCTGGATTTGAAACGCTATAATCTATATGCCGACTGGAAACCCGGTGAAAGTTATGCTTTTGAGGTAGACTCTATGGCTTTTCATGGGTTATATGGTATGTTTACCGATAAGGTAAAGAAAGAGTTTAAGGTGAAGAACTTGGAAGAATACGGACAGATCTTCTTTAATATAACGGGAGCGGACTCTGTGGCTTTCGTCGATTTATTGGATCCTCAGGACAAAGTGGTACGGACGGTTCCTGTTGTCGATGGGAAAGCGGATTTCTACTTTTTAAATCCGGGTAAGTACGGAGCTCGCTTGGTTAATGACACAAATGGGAATGGTGTATGGGATACTGGTGATTACGTCAACAAACGCCAGCCGGAAATGGTTTATTATTATCCGCAGGTGTTGGAGTTTAAGGCTAATTTTGATTTAGTGCAAGATTGGGATGTGAAAGCCAAGCCGCTTGATAAACAAAAACCGGATGAACTAAAAAAACAAAAACCAGATGAAGACAAGAAAAAGAACAAGAATAGCAACAATAGGAATAATAACAGCAGTAGTCGCAATAGTGGCAGAGGTTATAGCTATTAAACAAAAAAGAATATTCGCTCTATGTTTACTGGTGGGGTTTATTACTCTGGCTAGTCCTTCTTCTGCCCAAGCACAGTGTACGGCAGAGAATACAGCCTTTAAGTCGGGTGAACATGTCATGTATGACTTATATTTCAACTGGAAGTTTATTTGGAAGAAGGTGGGACTTGCCAGTTTGACAACAAATGCCACTACCTACCATTCCAAACCTGCCTATCGCTTTAATCTCCTTTCCGTGGGTAGTAAGAAGACTGATTTCTTTTTTAGAATGAGGGATACTTTGACATGCTATGTCAGTGATAAACTCGAACCTCTTTATTTCAGGAAAGCTGCTGAAGAAGGTAAACGCTATACGGTGGATGAGGCTTGGTTTTCCTATAACGATGGTAAATCGATTGTGAAACAGAAACGAACTTGGCGTGATGGAACTATTCAGGAAATGGAATATAGCGACACCCGTTGTATTTTTGATATGTTGAGTATCCTTGCCCAGGCGCGTTCTTACAACCCCAATGATTATAAAGTGGGAGATCGTATTCTTTTTCCGATGGCAACAGGTCGTAGAGTAGAAGAACAGACTCTTATTTATCGTGGGAAGGAAGAGATAAAAGCTAATAATGATACGATTTATCGTTGTTTGGTATTCTCTTTTGTGGAATACAAAAAGGGGAAGGAGAAAGAAGTCATCACATTCTATATATCCGATGACAAAAACCACCTTCCCATACGATTGGATATGTATCTAAATTTCGGTTCGGCGAAAGCTTTCTTGAAAAGTGTAAGAGGTAATCGCTATCCGATGGCCTCTATTGTTACAAAGTAAATGGAAGAGTGTCTCCTTTTCTAAATACGCTGGACTCGAATGTAGCGATTAGCTCTCCTTTTTGATTGGTGATGTCTATCTGATAATATCCGGTACTGCGCCCAGTATAACGCTCGCGTGCTTCGGCATACAGTATGTCACCTGGTCCACTACTACGTAGAAAAGTGATATTGGAGGAAAGTGAGAAGGCCAGTGCTCCATGTGAATTAGCGGCTGCTGCCAGTGCAAGATCTGCTAGAGTGAAGAGTGCTCCTCCTTGAGTACGGTGTCCTGCATTGAGATGTTCTTCTTTAATAAGAAGGGATGCTTTGCTATATCCTTCTTTTATTTCCAGTAATTCTACACCGACTTTATCGGCAAAAAGATCTTTTTTGAAAAACTCTTGTGGGGTCATGATATTTGATAATTAATGTTTAATGATCGGTGATAGAAGACTAAAATAGCTGTTTTTGAACGCAAATGTAATATTTTAGCTTTTAATTGGATGATTTATGAGGGTCTTTTTAGTTTAAGAGCGTTACATTTGCCCGTGAAAAATCATAAAATATTTAATAAATAAATCCTTTATTATGAAAACAGTTCTCACTACGTTGGGAGTCTCCCTTCTTATTTTTGCGGGTTGCGCAGGACAAAAGCAAACCGAAAATAATTTTATCCAGGAAAACATTGATAATGCAGTGGCTCAGAACACAATTCAGACAGACATTATTGAAAAATCCGGCAAAGTTCTTAATCCGCGAACAATCAATGCGGATGGTAGTATTCATTATATATCTATCGAAGACTGGTGCTCTGGTTTCTACCCTGGAAGCATGTGGTACATGTACGAACTGACAGGTGACAAGAAATGGTTGCCATTGGCTGAAAAGTATACAGAAGCTTTGGATTCTGTGCAGTATTTAACTTGGCATCACGATGTAGGTTTCATGATTGGTTGTAGTTATTTGAATGGATATCGTTTTGCTAATAAAGAAGTATACAAACCGGTTATCATACAGACAGCTAAATCACTGTCTACTCGTTTCCGTCCCGGAGCAGGTGTCATTCAATCTTGGGACGCTGATAAAGGTTGGCAAGGTACACGTGGTTGGAAGTGTCCCGTTATCATTGATAATATGATGAATCTTGAGTTGTTGTTCGAAGCAACCAGACTTTCCGGTGACTCCACCTTTTATAATATAGCAACGAAACATGCTGATACTACTATGGCAAACCACTTCCGTGCTGACAACAGTTGTTATCATGTAGTGGACTATGATCCCGAAACCGGTGAGGTTCGTAAAAAACAAACAGCGCAAGGGTATGCTGACGAATCTGCATGGGCTCGTGGGCAAGCATGGGCTTTATATGGTTATACTATGTGTTATCGCTATACTCATGATCAAAAATATTTGGATCAGGCAGAAAAAGTATACAATTTTATCTTCAATAATAAAAATCTTCCTGAAGATCTCGTTCCATATTGGGATTATGATGCTCCCAACATTCCGAATGAACCTCGTGATGCGTCTTCGGCAGCATGTACCGCATCTGCTCTTTATGAGTTGAGTACTTATATTCCGGGTAAAGGTTATAAGGAGACTGCCGATAAAATCATGGAAAGTCTTGCAACGCCTGCATACCGTGCTGAAGTGGGTACTAATGGCAACTTTATCCTGATGCATTCCGTAGGTAGCATTCCCCACAATGCCGAAATTGATGTTCCTTTGAATTATGCGGATTATTACTTCCTGGAAGGTTTGAAGCGTAAAAGAGACTTGGAGAAAAAATGAGAAATCAGTTTAATCTTTTGTTAAGTGGTTTAGGTTTGTTCGCCTTGCAGGGGTGTAAAGCCCCTCAGGCAGAACAGGCGCAACAACCGAATGTGATATATGTCTTTCCGGATCAGTTCCGTAACCAGGCTATGGAGTTTTGGGGACAGGAAGGATTTAGGGATAAGGTGAACTTTCGCAATGATCCGGTACACACTCCCCGTCTGAACGACTTTGCCAGAGAATCTGTTGTCTTGACCTCTGTGATGAGCAACTGTCCATTGAGTAGCCCTCACCGTGGTTCTTTGCTCACCGGAATGTATCCTAACAAGAGTGGTGTTCCATTGAACTGTAATTCAGACCGTCCTATCAGTTCTTTACGTGAAGATGTTGAGTGTGTGGGTGACGTTTTCAGTAAAGCCGGATATGATTGTGCCTACTTTGGTAAACTACATGCTGACTTTCCGACTCCCAACGACCCTCAACGTCCGGGACAATACGTAGAAGACCGTATTCCTGCATGGGATGCCTATACACCGAAGGAACGCCGTCATGGATTTAATTACTGGTATTCTTACGGGACGTTCGATGAACATAAAAATCCCCATTATTGGGATACGGATGGTAATCGACATGATCCGCATGAATGGTCTCCGTTGTGGGAAGCCGGTAAGGTGGTTTCTTATTTAAAGAACGAAGATAATGTGCGTGATCCGAAGAAACCATTTTTTATTATGGTAGGAATGAATCCTCCTCATAGTCCTTATCGTTCTTTGGATGACTGTATGGAGGAAGATTTTAATTTGTACAAAGACCAGCCTTTGGATAGTTTGCTCGTTCGTCCGAATGCCGATCCCAAAATGGAGAAAGCAGAAAGTGTACGCTACTATTTCGCTTCTGTTACGGGAGTCGATCGTGCTTTCGGTAAAATACTTGATGCTTTGAAAGAACTTGGGCTGGATAAGAATACAATTGTAGTCTTTGCATCCGACCATGGAGAAACCATGTGTAGCCAGCGTACGAATGATCCGAAGAATTCACCGTACTCCGAGTCCATGAATACTCCTTTCCTGGTACGTTATCCTGATAAGCTGAAACCTCGTGTAGATAATCTTATGATGTCTTCACCGGACATTATGCCTACTTTGTTAGGTTTGGCAGGCTTATCCGATTCTATTCCTTCGGAAGTACAAGGACGTAACTATGCACCACTTTTCTTCGATGAAAAGGCAGAAATTGTGCGCCCGACCGGTGCCCTTTATATTCAGAACTTGGATGGAGAAAGAGAAGCTGATGGCAAAATTCATTCTTATTTCCCCTCATCTCGTGGTTTCAAGTCGGCTCGCTATACATTGGCACTCTACATTGATCGTAAAGACCATAAGCTTGTAAGAAGCCTGTTGTTTGATGACGAAAAAGACCCGTATCAGATGAATAATCTTCCTTTGGAGCAAAACAGGGAGGTAGTGCAGGAACTGTGTACTGAGATGGGAAAAGTTCTCAAGGAGATTGATGATCCTTGGTATAAAGAAGGTATTCTGGCTGATATGATACCTTATGAAAAATAAACGGGTAATTGCGGTATACTCAGTTCTCATACTGGATTAATAAATTGGAAAGGACACTTTTGTAAAGAAGTGTCCTTTTTGTTTCTCTAACCTCAGTTCCTAATTAACAGTGAACTAACAGATAAAGTTAATTGTTCTATCTTTCTCACATCCCTATTAAAATCCAAACGAGAAAGATGAAACGTAAATTATTGTTTTGGCTATTATTCTTTCCACTGATACTTTGGGCACAAGACCGCCCGAAGGTGGCCGTTGTATTGAGTGGTGGCGGTGCCAAAGGAACCGCACATATCGGTGCATTAAAAGTGATAGAGAAAGCGGGTATCCCTATCGATTATGTGGTGGGTACCAGTATGGGAGCCATTGTAGGCGGACTCTATGCCATCGGTTACACACCCGGGCAACTGGATAGCATGGTAAATGCCCAAAATTGGAAATTCCTGCTGTCGGATGCACCCAATCCGAAAGAGGTCTTATTGGACGACCGTTTACGTTCCGAACGCTACGTACTTTCTATCCCTTTTTCTTTTAAATCTACCGATGTTACGGATGCCGGAATTATCAAAGGTAAGAACCTGGCAAAACTGTTTTCCACATTGACGGAGGGTTATCAGGATTTCACCGATTTCAGTCGTTTGCCTATTCCTTTTGCTTGTGTTTCCGAGAATTTGGTGAATGGTACCGAAGTTATCTTTCATCAAGGTATATTGGCTACTGCCATGCGTTCCAGTATGTCGATACCCGGAGTTTTTGCTCCCGTTTATCTTGATGGTATGGTACTGGTAGATGGTGGTATGGTCAATAATTATCCGGTAGATGTAGCTCTCGGTATGGGTGCCGATTTCATTATCGGTGTCGATGTACAAAGTCCGTTGCTGGATGCCGTGGAGTTGAAATCTGTGAAAGACATCTTCGGACAGATCATCAACCTGCAAGGAGAAAAGAAATATCAGGAGAATTTACGTAAGACTAATGTACATATAAAGGTAGATGTTGCCGGTTATTCTGCGGCAAGTTTTACTAAGGAAGCTATTGATACCCTGATAGTACGTGGAGAACGTGCCGCCCAGTCCGATTGGGATAAACTGATTGCTCTGAAAAAGCAGATGGGGCTTTCTACAGATTATCGGCCTCATCGTCCGGGACCTTTACCTGTTTCTGATATTACTGAACAGAAAAACATTCCTGTCGACCCGCAGATAGCCGTTTCCGCTTCAAGAGAGAATAAATTGAATATCGGTTTCCGTTTTGATACCGAAGAATTGGCGGCATTGCAGGTAAATACAGATTTTTATCTGGGTAAACAGAAAAAATCACAGATTGACCTTACGGCACGTTTAGGGAAGCGTACTATGGCACGTGTCGGATATAACTATCAATGGGGTACAGGTTGGCAGGCGGGACTGAATTACCAGTTCAACTATAAAGACATCAATATTTATAATGAAGGAAAGCGTACCCTTGACCTCACGTTTACCCATCAACAATTCCAAGCAGGTGCGGCAAAAGACTGGAATAAGGTACAAGTGGGTGCGGGTATCTCTTTCCAACACTATAATTATCACGACTTATTATCGCTTGAGCCGGTTGATGCCGTGATGTTTAGAAATGAATCTCTGTTCAGTTATTTTGTCGGATTGTTGTATAACAGCCTGAATGGAAGAAGTATTCCCACCAAAGGTATGTCTTGGTCGGTGAATTATAATTTATATACTGACAACTTGTTCCAGTATAAAGATAACAATCCCATTTCCGCCTTATCGGCTCATTGGATGGGTTGTTTTACACCATCAAGGAACTTCACCGTCATTCCCTCCGTCAACGGACGATTATTGGCGGGTGACAGTGACAATGCCTTTGCCGTCACTAATCTTCTCGGTGGTAGCATTGCCGGTAGATACATGCCCCAACAGATACCCTTTGTCGGTATCAATCGTGCTGAACTGGCTTCGGGTACACTGATAGTGGCCGGTTTGAAATTTCGCCAACGTTTATTTAAAAATCAATATGTATTGGTAACGGGCAACTACGGACGTACTTCTGATAAACTGCATGAACTTTTTGAGTCTCAACATTCATACGACTTGATAGGTACAGGCATTGGCTATATGTATAATAGTTTTTTGGGTCCCGTGGAGGTACAGCTCAATTGGTCTAACCAGACTAAGAAAGTAGGGTGGTATGCCGGATTCGGCTTTGTGTTCTGAAGTCGATGCTTATGAAATCAATCTCCCGAAGTCAATGTTTTTGGGCAGATATACTCTTCAGAATGTTACGTGTGATATCTCCCTATATGTTTGATAAGCAAGAGATAAGATCTGATTTTTATTGTTTATCTATACAAAAAGCCGCCCATTTGTTGGGGCAGCTTCTTGATTTTGTATTGTTTGAATATAAAACTACTTATTCAGTTTCCATTCGCATCCGTCCTTACCGTCTTTAATCTCAAACCCAAGTGCGGTCAGTTCGTTACGAATTTTATCAGAAGTAGCCCAGTCCTTATTGGCTTTTGCCTTCATGCGTTCTTCCAGCAACATGTCCACTACCTTGCCGAAAGCCGCTTCACGTTCCTCATTGGAAGCATTATCCTCTTTCAGTCCCAAAATATCAAAACAGAAGAGGTGGAAAGTATCTTTCAAATCTTTCAGATCTTCTGCTGTGATGGTATCATTTCCTGCAAGGATATTGTTCACCGTCCGGGCACCGTCAAAAAGATGTGCAATGACAATCGGCGAGTTCAAGTCATCATTCATTGCCTCGTAGCATTTAGTTCTTAAGGCCTTCACGTCTACGGTAGAGGTGGCTGCGGGAGTAATTTTGTCCAGCGCATGGACGGCGTCCATTAATCGTGCCAATCCTTTTTCGGCAGCTTGCAGCGCTTCGTTGCTGAAGTCCACCGTGCTGCGGTAGTGTGCTTGCAGAGTGAAGAAACGGATGGTCATCGGTGTATAAGCCTGTTCTAGCATGGGATGCGTACCCTTGAACAACTCTTCCAGTGTGATGAAATTACCATATGATTTTCCCATTTTCTGCCCGTTTACAGTCAGCATGTTATTATGCATCCAGTAACGTACCATGTCATGTCCTTGCGAAGCTACCGATTGTGCAATCTCGCATTCATGGTGCGGGAAGATAAGATCCATTCCGCCCCCGTGGATATCGAAGTTTTCTCCGAGATATTTCTTTCCCATAGCGGTACATTCGGCATGCCATCCGGGGAAACCGTTGCTCCACGGGCTGGGCCAGCGCATGATGTGTTCCGGCTGCGCACACTTCCACAAGGCAAAGTCGGCAGGGTTATGCTTCTCGCTCTGGCCGTCCAGTTCGCGGGTCGTGTTCAACACATCGTCCAGGTTACGTCCAGAGAGTTTGCCATAATGGTGGTCTTTATTATATTTGGCCACGTCGAAGTAAACGGAACCTTCGCTTTCGTAAGCATATCCGTTCTTCAATATCTCCTTGACCAGTTCTATCTGTTCGATGATATGTCCACTGGCATGAGGTTCGATACTTGGAGAAAGCACATTCAGCGCATCCATCGCCTGATGATAGCGATTGATGTAGTATTGCGCCACTTCCATCGGCTCCAACTGCTCCAGACGCGCTTTCTTGGCAATCTTGTCTTCACCTTCGTCCGCATCGTGTTCCAGGTGTCCCACGTCGGTGATGTTGCGGACATAACGCACCTTGTAACCGATATGTGTAAGGTAGCGGAAGAGCAAGTCGAAAGTAATGGCAGGACGTGCGTGTCCCAAGTGCGGGTCACCGTAAACGGTCGGTCCGCAAACATACATGCCTACATGTGGGGCATGCAAAGGCACGAATAACTCCTTTTTTCTATCTAAGGTGTTGTAAATGGTCAGTTGTTGTTCCATAATGTTGTGACTCTGTTTCTTTTGGAACACAAAGGTATAATAAATCTGTGAAAAATGATTGGTGGATAGCATATCTTATACGAAAATTCTTGCTTAAAAGTTGTCTATTGGGGTTATTATTACTTTCTTTGATAAATAATAACTTTAAAAACAAACAATTATTAAAAAGAACTTATTTATTGTCTTTTGTTTCGTTGGTTTTTTATCTGTAGTATTTTTATTAGAAAGTGAGACTAAAAAAGGGAAAATGAGTAAAATACTGTTAGCTGATATTGAGGCTTTAGCTTCTGATGAAGGAGGAGGGAAAAGCGAAAGTAAGGAGTCGAAGACTAAACAGGCAGGCCCATATTTAGTCACTATAAGAGGGGAAGAACAATATGCATATTTAGTAACAACAGTAACTGACTGTTTTGGAATAGGAGTGGTTGACTGTGAACCGGGTACAGAAAGTGAATGGGTACCGGTTAAATGATTATGGAATTAAAAATATTGTTTATAACCGGCATTTTTCTATTACTTATTTCTGGTTGTACGAAGAAAAATGTGGATGGTTTCGCTGAGGTGATTCCCGTTGTGGAGATTGATGGATTGGTGAATGACACCAGCTTTTTAGATAGTGCGTCTCTTTTTATACCCGAGACAAAGCAGAATGCCTTGATTCATGGAGCAGATAGGATTATAGAGAATGAAGACCGCTTTCTGATTCTGGATATGGAAATGAAACAAGTGCTTGGCTATGCTAAATCAGGTAAACATTTGTTTACGATACATGCAGTCGGTGGTGGTCCCGGTGAATATGTAAATCTTTTTGATATGGCGATAGATAGGCAAGCAAAGAGGTTGTTGTTGCTTACTTATCCTCCGGCTATCCAGTATTATACCTTCGACGGGGTTTATGAACGTACCGAACGTTTAGAGGCTATTTATAAGTCTTTGGCTGTTACGGATCAGTATATTTATTTGCGGAAGGAAACTTATGCAAACAATCATTTGTCCGATTACTCTCTATTGGCTATAGAAAAAGAAATCGGGCACCGCCATTCTTTGTGGAAACCATTGCCTGAAATTGCACCTTTCTGTACGTTTGGTACTATGTCAATGACTGGAAATGACCCGGTGTATCTTACCCGCAAGTTTGATAATACAATATATGCAACAAAAGACGGTCTGATAGAAGAAGGTTATATTATAGGATGGGGTGATAAGGCGTTTCCTGATACTTCCGGAAAACGAACCTATACGTGTGAAGAGTTGAACGAGATATGTCGGGAGAACAAATACGTTTATACAATGACCGATTTGTGTGATATGCCGGGATATCTGCTCTTCCGAACCAACCAACCCGGGCTTTGTGTCTTGTCTAAAGAAAAGAAAGAAGTAAAGAATTATCATCTTGTCATGAATACGGATTACCAACTCGTCATGCCTAATTTTATTCCGGTTGAAGGTGGCGGCGGGCGTATCTTTTTTGTTTACCCTTCAGACGTACTTAAAATGTCAGTGCAGGCAGATGGGAAACATCCTAATGATAATCTGTCTTGTTTGTTAGAACAAATATCAGAAGAAAGCAATCCGGTTTTCTTTAGTTATTTTGTGAAATAGGCTTCCTCTTGGCAATACCTGTACGAAAGGATATGCTTTGGGTATTAGGAGTCTTCGGCTTTAGTGAAAGTCTTGCGTTCCCACTAAAGAGGGAACCTGTTCCCAATAAAGTGAGAACGCGTTCTCTATTGATAGGGAATACGTTCTCAATAAAATGAGAATAAAGTCCCACTTTATTGAAACTTGGTGGGACATGTACTTCGTTGCTAATAAGTGAGTAATAAAGAAGCCCTGTCTATCTGTTTTCACGGTTTCCCCAGTCGTATTCTTCGGTATAGCTATCGTATACGGGAGCTGAGGTGATGCCATGTTGCTCGAAAATGTGGGTAATCTCGGATTGTTCTGCCGGTGAAAGGGAACGTTCCTGGTTCAGAATGCGGTAGTAAGTCGTTTTGGAATAGAGATTGCGGATTTTTCTTTTCAGCAGTAAAGCCGTCTTATAGGGGATATTGTCAAAAGTAGTAGTCAGTCCCCAGGCAAAGCGGATTTTTGCAGAGCTTTTGAAGTGGGGGCAACGCGCGGCATCTTCGGGATAGGCAGCCGGATTTACCGTAACGACGTAAGGATTTGTCTTCGGGGCCTGAAGCGCAGCCAGATGGCGCAGGCAGTTGCCACTGAAGGGGCAGGCTTGGTTGAAGCAATGGATGTAATTGGAAGGAACTAACCGATAGTCGAAATCGTCTTTCATGGTGATTTTGTTTTCGTTTTGTTTTTAGAAAGCAAATGTAGTGAATTAATTCATCCTTCGTTACGCTTCATGGATGTAAAATGCCGGACAGGAGATAAGGATTGTTATAAAACAAAACATGAGAGGTGTGCCAAAACTGAATGACAGACTATATGACAGCTGTATCGGAGTTTTGACAAACCCTCATGAATTGAATATTTGTTTTTATGATGTGAATTTATTATTCTACAACAAACTCTTTATAATCTGTATAGAAGAGGTCGACCGTAGTCTCTTCCGGAAGGAAAACACTGCGATAACGTACCTTGCTGCCGGCTTGTACGCCAAAACTGCATTCAGTTTCGGTAGGCATCAACTTATGGGTCATTTCCTCACCATTCTCCGAAATATACTTGATTTCGGTATATTGTATCTGCGTGGATCCTGTACTCAGCCAAACAATTTTCAGTTGTCCGTTTTTATAGGTCGTATTTGTAAGAATACGATTTTGGATGGACTCCTGATAATCGTTACCATATGCACTTCCTAAAGCTTCCACGGTAAGAGACTTGTATTTCATATTTGCATCATAGATGATGAACTTGAAAGTGGTGGCTATACCCTCGTTTACATCGGGTATCTCTATGGAAACCGGATCAGAACGTAGTGGATGTTCCGGATCGCGTACTAAGGGAATACAGATGGAGTCTATATCTCCGTTGTATTTCACAACCAAATTCTTAGCTTTGACATCCGAAAACCAGACATCTGCCAAGACACGGTTCTTGCCGGAAAACATGTGTATGGAATCCGGTTTACCCAAATAGATTTGTTCTCCCCGGTCCAAATAAGGTTCGTGCAGATGATTGATGTCCGTACATGAGAAAAATGTAGTCAATCCTGCCAATCCTATTAGTGATATATACAATTTGTTTTTCATAATCTATATTTTTAGTTTTCTACTAAACTGCCATAAAAAGTTAACTCTGCCATGTGGATGAAGTCTTTTACGCCTCCCCATGTCTCTTCCACTTCAATACGGATCCACTGTACGGCAGGTGCCTCAATGGGGATCAGTACGTCTTCTCCGTTGTTACCTACTGCCTGGTCATCGGAGTTGGTTTGCTCGAGAGGAAGTCCGGAAGGTTTCGTGGAGGTGAATTCGGTCAATAAAATCCAGTCGTTATTAGGTTCGGTGACATCCAGTATCACACCACCGCTTGTGGCTGGCACTCCATATACCTTGAAACGTTTAGGATTACCATGTGCAAAAAGATATTTCCATTTGCTTCCACCGGTACGTTGGTAATATTTGAAACGGCTCAGTTTCACCAAACGTCCTAAATTCATACCGAAGTTGAAAGGCCATTTCTGACCTACTTTTGAGTGATAATGGTCATCATTGGTTCCCCAACTGTTATTCCATAATTTTGTATACGGAGTCTTGGAACTGTTGTATACTCCCGGGTCGCCATATCCCGGTACCACATATTTAGCAAATCTGTCCGAAGGAATTTGGATTTCATAGATGGGATAGAATATCTCGTCTTTCACATCGGTCTGGTTTCCCCAGTGGTCGGTAATGGTGATGGCAAAACGTCTTCCTTCCGTCTCTGAAGTTTCCGTGGAGTAGCCGCGTACGAAACCGGCACCTTGTGCTGCTTTGGTATAGAAATTCTGTGCGCTTACCATCTCTCCATATTCGTTGGGGGTGGTTACGGAAATGATGATTTCTTCTTCCGTCTCATTTTCCCATTTCAGACTTAAACCACCAAAGTCACTGGCTACTTGCATTTCATCAAAGATCTTGTATATGGGGTTGTCCAATGGGGTGACTTTCACAATCACCGGTTCGGATTCATTGCCGCTTCTGTCTACAGTGGTCACTTTGATGTCATGTTCGGCTGCCTTGCCAAATCCAAGCACTTCCAATTCGTTTACATAGGCTGATGCCTTTACCTCCATATCCTTGCCATTATTCAATTTATAGGATGCTTTTACATAAAGTAAGTCCTCGTCGTCCGGCAAGTCATAGGTAATTACGGATTTTCCCTCTTTATTGGTTACGCTGTAATTACTGATTGTTCCCGGTGCTACGGTATCTATTGCATATTGCCCTTTTTCAACCTCAGTACAAGCAACTATCATCAGAAAAATGGGTAACAGGCTTCCTAGTTTCAATATATGTTTCATGATATATATATGTTTTTGTTTACGTATAACATTTATTACCATCCCGGATTTTGTACCAGGTTCGGGTTGGCCAAGAGTGTCGATTCCTGAATGGGGAACAGATAATCCTTAGAACCGAATTTCGGTTTGAACATGGTTGTTACGATGTAGTATTCTTCGGCTGTCACGCCTTCTGTGTTCCAACCTTTGACAGGTTCGTTCATGAAAGTCGTCAATAGCTTCCAACGGCGTTTGTCATAATATGATTTTCCTTCAAACGCTAATTCTATCAGACGTTCCCTGCGAATAATTTCACGCATGCCTCCTTTGGTTTTGTATTTGCTTTTGTATTGAGGACGGGCATAAGTATCCCAGGTTTCTTTGATTCCTTTGAGACCGGCACGTTTACGAATTTTATCTACATACTCGATAGAAAGGTCATCAGAAGTCGCGTTATCATTAGGCAGGCATTCGTTGATGGCTTCGGCATAGAGCAGATAAAGGTCGCCCAGACGTATGATAGGGAAGGGGAAACGGTCGTTCTTCCAAGAACCGGAGGTAGTAACGCTACAATCGATGGAAATGAATTTCTTGTCGAAATATCCTGTTCCCGAATAGTTGATGATACCGTTTTTACCGGCATCTTCGCCTGCATAACTGAATATCTTGTGCTGTTTCATTTCGTCAGAAGTCAGTCCGTCTATACCGGACAGATAGAACAAGCCCCGGTTGAAACCTACATTGGCATAAAAACGCGGTTCACGATCTAGGTGTAACTTGGCGGTACGTTCACCGACTACGGCATAGCGGTAGTGGCTTTGGGGAATGGTGGTGATATCATAACGGTTGTTATAGTCCCAAGTTTCATCCTCATCAATAGGCAAACCGTTTTTAGTATAATAGTTTTCTACCGTACGAAGTGTCGGTCCGTGTTGTGAATTGGCCCCGGCTGTACGGAAGTAACCTTGATTGATGGTTATCAAAATATTACGTACAAGACTATTATTGTCATTGCGGCTGTCACCCCAGATCAACTCATTGTTCCATTTGGCGGTCATTACTTTGTTCAAAGCATTCATCTGGCGGGTTTCGAAAGACATGGCGGATGGAGCTGCATAGTCATTGATGGTATAAAGTGATCTTTCACCGGGACCATTCAATGTGATGTCACAGAATTCCACAGCTTCTTTACAAGCTTGGCGTGCTCTTTCCCATTTTTGTGGGTCGTATTCAGGATTAATCAGTTGTACGCCCCTGTTGTCTTTAAAGTTGGTATAGTCGGCATTACCGTTGAACAACGGACTGGCAGCGGTTACCAAAATCTTGGCTTTCATGGCATAAGCTATCGCACCATTGATGCGTCCGGCATCGGAAATGGGATTTTCAGTTCTCGGAGGTAGTTCATCTTTGGCTTCATCGATTAACTGGACGATGTAATCCACTACATCTTCAAAAGGTTCGCGATATATCTGCATTTCTTTTTCCGAAGCATCGATAGGCAAGTTTTCCTTTATCAGAGGAATGGGACCGTATAACTCGGCCAGATACCAATGATAATAGGCTTTCAGGAACTTTACCTCAGCAGCCCATTGTGACCGCAGACCGGTATCGATGTCTTTCACCAAATCCAGGTTTTCGAGGAATATGTTACAACAACGAAGGGCATCGAACAGTTTCTTTCCTCCATTGGCTCCATCCCAATAATTATAATTAGGTGAGGAAATATTGTTTCCCACATTCGTGGCATAATATCTGCTTTCCCGTAATATCTCATATGCATTCCAGACCTCCTCACCAAGATTTAATCCCGGATTGTTGTCGACATTTACCCAGTTGGGTAAGAAAGAATAGCATGTATACAGATATTTCTCCGCTTCTATTCTGTTACGGAAAGCATATTCGATGGTTGCTACGTTATCAGGTACTACGTCCAGATAATCACATGAATTGAGTGAGGTTGCAGCCAACATCAAGGCAATGATATAGTTTCTTTTTTTCATGATAATCTAATTGTTTTTAAAATCCTACTTGGATACCGATATTATGAACTCTTTGTATAGGATATCCTAAACCGTTACCTGCCATTTCCGGATCCCATAAGTCAAATTTGCTGAAGGATAAAAGGTTACTTCCACTATAATAAATTCTCAGCTTGGACATGAACATTTTCTTTATTAACTTTTGTGGAAATGAGTATCCTACTTCTACGGACTTCAGGCGTAGGAATGAACCGTCTTGCATGAACCAGGTGCTGGTACGGTTGTTGTTTGAAATGACAGTGTTGCTTAAACGTGGCCACAGCGCATACAGGTTCCGGTTATTCTCACTCCAGTGGTTGTCAGCGTATGCTTGTAACAATTGATTTTGTCCCAGACCGCTTAAGTCGGTGTCGTCGATAAATGGATGGGTTGTTCCTTTCTTGTTACCTACATTCAGCCAAAAGGATTCACGGGCCAGACCTTGGAAGAAACAAGAGACATCCAGTCCTTTGTATCCAGCCGAGAGTCCGAAACCATATACTATTTCCGGATCGGTAGGGAAGCCTATTGGTACTTGGTCAGCGTCTGAGATGATGCCGTCGTTGTTGATATCCTTATATTTGATATCACCAGCCATATAATCACCGAACTGAGCAGGTGAGTTAGCGATGTCTTGCTCGTCAACAAACAAACGTTCTGCTACATATCCCCATCTCTGGCTGATAGAATGTCCTACTCTTGAACGCCACGGGGTTTTGGAATAATCATTCTCTTCATATTTGATTACTTTGCTGGTGGCATAGGTGAAATTGAAGCGTCCTTGCATCCAGAAATCCTTGTTGAAAGAGTAATTGTAGTCGGCCGACATATCGAAACCGGAACTTTCGGCCTCACCAACATTGGCACGTACATCGGCTTGAAGTCCCATGGTTGAAGGAACACCGGAACGGGTTTGCAGGATGTTGGTACGTTTCTCATGGAAATAATCCATTTGTATGTCTACTGCATTCAAAAGGTTGAATTCGGCTCCTACATTCAGTTTCTTGGCAATTTCCCATGTGATGTAGGGATTGGCATAACGTTTAATGGCAATACCGTTTTTGGAAGTATTGAACTCCGTACCGAAAGTATATCCGTAACCACTTTCGTTCATTCCTACTTCAGACAAATAGAAGAAGCGGTCATCATTGCTACCGATAGCATCATTTCCGACCAGACCATAGGTAGCTTTCCACTTCAGGTTGGGGAGCAATTTTTTAATCCATCCATTATAGAATTTCTCATTGGACATGACGTAACCTAGACCGACAGACGGGAAGAAACCAAAACGTTCGTTATCAGCAAAGCGTTCGGAACCGTTATAACCGAAGTTGGCTTCCAGGAAATAGCGGCTGTCGTAGGCATAGGTGAAACGTCCGGAAAGTCCCATATTGCGGTAGGGCAGTGATAATTGCAGAGAAGAGGCATTTGCATTCAATCTGTTTTGCAGGGTGAAGATTAACATTCCACTTACTGCATGTTTCTCATTGAAAGTACGATCGTAGTTTACGGCGGCTTCCATATATGTATTAGTCGTAATATTTTTCCCGCCTTCATTATATCCCAGGTATTCGGTTCCTTTATCAGGATTCAGCTCGGATAAGACATATGAGTCATCTACCGGATTATAGTTTCCTGCCATATAGTAGAAAGGTTCGTAATAACGTGATACATCGAAAGAAGCATCACGGGTAGTACTAAACAATGCTCTGGCTTTCAGTCCTTTGGTGATGAATTTTAAGTCTTGGCTTAGTTCGAATTGTGCCAGGATTTTTGAAGCACTTTTATCTTTATATCCTTTTACCATGTCGGCATAAGGATTAATATAAAGCGAAGTACCTTCTGCATAGGTATTACCGAACATTATATGTTGAACATGCGCCGTAGATTGGGTCTGCGGATAGTAGGCCGGGAATTCCACCGGGGAAGTTTGCATGATTTTATTGTATAAAGTTGTACCACCATCAATGGGACCAGTTTGATCCTCAATGGTTGTGTAGAGACGTACTACCATTTTAGTAGTTTTAGTTACGTTGATATTTACATTCGAACGAATGGAATAGCGTTTTACGTTAATATTGTTATTGAAATTATTTCTTTTATCTACTTTCATCAAACCATGATCTTGATTAAAAGTAGCAGCCACATAATAACGTGCTACCGATCCACCACCACTTAGGTTCAGATTATAGCGTTGATTGGCTACAACGTCTTTCATCATCATGCTATACCAATCTGTTGCCGGATACATATAAGGATTGGTTCCGGCAATGGTATTGGCTATTTTTTCTTGAGAATAAGGAACACCTCCCAATGGATTACGTGTACGGAAAGCTTCGTTACGGAGTTCCATATAGGTAATAGGATCGGCTAAATCTACTTTACTTGTTGGAGATGAGATAGAGTTTTCAATGCGAAATTCTATTTTGGCCCTACCTTCCTTACCTTCTTTGGTAGTAACTAAAATGACCCCGTTTGCTCCGCGGGCACCATATAAAGCCGTAGCTGTAGCATCTTTCATGATAGAAAAGCTTGCAATATCATCCGGTTGTAAGCGAGATAAATCGGAGGAAGTAATTTCCAGACCATCCATTAATATAAGCGGACCTTTTGCATAACCAAAAGTTGTAACGCCACGGATGAAGAAATCAGCATTATCCATACCGGGTTCACCACTACGTTGATAAGAAATTAAGCCTGCTACGCGTCCGGCTAAAGCTGTGGTGAGATTGGATGTAGGAGCCTTTAATTCTGCGGGTTTTACTGCTGATACGGAAGCAAGAACACTCTCTTTCTTTTGTTTGGCAAATGCAACGACAGTTACTTCTTCCAGTTCATCTGCTTGTTCTTTGAGCTGTATGACCTTATCACGACGTATTACACTTGCGGAAACGGCTTTTGTTTCCATTCCTAAATAAGAAATCTCTAAAATGGCATTGGGATTTACTTCTATAGAGAAATTTCCGTCGATATCAGTAGTAACCCCCTGTGGAGTACCTTGGATGACAACGGCTGCACCTGGCAACGGTTCTCCTACGGTATCAATGACTTTCCCCGTTATTTTAACTTTTTGTTGTGTTACCGCATGGTTAACTGCAACTTCCTGTATACCTGTACTCGGGAAGCTATTAGCTAACAGCGGAGATGATGCAATGGACAAAATCGTTACCATCACCCCTCGACATAATTGTCGATTCACTTGGTGACGTAACGAAAATGATGTGTCGTTTTTCATACTCTTTTAAGATAAATAGTTAAACATTTAAATTATGATATTTTTCGAAAAATAATCCGGAGGTAAAGCTAATGGATAATATGGATGAGAACTTTAACTTCCATATCAAATCCTTTAAATAATATTATAATGACTTTAACTTTTATATCAAATCCTTGTAAAAAAAAGATAAACCGTTTAAAATATTCATTATATGTGCTTATTTATTCTGATAAAAAAGGTTATATGCTTTAAAGCTTGTGGATTGCTTCTTCCTTTGTTATTTTTGTACCCATGAACTCTAACAATCGTGTATTATTAGGTATGAGTGGTGGTACAGATAGTTCTGTGGCTGCTATGAAGTTGCAGGAGGCAGGTTATGAAGTGACTGGTGTAACTTTCCGTTTTTATGAAACTGGTGGCACGGAGTATTTGGAGGATGCACGTACTTTGGCTGTAAAGTTGGGGATAGAACACATTATATACGATGCCCGGGATGTTTTTCGTTCATGTGTCATCCGTTATTTTGTGGATGAGTATATGATGGGGCATACTCCTGTTCCCTGTACTCTTTGTAATAATGAGTTGAAATGGCCGCTTTTGATGAAACTTGCCGATGAAAAGGGAATTTTTTGGATTTCTACGGGACACTATGTACGTAAGGTTTTGTTGGAAGGCAAGTATTATATTGCTCCGGCGATAGATAAGGATAAAGATCAGAGTTTTTTTCTGTGGGGGCTGAAACAGGATATTCTGCAACGTATGCTTTTGCCCATGGGAGAACTTACTAAGGGTGATGCGCGTACTTATGCTGCTGTACGGGGCTTTGAACGGGTGGCAACAAAGAAAGACAGTATAGGTGTGTGCTTCTGTCCGCTCGATTATCGTTCTTTTCTGAGGCGCGAAGTGCCTGCTCTCCAATTGAGGGGACGAGGGAGATTTGTAGATGAGAAGGGTAATTTTTTAGGTTGGCACGAAGGGTATCCTTTCTATACAGTAGGGCAACGGCGTGGCTTGGGGCTTCAACTGAACAGTGCCGTATTTGTAAAAGAAATCAGGAGGAAGGAAAATGAGGTAGTACTTGCCCCACTCGCTTCTTTGTATAGAAATGAGATGTGGTTAAAAGATTGGAATTTGGTGGATGAGGAAAAAGTTTTCAACTCAGAAAAAATCATAGTGAAGATACGTTATCGCAAGCAGGCCAATCATTGTAGGGTTACATTGACTTCTGACGGATATTTATTGGTCACATTATTAGAAGCTTTAGAAGCAATAGCTCCCGGACAGGCAGCTGCTTTTTACGATGAAAATGGTTTGTTATTGGGGGGTGGCATCATAATTTGATGTAGGGTATATTCTTTTCGATTTATGCTTATTAACAGTTGTTGAAGCAGTATATCTCTTTAATGACTATTTCTTAAAAGAAGACTAACTTAACTAAACGAAAAAACTAAAATGGAAAAGAATTTTAAACTAAACCAACTATTTGTATCACTAATGGTACTTGGATGTTCCTTCGGCTTTGTTTCTTGTGACGATGATGACAACAACATTCCTATTGAGCCTAATACTAAAAATGCTTGGGGAGAATTTACGGGTACAATGCAAATTTTTTCTCTTGAACCTGAACAGGTTTTGGCAGATGAAATACCTGAAGCTACCAGTGTTGCTGCTACTGTAAAAAATGATACGGTATACTTTAATAACTTTCCCATCAGGGATTTGGTTGCCACATTGGTGCCTGAAGATCAGGTTGATGATATTGTAGAAGCTATTGGTGAAGTAAAATATAAAATAGGTTACGAAGCTATGCTGAGTGAAGCGAAAGATAGTATTTATATGACATACGATCCTAAACCAATGGAACTTACAGTGCCGCTCAGTGAAGATGCTGCTATTGCAGTGAAGGTTAAAGTATCTGCAACGCAAAAGGGAAGTTATGAACTGTCGTCAAAGAACTATAAGTTTGAAATAAAGGCCGATGAGGTAACGGTGGATGATGAACCTTTTGATAAATTTCCGGTGTCTCTCGTTAAATTTGAAATGAAGAAAGATAAATAACTCATTCATGTGTGTTTCTAGACTCTAACTCAATTAAGTATAAACCTAACAAGTTAGTCTGATCAATGAAAAAGGTGTGTCTTATTACGAGATACACCTTTTTCCGTTATTATATCAGAATGACTAATTTACTTTATTCAGCTTCAACATTTCCTCGATATATTCACGGGTATTGCTAAGACGTGGAATTTTGTGTTGCCCACCGAGCTTTCCTTTATTATTCAACCAATCATGGAATAAGTTTTTGCGTGCCACAACTATTTCCAGTGGTTGCAGAGCAAGATTATTCTGGCGTTTGGCTTCGTAGTCAGAATTGACTTCTTTTAGAGTATCGTCTAATATCTCGGCAAATTTATCCAGGTTGTCCGGCATCTGTGCGAACTCTATTAACCATTGGTGGCGACACTTGGCATGTTCGTCCATAAAGACAGGAGCGGCGGAGTAGTCTACAATCTGTGCTCCGGTGGCGGTACATGCCTTAGCCAAACCTTTCTCTGCATTATCTACGATCAATTCTTCACCGAAGGCATTAATGAAATGTTTGGTACGTCCTGTAATAACGAATTTGTAAGGATGATTATTTGTGAATTTTACGGTATCTCCAATCATATATCTCCATAGGCCGGCAGAGGTGGATATAACCATCGCATAATTTTTATTCAACTCAACCTCTTCGAGACGGCAGATACGGGGATTTTCTTTACCTACATCTTCCAATGGGATAAATTCATAGAAGATACCATAATCAATCATCAACAGCATGGAGAGGTCGTTTGGGTCGCTTTGGGTACCGAAATAACCTTCGGATGCGTTGTATGTTTCTACATAATGCATCTTGGAACTTTTGATGATTTGCTTGTATTGCTCACGATAGGGAGTGAAAGCTACACCACCGTGGAAAAATACTTCAAGATTAGGCCATATTTCTTCCAATGTCTGTTTCCCGTTCTTCTTGAGTATATGCTTGATGAGTACCAACATCCATGACGGTACACCGGAGAGGTTGGTGACATTGGCATGCAAGGTATTATTGGCAATAGCTTCTATCTTGGGTTCAAATTTATCCATGAGGGCAATCTGTTTACTCGGTACCCGTATGAAATTTACCAGCGGGTTGATGTTCTCTATCAGAATTGCCGACAGATCTCCTACGAGACTATGGTTGGAGTTAAGATTAGGGCTGTGGCTACCTCCCAAAATGAGACCTTTCCCTGAGAAAAACCGGCTTTCAGGGTTTTGCCCCAGATAGATGGCGACAGCATCTTTTCCACCCTGATAGTGCGTGTCTTGCAATGACTCTTTGCTTACGGGCAGGAATTTACTTTTATCATTGGTGGTTCCCGAAGATTTTGCAAACCAGCGTATAGTTGAGGGCCAAAGTAAATTTTGCTCGCCTGCACGCAGACGGGTTACATATGGCTTTATTTCCTCGTAAGTTTGTATAGGGAGACGATTTTTTAAATCTTCATAAGTGCGGATAGAAGCATAGTCGTATTTCTTTCCCCATTCAGTGTTGCTAGCCATACGGATTAGACGTCGCAATACACCTTCTTGTAATTCTCCTGCATGGTCGGTATACTGTTCGATTTCTTTCAGGCGAGGAGCGAAGTATACTTTATTCAGAAACTTTGTTATATTCATCGTTCTTATTGAAATCTTATTTTAAATCGCAAAATTAATCTTATTTATCGGCTTCTCTATCTTTTTTCTCTTTTTTTTCTATCTTTACGGGGAGATAGTGTGCTAATGTAGCGATATGCCAATGTGCCAATGACGAAACGGATTCATTGCGCAGCCTATTAGCACATTAACATATTAATCACATTAGCACATTAAATTTATGAGAATCGGTATTTTGACTTCAGGGGGAGATTGTCCCGGTATCAATGCTACTATTCGTGGGGTATGCAAGACTGCTATTAATCATTATGGAATGGAGGTAATCGGCATCCATAGTGGTTTTCAAGGGCTATTGACAAAAGATGTAGAGTCGTTTACCGATAAATCTTTATCAGGATTGTTGAATTTGGGTGGAACTATGCTAGGGACTTCGCGTGAGAAACCGTTTAAAAAGAACGGTGTGATGTCGGATGTCAACAAACCGGCTTTGATAGAGCAGAATGTAAAAGAGTTGGGTTTGGATTGTGTTGTCTGTATCGGTGGCAATGGTACGCAGAAGACTGCTGCTAAGTTGGCCGCTATGGGGTTGAACATTGTATCTGTACCCAAGACGATAGATAATGATATTTGGGGTACGGATTTTTCTTTCGGCTTTGATTCGGCTGTCAGTATTGCCACAGATGCTATTGACCGTCTGCATTCTACTGCCAGTTCGCACAAGCGTGTGATGGTGATTGAGGTGATGGGACATAAAGCGGGATGGATTGCTCTTTATTCAGGTATGGCAGGCGGTGGTGATGTGATTTTAATCCCTGAACTTCCTTATAATGTTCATAATATTGGTGATACTATTCTGAACCGCTTGAAGAAGGGTAAACCATACTCTATTGTGGTAGTTGCCGAAGGTATTCTGACAGATGGCCGGAAACGTGCCGCCGAATATATTGCACAGGAGATAGAGTATGAAACGGGCATTGAAACCCGTGAAACCGTACTTGGGTATATTCAGCGTGGTGGTTCGCCTACACCTTTTGATAGAAATCTTTCTACCCGTATGGGCGGTCATGCTACGGAACTGATAGCAACCGGACAATTCGGACGTATGGTGACGCTGAAGGGGGATGATATATCTTCTGCTCCTCTGGAGGAAATTGCCGGAAAGCTGAAATTAGTGACCGAAGAACACGATTTAGTCGTTCAGGGGCGCAGGATGGGAATTTGTTTCGGATAAAGTTATACCTTGTCCTGAGCCGCAAGAAGTTTCTTCTATGATGATCATGTCTTCTGTAGTAGGAGTCTCTTTTTCTGTAATTTCTGTATGATTTTGTATTTTAGCCGCTTCAATATTTTCTTTGAAAGTAGCATCACTTTTAATCTTCTTCAATGCCATTTGGGCGGCGTTTTGTTGTGACTCTTTCTTGGAGTATCCTCTTCCTGTACCGGCGGAGATGCCTTCTATACGGATTTCGGTGTGGAACATCGGATTGTAATCTTCGTCAAGAAATTGCTCAATCAATTCAAAGGATACCTCCATCTTGTTCTTCTGGCTCCATTCGATGAGCTTGGACTTGAAGTTGACCTCTTTGCGCGACATCTTGTCGAGGTCGATGTAATGCTTGAAAATCTTTTCCTCCATGAACTGCTTACAACGGTCGTAACCTTGGTCCAGATAAATAGCGCCGATGAATGCCTCGAAAGCGTTGCCATACATATAGCTATTGTGCGAGGAGGAGCGACTGGAGTATTTCACCAGTTTGTCCAATCCAATTTCTACCGCCAGCTTGTTCAATGTTTCCCGTTGTACAATTTTGGAACGGGTGTTGGTAAGAAAACCTTCACGACGGCCCTCAAAATGACGGTAGACAATATCTCCCACGATAGCGTCGAGAATGGCATCACCTAAAAACTCTAAGCGTTCATTGTTTATCGGACGTCCTTGGTCGGAGCGGAGAGAAGTTGATTTGTGTAATAAAGCCTGATGGTAAAAACGAATATTGCGAGGGAAAAAACCAAGTATCTTATAAAAACAAAGATAAGACTCTCTATCCTTACGGAATAAGAGTCTTATCTTGTCTATTTGGTTACGTAACACGACCGTATTATTCTTCGTATTTCTTGAAAATAACACATGCATTATGACCACCGAATCCGAAAGTGTTGGAAAGGGCTGCGTTTACTTCACGTTTTTGCGCTTTGTTGAACGTAAAGTTCAGGTCATAGTCGATGTTTTCGTCATTATCTCCTTCTGCGTGATTGATGGTTGGAGGAACAATACCGTTCTTGATGGCAAGTATACTTGCAATGGCTTCTACTGCACCGGCAGCGCCCAGCAAATGGCCTGTCATCGATTTCGTTGAACTGATATTCAATTTATATGCATGCTCTCCAAATACTTCCTTGATCGCTTTTGCTTCAGAAATATCACCAACCGGAGTAGATGTACCGTGAACATTGATATAATCAATTTCTTCGGGTTTCATTTCTGCATCTTCCAATGCATTTTCCATTACTAACTTAGCTCCCAAACCTTCAGGATGAGAAGCTGTCAGATGATAAGCATCAGCAGACATACCTACGCCAGCAAGTTCTGCATAAATCTTTGCACCGCGAGCTTTGGCATGCTCCAATTCTTCGAGAACTAAACAACCACCACCCTCACCCATGATAAATCCATCACGGCTTGCGCTAAACGGACGGGATGCAGTTTCTGGAGATTCATTACGAGTAGATAAAGCGTGCATAGCATTGAAACCACCTACACCACAGGCAGCAATAGCTGCTTCTGAACCACCGCTTACAATGGCATTGGCCTTACCCAGACGGATGAGGTTAAATGCATCGGCAATAGCATTTGTAGATGTGGCACATGCAGAACAAGTCGCATAGTTAGGACCATGAAAACCGTACAAGATTGAAATTTGTCCGGCTGCAATATCCGAAATCATTTTGGGGATGAAGAACGGATTGAACTTAGGACCATTTTCTTTATTGAGGGCATAGTTACCTGCTTCTTCTTCAAATGTACGAATTCCACCAATACCGGCGCCAAAAATGACACCAATCTTGTTCAAATCCTCATTTTCGACATCAAGACCAGAATCTTCTACCGCTTGCTTGGCTACACCGATGGCATACTGAGTGTATAAATCCATCTTACGAGCCTCTTTACGGTCTATATATTGATTAGCATCGAAGCCTTTCACTTCGCATGCAAACTGGGTCTTGAAAAGTGATGCGTCGAAATGAGTAATAGGCCCTGCTCCACTAACCCCATTCACGAGATTTTCCCAAAATTCGGGTACTGTGTTGCCAATGGGAGTAATAGCGCCAAGACCTGTTACTACAACTCTTTTTAATTCCATACTAAGAAATGAATGGATTAAGATTACTTAGCGTGTTCTTCGATGTAAGATACAGCATCCTGTACAGTACCAATCTTTTCAGCTTGATCATCAGGAATAGAAATGCCGAATTCTTTTTCGAATTCCATGATAAGTTCTACAGTGTCAAGAGAATCAGCTCCTAAATCGTTAGTGAAGCTAGCTGTTTCAGTAACTTCTGATTCTTCAACGCCTAATTTGTCGACAATAATCGCTTTCACTCTTGATGCAATTTCAGACATAACTTTAAGTTTTTAATTAATAATTAGTTTTATTTCTTTAAATTTGCGGTGCAAAGGAATAAATATTTATCGTTCCTCGCAAATATTTGATGAATTAAATGTACCTTTTTGCACATTTTTCACGGTTTTGTGCAGAGATTGGAGGGTTTATGAGTAAGAACATTGCTGTTTTAGCTTCCGGTAATGGCACGAATGCCGAAAATATCATTCGCTACTTTCAAGATAGCGAATCGGTTCATATAGGACTGGTTTTAACTAACCGGGAAACCGCTTTTGTGATGGAACGTGCACGTTGTCTGAATGTTCCGTCGGTTTATATACCTAAAGAGGAGTGGAAAGAAGGTATGTCTGTGTTGGCTCTTCTAAGAGATAGAAAGATTGATTTTATAGTGTTGGCAGGTTTTCTGGCACGTGTACCGGATTGTATCTTGCATGCTTATCCCAATAAAATTATAAATATTCATCCTTCTTTACTGCCTAAGTTTGGCGGAAAGGGAATGTATGGTAATCGTGTACACGAGGCGGTGGTAGCTGCCGGTGAGAAAGAAAGTGGTATTACTATACATTATATAAATGAACATTTTGATGAAGGAAAGATTATCAGGCAGTATAAATGTCCTATTTGGCCGGGTGAAACAGCAGAACAGGTAGCGGAAAAAGTACATGCGCTGGAGTATGAATATTATCCGCAAGTCATTGCAGAACTGATATAGTGAGAAAACAAAGTTTAGGGGCACAAAATAGTGTAAGCGTTTTTCTCCCTTCTCAGGGGATAATCTCCCCGTAACTTTTCAAATAATTCAGGATGGGCCTTCAGGGCTTCACTGTCCCGGCGAGGGTCGTACATTTTTAAATAGGCTTCCTCCATAGAGGATGTTGTGAGCTGTGCTTGTTCGGGTTCTGGTGGTATGATGCGGTAATCGGCTTGCAGATTGAAATGACGGCAAAGTGCATCGAGAGACATTCGTGTAGCGTTTGCCTTGCCGTCTGCTGAGTATCCTGCAATATGCGGGGTTCCAAGGAATACCTTATTTAATAAGGTGAGGTTGATGTTTGGCTCGTTTTCCCAGACGTCAATGATGGCATCCGAGATAATTCCTGTAGCCAAAGCTTCCAATAGTGCATTTGTTTCTATGACTTCTCCACGGGAGGTATTGATAATGACTGGCTTTCGTCTCAATGATTGGAAGAAGGCATTATCTGCCAAATGGAACGTTTTGTATTTTTCTTCCTTATATAAAGGTACGTGGAAAGTCAGTATATCGCATACTTCGGCAAGCGTTTGGAGGGAGGAGAAGTCTTTTCCTCCTTCTTTATCTTCGCGGGGAAGGTCATTCAGCAATACGCGCATGCCGAATTCTTGGGCGACTTTAGCAATTTTACTGCCTACATTTCCTACTCCGATAATTCCGATGGTGGCTTCGGAAAGTTTTACTCCTTTCAGTTGCTGCAACAGTATCAGGGAAGATTGCAGGTATTGGGCTACCGATGCGGAATTACATCCGGGAGCATTCTTCCAGGTAATTCCGGCTTCCCGGCAATATTCCGTATCGATATGATCGAAACCGATGGTAGCAGTAGCAATGAACTTTACTTTGCTGCCTTCCAGCAGTTCGCGGTTACAATGAGTGCGGGTGCGGATTATAAGTACATCCGCATCTTTTACCAATGCGGGAGTGAAATCACCTCCGGGTAGATAAACCACTTCATCTGTTATCTGCTCGATAGCTTCCTTTATAAAAGGTATTTTGTTGTCGACAATGACTTTCATTTCATTTACCGTTAATTGTAGGCAAAGTTAAAAATAAATTATGAGAATAGGGGATGCCGGTACAATAATGTATATCATTGTAGATGGTTCGTTACATAAATTAAGATATTATGAAAAATGTACTTATGGGCTTTGAAGAAGTGGAAGATAAAATAATTGTGCTTCGTGGGCAAAAAGTTCTTTAGGATAGGGATGTGGCTGCTTTGTATGGGGTAGAAACACGTGATATTAATAAGTCAGTTAAAAATAACCCGAATAAATTTCCTAAGGGGTATATTATGGAGCTGAACGATAGTGAGTTAAAAGGTTTGCGGTGGAAAAATTCCACCACTAATCTCTCTAAGTCAAGAGTATTGCCGAAAGCGTTTACCGAAAAAGGACTTTATATGATTGCCACTATCTTAAAGAGCCCTCGTGCCACAGAAGCTACATTTGCCATTATTGAGACCTTTGCTAAATTGCGATAGTTATCTCGTGTTATGAATAGCTTGCCGGATGCTTCTGAGGAGCAACAAAAATCTTTATTGCAAAAGAGTGGTGAATTGTTTTCTGATTTATTGGATAACAATCTTCAGGCAACAGATTCGGAAACGGCTATAGAGTTAAATCTTGCCCTGCTGAAGGTAAAACATACCGTGAAACGGAAAGCAGAAAAGGAATAAGCTATGGAGTTAAGCCGATAGTTTTGAATGTTGTTTTTTTCAAGACTATCGGCCTATAACTTCTTTATTATCAAAATGAAGCTATTTCATATTTTGATTGCGGTATGCTAAATCCTTCTTTTTGTGCGGCGAGGCGAACGCTTCTCATGCTTTTCTGGTATTGACGAAGTAATTTGGCATCAGAATTAGCTACACGTCCATCACCTGCGGTATTTGCGGTGACTTTGTGACGAACCCGATCTTCAAAAGTATTTTTGGCTTTCAATTCCCATTTGTTATACAATGTCTGATAATAGCTCAAACTCTTGCCGGAGGCGATATTGTCTTCATCAACTTTACCTCCAATGTTTTCCGGGGCATCTTTTTGGCTTGCATCGTGTGCTATCGTCGCTGCTGTTACCCCGGCTTGTGCAAAGTTGAATGCGGCTTCAGTCAACATGCCGCGTACTTCCTTTTTCCATGCCTTGTTGTCAGCCCGGAATGCTTCAAGGTTGGAACTGGCGACTTGTGAGCTGTTGAAAGAGCGAAACTGTCCATCAGTCCATTTACCTACTTCCCACACATCAAGCGCATGGAATATCATGCCAATACCTTGGCGGATACCGTTTCGCATGATACCATAGATAATGTCGCCATCGTCTTCCACGGTCAGACCGAAACCATCAGGAGTACCTCCGGTGGTCTCTCCTAAATAGAGATTGTTATCGAATTCTGTCATGCAAAAGCGTTGCGAGGATGATGCTGATGATGAAATAGTTTCACTGGCAGGCTTATCGTTCTCAAAACGCCCTTCATAAACCAAACTTCCGTCAGAACTGTAACAAGAGCCTTTGCCGCTTTTTTTCCCGTCGCGCCAATTGCCAACATACACAACTGCACCGGATACATTAGGGATACCTTTTACATTAGCGATGAGCATGCCCCGGCCACTTATCTTGTCTTCTGAGAAATCGCCTACATATACGGCTCCGCTTTTTTGGCGTTCTATGCCAAATCCATTTTTACGTTTGCCGTTATAGTTATATTGCCCGATGTAGTCGGTCTTGTTGCCCTCGCCGAAAAGTATGGTTGCAATGTCTTGGGCACTGACCGGAATACAGACGACGGATAGGAAGAGTGCCAGAAGTACGGCTCTACTTTCCTTTATAAACAAAGTCTTCATTGATAGTGTATTTGTCACTTTTTTGTGCCTTCTTAAGTAATTTTAGCCCTTCCTTTTCTGCGATATTCTCCATGAAGAACGGCTTCTTGAGGTTGGCGTTGCACAATACATAATAGGTTTCGCCGTCTTCCAAGTTAAGGTTCAGTTCTGCGTGGTACACACCGCCTTTGCTGGGACAATCTACAGATATGACATAGCTGTCAGGATGCTCGAAGGTTATCTTACGGGCGCACATGTTATACAGCTTCGTTTCTGCCCCCTTATAGGTTGGTTTGCCTTCCGGATTAAGGGTAAAACCTTTCTCTCCGTTTACATTGAACACGTATTCGGAATGCCAAAAACGAAAGTCTATAAAGAAATAGACGGTACTTTGTGCTTTCGCATTCTGAATGCAAATAGCGGCTAGCAAAAAAGTTGCTAAAATTAATTTTTTAAAAATGGATTTCATCTTGTCTTGTCATTTAAAGTTTAACATATAGTGATAATTAGAATGATTTATCTATGACATAAAATCAATGTTGATTAATTCTGATATTCATTACAAATATAGTTGTTTATTTGAGACGGTAGATAACTATTCTAAATAAAAATATACCGTGAAACGGAAAGCTGAAAAGGAATAAAATAGCGAACTGTTTGGTTGTGTGCGAAATATTGCATAGTTTTGTCAACTTATAGTAATGATACAGTTTATTAAACGAGGATAAAACGCCCCAAACAGTATGAAGTGTGTTCATATCATCACCCCCGTGAAGGACTCTATAGAGTTGACATTGCAGGCTGCGGAAGCCATTATGGCATCTGACCTAAACGTTCCTTTTGTATATACTATTTATAATGATTTCAGTACGGAAGAAAGTACTGCCCGGTTGCAGGAGGCTTCTGCGAAATTGGGATTTGAACTGGTAAATCTTTCGGATATCACCGACCATCCTTCCCCTAATTATCTGCTTGTGTTGCAGATGGCCCAGCAACGTGCCATCCGGGAAGAGGCAGGACTGATTATCGTTGAATCGGATGTGATAGTGAAGAAAAACACCTTGCAGTCTTTGTTCGACGGAGCACTCCAAAGAGAAGATTGCGGTATTGCCGCTGCCGTCACTGTGGACGAGAAGGGAGATATCAATTATCCCTATCTGTTTGCCAAAGGTCGCGAAAACCAGGTATTCCCGGAGAAGAAGCATTGTAGCTTTTGCTGTTCTCTGCTAGCTTTGAACTTCCTGAAAACGTTTGACTTTCACCAACTGGACCCGGAAAAGAACTGGCATGATGTTACTATCTCCCATCAATCATTGAAAGAGGGTTTCAAGAATTATCTGTTTACTACCTTGCCGGTGTGGCATCGCCCGCATGGCAGCCGTCCCTGGAAACAGTTGAAGTATAAAAATCCGTTGAAATACTATTGGTTGAAATATACGAAGGGATTAGATAAAATCTGACCGGTTATGAGTAGTGTAAAGAAAAGAAAGAATATTATCTCCCATCCCCATGCTTTGATGCTTCATCCTGACTTTGAAGACATGAGGGAGTTTGTAGTTTCACTTCCCGAACGTTTCCAGAGAGAAGAAGGGGTCGTCATCCATAAAAAACGTAATGAACTGCGGAGGATGGAGTATAAAGGCAGGCAATTTGTAGTCAAGTCTTTTCAGCGTCCTAACTTTCTTAACCGATTGGTGTATGGCATTTTTCGCGCATCAAAGGCTCAACGCTCCTATGAGTATGCCGAAAGATTTTTGGCGATGGGTGTGGGGACTCCCCAGCCGGTGGGGTATTTGAATATTCGTAGGGGGGGCTTGTTCGATGAAAGCTACTATGTGAGCTGTCAATCGGAGTGTACGCATGTTTACGCTGATTTATTTTATGAGAAGTTTGATTGTGAGGAAGAGGTGTCGCGGGCAGTGGGACGAACTACCGGCATTCTTCATGAACATGGATATGCGCATAAGGATTATGGACGCGAAAATATTCTGTTCTGTAAGACACCCGAAGGCGTTAAGCTCGAAATAGTAGACCTGAACCGGATGTATATCGGTTCTATCGGCATCAAAGCGGGATGTAAGAACTTTATGCGCTTGCCGGCAACTCCGCAGATGCACCGTTGGATAGCAGAGGAATATGCCAAGGTTCGAGGTTTCGATGTTAAGGAATGCTTGGACTTGATGGTGGCTTATAGAAGTACCCAGACGAGCGAGGGAGATATATATTGAGGATACTATGAAGATTATAGCTGTAGTCGTAACTTATAACCGGCTGGAACTTTTGAAAAGAACCGTCGGGTGCCTGCAACAAAACAAACCAGTGTCTTCTATCGTGGTAGTTAACAATGGAAGTACGGATGGCACTGCCGATTGGTTGGAGGCTCAACCGGAATTGGTGGTTATCAGCCAAGCTAACGTCGGTGGTTCGGGTGGCTTCTTTGCCGGTATGCAATATGCCTATCAGGCAGGGGCAGACTGGATATGGTGCATGGATGACGATGTGTTTCCGCGCGCCGATTGTCTGGAACAGTTGTTGACGTGCGCCAACAGGGAAGATGTGGGGATACTTGCCCCACGCCGCTTGCAAGAAGGTAAGTTATTCACTCATGAGTTTCAGGGGTATAACTTGACAAATCCGTTTGCATCCATGTATACGGGTAAACTGTCGAAACAGCAAGTTACCGCTCCTACGGAAATTCAAGGTGCTGCCTTTGAAGGGCCGTTTATTCGCCGTGAAGTGGTTGGAAAAATTGGTTATCCCAATAAAGATTTGTTTATTTTCTGTGATGATACCGATTATTGCCTTCGTACGGTGCAGGCAGGCTACAAGATAATATATGTGCCTTCGGCCTTGATGGATAAGGAGAAATTCTTCTCGGATGACAGTTGGAGCGAACGGAACAAAAAGAAAAAGTGGAAGCGTTTCTACCAAGTGAGGAACTCCACGTACCTCAGCCATCATTACGGGCGAAACTGGGCGGTGAAATATCTCAGAGGCTTTATCGGGGTGGGGGGATATATCCTGACGGCTCTGGTTACCTGCCCCTTTACGGATGCTTACCGGTGGAGCGATATCTCCAAACTCTGGAAAGCCTATCGTGACGGGGTGAACGAGCGGTTGGGAATTATGAAATAAAACTATTTTAAATATAAACGGTCTTATTATGAGGCTTATAAAAGTAACAGGCGGTTTAGGAAATCAGATGTTTATTTACGCTTTTTATCTGCGGATGAAGAAGCGCTATCCTAAAGTACGCATAGACCTTTCGGATATGATGCATTATAAAGTGCATTACGGATATGAAATGCATCGTGTATTTAACCTGCCCCGCACGGAGTTTTGCATTAACCAGCCTCTGAAGAAAGTTATCGAGTTTCTTTTCTTCAAAAAAATATATGAACGGAAGCAAGACCCTAATAGTTTGCAGGCTTTTGAGAAGAAGTATTGTTGGCCTTTGCTTTACTTTAAAGGGTTTTATCAGTCAGAACGATTTTTTGCGGATATTAGGGACGAGGTGCGGGAGGCTTTTACCTTTGACAAAAGTAATGCCAACAAGCAAAGCCTTGATATGCTGGATAGGTTGGACAAAGATGAAAATGCGGTATCTCTGCATATTCGTCGTGGAGACTATCTGCAACCGCAACACTGGGCTACTACCGGAAGTGTATGCCAATTGCCTTATTACCGGAACGCCATAGCGGAAATGAACAAGAGGGTTTCCGCCCCGTCTTATTATGTCTTTTCGGATGATATTGCCTGGGTAAAGGAAAATCTATCGTTGCCGAATGCGGTGTATATTGACTGGAATAAAGGTGAAGATAGTTGGCAAGACATGATGCTGATGAGCCATTGCAAGCATCACATCATCTGTAACAGTACATTCAGTTGGTGGGGAGCCTGGTTAAATCCCCGTGAAGACAAAACGGTGATTGTACCTTGCCGTTGGTTCCAACATTCCGAGACTCCGAATATCTATCCTGCGGGATGGGTAAAAGTAGCAATAGACTAATACATAGAACATCATGAGTACATGTTTCCTGAAAAAAGCAGGCTTCGCCCTTATCGAAAGTTTCAAAGCTTTCCGGTTGACGCCTTCTCCGCGGTTGATAATGACCTTGCTGGTGAAGAATGAAGAGGATGTTTTGGAGGAAAATCTGCTCTTTCATAAAGCTATGGGAGTGGATGGCTTCATTATAACCGACAATAATTCCACAGACCGTACTTTGGAGATTATCCGTAAATATCAAGAGAAGGGGTGGGTGAAAGAACTGATTGAAGAGACGGCCACCAATTATGAGCAGAAGCAGTGGGTGGACCGCATGGTTTGGAAAGCTAAAACTGTGTATAAGGCGGATTGGGTCATTAATGCCGATGCCGACGAACTGTGGTATTCCCCTTCGGGTAATCTTAAAACAGAATTATCTGCCACGCATGCCAATGTGCTGAATTGTGAAGTGAGAAGTGTATATCCGGAAGAAGGAAAACCTTTCTGGCAGTGGGACAAGATGGTAAAGCCTGTTTATAACCAGGAACTTTATGACCTGTCGCTTTATTCTTTGTTTGAACGCCAGAATAAGAAAGTAATTCACCGCACCACCTGTTACCTCCAGATTTCTATGGGTAATCATAAGGTCACGATGTTTCCCAAGCGCTCGGAGTTTGGCAATGTGCGTGTTTATCACTATAACATACGTGGCAAACGGCATTTCATGGAGAAAATGATTAATGGCGGCAAGCAACTGGAGCAACACAGCAGCAAACACGGCGGACGGCATTGGCGCTACTTCTACGAGTTGTACAAGGAAGGAAAACTGGAGGAAGAATACGGTCGTGTCATCGGAACACCGGTTTTCGACCGTCTTGTAGCGGACGGATTTATCTATACGGATACTACGATACCGGAGTTCTTCAAAAAGCTCTGTTAGTTTCTTGTTCTTGTTAATTCTGGTTGCTTGCTTTTTATTATGGATTTTATAGGATTGTGTATAAACCGGACAATATATGAACTTCCTAATGAGACGATAAGCAGTACCGGATATATTAATATGGGATAACGAAATCCATAGATGAAATCGTGAAATAAATAGTAAGCAAAGAAGGTGTGAATTAACCATAGGTTGGTAGAGTGGCTTCCCCAAAATTCTAATATACCGCATATGCGCCTGCTTCGTTTCATGCAGATATAACATATTAAAAAAGGTATCACAAAAAGTGGATTCAGAATACTGGGTCCTAACATCATCCTGAGTATGCAAAGGGTTAATAAGCTGCCGGTCAATAAAAGATTTCTTTTTAAAGGGTAATATCGGGAAAAATAAGAGCGGTAATATTCAAATATATTGTAACGGGCAAATAAGGCTCCGCAGATAAACGTGAATGAAAGAGTGATGTACCATAATATAATTTGCAATGGCTGATATTGTAGAATATAGGGACGGAACTGTTTTCCGGCAGTATTGGCTGTGAAATATAAAATACATACTATCGTAATAGTTATAATAGTAGCTTTGATATCTAGTTTATGCAGAAATCTGAAAATGTATTTTGAGCTAATGACAAGTAGGACATAAGGGAGGAAAAACCACCATTCTCTATTGTAGCTGCAATCCAATGCAACGAAATTACCGATAAATTCCATTAAACTTCCGGGATAACTTTTAGGTTTTATGAGGCATGCCAATGGAATGAACAGTAAAAAAACAATCCAGTAATTCACGTAGAGATTGAATATCCTATTCCATGAGTGCATTATTCCTCGGTTCTTTTTATAAGTTATGGCAAGTCCGTATCCGCTGAGAAATATGTATATCGGAACACAAAACGCTGCCACCCGGCTTAATGCTAATACGAGTGGTTTCCCATTCCAGAAGTTTATGAAAGTATGGCATTGTTCTACATTTGCAGTTGTGTTGAAAAGATGAAGAAATAACATCATCAGAATGGCAATTCCTTTTAGCTGCAATGTTTCTTCTTTTGTCATGATGATTTTATATAAGTATTAATCCTCTTTATAGTATTTTTTTTAAGTCCAGAGCAGCGCCTATGGCAACATCCATATTATAATATTCCCATTCGGCAAAACGTCCTAATAGATAGAAATTCTCTTTTTGAAGATTTTTTTTCAATGTGTTTATCATTTCACGGGTAGTATTGCTTTGGATAGGATAGGTGTATTTTTCATAATGGTGAGTCAGGTATTTCGGGTGATATGGAATACGGCGAAGGTTATCCAATATGTCTTCCTTAGATATAAAATCGGTAAATTCAATGCTGGCGGTAACTACTCCCTGAACGTTATTGTTGGGAGAGAAATTACCGCTACAAATGATACGGTGAGATTCGTGTTTATTACTTGGCAGATAAATCCAACTATAGTTATTGGGAGATATTTCACAGAAAACACTGGTGGTGCCGTGAGACTCTAATCCGTCAATGAATTTCTCGTATGTGTGGATATTGACTTGTCCTTTGAGTATTGAAGGTAATTTCTTGATGTTTCCGCAGAATATAACTTTATCAAAAGCTTCTTCATCAATTCTCCATTGTTTGCCGGTGCGTTCTATGTGGCTTGCCGGAGTGTTGTATCGGATTGATAGCCCTTCGGCCAGTCGATCGGCAAGAAATTGTGAACCTCCTTTTAACGGATAATAAAAGGAACTGTGTACGAAAGACTGTTCTTTGATGTGGTTGATGTTGTTGTATATCATTTCTTGCACAGTAGGCATGGGCAGTTTACCTTCTAACCATGAAAGAGGTATTTGTGTCAGGCTTCTTCGCCAGACTTTATAGTTATAAGGCTTGAAATATAGTTCATATAAGGTTTCTCCAAAGCGGTAACGGAGGAACTCCTCGAAATTGGCAGGTTCTTTATCTTGGCGTTTGGCGATTGTAAGCCAATCGTTTATGATTGCTTTTAGCTTGTTCTCCCCCAACTTATAGGCATGGTTTTCGATTGGGTATGGAATGATAGTTTCGTCATCCATGCTGACGGCGGAGTTGCGTTGTGCTTTTGTAAATTCCTTTTCTTTATCAAAGTGTTTCCAAAACCAGTCTGATACATCTTGGCGTTTGGTGTTGAACACGTGCCCGCCGGTACGATGAAAAAGGTTCCCATTGATGGAGTCGCATTTTATTATTCCTCCCGCCCGTGAATCGGCTTCAAAAATAACGGTATCATGATTGTCTTTGAGCATTTGGGCGATGGACAGACCGGATACACCGGCACCTATGACAGCTATTTTCATATTATTTCCATTTTGAAAGTTTTACAGGATGGAAGTATAAGGTGTCTTGGGGGTAATTCTCTACCAGTTTGGACAAGCTATAATTATACTTTTCTGCAAAGATTTTATCCTGGGGAGGCCACATGACTCCTGATTTCATTTTCAGGTCTGTTGTAAATTTTAGCTTGTCTGTGGAGAGTACCAGAGCTGTAGGGATTGCAAATTCTACGAATAAGCTTGTAGCGGCAAAGGCACCGCAATAAAGCGTAAATTTGTCCATCATATCACTCGTGAGTACCAATATATCCGCATATCCACCTACAAGGGGGTAAGCCAAACATCTTCTGTGGAAGTGTCGCATGTACTTGAAGATATATTTAAAGTGCCTTTCTATCAAAGGCCTTAGCGGGATGGGAGAATAAGGTATATTGTATTTATCAAATTGTGCTTTGGCTTCATCTATGGCAGGCAGGATGTTGCAGACTTCTACGCCACGTTGTTTCACAACGTATTTCATCGCTTCGGTTTGCCGCCATGGATGGTCCAGTTCCTGCATTTTTATGATATAATCTATGTAACATTCGTCTTCTGCCAGTCCCATTTCACTCAATAGATTTCTTTCATTTAGAATGGGATTGATAATCATATCGTCGGCAACTACAAAGAAATGTGTAAATCCCATTGGCTTGAGATGCGTATATGCTTGGCTCAGGTATCCCGAAAAGTAATAGGAGGACTCGTAAACAGGAATTACATTCGGCAGATTGCCGTCATAAAACGGGACAATATGGAATATGTGTGAAAAGCGGTTTCTGTATATGTTTTCAAGACGACCTATATTCTGGTCGTATCGGTGGTTGTATATGATTAAAAGGGCTGTTTTACACATGTGTTATGGCGTTTTTTAAACGTTCGTTTAATAGACGCAAAGATATAAGTTATTTTTATATCCAAAAAAAACTTACAGCCTTTTTTCGGTATTTATGGTAAAACGGTATTTATTCTTATTGTAGACTAATCTCTGATGGTTATAAATATAGACGATTATACATCTCGGGAGGTAAAGGAAAAGTATGTTTTTTAAACGAACGTTTAAAAAACACTTAAAGGTTAATTAAGTAATGAATATTCGTAAAATTATAAAGTTTGTAGAGGGAGTGATTAGAGTCTACAGATTGTCCGGAGGTTTTCATGAAGAAGAAAGAAAAATGTTGGACTTGCATTATACGAGTATAAAAAAAATAGGTATTGAGGCATTGCAGATTGTGATGATGGTAGATGGGAGATGCGTGCATGGGGGGCTCGCAGATCGCATCAGGGGAATTGTAACGGTTTATGATTATTGTAAGGAAAAGGGTATACCTTTTTATCTGCATTATGTTTATCCGTTTAAATTGGAAGACTATTTTGAACCTAACCGATATGATTGGCGAATTACGGACAAACAAATTTCATACCATCCTGAAGAGGCATTACCGGTATTACTTCAGGTGAAACTCTTACCGAACAAATTACATCGTTTGTATTTGAACCATTTGATTTCTAAGTATCCTGAACGACAACTGCATATTTACTCAAATGCTCTTTTTGCAGATAGTCGGTTTTCACAAAACTTCTCAGATTTGTTTAGACCTACATTCCGATTACAAGAGGCTCTTTCTGTTCAAGTCACTCATATTAGTGAACCATATATCGCGATGGTTTTTAGGTTTCAACAACTGTTAGGAGATTTTAAAGAAGATGGTTATCAAATTTTATCTGTACGAAAACAAAAAGAATTAATTGAGAAATGTATAAATAAAGTGGAAGAACTTTATGTCTTATATCATTCTGGACAAAAGATATTAGTTACTTCTGATAGTATTACTTTCTTGGAGACTATAAAGAAACAGAAAAATTATGTCTCAATCATCCCGGGAAAAGTAGTTCACATGGATTATACTTCAGAAGCCGAATATGAAGTCTATATGAAGTCTTTTATAGATTTACTTATGTTGTCGAAAGCAGAGAAAATATACCTTCTTCAGACAGGGGACATGTATCGTAGTGGTTTTGCTAAAAGAGCAGCAAAAATTAATAATGCTCCTTATGAAGAAATTGTTTTCTAAATTCTTTCGTGCGAGAATGATTTTACTGATATAGTTCAGTTGTCCATAATTTCAATGCCTCCGTTATCGTATCATCCATATCGGCGTATGTATATTGGGCCAATCTCCCTCCGAATAATACGTTTTTCTCTTTTTGTGCAAGTTCTTGATACTTTTTGAATATTTTAGTATTGGTTTCGTCATTTACAGGATAATAGGGCTCTTTCCCCTTTTCAAAGTCATCAGGATATTCATAGGTGATGACTGTTGAGGGTTGCTTGCCAAATTCAAAATGCTTGTGCTCAATGATACGGGTATAAGGAATTTCGCGTGCTGTATAATTTACAACTGCATTTCCTTGGAAATCATCGGTATCTTTTAAGCGCTTATGCTCAAAGCGCAGGCTGCGATATTCCAAAGATCCACAAACGTAACTAAAGTACTCATCTATACAACCTGTGTAAAGAACCTTTTCGGCTAAAGCATCCAATTCTTGACGGTGTTTTATATAATCTACCCCTATACGGATTTCAATGCCCTCTAATAAAGCGTTAATAAGGCGATTATACCCTCCGATAGGAATACCCTGATATGGGTCGTTGAAATAATTGTTGTCGAAAACGAAACGGAAAGGAATACGTTTAATAATAAAAGCCGGAAGTTCTGTTGCCGCACGTCCCCATTGTTTTTCTGTATATCCCTTTATCAAGCGTTGATAGATATCTTTTCCACAAAGTTTAAGGGCTTGTTCTTCCAGATTCCGGGGATTGGTGATGTATTCGTATTCTTTGCACTGCTCTTTTATCTTGGCTCTGGCTTCATCAGGAGTACGTACTCCCCAAAGCTGATAAAAGGTATTCATATTAAAAGGAAGGTTATATAACTTTCCTTCATAATTAGCTATCGGTGAATTAATGTAACGATTAAACTCGACAAAATGGTTTACATACTGCCATACTTCCTTATTATCAGTATGGAATATGTGGGCGCCATATTTGTGGACATGTATATCATCTATTTCTTCACAGTAAATATTTCCACCTGTGTGCAAACGCTTTTCTACAACAAGACACCGCTTTCCGGTTTTATGCGCTTCGTGTGCAAATACAGCTCCAAATAAGCCACTGCCGACAATTAGATAATCGTATTGTTTCATACTTCTTTTTACTTTGAATATATTGCTACTATCCGATTAATCAGTTCCTGTTGGTCGGAACTGAACTTACGGGCAAACAATTCGTCTGAGTGGGATATTTCTTCAAAGTCTCCTTTCTGCCAATTATAGGGGGCTCCTCTCTTCCAGTCTATTAAGCGCATATTTCCATGGTCTTCGTCGAGGCTGTAAATATTGGCTTTGAAGGGAGAATTCCATAAAATGGTTTGTACAAATATCTCATCAGGGCATAAAGTGTACTTAAACCGTTTGAGTACAAATTCTTTTTGTTTAATGAGGTATTGGCAGAAATCTTTGGTAATACTGAACCATTGAGAGCCTTTTTTAAAGTCCACTTCACATTTTCTGCGGAAATGGATAAGCTTCTGAGTAATTAACAGCAAGTTATGACATGGGGCTGTAATGGTATGCCACTTGTTGTTACTGCGTTTCATACTTTTAGTAAAAATATAATACCGGAAAATTTTACGCTCCAAATCTCTTTGTTGTTCTGGCCCTTGCCAGAAATTGACGAATTCTTTTCCTGCGTTTTTTTGAAAGAAAGAATGGATATAGTCTTGACTTTTGATAGCTAGATCAGCTCCAGACAAAAGATGAAAATATGCATAATCTCCATTATCTACCGCTGTTTCCATAAGGGTAAATTCCGCTTTTACCAAACTAACGTCACCCCAATACAGTTTGATGGGATCTTTAATAATATAAAAGCCGGCTTTTTTTGTTTGAAAAGCTTCCGCTTGTTTCCGCAACGAGTAGGAACGCTTATCTATATATAGATAAATGTCATTCCGCTCGTCATCAAGCATTGATAGAAGAGCTTCCAATACAGGATAGTCATTATGGGCAATGATTAAATAAGCATGCTTTATCATACTCTGTTTTTTAAGACACATTAGTACATTCAAAAAGCTCAGTTTAGGTTGATAATTACAAAGGTACTCTATATTTTTAAAACAATACTCAATCTATTCATTTTTTTAGTCTATATTTGCAAAATTCGTATATATTATTGTTGTGAGAAAGAAAATTCTGTTTATAATTGAGAACCTAAGAGGGGGAGGAGCGGAAAAGGCTTTGATAGATCTACTGGAGCGTTTTGATTATACCCGCTATGATGTTTCTCTCTGTGTGGGCTATCTGGAAGGAATTTACCTAAATAATATCCCTGAAAAAGTAACTTTGATTGCTCTATACAAAGAGAATCATTCACTTTGCCGTAAAGCGTTTAGATATTATAAAAGGTTTCATTTTTCATATATGCTAAAGTATCAGTTGAAAAGAAAAGTCACAGAGTATTATGATGTTATAATTTCTTTTCTGGAGGGGCGTTCATTGCTTTTGCATAACTTGATAAGGCGACAAGGGAAGATTAATGTAACATGGGTTCACTGTGATTTGTTGAATTATCATTGGACTACATCTGCCTTTCCGAATTTCCGATCGGAAAAGGATTGTTATGCCCATATGGATAAAGTGGTGTTCGTGTCTCAACGGGCAATGAAAAACTTCTTCGAAAAGTTTCAAATATCTGTTCTTTCAGCTTGCATTTATAATATTGTGGATGCGGTTCGTATTCAAAGTTTAGCGGCAGAGGAAAATATAAAACATCCTTGTTTTACAGTGACTTCTATAGGTACATTAAATTCGGTGAAGGCTTTTGATCGTATAATTCGTATTGCAAAACGCTTTCAGGAAGAAGGTTATCACATTCATTTTCAGATAATAGGAGAAGGAGGGGAAGAAAAACAGTTGAAAAAGCAGTGTTGTGAGTTGGGTGTACAAGATATCGTTTCTTTTTTAGGTTTTATGAGTAATCCATATCCTTATTTGAAAGAATCGGATATATATGTCAGCACTTCTCGGTCTGAGGGTTTTTCATTGGTTATTTGCGAAGCGATGTGTTTAGGTATTCCTGTAGTAGCCACTCCTACGGCTGGTGCTGTTGAGTTATTGGATGGGGGTGAATATGGTGTATTGGTTGGGTATGACGATGATTCTATATATCAAGGGTTAAAAAAGCTGATAAATGACAAGCAATTGAGACAGCAGTATGCAAAGAAAGCTATTTTGCATTCTGAAATTTTTAAAGCGGATGAGGTGATGCGGAAAGTCTATGAGTTGTTTGATTGATAATTGAAAGTTTTAATTCTTACATTATGGATATTTTATGTACCATAGATAATAATTATGTTCAGCAATGTTGTTGCATGCTGGTATCTTTTTTTGATAATAACAGGAGAGGTAAGCATTCAGTCCATTTATTTTCAGAAAAGATGGCTCCTGAAAATCAGAATATCATAAGGAATTTGGTTGAATCTTATCAAGGTATATTCTATTATTATCAAGTAGATTCTTCTGAGTTTGGCTCTTGTTCCATGAAAAATATGGGATATTATACAATGGCAATTTATCACAGATTGCTTATGGCTAGATTGTTGCCTGATAATTTAGATAGAGTTTTATATTTGGATTGTGATTTGGTTGTAGATGGTTCTTTGGAGGAATTTTGGGGGATGCTGTTAGACAATTATGCTTTAGCGGCTGTAGATGAACTGAATAGTTGTGCTCCGGATGTTTTTGAGAGATTGGGGTATGATGCGAAATATGGCTATTTTAATGCCGGGGTCTTATTGGTAAACTTGAAGTATTGGCGGGATAATAATCTGACTAATGCTTTCTTGGAGTATATGTCTTCACATTCTGACAAACTGAAGACACATGACCAAGATGTGTTGAATGCGTTGTTACATGATAAGTGTAAACATGTTTCTCGGAAGTGGAATACAGAAGAGGCTTTTTATCATTATTATGTCATTAAAAAGTGGCGAAAAATGAATTCAAAAGAAATGAAAAAAGTTCTTTTCAATCCGGTAATTATACATTATTCATGGAAGCCGAAGCCTTGGGAGAAATCATGCAGACATCCTTTGCGGTTAAAGTACTTTTTCTATTTAAATAAAATTACTCTTTTTTCGACTTATAAACCTTCTTTTCCTGAAAGGATGCTGGCTCATTATGATGAGTTCTATTTTAAGTTGTTACTTAGATTGGGAGTTAAGGGACACAGATTTTATAAATTAGCATGAGTAAAATGAGGGATAAGGGATATACACTTGTTTCCATTGTAGTTCCATGTTATAATCAGGCAGTATTTTTACCTGATACATTGGACTCTGTACTGTCACAAACGTACAAACATTGGGAGATTATAATAGTGAATGATGGTTCTCTGGATGATACGGAAGTTGTTGCCCGGGAATATATGTTAATGGATTCTCGAATTCATTATGTGTATCAGGAAAATGCAGGTTTACCGGCAGCTAGAAATAGGGGAATTGAACAAGCTCAGGGAGAATTTATCTTGCCTTTGGATTCTGATGATATCATAAAACCTGAATATCTTGAAGAAGCGATGAAAGCTTTCGAGAAAAATCCACGGTTGAAAGTGGTTTATTGTCTTGGGGTTATGTTTGGAAAAATAAATGAACCGTGGGATTTAAGGTATAGGGGATACCGAAACCTTCTTGTAAGGAATGCTTTCTTTTGCTCATCAATTTTTAGAAAAAACGATTGGTTGAGAATTGGTGGTTATGATGAAAACATGCGAAAGGGATATGAAGATTGGGAGTTTTTTATCCGTCTCCTAGATGAACATAGTCTAGTGTATCAAATACCTCAGCCTCTATTTTATTATCGTACTAAGGAATGTTCTATGACTATTTTGGCTTCACAAAAAGAGACGGCAACTCAGATAGAAGCTTATATGTACTCTAAACACCAAGAACTGTATATTTCTTATTATGGAGGAATTTTAACGGCTTTGCATGACTTGAGTTGGTTCAAAGAACGTCGGGAACGAAGTAAAAATAAATGGTATAAAAGACTTTATCATAGATATATAAAGAAATAGCAAAATGGAAGTTACACCTTTGGTATCTGTTGTGATACCAGCCTATAATAGTGAGAAAACACTGGATACTTGTATCAAAAGTGTCACCACCCAGAGTTATTCTAATCTAGAGATTATTGTTGTAAATGATGGTAGTAGTGATGACAGCAAAAGTATTATAGAAGGTTATGTTATTCGGGATCCTCGTATCGTTTTGATTGATAAATCGGCTAATGAAGGTTTAGTACAGGCACGGTACGCCGGTGTGGAAGTTGCCAGTGGAAAATACATTCAATATTTGGATAGTGATGATATCTTACGTGAAGGGGCAATAGAGCATTTGGTGAAAAAAGCGGAAGAGACAAATGCAGATATAGTGGTGGCTCCTTTCTTTTATTGTGGGGATGGAACTTTACAGAAATCCTTGTTTTTTATTTTTGATGAATTGTCTGGTATAGATTATCTAAGAAACGTGATGATGTGGAAAGCACATTGGTGTGTATGGTCCAAATTTCATTTACGTTCTCTATATCAAAACCCTATAGAACGTCCTGATATTTCGTTGGGTGAAGATGTCATTCTTTCCACTCAATTACTTTTTTATGCAAGAAAAGTAGTACCGATTTATCAAGAGGTAGTTGATTATAATTTTACTTCATCATCGATGTCTCATTCTGATAATTTTGATGATGTTAAATATGAAGACTTTAAAGGGTACGTGAAATGGTTTAACGATTTTATGCGGACGAAAGGATTGGTAGATGTCTTAAGGAAAGAAATTGCCTTTTTTCATCTGAAAGCTGTTCAAACACAATTTGGTTGGAGAAAGATAGAAGATGTTGATAAGGAGATGAGAAACCTTATTGCCAATATCAAGCTTTATCCTGAATTCTCTAAGGCGTTGACAAGAAGAGAACGTAGACTTGTAGCTTTATATAGGTTTTCACATTGGTTAGGGTATCAAAAACTGAAAAGTTATCGAAGAAAAAAGTAGGTTATGAAGATATTTAGGAAATGGAAAGAAAGTATTTATAGAAGATTGTTGGAGGGCGGGTTGATAGCTCCTAAGATTGTGGTTCTGATAGATGGTGGAGTTTGCTCGCAGATGCACCAGTATTTATTAGGGCAATTATATGCGGAATGTGGATACAAAGTAGTCTATGATTTATCATTTTATGATGAATTAGGACTAGACAAAGACCGTAAGTTTGTACGTAATTTTGATTTGTTGAAAGCTTTCCCTTACTTGGAGTTTAATGTGGCATCTCCAACAGAAATAGGGGTGTATAGACGGAAATATCATTATATAGGAAACAATACGACGGCAAGAATTGATGATTTTTCGTTTTTGGAGAAAGTGCCGCCCGTTTATTTAGGAGGATATTATCTTCTTCCTGCTGATGTGTGGTTACCGGCTTTTCATTTTCTTTTCAGAATGACTTCGGGGGTACTTGATGCAGATAATATGCGGATGTGTAATGAAATAGATTCCCAACCTTACTCTGTAGGGGTACATGTTCGTAGGGGGGACTTGAAAGTGGAACAATATGATTATGGTATGCCTCCTACTTTAGAATATTATAAAAGAGCGGTTGATTATTTTATAAGAAAGTTTGAGAATTCATTTTTTTTCTTCTTCTCGGATGAACCGGAATGGGTGGCTGATGAACTTATACCCTATTTGAAGCTTTCTACTGATGAATGTAAGGTAGTGGACATAAATGGTTCCGATAGGGGTTATATGGATTTATTTCTGATAGCTCATTGTAAGCATCAGATAACTAGTAAAGGTACATTAGGTAAATATGGTGCGTTATTGCAGGATAGTCCGGAAAAAGTAGTGATACTTTGTGATGATAAACTGGAATATCGTTACAAAGAGTTGTTACAAAATACTGTTTTCCTATAGTTTCTTGATTAAACGGTGTAGCCATGAATCTTTTTTTCTGAGAAACTTATGGCCACCATATTCTTTCTTACTTTTATCTCGTATCATGATTTTCTCCTCAAATGGTAGTATGCTACCTTCTGGATAAAGGTAAGACGGTGACAATGTAGTAGGAGGATTTTCCAGAAAATAACGGTTTATATGTGACTCGTCGTGCCATACGGCGATGAACCTTTGTTGAAGATCCTGGTCTATTCTTCTTTTAATGGTTTCACATAGTTTGATATATTCTTTTGTCTTGCCTCCCGAAAATCCTCCTGCATAGTAATATATTCCCTCTCCTTCGGCTATATAGGCGGTAGAATGTGGGGAACGTTCGTATGTAAATTCATTATTATTTTTGTTGAAAAAACCGGGATGTAGGGTACCTACCAAACCATTGCCGATAGCAGGTGGTAATATTTCAAGACCTACAGTTTGTTTGAAAAGGAGATTTGCATTGCAAAAAAACAAATAATCTGTCTCTTTGAGTAATCGCTCTTTGATTTCCAAGAAAATATGAAATCTTTTCAGCGTATTGTTGGGCCATCCTAAGTTTTTTTGATAAATCCGATGTATATGTTGGTTCTCTTTTTCTCCAAATAAAAGTTTGCTATCTGTAAATACATAATACTCGCGTATACAATTAGGATCGTCTGAGAAAAAGTGACTTTCTGAACTTAAATAAAAATCCTTCCAAAAGATGTCATATTTGCCGGTACAGATATAGAGTATACCAATTTTCATACATATTATATTTTATTGATTGAGCAAAATTAGAAAGAACTTATGAGATTGGATAGCTTTTACTATTATTTATTGTTTTGACTGTCTTTAATGAAATTAATCATATAATTTTGTATTTCAATTTTGTCTGATTAATAATATAAAGTTTATGGCTTTTTCTAAACCTCTGGTATCAGTTATAATTCCTGTCTATAACGTTGAACATTATATAGAACAATGTGTGCGTAGTGTGATAGAGCAGGAGTATGATAATAAAGAAATTATACTTGTGAATGATGGAAGTACAGATGGAACTATAGAGGTGGTACGCAGATGTTTTCATGATTATCCGCATATTACTATTATTGAACAAGAAAATCAAGGAGCTGCATGGGCACGTAAAAATGGATTGGATATTGCAAAAGGTAAATATGTGCAGTATCTGGATGGAGATGATACATTATTGCCCGATGCATTGGCTGATTTGGTGGAATGTGCGGAAAAATCACAGGCTGATATCGTGGTTGCCTCTTTTTATTTTTGTCGTCCACAGGCTGAGAAAGAAAGATCTGTCTATTTGGCTTTCGATGAGATGAATGGCATATCTTATTTTGGGGAGATATTGGATGGTAGAGGATATTGGTGCCTGTGGTCTCATTTTCAAAAGCGGACATTATTCTATGATTACGGAGTAGAAATTGTATCCGGTATTAATTTTGGTGAAGATGCCATTTGGATGACACAACTTTTATTTCATGATCCTAAGATCGTGGCATTAAATAAAACGACAGTTAATTATAATATTAATCCTTATTCAATATCCTATCGTCAGGAAATTGCCTGTAAACGACATAATGATTATAGAGCTTATCAACTCTGGATTGAAGATTATGTACAGAAATATGGATATTGGAACCGATTTGAAGAGAAGTTTGCTATTTTGCATATAGAAACAGCTCAAGTTAGTATTCGGCGAAAAAGGTTTGAGAGGACTTTTTCAGATGTAAGGCGAGTTGTTTGTGCGATAGATAAATATCCGCAATTGTCGGAAAAACTATACGGAAGGCTCTTTAAACTTGTCCGGCTGTACAAGAAATCTCCTGTGTTGAGTTTTCTTAAATTAAAATATTATGTGATAAAAGGAATGTTACTGCTTATTTGATGGGTTTTAAACCAAGTACTTTTCCAAACGAAATAATCTTGTGTCAATATAACATGGATAGTTATCGATTGAAGTGTATATGTATCACTCCTGAGTATTACTGTATATCTGTATGTTTTATAAAATCAATAATAACTTCTTTTAGGTAGTGAACTCTTTCTTATTCAATAGTTTTCCTTTATCTTTGCAAACTCTTAATTCACTTAATCACGAGCAATGAAGGAATTCATACAATTGATGCGGCGTTTTGTGTCGCCCTATAAAAAATACATAGGTTGGGCTGTTTTGCTTAATATTTTATCCGCTGTATTCAATGTCTTCTCGTTTACTTTATTAATTCCTATTTTGAATATCCTTTTTAAAACGGGAGCAAATGATGCGGTATATCATTATATGGAGTGGGGAAGTGCCAGTTTGAAAGATGTAGCTGTGAATAATTTCTACTATTATGTCACTCAGTTGATTGAGATTTATGGTCCGGCTACGACCTTGTTGTTTATGGGATTATTCTTGGCTTTTATGACTATGCTGAAGACCGGTTGTTACTTTGCTTCTTCGGCGGTGATGATTCCTTTGCGTACAGGAGTTGTGCGTGATATTCGTATCATGGTGTATTCCAAGGTGCTGCGCTTACCGCTAGGCTTCTTCTCGGAAGAGAGAAAAGGTGATATTATAGCCCGTATGAGTGGTGATGTGGGTGAGATTGAGAATTCTATCACAAGTTCGCTGGATATGTTGATGAAGAATCCGATTTTGATTATCCTTTATTTTGCGACATTGCTTATTACGAGTTGGCAATTGACATTGTTTACTCTTTTAGTACTTCCGGGCATGGGATGGTTGATGGGAAAGGTTGGAAAGAAACTGAAACGCCAATCGTTGGATGCTCAGAGCAAGTGGAGTGATACCATGTCTCAGCTGGAAGAGACTTTAGGTGGATTGCGTATCATCAAGGCATTCATTGCAGAAGATAAAATGATTAACCGTTTTGTGAAGTGTAGTAATGAAGTGCGGGATGCTAATAATAGGGTGGCTATGCGTCAGGCGTTGGCACATCCGATGAGTGAGTTCCTGGGGACATTACTGATCGTATTGGTGCTATGGTTTGGAGGTATGCTGATTTTGGGAGAGAATTCTTCGATTGAAGCGCCGACATTTATATTTTATATGGTTATCTTGTATAGTATCATCAATCCTCTGAAAGATTTTGCAAAGGCTGGATATAATATTCCGAAAGGTTTGGCTTCCATGGAGCGTGTGGATAAGATCTTGAAGGCTGAAAATCCGATTAAAGAGTCTACCAATCCTGTACCTTTAAAGATAATGAAAGATAAGATCGAATTCAAGGATATTTCTTTCAGTTACGGTACACGTGAGGTACTTCACCATGTAAATCTGACGGTGCCGAAAGGAAAAACTATAGCATTGGTGGGACAGTCTGGGTCGGGAAAATCGACGTTGGTAGATTTGTTGCCGCGCTATCACGATGTACAACAGGGTGCTATTACGATTGACGGCATCAACATTAAGGATGTGAAGGTATCCGATTTGCGTGGCTTGATTGGTAATGTCAATCAGGAGGCTATCCTGTTTAACGATTCATTCTTCAATAACATAGCTTTCGGTGTGGAGAATGCTACCATGGAACAGGTGATTGAAGCGGCTAAGATTGCTAATGCGCATGATTTTATTATGGAGACGGAACAAGGTTATGACACGACAATCGGTGACCGTGGTGGTAAGTTGTCCGGAGGTCAGCGTCAACGGGTCAGTATTGCACGGGCCATCTTGAAAAATCCGCCGATATTAATTCTGGATGAGGCTACATCGGCACTCGATACGGAATCGGAACGCTTGGTACAGGAGGCTTTGGAACGTTTGATGAGAACGCGTACCACGATTGCTATTGCCCATCGTCTTTCTACGATCAAGAATGCTGATGAAATATGTGTGTTGTATGAGGGTAAAATTGTGGAGCGTGGCAAACATGAAGAACTCTTGGAGAAGAATGGCTATTACAAAAGATTGAATGATATGCAATCGTTGGGTTGATGAAGGTAAGTCGGGAGAAAAGGATGTCCTCATCGGATTTATTTTCGTCCGAAGTCAGCTGGAATTTCACCCCATTGTTTGGTTTCCCATTTTAAGACAGGTGTGCTGTAGGAGTTTTCTCGTAACCACTTTTCAGCACGTTCTATCAACTGAAAAAGTGCTTCGGTTTTGGCATCACGTGGCAGTTTGGTTTTGCACTTTTTCTGTTTAACCCAATTGATGGCGTTCACGCTGTCACTGTATATGGGCATATCAAATCCTTTCTGCTTTAACAAGGCAAGACCGTGTACGATGGCTAAGAATTCACCGATATTATTGGTGCCATACATAGGACCAAAATGGAAAATCTGTTGACGACTTGCTACGTGTACGCCCTGATATTCCATCGCTCCCGGATTTCCGCTACAAGCGGCGTCTACCGCCAAGCTATTTTCTACGACATTGACGGAAGAAATTCTTGTTCCATTGGAACTGGATGCTTTGGTGCTTGAGGTGGTGTTTTTCCCTAAATATGCATAAGGAGAACAGACAAATGCGTTTTGTGCTTCCTCAAGAGTGTCAAATGATTTGTATTTCGCACCATTGTACCCTTTGGTTTGCAGTTGGCATGCGGTCCAAGTATCATAAATACCGGGTGAAAAGCCTGCCCAAACGACGTAATATTTCTCTTTCTTCATAATTAGCCTCAAAGTTACAAATAAATTTTGCAAAACAGAACAACTTTTCGTCTTGTTTGATTTTACCCCATTTCATCGGAAAAAGGTATGAATTTACTGTAATAAAAAGATTTGTTGAAGGTTGGAAAATATCCATTGTCAGACTTTGTCAGCCTTAAGTTTTGGTTAAAGATTGATTATTCGTTTATTTTGTATCATTGGGTTTAATTGGTTAGCGGTATGAATTGGAATCTTTTTTATATATGATGAACCAATGTTATTACTAACAAGAAATTTCCCAATTTACTATTGAATATTATCAGATTCTACAATCTAAATATTTTATTTAAAAATTGTGTCGTGAAAAAGAAAATTATTATTGGAGTTACAGTTTGTTTTATGGCTGTGTTTGTACACTTGCTACTGAGACAGAATTCTAATTTAGTGGGAATTGGTAAAGTCTAATTATTCTATAGGGTTGGGATGTATATATCAGTGTGATAGTCTTCTTTATTTCCAATTTTCTAAAAGTGGTTTTCTACAATCTGTATTGTATGATTTGGTTCAGAAGAAACAAATATATTGTGGTAAAAGATTGACGGATAAAGCAGGTAAATCAGTCCCGCTTTTCCGATTAATTGACGGAGTTTATAAAGGGAAATTTTGGGGAATTATAACTCCGGAAACGATTGACTACGCCTTATGTAAAGAACCTAAAGATTATCCTGAATTATTCCGTAAATATAATACTGCTACTGACAATCCTGTTATAGCATTTTATAGGGTTATTAGATAGTTTAATTGTTTATAAGAACTTCAGGAATAAGAACGTTGAATTTTGTCCTTTTATCTAAACATTGGGAGGAGAAGAACAATTCTGCCGGTATGTTTGTTCCTATATAAAGATAAGTTTATGATAATGAAATAGAAAGAAGAATATATGAGAAGAACATTTGCAGAAGCGTTGCAACATCGGCGCAGTTATTATTCTATTGGCAGTGATTCTCCAGTATTGGATGAAGAAGTAGTACATATTATTCGTACGGCTGTCAAATTTGTACCGTCTGCTTTCAATTCACAATCCACGCGAATAGTATTATTATTGGGAGATGAACACAAAAAAATGTGGGATATTGTGAAAGAGACTCTGAAGAAACGTATTTCTCCTGAGGCATTTGTAAAGACGGAAGAGAAAATTAATGGTTGCTTTGCTTGTGGGCACGGTACTATTCTGTATTTTGAGGATACAGATGTAGTTAAGAAATTGCAGGATGTATTTCCTACATATAGCACTAATTTCCCCACATGGTCACAACACACTTCTGCCATGCACCAGTTTGCCATTTGGACTATGCTCGAAGATGCCGGTTTAGGTGCTTCTTTGCAGCATTATAATCCTCTGATTGACGAGGAGGTACGTCGTACGTGGAATTTACCGAACAGTTGGATGTTGATTGCTGAAATGCCATTTGGTACACCAACGGCCGAACCAGATGAAAAAGAATTTCAGGACTTGAGTAAACGTATAAAAATTTTCCTCTGATCGGATAGTGTTCTCAGCATAGAATTGCCTATCTTTGCCCTCAAAATGAAATTGGCTGCAAACGGTAAGCAATTATGATACGTATTTTTTTGACCGGTTATATGGGTGCCGGTAAAACAACTTTAGGAAAGGCTTTTGCCCGCGAACTGAATGTGTCATTCATTGATCTGGACTGGTACATCGAGGAACGTTTTCACAAATCTATTCGTGAATTGTTCATTGAGCGGGGAGAGGCCTCTTTCCGTGAATTGGAGCGAAATATGCTGCATGAGGTGGCAGAATTTGAAGATGTTATTATTTCTACAGGGGGGGGGACTCCCTGTTTCTTTGATAATATGGAATTCATGAATAAGCATGGATATACGGTTTTTCTGGATGTACATCCCGATGTGTTGTTCAACCGTTTGCGAGTGGGGACTCAACAACGTCCTATCCTGCGAGGAAAGACAGATGAAGAATTACGTATATTCATTGTAGAGGCTTTGGAGAAGCGCTCTCCTTTTTATTCGCAAGCCCATTATCGTTTTGATGCCGGACGTCTGGAAAGTCATCGGCAGATAGAAGAATCCGTACAACGGTTGCGTACATTATTATGCCTTTAATCCATTGTAGATGTGCGTTTTTCAATAAAAAAAGCATGATATATTAGATTTATATGTATTTTTATCCCCTTTTATAATAGAAACTACTAAATAGCAGAGTAACGAAAAATGAGAAAATGGCGTATTGAAGATTCAGAAGAGCTGTACAACATAACAGGTTGGGGCACTTCGTACTTTGGTATCAATGACAAAGGTCATGTAGTGGTGACACCTCGTAAGGATGGAGTTGCCGTCGATTTAAAAGAATTGGTAGACGAGTTACAATTGCGTGATGTAACTGCTCCCATGTTGATACGTTTTCCTGATATCCTCGATAACCGGATTGAGAAAATTTCCTGTTGTTTCAAGCAGGCTGCCGAAGAGTATGGTTATAAAGCGGAGAATTTTATAATCTATCCTATTAAAGTAAACCAGATGCGTCCTGTGGTCGAAGAAATTATCAGCCACGGAAAGAAATTTAATCTCGGATTGGAGGCTGGTTCTAAACCTGAGTTACATGCAGTGATTGCCATCAACATGGATTCTGATTCATTGATTATCTGTAATGGATATAAGGATGAAAGTTATATAGAACTTGCTTTGCTTGCCCAGAAAATGGGTAAACGTATTTTTCTCGTAGTAGAAAAATTGAACGAGTTGAAGTTGATAGCCAAAATGGCGAAGCAATTAAATGTAAAACCTAATATTGGCATTCGCATTAAGTTGGCCTCATCAGGAAGTGGTAAATGGGAGGACTCTGGAGGTGATGCAAGTAAATTTGGCTTGTCTTCCAGTGAGTTACTCGAAGCACTCGATTTTCTGGCAGATAAAGGTATGCAAGATTGTCTGAAACTGATACATTTCCATATCGGAAGTCAGGTGACGAAGATACGTCGTATCAAGACGGCGTTGCGTGAAGCTTCACAATTCTATGTGCAGTTGCATGCCATGGGATTTAAAGTGGAATTTGTAGATATCGGGGGTGGTCTAGGTGTAGATTATGATGGAACCCGTTCTTCCAATAGCGAAGGCAGTGTGAATTACTCTATTCAGGAATATGTCAATGATTCCATTTCTACTTTAGTCGATGCTAGTGATAAAAACGGTATTCCTCATCCAAATATCATTACGGAAAGTGGACGTGCGTTGACGGCACATCACTCTGTATTAATTTTTGAGGTACTGGAAACGGCGACTTTGCCCGAATGGGACGATGATGAAGAAGTGACGAAAAACGACCATGAACTTTTGCAAGAGTTGTATGGCATTTGGGATACGTTGAATCAGAATAGAATGTTAGAAGCTTGGCATGATGCACAGCAAATCCGTGAAGAGGCACTTGATCTTTTCAGTCATGGTATTGTGGATTTACAGACGCGGGCAAAGATTGAACGGCTGTATTGGTCCATTATGCGTGAAGTGAACCAGATAGCCGGTGGATTGAAACATGCGCCGGATGAGTTTCGTGGTCTTCCAAAACTGTTGGCAGATAAATACTTTTGTAACTTTTCACTTTTTCAGTCTTTGCCTGATTCTTGGGCGATAGACCAAATATTCCCAATTCTGCCTATTCAACGTCTGGATGAGAAACCTGAAAGGACAGCTACTTTGCAGGATATTACTTGCGATTCGGATGGTAAGATTGCTAATTTCATATCAACTAAGAATGTATCGCATTATTTGCCGGTACATTCCTTGAAGAGTAAAGAGCCTTACTATGTAGGTGTATTTTTAGTCGGTGCATATCAGGAAATCTTGGGCGATATGCATAATCTGTTTGGTGATACGAATGCCGTACACGTGTCAGTGAGTGAAAAAGGATATGCCATTGAGCAGGTGATTGATGGCGAAACGGTAGCTGAGGTACTTGATTATGTACAATATAGTCCTAAAAAACTTGTGCGGACATTGGAAACTTGGGTGACACAGTCTGTAAAAGAAGGACGTATTTCATTGGAAGAAGGAAAGGAATTTTTATCTAATTACCGCTCAGGGTTGTACGGATACACTTATTTGGAATAATTTATTTAATAGGCAATTGATAATGAGAGAGAAACTTACTGTAATAAAAGTAGGGGGTAAAATTGTAGAAGAAGAAGTAACCCTGCTTAAGTTACTGGATGATTTTGCCACTATTGACGGTTATAAAGTCTTGGTACACGGTGGGGGACGTTCAGCAACAAAGTTGGCTACTCAGTTGGGTATTGAAAGTAAAATGGTAAATGGCCGTCGTATCACCGATGCCGAAACATTGAAAGTGGTGACGATGGTATATGGCGGGTTAGTAAATAAAAATATTGTGGCAGGTTTACAGGCACGGGGGGTCAATGCCCTTGGACTGACTGGTGCCGATATGAATGTCATTCGTTCGATGAAGCGTCCTGTCAAAGAAGTAGATTATGGTTTTGTCGGAGACGTCAAAGAAGTGAATGGTGCTTTTCTGGGTGATCTTATACATAAAGGAATTGTGCCTGTGATGGCTCCATTGACACATGACGGTCATGGAAATATGCTGAATACGAATGCTGACACTATTGCAGGAGAAACCGCTAAAGCGTTGGCCGGACTATTTGACGTTACGTTGGTGTTTTGCTTTGAAAAGAAGGGTGTGCTGCGTGATGAAAATGATGATGATAGTGTTATTCCTCACATTACATCCGAGGAGTTCAAACGATATGTGGCGGAGGGAGTAATCCAAGGCGGGATGATCCCAAAATTGGAAAACTCATTTGAAGCAATAAATGCCGGAGTGTCTGAGGTCGTAATAACTTTAGCTTCAGCCATCGGACAAGAAGGAGGAACGCATATAGTGTGATAAATGACAATTTAATGAAGGACTAAGAATGAAGAATTACCTTGCGGTATGTTTGCATAACGTAACTAAATTCTTCGTTCATCATTTCTCTTTTTTATCATTTCCCCTTTATTTCTTTCCTAAAAATAATTTAAAAAAATGGCATTTGCCTGTAACTTTCTGTATACATAACCGTCAACTAATTAGAGATGCAAGAAATCAGCTTTCGTAATGACATTCTCCCACTGAAGGATAAACTCTTTCGGTTAGCCCTAAGAATTACATTTGATAGGGCAGAAGCGGAAGACGTTGTACAAGAAACGTTGGTCAGGGTGTGGAATAAGCGTGATGAGTGGTCGCAGTTCGGTTCTGTAGAAGCCTATTGCTTGACAGTGACAAGAAATTTGGCGATAGACCGTAGCGAAAAGAAAGATGCCCAGAACGTAGAGTTGACACCTGATATGGAACAAGCTGCTGATGCATCGAGCCCTTACGAACGGTTGGTAACTAAAGAACGGATGACATTGATACATCGGTTGATAAATGGACTTCCTGAGAAACAAAGGTTGGTAATTCATCTCCGGGATATTGAAGGTAAGAGTTATAAAGAGATTGCAGTAGTCCTGAATTTGACAGAGGAACAAGTAAAGGTGAATCTTTTTAGGGCACGGCAAAAAGTAAAGCAACAGTTTATTAATATAGAAAGTTATGGACTTTAAATATATAGAACAACTTTTGGAGCGCTATTGGCAGTGTGAAACCTCTTTGGAGGAGGAAGCGCAGTTGCGTGCTTTTTTTAAGGAAAACGATGTGCCTGAGCATTTGCTTCGTTACAAAGATTTGTTTGTATATCAACAACTTCAGCAAGAAGAACAATTGAGTGAAGATTTTGATGCACGGGTACTTGCTGAGATTGAGGTACCGGTAGTCAAGGCAAGACGTATGACATTGATTGCACGTTTCATGCCATTGTTCAAAGCTGCTGCAGTAGTGGCAGTAGTACTTTCATTGGGAAATGTGATGCAACATTCATTTTTTTCGGATGTGAAAGAGGTCGCTGCAGTTGATACTATCGGTAAACAGATTTCTGCTCCGTCGGTTGCCCTTTCGGGAGATATCAACGTGACGCACGAAAAGCAGATAATGGATAGTCTAAAACGTGTAGAAAAGGAGAAAGGAATCAAAAAATAGATGTTTTCATTTACTTTTTAAAATAACATTTTCATTTGCTTTAAACATAAATATAGTTAGTGTGCTTTATTAAAACAAACTGAGGCTGTGAAGTTTCAATTCTCTCAAAATCTTATAAAAAACTAACTAAGATAGATGGGACGCCGCGTGATGCAGTGTCCCTTTTATTTTTCCAATTGTGATAGTGTCGTTTGATCATAGGGTGTTATTCTTGTTTAAATCGGTATAGAAAACAAAAGGCTTCCTCGCGGAAGCCTTTCATAATTACGTTAGAAAATTTATAGATTTGCTTTTAAAGAGAGAATTTTGTTTCGGTTTGCCATCAATCTTATAGATTATGCAACTTACATTAGAGTTTATACAGTCCTTTCTTTGGATAATCTAGCTCAGGATTACCTTTATAGCCTACACTTCCACTACCACTAGTACGTACTTTCAGGAAATCGGTTACATGACATTTGATATCACCTGATCCCGTCACGTTGGCAGAAGCACGTTTTGCTTGAAAATCGGATGCATACAAGTCACCTGAACCTGCTACACTGTAGGTCGCTTCTTGAGTGGTACCGGTTAATTCGGCTGTACCCGAACCTGCCACAGATGCCTGAGTATTAATTGCAACAATATTTTTCAATTTTATATCTCCCGAACCTGCCACAGACGCTTTAAGATTAGTACAAGCGATATCACTACAAAGAATGTCTCCTGACCCTGCTACAGAAATTTCAAGATTATTTGTACAGGAAATGTTATTTGCTTTTATATCTCCCGAACCTGCAATGGCCATTTTAAAAAAATCAGTTTTTAAACCATTTGTCAGGGCGATATCTCCTGAGCCTGCAATAGAAACTCCATTTAGTGTTTCTGAAGAAATACGTATTTCAAGTTTATTATAGGAGACACTCGTTCCTTTCTTAAAACCGATATTGAGTACACCGTTTTTTACATTCACATCCAGTAGATTTATGATATTATCCGAGGTATAGATCTTTACCTGAGGTTTACCGTTTTTTTGAGTGTATATGACATCGGGACTTCCGGCAAGATTTATTTTAGTGAAATTATCTACTCTAATGTCTTTAGTAACATAATTCTTACTGGCTTTAACGGTTTTCCCATTGAAAAAACCGGAAGTATTGTAATTAGATTTTTGTGAACAAGCTATGGTGCTGAATGCCAAAACTGTTAGTGCAATAATTACTGTTAGTGTTCTCATATTCATCTTATTTGAGTTAATCGTTTAATCATTAGACGTAACATGCTCCTAAAAAGTTGCATGGTATAGTGCCTTTTTTTTGAAAACTTTCGTTTTTTAGGGTAATTCTTTGTTCTTTTGTCTGTTTAATAAGGATAAGCAGATGATGACAGAGCATATTTTAGATGATGACGAATTGGGAAAGCTACTTGTTAGGGTTAACATGCGTGCACGGCGTCTGACTTTTCGTACCCGTGAAGATGCCATCCATGTAACTGTCCCTCCAGGTACTGTTTTGTCTGAAATTAAGAATGCAATAGAACAATTACGACCTCGTTTAAGGTCGGCACGTCAAAAATATATCCGTCCTTTGATTGATTTGAATTATCGTATCGATACGGAATTCTTTAAACTGAGTCTTGTCAGTGGACGGCGGGAAAGGTTTCTGTCTCGTTCGGAATTGGGAGAAATGCAGATCATCTGTCCACCTGATGCCGATTTTTCCGATCATAAATTACAAGAATGGTTACGTAAAGTGATAGAAGAGGCTTTGCGGCGTAATGCTAAAATACTTCTTCCTCCTCGACTTTATGCTCTTTCACTTCAGCATGGACTTACTTATAAAAGTGTAAAAATAAATTCCAGCAGTGGACGATGGGGGAGTTGCTCTGCACGGGGAAACATCAATCTTTCCTATTATTTGGTATTGTTACCTCAGCATCTGATAGATTATGTGTTACTTCACGAATTGGCGCATACCCGTGAAATGAATCATGGTGAACGTTTCTGGGTTTTATTAGACCGGTTTACAGATGGTAAAGCGTTGGCGTTGCGCAATGAATTGAAGCAATATCGTACGGAATTTTAAAACGATCCGGTAATTAAATAAAACGCAGGTATTATTGTGCCAACAATTTCACTTCTTCGCCTTCTTTTTCAAACCGATAGTCACCTCCTCTTTCGCTCAGTTCAAATAGTGAGAGTTTCTCGGTGTCATTGTTTACTATCATCAGGGCACTTTGTTCTGCAAAACGCTTCACCTCAAAAGAAAAAGGCTCCTCTGTAATCTTTTTGTTTATCAGTAGGCTATCATTAATCAGTATAGACACTGAATCTCCCGCAAATCCCTTGTTTAGCATGATGGTGTAGGTTTCGGTAAAATAACGCTCTCCGTCCTTTTTCTGCTGTAGTCTCATACTCATGTATACAAAGATTACGACTACAAAGATAATGGCAAAGGCAAGAATACCATTACCTATCATAAACTGTTTGTTGGTATTTAGACGGTGTGTCATGATGGTTAAAAATTTAAAGAACCCTGCAAATTTAACAATTATATTTGAACTGGCTGACAAACTTTTCAACAAATACTTGTATTTAAAATCTTGTTTTCTTTGTATTTAAAATAGATATAGATATTTTTGCCTTAAAACATCGTATTATGAAAAGAATATCAAGTTTTGCTGTAGCTTTATTGATGTGTATTTTTACTTTTGCACAACAGGCGCTTTGGGGAGGTACTCCGGTCGTTTCACCGGAAATTCATGACAACAACACCGTTACTTTCCGTCTGAAAGCTCCAAAAGCAGTGAAAGTGCAAGTAACAGGAGACTTCCTGCCAACACAGAAAATCAAGACGCCATACGGAGAATTTGACAGATCGGGTGTAGTCGAATTGAAAGAAGGGAAAGACGGTATATGGGAATATACTACTTCCGAACCCCTGAAACCCGAACTTTATAGTTACTCGTTCATTGTAGACGATTTAAAGATGATGGATCCGGGTAATGTTTATATGATACGCGATGTAGCTACCGTAACCAATGTGTTTATGATTGATGGCGGGCGTGCTGATTTATACAAAGTAAATAAAGTACCTCACGGAACCGTTTCCCGTGTATGGTATGATAGTCCTACTTTGGGGATGAATCGTCGGCTTACCGTTTATACTCCAGCGGGTTATGAAACCAGTAATAAGTCTTACCCCGTATTTTATTTACTCCATGGTATGGGTGGTGACGAGGAAGCGTGGATAGCTCTTGGACGTACGGCGCAAATACTGGATAATCTTATTGCCCAAGGTAAAGCAAAGCCGATGATTGTAGTGATGACTAATGGAAATGCATCTCAAGAGGCGGCTCCCGGTGAATCTTCTTTAGGATGGGTTTCTCCTACCATGCAGCTACCTAAAACAATGGAAGGTTCTTTTGAAATGGCATTTCCAGATGTTGTGAAGTTTGTCGATAAGAACTATCGTACTATAAAAAGTAAACCTGGTCGAGCCATTGCAGGATTATCAATGGGTGGTTTTCATTCTTTGCATATTTCCAAACAGTTCCCTGATATGTTCAATTATATAGGTCTCTTTTCAGCTGCCATTCTGCCGGATAAAGAGGTCAAATCCCCTATTTATGATGACCTTGAAGGAAAATTGAAAGTCCAGTTTTCCAAGAAACCGGCACTTTATTGGATAGGAATCGGGAACAAGGATTTTCTATATAAAGCGAATGAAGATTATCGTAAACTGCTGGATGAGAAGGGATATAAATATACTTATTATGAAACAGATGATGGCCATATCTGGAAGAACTGGCGTATATACCTGACAGAATTTGTACCTTTATTATTTAAATAACCCCAAAATAAAATCATGAATAAAAAAATTATCCTATCATTAACCCTGTTTGGGTTGGTATCGGTTGTTACGGCACAGACTGCAATTACCCCTGCTATTCCAAGAGACGAGAAAATAGAAAGAAAGATTGAAACCTTACTGAAGAAGATGACGCTTGACGAGAAAGTCGGTCAGATGTGTGAACTCACCATTGACTTGCTGCAAGACCGGAAAGCCGATCCTGCCAAAGGTTTTCAGTTGAGTGAGGCAATGCTCGACAGTGTAATCGGAAAATATAAAGTCGGTTCCATTCTCAATGTTCCTAATGGGATAGCTCAAAGTATTGAAAAATGGCAGGAAATCATCAAACGTATTCAAGAAAAATCCATGAAAGAAATCGGTATTCCATGTGTTTACGGTGTAGACCAAATTCACGGTACTACCTATACGTTGGACGGTACGTTCTTTCCGCAAGGTATCAACATGGGAGCTACGTTCAATCGTGAACTGACCCGTCGTGGTGCTGAAATCTCCGCATATGAAACCAAAGCGGGAAGCATCCCTTGGACGTATGCTCCGGTAACCGACCTTGGACGTGATCCCCGCTGGCCCCGCATGTGGGAAAATTATGGTGAAGATTGCTATGTCAATGCCGAAATGGGACGCGAGGCCGTTCTCGGTTTTCAGGGTGATGATCCCAATCACATCGGAGTGAATAATGTAGCCGCTTGCATGAAGCACTATATGGGTTATGGTGTTCCCGTTTCCGGTAAAGACCGTACCCCTTCTTCCATCACCGAGCAGGATATGCGCGAGAAGCATTTTGCTCCCTATCTTGAAATGGTGAGAAACGGTGCGCTCTCTGTCATGGTAAACTCCGCGATGAACAACGGACTGCCTTTCCATGCCAATTATGAGCTATTGACTCAATGGTTGAAGGAAGACCTCAACTGGGATGGTATGATTGTGACGGACTGGGCAGATATAGATAATCTTTGGAAACGCGACCATATTGCCAAAGATAAGAAAGAAGCCATCAAACTCGCCATCAATGCGGGTATAGATATGTCTATGGACCCGTATGACTGGAAGTTCTGTACACTGTTGAAGGAACTGGTACAGGAGGGTGAAGTGCCTATGAGCCGCATTGACGATGCCGTTCGTCGTGTATTGCGCCTGAAGTATCGACTGAACTTGTTTGATAAACCCTATTATGATTGGAAAGACTATCCTTTGTTCGGAGGTAAGGAACATGCCGCTGCCGCCCTTCGTGCTGCCGAAGAGTCTTTGGTGTTGCTGAAAAACACAGATGGTATCTTACCCTTGGCAAAAGGCAAGAAAATCTTGTTGACAGGGCCGAACGCTAACTCCATGCGCTGCTTGAACGGCGGTTGGTCTTATACCTGGCAAGGCAGTAAAGCGGAAGCATGCGCTGAGGCTTACAACACCATTCTTGAAGCCTTTACCAACAAATTCGGTACCGGTGCTATCATTTATGAACCCGGTGTCACTTACAATGATAAAGGCAATTGGCAGGAAGAAAATGTTCCTCAAATAGAGAAAGCAGTAGCTGCCGCAGCCCATGCCGATTATATTGTAGCTTGCATTGGTGAGAACTCCTACTGTGAAACTCCGGGTAATCTGACAAACCTCTTTCTTTCTCAAAACCAACTCGATTTAGTGAAAGCCCTTGCCAAAACCGGCAAGCCCGTCATTTTGATTTTGAATGAAGGCCGTCCCCGCCTGATAGCCGATATCGAGCCGTTGGCAAAAGCCGTTGTCAACATTATGCTCCCCGGTAACTATGGTGGCGACGCTTTGGCAAACCTCATGGCAGGCGATACTAATTTCAGTGGTAAGATGCCTTACACCTATCCCAAAGAAATTAACTCTTTGATTACCTATGACTACAAACCTTGCGAACATATCGGCAAGCAGATGGAAGGCGCTTACAACTACGACGCGCAGGTTTCCGTACAATGGGCTTTCGGCTATGGCTTGAGCTATACCACTTTTGCATACAGCAACTTCAAAGTCGATAAACCGGACTTTACTGCCGATGATGTGCTGACTTTCACCGTCGATGTGAAGAACATCGGCAACCGTGTAGGCAAAGAGAGCGTTCTGTTGTTCAGTAGTGACCTTGTGGCTTCCCTCACTCCCGATACCCGCCGCTTGCGTGCTTTCGAGAAGGTGGAACTAAAGCCCGGTGAAACGAAGACTGTTACCCTGAAAGTGAAAGGTTCCGACCTTGCCTTCGTGGGTTATGACGGCAAATGGATATTGGAGCAAGGTGATTTCCGTATCCAGACGGGCGACCAGACCTTGAATGTGGTTTGTATTGATACCAAGAAGTGGGCGACTCCGAATAAATAAAAGTTTTCCGAACCTCTTGCATGTAGAAGAGGGTGTACCAGATTTCTTAATAGTATTTGGGTACATCCTCTTTTTTCAATCATTCATCAAATAATCTATTTGTCCACATTCAATATACCCGACTCTCGGTCGCCATTGTTTGTGCGTCTCTTGGCTGCATTATACTTTTTGCCGAACTCGAAGTCATAGCTTAATTTGATGATTGCCATCTGCCCTGTCTCCTTGCTATATGTCCAGGAAGAGTAGGGAGCAACCTTGTTCACCCGTTCTTTGCCGGTTTTGTAATTGTTGGTAAACGGGAACATCATACCGGCGTCCAACTGAAAACGTTTGTGGGTATAATTCACGAGGATAGCCGTTATGTTTTCGCCCTTGGTAATCGTTTCGCCAAATAACGTATGCTTGTTCTTGGTGAACTGTCCCAACAGGGCAAACTTTTTATAATTAAGCATCATTTGCAGGTTATAAAAGAAGCTGTTATATGTATGGGTGTAATTCTTTCCGTTGGACCAGTAGCGTATAAATCCATCTTCAAGGCGCTGTCGGGATGGCTTTGCAAGATTGAAACGGCTTGTTTTAAAGTTTCACTGTTATTGTTGTTACCGTTACAGTTGGTGTATAGTACAGTTGTAATACATATTATATAGGTATATAGGAAGTTTTTCATTATATTGGGATAGGTGATGCTTGCAAATGTATGAAAAACTTTAGGATGAAAGATAGTAAAGGTTGAAAAAGCTTTCAGATAATGGCTCTTTTTGTTTAAACAAGATTTTTTGTAATATGGGAACTATATTCCCCAAATGTTTAAGTAGAATACTTGTCGTATTTGGAGCTTATATCTATCTGCTTTGAGTTATTTGTTGAAGGGTCAAAACATCCCCATCTTTTAGGGGAAAACACCCGGATGTTATACCTTAAAACATCCGGATGTAATAGGGTAAAACATCCGGGTGTAATAGGTGCTAAGTCTTAGGAAATATTCTGTTGAGTCTTAAGATATGGAGAAATAAGCCTTAGTATCGTAGAGACCGAAATTGGGGATACTTAAAATGAAACTCTTTATTAAAGTCCCTGAAGATCATCTCAGAAAGAACAAAAAGCTTTGAAACTTGTAGGGAATACCCTTTTTCAGTAAGTTTTTCTTCTAATATTTTGTAGTCGAACAGATTATTTATATCTTTGCAAACGGAAACGGATGAAGGAGGAGGGGCGATTAAGCTCCTCTTTTTTGTTCTTAATAGTTATTCTATGATAGAAAAGAAAACAGTTTGTCAAATTGTAGACGAGTGGCTGGAAGGTAAAGACTACTTCCTGGTGGAGGTGGCAATCAGCCCGGATGACAAAATCGTGGTTGAAATAGATCACAAAGACGGCGTTTGGATTGAGGATTGCGTGGAACTGAGCCGCTTCGTCGAGTCCAAGTTGAGTCGTGAGGATGAAGATTATGAACTGGAAGTGGGGTCTGCCGGTATTGGACAGCCGTTCAAGGTCTTGCAACAATACATTAATCATGTGGGTAAGGAAGTGGAAGTGCTGACGAAAGACGGACGTAAACTTGCAGGAGTGCTGAAAGAAGCCGATGAGCGACGCTTTGTGGTTACTATTCAGAAAAAAGTGAAAGAAGAAGGTGCCAAGCGTCCTAAATTGGTGGACGAGGATCTGGAATTTACTTATGAAAATATAAAATATACTAAATACTTAATCAGTTTTAAATAAGACTATGGCCAAGAAAGAAGAAACTATCAGCCTGATAGATACCTTTTCGGAATTTAAAGAACTGAAGAATATCGATAGAACCACTATGGTGAGTGTGCTCGAAGAGTCATTCCGTAGTGTGATTGCGAAGATGTTTGGCACCGATGAGAATTACGACGTCATCGTGAACCCGGACAAGGGTGATTTCGAGATATGGCGTAACCGTGAAGTAGTAGAGGATGCGGATTTGGAAAACCCGAATTTGCAGATTGCATTGTCTGAAGCACAGAAGATTGACGCTTCGTATGAAGTTGGTGAAGAAGTGACGGATGAGGTAATCTTCGCAAACTTTGGTCGTCGCGCCATTTTAAACTTGCGCCAGACGTTGGCTTCTAAGATTTTGGAACTGGAGAAAGATAGTATTTATAATAAGTATATTGATAAGGTGGGTACTATCATCAATGCGGAAGTTTACCAGATTTGGAAAAAGGAAATGCTGCTGCTTGATGACGAAGGTAATGAACTATTGTTGCCCAAGACCGAACAGATTCCGAGTGATTTCTACCGTAAAGGGGAGACTGCCCGTGCCGTAGTGGCTCGCGTGGATAACAAGAACAATAATCCGAAGATTATTCTGAGCCGTACGTCACCCGTGTTCTTGCAGCGGCTGTTCGAAATGGAAGTACCCGAAATCAATGACGGATTGATTACCATCAAGAAAATTGCCCGTATCCCCGGTGAACGTGCCAAGATTGCCGTAGAGTCTTACGATGACCGTATCGATCCGGTAGGCGCCTGTGTCGGTGTAAAGGGTAGCCGTATTCATGGTATTGTCCGCGAGCTTCGCAACGAGAATATAGACGTTATCAATTACACGTCGAATATCCAGTTGTTTATACAGCGCGCCCTCAGTCCGGCCAAGATATCTTCTATTCGTCTCAACGAAGAAGAACACAAGGCTGAAGTTTTCCTGAAACCGGAAGAGGTATCGTTGGCTATCGGTAAAGGAGGTTTGAATATCAAACTTGCCAGTATGTTGACTGAGTACACCATTGATGTGTTCCGTGAATTGGATCAAGCGGTAGAAGACGAAGATATCTACCTCGATGAATTCCGTGATGAAATAGACGGTTGGGTAATCGACGCGATCAAAGCTATCGGTATCGATACTGCTAAGGCTGTGTTAAATGCTCCCCGTGAGATGTTGATTGAGAAAACGGACCTGGAAGAAGAGACGGTGGACGAAGTATTACGCATTTTGAAATCGGAGTTTGAAGAAGAGAACGAAGCTAATGATTAATGGCCAACATTAATCATTAAACATTCTTTTCCGCTTCTTTCTCTATTATTCATTAAAATTAAAGTATGTCGATAAGGTTAAATAAAATTACGAGAGATTTGAATGTGGGAATCACGACGGTAGTCGAGTTCTTGCAGAAGAAGGGCTTTGTTGTAGAGGCAAACCCCAATACGAAAATTACCGATGAACAGTATGAACTACTTGTGAAGGAGTTCAGTACGGATAAAGACTTGAAGTTGAAGACAGAGCGCTTTATTCAAGAACGTCAGAGTAAGGATCGTAATAAAGCGTCCGTGTCTATTGACGGTTATAAGGAAACACAGGAGAAACCGAAAACCGAGGAGGTTGTGAAGGTGGTTATTCCCGAGGATGTACGTCCGAAGTTTAAGCCTGTCGGCAAGATTGATTTGGATAAGCTAAATCGCAAGCCTTCTGTAGAGAAGGAGAAAGATACTGAACCGGAAAAAGTGGTGGTAGAAGAAAAGAAGGTGGAAGAACCTGCACCGGTAGTTGTTGAGGCTCTGAAACCGGAACCTGTTCAACAACCTGAGCCTGTTTTGCAGGCTGAAGCAATGTCTGCACCTGTATCTGAACCTCAGCCGGAACCGACTCCCGTGCCTGTATCGGCAGAACCGGTTATTAAGGAAGAACCGGTCGTTCCTGTATTTGCTGAGAAAGAGGAAGAGGCGGAAGAGAAAGGGTCTGCTCCGGCAGAAACCGTAAAAGCCCAGGTAGAAACAGAAAAAGAAGTGAAAGAAGGTGATGAAATATTCAAGATACATCAGCCTGAGTTTGTTTCGAAGATCAATGTCATCGGACAAATAGATCTCGCTGCACTGAACCAGTCTACACGTCCCAAGAAAAAATCGAAAGAAGAGAAACGGAAAGAACGCGAAGAGAAGGAAAAACAGCGTCAGGATCAGAAGAAACTGATGAAGGAAGCTATTATTAAAGAAATTCGTCGCGATGACAGTAAGTCGAAAGACACCAAGGAAGGCAATGACCCTAACGCCAAGAAGAAACGTGTACGTATCAATAAAGAGAAGGTGGATATCAACAATGTTTCAAACTTCCAGCGTGGTGGTAACGACCGTCCGAAAAATAGCAATGGCGGTAACCAACAAGGTGGTGGTAATAATAGCCAGCAAGGTGGCGGTAAGAACAATAACAGAAATAAAGATCGCTTTAAGAAACCCGTCATCAAGCAGGAGGTAAGTGAGGAAGATGTAGCAAAGCAGGTAAAAGAAACCCTTGCACGTCTCACTTCCAAGGGTAAGAACAAAGGTGCCAAGTATCGTAAGGACAAGCGTGATCTGGCTTCAAGCCGCATGCAGGAGTTGGAAGACCAGGAGATGGCAGAAAGTAAGGTATTGAAACTTACGGAATTTGTGACTGCCAACGAATTGGCAAGTATGATGGATATCTCCGTTACGCAGGTAATCGCGACTTGTATGAGCATCGGTATGATGGTCTCTATCAATCAGCGTCTGGATGCTGAAACTATCAATCTGGTAGCTGAAGAGTTCGGTTTCAAGACGGAATATGTGAGTGCGGAAGTTGCCCAGGCTATCGTTGAAGAAGAGGATGCTGAAGAAGATTTGCAACATCGTGCTCCGATTGTAACGGTGATGGGTCACGTAGACCACGGTAAGACTTCTTTGCTTGATTATATCCGTAAGGCGAATGTGATTGCCGGTGAGGCCGGTGGTATCACGCAGCACATCGGTGCTTATCACGTGACTTTGGAAGACGGACGTAAGATTACGTTCCTCGATACTCCGGGGCATGAGGCGTTTACTGCTATGCGTGCCCGTGGCGCGAAAGCAACGGATATTGCTATCATCATTGTAGCTGCTGATGACAATGTGATGCCGCAAACCAAGGAAGCTATCAACCATGCTATGGCTGCCGGTGTTCCTATTGTGTTTGCCATCAATAAGATTGATAAACCGACTGCTAATCCGGATAAGATTAAAGAAGAATTGGCTGCCATGAATTTCCTCGTTGAGGAATGGGGTGGCAAGTACCAGTCTCAGGATATTTCTGCCAAGAAAGGTATTGGCGTAGGCGACTTGATGGAGAAAGTATTGCTGGAAGCTGAAATGTTGGATTTGAAGGCAAATCCTAATCGTCGTGCAACCGGTTCCGTCATCGAGTCTTCTTTGGACAAGGGTCGTGGTTATGTAGCTACGGTATTGGTGTCCAACGGTACATTGAAGATGGGTGATATTGTACTGGCAGGTACCAGTTACGGTAAGGTAAAGGCCATGTTCAACGAACGTAATCAGCGCATGAAAGAGGCGGGTCCTTCAGAACCGGCTTTGATCTTGGGCTTGAACGGTGCTCCGGCTGCCGGTGATACGTTCCACGTTATCGAGACCGAACAGGAAGCTCGTGAAATTGCCAATAAGCGCGAGCAGTTGCAACGTGAACAAGGTTTGCGTACGCAGAAGATGTTGACGCTTGACGAAGTAGGCCGCCGCCTGGCATTGGGTGATTTCCATGAATTGAACATCATCGTGAAGGGTGACGTAGACGGTTCTGTGGAAGCGTTGAGCGACTCGTTGATTAAGTTGTCCACCGAGCAGGTACAGGTGAATGTTATTCACAAGGGTGTGGGAGCTATTTCTGAATCGGATGTATCTTTGGCTGCCGCTTCGGATGCGATTATCGTAGGTTTCCAGGTTCGTCCTTCGGGTGCTGCTGCCAAGTTGGCGGAACAGGAAGGTGTGGATATTCGCAAGTACTCCGTTATCTATGATGCTATAGAAGAGGTGAAGGCTGCTATGGAAGGTATGTTGGCACCGACTTTGAAGGAACAGGTAACAGCTACTATCGAAGTGCGTGAGGTATTCAATATTACTAAAGTTGGTCTTGTGGCGGGTGCCATGGTGAAGACTGGAAAGGTAAAACGCAGCGACAAGGCCCGTTTGATTCGCGACGGTATTGTAATCTTTACCGGTAATATCAATGCTTTGAAACGTTTCAAAGATGACGTCAAGGAAGTGGGTACCAATTTTGAGTGTGGTATCAGCTTGACAAACTGCAACGACATCAAGGTAGGCGATATCATCGAGTCTTACGAAGAAGTGGAAGTGAAACAAACATTATAATTAATTAATGTGTCAATGTGCCAATGTGCCAATTGGCTGCGCATACAAAAGATGCCGCAGGGCAATTGGCACATTGGCATATTTGTACATTAGCGCATTAATCATTATGGCAATCATAGATCTCATCATATTTGTTGCAATCGGTGTAGGGGCAGTGTTTGGCTTTATGAAAGGCTTTGTTAAGCAGTTGGCTTCCTTGTTGGGGCTGATTGTCGGCTTGTTGGCAGCAAAGGCATTGTATGCATCTGTTGCTGAGAAGGTGTTTTCTAAGATCACGGATTCTATGACACTGGCACAGATACTGGCATTTATCGCTATTTGGATAGCTGTGCCGCTTACGTTTGCGTTAGTAGCTGCACTGTTGACGAAAGCAATGGAGGCAATCTCTCTGGGTTGGTTGAACCGTATGTTGGGGGCAGGACTCGGAACGTTGAAATACCTTTTGTTAGTAAGTCTGCTGATAGGTGTCATTGAGTTTGTTGACTCCGACAACAAGATGATTAGTGAAACAAAAAAGAAGGAGTCAGTGTTATATTATCCTATGAAATCATTTGCCGGGATATTCTTTCCTGCGGCGAAGGCTGTTACGGAACAGATTGTAAATGGAAATGTGGATTGAATTCGTAACTCGTATAATTTGTAATTATAAAAATAATGCAACAAGAAGAACCCAATAAATATGTAAAGGAACTTACTCAGGAGAAGTACAAGTACGGCTTTACCACCGATGTACACACTGATATCATTGAGCGTGGGCTGAATGAAGATGTGATACGGCTTATTTCTGAGAAGAAGAATGAACCGGAATGGTTGCTGGAGTTCCGCCTGAAAGCGTATCGTCATTGGCTGACGCTGGAAATGCCTACATGGGCACATCTTCGTATTCCTGAGATTGATTATCAGGCGATATCCTATTATGCTGACCCAACGAAGAAGAAAGACGGACCGAAGAGTATGGATGAGGTGGATCCGGAGTTGGTGAAAACTTTCAATAAGCTGGGTATTCCTTTGGAAGAACAGATGGCGTTGAGCGGTATGGCTGTGGATGCGGTTATGGACTCTGTGTCGGTGAAGACAACTTTCAAGGAGACATTGATGGAGAAGGGAATTATTTTCTGTTCATTCAGCGAAGCTGTACGTGAACATCCTGATCTGATACAGAAATATCTCGGTTCGGTGGTAGGTTATCGTGATAATTTCTTTGCTGCACTGAACTCGGCCGTATTCTCTGATGGCTCTTTTGTTTATATCCCGAAGGGGGTACGTTGTCCGATGGAGTTGTCCACTTATTTCCGTATCAATGCCCGTAATACGGGACAGTTTGAAAGAACGTTGATTGTAGCGGATGATGATTCGTACGTTTCTTATCTGGAGGGATGTACGGCTCCGATGCGTGATGAAAACCAGTTACATGCCGCTATTGTAGAGATTGTGGTACATGATCGTGCCGAAGTGAAGTACAGTACCGTTCAGAATTGGTATCCGGGTGATGCCGAGGGGAAGGGAGGCGTTTATAACTTTGTGACGAAACGCGGTCATTGCAAAGGTGTGGACAGTAAACTCTCTTGGACACAGGTGGAAACCGGTTCTGCTATCACTTGGAAATATCCGTCTTGTATCCTTACCGGTGACAATTCGACGGCAGAGTTCTATAGTGTAGCGGTAACCAACAATTATCAGCAGGCTGATACTGGTACGAAGATGATACATCTTGGTAAGAATACCCGTAGTACCATTGTAAGTAAAGGTATTTCGGCAGGAAGAAGTGAAAACTCATATCGCGGTTTGGTACGTGTAGCCCAGAAAGCGGATAATGCCCGTAATTATAGCCAGTGTGACTCCTTGTTGTTGGGTGATAAGTGTGGTGCACATACTTTCCCCTATATGGATATTCGTAACGAAACAGCTATTGTGGAACATGAAGCTACTACCAGTAAGATTAGTGAAGACCAGATATTCTATTGTAATCAGCGTGGCATTTCTACGGAAGATGCTGTAGGTTTGATTGTCAATGGTTATGCAAAGGAAGTGTTGAACAAACTTCCGATGGAGTTTGCCGTTGAGGCGCAGAAACTGCTGGCTATTTCGCTGGAAGGAAGCGTGGGGTGATTTACTATTTGACAATTTGCTATCTACTATTTAGTAGCGCAGTCACAGATAAATAGTAGATAGGTAAAAGGTCGGCGGATAGTAATATGAGAAGTAGTATTAAATAGTGAATTGTTAATAGTCAAATAGTAAATAGAAAGATGTTAGAGATAAAAGACTTGCATGCCAGTATCAATGGTAAAGAAATATTAAAAGGTATCGATCTGACTATTCGCGATGGCGAGGTACATGCATTGATGGGACAGAATGGTGCCGGAAAGAGTACATTAAGTAATGTCTTGGTGGGACATCCTGCATACGAAGTGACGCGTGGTACGGTTACTTTTAATGGCAAGGACTTGCTTGCCATGAGTCCCGAGGACCGTGCCCACGAGGGAATTTTCCTTTCATTCCAGGCACCGGTGGAAATTCCGGGTGTTTCAATGGTGAATTTTATGCGTGCTGCAGTGAATGAGCAACGTAAGTATCGCCATCTTCCCGCTTTGTCTGCCAGCGAGTTCCTGAAGCTGATGCGTGAAAAACGTGCCATCGTGGAATTGGATAATAAACTTGCCAACCGTAGTGTGAACGAAGGTTTTAGCGGTGGTGAGAAAAAACGTAATGAAATCTTCCAGATGGCTATGCTCGAACCCAGTTTTGCCATTCTGGATGAAACAGACTCTGGTCTTGACGTAGATGCTTTGCGTATTGTAGCTGATGGCTTCAATAAACTAAAGACCCTTCAAACCAGTGCAATGGTCATCACCCACTATCAACGTCTGTTGGATTATCTGAAACCCGATACTGTTCATGTATTACTTGGCGGTCGTATCGTAAAGACGGGTGGTCCTGAACTGGCGAAGGAGATTGAAGCTCGTGGCTTTGATTGGATAAAGAAAGAAACGGGAGAATGATATTTGTGAGATATTAAAGTTAGGCGCGGATTTATTTGTGAGAGCATAATCCGTGCCTAAAAAAGAAAAATATTATGAAACCAGAACAACAATACATAGACCTTTTCTCCCAGACGGAAGCAATGATATGCCGCCATAGCGCCGAGGCACTGAATGCTCCCCGTGTAGCTGCATTTGCCGATTTTGAGCGGCTTGGTTTCCCTACACGTAAGCAGGAGAAATACAAATATACTGATGTCGGCAAGTTCTTTGAACCGGATTATGGGTTGAACTTGAACCGGTTGGAAATTCCTGTAAATCCTTACGAAGTCTTTAAGTGCGATGTGCCTAATATGAGTACCGCTCTTTATTTCGTGGTGAACGATGCTTTCTATGGCAAAGCACTGCCGAAATCGCATCTGCCGGAAGGTGTTATCTTCGGCAGTCTGAAAGAGATAGCGGAACAATATCCGGAGTTGGTGAAGAAATATTATGGTAAGTTGGCAGACACTTCCAAGGATGGGATAACGGCATTCAATACTGCTTTTGTACAGGATGGTGTGTTGCTGTATGTACCTAAAAATGTAGTAGTAGAGAAGACAATCCAGTTGGTGAATATCCTGCGTGGTGACGTTAATTTTATGGTAAACCGGCGGGTACTGATTGTGTTGGAAGAGGGAGCGCAAGCCCGTTTTCTGGCGTGTGACCATGCTATGGATGCGGTAAACTTTCTGGCTACACAGGTGATAGAGGTGTTTGTAGGCGAGAATGCTACCTTTGACTTCTATGAGCTCGAGGAAACACACACCAGTACGGTGCGTATCAGTAATTTGTACGTCAAGCAAGAAGCCAACAGTAATGTTTTGTTGAACGGAATGACGTTGTATAACGGTACTACCCGTAATACAACAGAAGTCCTGCTTGCCGGTGAAGGTGCCGAACTAAACCTTTGTGGTATGGCTGTTGAAGATAAAAATCAACATGTCGATAATAATACGACGATCGACCATGCTGTCCCCAACTGTACCAGTAATGAACTTTTTAAATATGTTCTGGATGACCAGTCGGTCGGTGCTTTCGCAGGATTAGTATTGGTACGTCCCGATGCGCAACATACCAATTCTCAACAAACTAATCGTAACCTCTGCGCCACACGTGAGGCGCATATGTATACACAGCCACAACTAGAGATTTATGCCGATGATGTGAAATGTAGCCATGGTGCTACAGTGGGACAACTCAATGAAAATGCTCTGTTCTATATGCAGCAGCGTGGTATTTCCGCACGTGAAGCCCGTTTGCTATTGATGTTTGCCTTTGTCAACGAAGTAATCGATACTATTCGTTTGGATGCTTTGAAAGATCGTTTGCATCTGTTGGTTGAAAAGCGTTTTCGTGGTGAGCTTAATAAGTGCCAGGGATGTACGATCTGTAAATAAGAAGTTGAGGCATTGAATAAAATATATAGTATATGTATAATCTTCAAAAGATAAGAGCTGATTTCCCGATACTTTCCCGTGAGGTATATGGCAAGCCTTTGGTTTATCTGGATAATGGGGCCACTACCCAGAAACCCCGTTGTGTAGTAGATTCCATTACAGATGAATATTATTCGGTCAACGCCAACGTGCATCGTGGTGTACATTTTCTTTCGCAGCAGGCTACGGAATTGCATGAAGCTTCCCGTGAAACAGTGCGGAAGTTTATCAATGCCGCCAGTACGAACGAAATTATCTTCACCCGTGGAACGACGGAGAGTATCAATCTGCTTGTATCCTGTTTTGGTGAAGAGTTTATGCAGGAAGGTGACGAAGTGATCCTCTCCGTTATGGAACATCACAGTAATATCGTTCCCTGGCAATTGTTGGCTGCCAAAAGAGGTATTGCCATTAAGGTTATTCCGATGAACGACAGGGGCGAACTTCTGATAGACGAATATAAGCGATTGTTTTCGGAACGTACGAAGATTATCAGCGTAGCCCATGTCTCCAATGTGTTGGGTACAGTAAATCCTGTAAAGGAGATGATTCAGTTTGCCCACGAACAGGGAGTACCAGTACTTGTAGACGGTGCCCAGTCCATTCCTCACATGCCGGTAGACGTACAGGATTTGGATGCGGATTTTTATGTTTTTTCCGGACATAAGGTATACGGTCCTACCGGTATAGGTGTGCTCTATGGTAAAGAAGAATGGCTTGACAAAATCCCCCCTTATCAAGGTGGCGGCGAAATGATACAACATGTCTCTTTTGAGCGTACTACTTTCAACGAACTGCCATTTAAGTTTGAAGCGGGAACGCCCGATTATATCGGTACCACAGGGCTTGCCAAAGCTTTGGACTATGTTTCAGCCATCGGTATGGAGAATATTGCCGCCCATGAGCACGAGCTTACTAAGTACGGTATGGCCCGTTTGGGTGAAATTCCCGGTATGCGTATCTTTGGCGAAGCAAAAGGGAAAGGAAGCGTTATTTCTTTTTTGGTGGGTGACATCCATCATTTTGATATGGGAACTTTGCTCGACCGCCTCGGTATCGCCGTCCGCACAGGACATCATTGTGCGCAACCGTTGATGCAACGTCTCGGCATAGAAGGGACGGTACGTGCCTCATTCGGTTTGTATAATACCAAGGAAGAAATAGACGTTTTGGTGGCAGGTATTGAACGGGTCAGCAAAATGTTTTAACTTCCTGATGTGACTTTGTGATGTATAGATGCGTCCAATAGTTGGTAATAACTTAAAGAAATAGAATTATGTTAGTAACAACAACTTCTGTGATTGAGGGTGGCCGTATCACCCGTTATTATGGTATCGTATCCGGTGAAACAATTATCGGTGCCAATGTATTCCGTGATTTCTTTGCCAGTATCCGCGATGTGGTGGGTGGACGTAGTGGCTCATACGAGGAAGTGTTGCGTGAAGCTAAAGATACGGCATTGCGTGAAATGCAAGAACAGGCCCGTCTTCTGGGTGCCAATGCCGTGATTGGTGTCGACCTTGATTACGAGACTGTGGGCAGTAGCGGTAGTATGCTGATGGTTACTGCCTGTGGTACGGCAGTGACGATAGAATAAGAACAAGTTTTTTGAACTCTTCTGAGGGTGTGTCAAAACAAAAATTCGTTTACTGTTTTGACACATCCTCAATTTTTATTAATCTGTTCTTTCTTGAATATGATTTTCCCATCATGAGTGACTCCCTGCATGATGACCGTGTAACTTGTACGTTTATCGGCTGTGCAGAATTCAAATTGCCCTTTTCCCGTATCCGAAAGCTTGATACACGGACTCCAGTAGAGTGTTTTCCGGTTATCTTGGTTGGTGGGCAAAGAACCTTGTGTAGGGGAATATTTAGGAGAATAAAACTCTACAGGGATCTGATATCCCAACGGCCGGATAGAAGTGACGTTGAGCTTTCTGGGTATTTTAAAGTTCCCATCTCCCGTTTTGGTGGTGATCAGAATTGCTCCACCTGCTCCCCTTGAACCGAATATGGCAGCAGATGCATCTTTCATCAGTTCTATTTCAGCTATATCGTCGGGTTGCATATCCATGACTAGTTCATATTCCATTTCTACATCGTCCACCAATATCAATGGTGTGTTACCTCGTAAGGTGATTGAATTACCCCTTGCCAAGATACCCGGCAGGCGCGACAACATATCTGCCATCGTATTGGGACGAGGGTACATCAATTTTTCCGTGTCATAGACCGAACCGTTGATGGAATGATACATAGATTTACCTTGCTTTTCTTTCGGCTTGGCTTTAATGACTACTTCGTCCAGGCGGATTGTTTGAATGCCACTATTGTCCAGTGTGTCTATATCATATTCTTCAATGACAGATCTTTTATTGTATAAATCCTCTATGGACAATTGCTTGCCGAAAGGGTAGAACTTTTCCTGGTCCAGCTCCAACATTACATTGTAGGCACCTCCTCTTTTATTCACTCCTTTGACGATGAAATTGGTACTATCCGGAAATTCAAAGTGGGTAAACCGGAAAACTCCGGTAGAGTCCGATATCGTTTCGTCAGAAAAAAGATGTTCTAAGGCTAATATTGATATTGGAGCGTTAGCTCGTGGCTTTGAATTGAATTCATTGAGTACTTTGCCCGAAATCTCCTGGCATCTTTCCAAGAATATGGACGGGCGCTCGTACTGTCCTTTGAGGAGATTGGGGATATTGTATCTTCTCCATCCTTGTGTCATCATCAATACATCCAATTCCCGGTCGGCTTCTTTGCGGGAAACGTCGAAATAGGCTTCAGGAAACTCAATGGTCCCTTTTAACTCTGAAGCCAGTAACAGGTAGGAGAGAATGGAAGAACAATTATGGGTATTGACGGATGTATCGTCCGTGACCGATACAGAAAAGTCTCCTTCCAATGGTTTTCCTTCACTGTCTGTCAAAGTGACTTCTGCTTTTACCGCTTCCCGAATTCCGTAAGATGGCTTGTCTGTAGTGAAGTTCATTGATATCTCCTCAAAATATTTGTTGAATACTAATCTTTCGCTGAGGGGATGGCCTTTTTCATCGAGCAGCAATATCTGGATTACTCCTGCGGGTAGTTCTCGGGCGTTGAATGTCAATATCTTCTGTTTCGGTTGCCACAACTCGGAATAAAAAACAATTCCTCTGCTTTGCGCTACTAAACGGAGCGGAGTGGTGACAGGCTGTGACAAGGCTATCATCAACATGTTTTTACGCCAAGTAGTAGTAATAACCTGTGCTTGCGGCGTTACCTGCGGTAACTCAAATTCTAGAAAACGGTTTTGTGAATTAGTACACTCCGCCACATATTGTCTTCCTGCTTCCGGTACGAAAGTAACAAACCCCATCCCCAAATAAGTAGCAGGTAAAGTAGCTACCACTTCTCCATTATCTTTGTCTTTAATCGCACCATGTATCTCTTCATGCCATCCATCCTTTCCGATGGCCTTGAACGCTACGCGCCATGGAATGCCTGCTGGTAGGTATCCTCCCTCAGGGAAGAACTTGACATCAAATGGCTCTGCTTCCTGTGGCAACTTTTCCTCTTTTTCTTTCTCTTTTCCTTTCTTCTTTCCCTTTTCTGGTTCTTCGCTTTCCCGAGATCCTGATACCGGGTTTATGATGGAAAGTGTACTCTTGAACAGGTAGTCTTCAGGTAAGTTTTTCATAAATCCGGTATAAGCTCTCAGGGTATAGTAACCTTGGGGTATCAGATAGTCCAGTGGTATATATCCCCGATAAATGGAGTCATTCACTCTTATTTTGATCCGACTGAAAACCGAGTCCGAACTGTTTGCCAGTTCCACGTATACATAACGGCTGACGGGAGAAGGAATATGTGTCGCTGCATCTACAAGATGTGCACGAAGCCAGATAGTATCTCCTACCATATAGTTCGGTTTGTCGGTATGTACATAAATTTTTTCTTGCGGGAAGAGGCTTAATTGTTCCAAAAAACGTAAGGAGACGGAGTCGACCTCTTCATTATTCTGGGCAAATACTGTACCGGAGTAAATGAAGAAAATGAGAAGAAACCAGGCATATCTTTTCATAAGTTTGTGTGTTTTATCATTAAGTGTTCTATATATGATGATTGATAGCCGGAATAGTTTAATCAGTACCCCCCATTTTATTTAAGAAAGATACATCTTCATTTCTTTCGATATAAAAATCTGCCAATCATTTGCTTATTTCATTTCAAATCAATATTTTTAAATTTTCATTCAACCTTTAATAAGAAAATGCTATGGACCAAATGCTTTTCTGGCTGGTTCCAGCCGCTTCTGTTTTGGCACTCTGTTTTGCCTGGTATTTCCACCGTCAAATGATGAAAGAGAGTGAGGGGACTCCTCAAATGATTAAAATTGCTGCTGCGGTGCGCAAGGGTGCTATGTCTTACCTCAAGCAACAATATAAGATTGTGGGCTGGGTATTTCTGGGATTGGTAATTCTTTTCTCTGTCATGGCCTATGGTTTTGGAGTTCAGAACTCCTGGGTACCTATCGCTTTCTTGACGGGTGGCTTCTTTTCCGGACTTGCCGGTTTTTTGGGTATGAAGACGGCAACATACGCATCGGCGCGTACGGCGAATGCTGCACGTAACTCACTGAATGCCGGTTTGCGTATCGCTTTCCGTAGTGGTGCAGTGATGGGATTGGTAGTTGTAGGTCTGGGATTACTTGATATTTCTTTTTGGTATCTGTTACTGAATGCGGTAATTCCCGTAGACGTGATGACACCTACTCATAAACTCTGTATCATAACTACTACCATGCTGACTTTTGGAATGGGAGCCAGTACACAAGCACTGTTTGCCCGTGTGGGTGGAGGTATCTATACCAAAGCTGCAGATGTCGGCGCTGATCTTGTAGGTAAGGTAGAAGCAGGTATTCCCGAAGATGATCCGCGAAATCCTGCAACTATTGCTGATAATGTAGGAGATAATGTAGGTGATGTTGCCGGTATGGGAGCTGACTTGTACGAAAGCTATTGCGGCTCTATTCTGGCTACGGCTGCTTTGGGGGCTGCCGCTTTTATTCATTCGGGAGATACCATGATGCAATTCAAGGCTGTTATTGCGCCGATGCTGATTGCGGCAGTTGGAATTATTCTTTCTATCATCGGTATATTTTCTGTTCGTACCAAGGAAAATGCGACAATGAAAGACTTACTAGGTTCACTTGCATTCGGAACCAATCTGAGTTCGGTTTTGATTGTTGCCGCTACTTTCTTTATTCTTTGGCTGTTGAGACTGGATAATTGGATGTGGATATCCTGTTCCGTAGTAGTAGGATTGATCGTGGGTATCATTATAGGTCGTTCTACCGAATACTATACTTCTCAGTCCTATCGTCCTACGCGGAAACTGAGTGAAAGCGGAAAGACCGGACCGGCTACCGTTATTATTTCCGGTATTGGCCTGGGTATGCTTTCTACTGCAATTCCGGTGATTGCCGTAGTAGTGGGTATCATAGCTTCCTATCTTTTTGCTTCCGGTTTCGATTTCTCTAATGTAGGTCTGGGGCTTTACGGTATTGGTATTGCCGCTGTGGGTATGCTTTCTACTTTGGGTATTACGCTTGCTACGGATGCTTATGGGCCTATTGCCGACAATGCCGGTGGCAACGCCGAAATGTCTGCTTTGGGTGAGGAAGTACGCAAACGTACCGATGCCCTCGATTCTTTGGGAAATACTACAGCTGCTACCGGTAAGGGGTTTGCCATCGGCTCGGCTGCACTGACTGGTCTTGCTTTACTTGCTTCCTATATTGAAGAAATCCGTATCGGGCTTACCCGTTTGGGCACTACTGACCTCTTTGTAGGCGGTGAAACTATTTCTGTGCAGGATGCCACTTTCTTTGACTTCATGCACCACTATGATGTAACTTTAATGAACCCTAAAGTTCTTTCCGGAATGTTTCTTGGCAGTATGATGGCTTTCTTGTTCTGTGGATTGACAATGAATGCAGTAGGTCGTGCTGCTGCCCATATGGTAGATGAAGTACGTCGCCAGTTCCGTGAAATCAAAGGTATCCTTACCGGACAGGCGGAACCCGATTATGAGCGTTGCGTCGCCATTTCCACGAAAGGAGCGCAACGAGAAATGGTACTTCCGTCCCTAATTGCAATTGTAGCTCCGATCATTACAGGTCTGGTTTTTGGCGTTCCCGGCGTATTGGGATTGTTGATTGGCGGTTTAAGTAGCGGTTTTGTACTTGCCATCTTTATGGCAAATGCTGGCGGTGCATGGGATAATGCGAAGAAGTATGTAGAAGAAGGTAATTTCGGTGGAAAGGGTAGCGAAGTTCATAAGGCAACGGTAGTAGGCGATACGGTAGGCGATCCGTTTAAAGACACTTCTGGTCCGAGTTTGAATATTCTCATTAAGCTGATGAGTATGGTTGCCATTGTAATGGCGGGATTGACTGTTGCCTGGAGCTTATTCTAAAAAGGAAATGTGGATTGACGCAAATTAGCGCAGATTTTTATGTAGATTAATCTTTGCGCTAATTAGCGCCAATCTGTGTTTTTTACTATACACAGTTACAACGAACAAAACAATGTGACTAAAAAAGGCACGCTGAAATCTATTACGAAACCATGAAAAATGGATACTACGACAAATTGTTGTCCGGCAGTTTGCGTAATAATAGGTAAAGTGGTGTCCATTGTGGTAGCACCGCCTGCCGAGATGGGAGCGAGATTACCAAACCAGCGTACCAGTAGGGGGGCAGCCAATAAAGTCAGGATTTCACGACTGATGTTTGCCAGTAGGGCGATTGTTCCCAGTTCGGCACCTTTATATTCAGTAATGAAAATACTGGACAGTGAATAATATCCGAAACCGGAACCGATTGCCAGGCAATCTGTCACAGAACGATGAGGTAATAACAGGCTGATGACTGCTGAACCCGCCAATGTGCCTAATATAGTCATGACGGGCAGAAAGATCAACCGTGGATTGAGCATACGGAAATTCTTTAAAGTTTGTGGGTTGTTACCCACACTTATTCCTACACAGAACATCAATGCGCAAAGTGCGTAGAACCCGATTTTAGAGTTTACGATGTCGAAAGGTACCAGATCGTAAATGCCAAAAATTGTTCCTAATATGAAGAATGTAACTATGATGAGACTCCCCTTCATACACATTCCCCTTTCTTTTTATACAATACTTTCCATAAAGCCCAGGCGGCAATGACACTTCCCAAAGTTCCGCCCAATGTGAGTACGATTGCTTCCAAACCGATAGTATGGAGTCCGTTGATGATTTCCTTGTTACCTCCCACCTCTACTCCGAGGATGAAGAGTAACAACCAAATGAGTATTGTAATGGTTTGATGCATCTTTTTGAAACGAGCCCTTTGCCGTAAAGCATAGCCCAACAGTCCACCAGTGAACATGAGTCCGATAACAATGAACATTTCTATCTTGTTTTTGAGTGCAAAGATACGAATAAAAAGCTTATCTTTGTACACAACAAATGAGTGAACTGTATGTTGCTGCCTTACTTAAATGAAAATCTGATTGAAGCCGGATGTGATGAAGCGGGACGTGGTTGTTTAGCAGGTGCTGTTTATGCTGCTGCTGTTATTTTGCCCAAAGATTTCAAGAACGAACTGCTGAACGACTCCAAACAATTGACCGAAAAGCAACGTTATGCCTTGCGTGAAATTGTTGAGAAGGAAGCTCTTGCATGGGCTGTAGGTATTGTTTCTCCGGAAGAAATAGATAAGATAAATATCTTGAATGCCTCTTTTCTAGCTATGCACCGTGCCGTGGACAGCCTTCAATTCCGTCCGCAACATTTGTTGATCGACGGTAATCGCTTCAAGAAATATCAAGATTTGCCACATACCACCATTATAAAAGGAGATGGCAAATATCTTTCTATTGCTGCCGCTTCCATTCTTGCCAAAACCTATCGTGACGATTATATGAACCGCTTACACGAGGAATTTCCTTATTATGATTGGAATAAGAATAAAGGTTATCCTACCAAGAAACATCGTATGGCTATTGCTGAACGGGGCACTACTCCTTATCACCGTATGACATTCAACTTACTAAGCCACAGGCAACTTTCATTGGATTTTTAATCTGCATTGATTTGTTATTTGTAAAACAAAGGATGAGTTACGTCAAAGCTGATGTCCAGCAAGTTATACATTATTGATATATTGTTGATAAATGACGATAAATTGTCGGAATATCACTGTGCCCGTTCTCACATCAAAATGAATTGAAATATCAACCGGATTTTCGGGTTGATCCATTTAGAGTTTGTTTTCCAGCTCTTCAACTTTCTTGTATAATATATCTATCAAGCGGCTGTTGGCTTTGACAAGTTCACGGAGGTTATCATCATTTGATAATTGTGTTGTTTTGTCGATGTTTTTCTTTCCTTTTATTTTATGGAATAGTTCCACTTCCGGAATACCCAATATTTCCGCTATTTTGCTCAGACGAGTCAATGTTAAATCTGTTTCCCCATATTCTATTTTACAATAAGCGCTGGTGGATAGATTTAGTTTTTCACCCATCTGTTCTTGAGTTAAATTCTTTTCTAAACGTAACAGTTGAAGCTGTTGGCCTACAACTTTCTTTAAATTGCTTCCCATGTCGTATGTTTTTGGGTAGTACTATCTGTTTATTGGACAAATATAACAAAAAAGGTGTATATAATCAATGTTAAAACACACTTATCTTTGTCAACAAAGAAAAACACTCATATCAGACCAGTTAATGTGATGCGATATCATACGAAAAGAAGTTAATAGAAAATAGAACGAGAATTTATTTTTAATAATTACAAACAAGCGGAATGGGATAAAAATCCTGCTTCACATTAACAATTTACACTATTATGAAAAAGTTATTATTTATGATGTTGGGTGCATTTCTTTTAAGTACTACTACGGTTTGTGCACAAGAACTGACTGCGAAAGAAAAAGCTAAACAAGAAAAAGAAGCTGCCAAACAAGCCAAGGAAAACGCCAAAAAAGAAGCTAAACTGAAAAAAGCTGCCAAAAAAGATGCTAAAATAGCCGATTTGCGCGTGGAGTATACTGAGTTTCTGAAAGAATGGGAACCTATTGAAGCCAATGTAGGTATCGCTGAAGTAGATACTTTTTTTGTACATACCAATGAATTGTTTGCTTTGTTGGCTACGGTCGAAGAAAATACGGGTTTCATTGAAATGGTACCCGAACCTTATTTGGATGAGGAAATGGGAGTTACTGATACCATTTGGAATGCCAAGAATGCCAAAACAGGTGAACCTATTGCCAAGAATGATGCTTTGAAAGTTTATACTATTGCCGGATTGAACCTGACAGAAGCCGCCGCCCGTGGCGTTTCACTTACAGCTGAGAGTGCTTCTGCTTTATTGTCTCTGACTTCCGACCCACTGAAAGCGCTTTCTATCGGCAAGAAGGTGAAGCAGGCTACAAAAGCCATCAAAATGTCTGTCAGCGTAATTCCTCTTATCCAACGTAACATCAAGGAGAATACTGAGAAGTTGAAGTATAAAAAAGCCAACGAGGGTCAGGAAACCAAGGAATAATTAATCGGAATAGATATGAAGATTATCATGAAGAAGATATTTATATTACTCGCACTTGTTGTTCTGGCGCTGGATGTTGTTGCTCAAAGTAAAGGTAAAAATGCTATGACTTTGCGTCTGGTAGACATAAAAGTGACAGACGGTACTTTGGTAAATATTGCTAAGGAGCAGTCGGCCAAAGGAAATGATAAGCCTGCCCAGATGATAGAAATCTATGAGAATAATGTCCGTGCGAAACTGGACGAAGTGGCGAAAGCGAGTGGACGTTTTGAGATATCGGACGCTACAACGCTGGATGCCCTTTCACGCGATGCGGAAGCACAGTTGTTCATGAAGATGTCTAAAGCAGAGAAGATAGAATATGTATCCGCCAAACAAAACGACTATGCGTTGTCTTGTGACATCAACAGTTGTCAATTCACTCGTAAGGCTGGGGGAGCAGGTTATTCCTGTGTATTACGCTTAAAGGTGAGTATTAATGATGCGCGCGATCCTCAAGGCGTAGCGCTTATCTCACGTGAGTTTATGAGTGATATCAAGAAGACCGCTATTCGTCCCAGTCGTGACGCTGCTTGTCAGGAAGCATTGGCTACCTTGACGGAACCTCTGACTGATTTCTTTTTGAATAATATTCCTGTATATGGTCTTCTGGGATATGAGAATGATGAATATATCGTTACTTGCGGTGCTAATCTTCGTATCAGAAAGGGAGATCAGTTCCAGGTTTCATTGGTGAAATATAATGGTAGTGAACGCCATAGTGAAGTAGTGGGTATTGTTAAAGTGCAGGATTTGCGTGCTTCAACTTCTGCCGTATCTTATTCCGAAGGTAAAGACCGTATTATTGAACTGATACCGACATTGGATGCCAACAGTTTCCTGCAGTGTAGGTTGTTACTCTTGAAATCTTATTAATGTATATGTGATATGAAAAAAGTATTAGTATTCTCTTTATTTTGTTCTTTATTTTTTACGACGGTATCTTACGCTCAGAAAGTGAAACCGGTGAATTATGGAGGTTCGGTGAATCTGATGGAAGTGAAAGGGCGTGGTAGTGATGCTGTAGTAGTACTTCGTACACTAGGATATGGCAAAAACGATGCTTTGGCTCAAGAAGACGCTGAGATACGCGTGATAAGAGCTTTGTTGTATTCTGGTTTTTCTAAGGATTTCCCCGCTGTAATTTCCATGAGTGAAACAGAAGCGGAGGCGAAGAGTGAAGGTAAGTTACTTGCTTTCTTTGAAAATAAGGAATATAAGGACTGTATCAGTTCTGTGAAACCAATGGGCAAATTAGACAAAGTGAAAGGTGAAAAGGTGAAGAAAAAACCTTTTGACATCACAGTGAACTATTATGTCCTGAAGAATAAAATAGGGAATATGAACTTTGACTCTTTTGGATTTTAATGCACTAATATAGATTGAATATGATGAAGAAGCTATTTCTTTTGTTAGGTATATTATTGCCTGTTTATGTTTGGGCACAAGGTGCCGGGCAGGCAAGGCAACCCAACGTGATAGTGGTTCCGTTTGTAGATCCGGGTCCTGATGAGAACGACAAAATCAAAGATGCGGTGCTTAACGATGAGGCTGTGCCGTTGGCTCTGTCCAAGATTAAAGAGCAGTTTAACTTGCGTAACTTCAAAACCATTGATTTCATGACGGAGTTTCAACGGGTTCAGAACCGTGCTTATGCGGCATCGACTCTGAACGCGAAGAATACCGGACTGCAATCTTATGTAGATGGAGCGAGAGCTGATATTTATGTGACGGTGAAAATCTCGAAAGAGGATTTTTCATCAGGAGCGTCCAGTGTTACGCTGTTATTAGAAGCTAAGGAGAGGGAGACCGGATTTTCTTTGGCGAATGCGAGTATTGTGAGCGATCGTTTTCGTGCATCCAAGAAAGAATTGACTGAATATGCTTTGGAAGGAATTTCAGAGAATTTCTTTAATCAGTTGAAGCAGGCATTCCGCGATATGGTGAACAATGGACGTGAGGTGAACATCACGGTCAATGTAGACAGCAATTGCGATTTCGATATGGAAAATGATGTAGTAGGTACCAATGACATGATGTTGAGTGAAGAACTGGACGAATGGGTATTGGCCAACGCTTTCAAAGGTAATGGTGAAGTACGTGGGGGGGGTAATGGCTTGAATGTCTATATGCGTGTCCCTGTATATGATCCTGATACAGGCAGACCACGATCCATCAAATCTGAAACCGGTAAGTTGAGACGGTTCATCTCCGGTTTATTGAAAGGCAAAGGTTATACGGCCAGTGAGAAGGCTGCTTCAGGACAATATATACAGCTTTTAATTCAAAACGCGAAGGAAGAATAATACAAGAGTTTGATGTCCGGTATATGTGTTGAAGTAACAGCGCATAACCGGACATTTGATTTTTAATAACGAGATATATGAAGAAATTTCTGTTTTTATTGATTGCCGGCTTTTGTACGGTTCAGCTTTGGGCACAGACCATTAATTTCTCTGTCTTGCCTTTGCCGGACGGGGGCGAATTGACGGAAGCGTCTAGAGACATGCTTCAGAATAAACTGAAACAGATTATCACTCGTAATAGTGCGGGTGCATCCAATGAATATAATGTTTTTATCATTGAACCGGAAATCGTGGTGGTAGATAAGCAGGCCACATCGGGACTGATGAACAATGTGACTCTTGTGAAAGGTGAATTGACACTGGTTGCCAAGAATAAAGTGGACGGTAGTTTGTATCATAGTATGGTGCTAAATATATCTGGCCAGGTCACTGAGAAAGCGGACCCTTACAAGGCGATGATTACCAATATCCGTACCACCGATCCAGTGTTTACCCGTTTCATCCGCATTGCCCGTCAAAAGATAGAGGACTATTATGCTGCCAATTGCGCTACTATCCTTCAACGTGCACAGAGCTTGTATGACCAAAAGAAATATCAGGAAGCGGCAAGTTACCTTTCTGCCGTGTCTGATGCTATTCCTTGTTATGAACAGGCTTCTGTATTACTCAAAGAACTTTCGGACTACATGCCCGCCGGTCCCGATACGGTGATTATACAGAAAGTGGTGGAGAAAGTAGTGGAAAAACCGGTTGAAGTAGAGAAAATCGTAGAAGTGGAAAAGATCGTGGAAAAGCCGGTTGTTGTGGAAAAAGTGGTTGAGAAGCCGGTGATTGTAGAAAAGGTCATAGAGAAACCGGTAGTTCAAGAAACCCCGGAAATAAACTGTGAGATTACGTATTCCACAACTCGTTTGCAATTTAAGATATTGAAGTGCATCGGAAACCCTTCACAGCAACGTGTCACTGTTTTGGCGGAAATCACCAATTTGGACACCAATCGTAATGGAGAAGAGTTTTTGAAGATGATCTCAGCTGTGACCGATGGTGGATTAGAGTGTAAAAACTTCGAGATACAGAATGGTCAATGGATGAAGATGCCACCACGTATAGCGCTTCGCCGTGAGTTTTATGTAACTAAAGTGTTCGACAAATTCTCCAGTTTCTCTTATATGGAGTTGAGAATTGCAGATACAAACGTATATATCCGTAACTTGCCTATTCAATGGCAATAAAAAGTATGAGTATGAAACGATTGATGTGGATAGTTTGCGCTTTATTGCTGACAGTAGGTGCAAACGCTCAGACTAAAGTCATAGAAAAGAGTGCCAAAAAAGTTCCGGGATGGTTGAACACGGCTGTGGACGATTATCTGATAGTTTCTGTTACTGCCAATTCGCTGGCAGACGGACAATCAAAAGCGCTGAATGAAATAACGGAACGGATTATCCAGGCAGTGGCAAACAATGTGTCTGTCTCTAAAAAGAATGTGATGTCCGAAGTGAACACGAACGGGAATATTGAGTCATCGGATGCCTTTATACAGGTTTCTAAAATGAAATCTGCTAATCTGCCTTTTTTGAAAGGCATTTCCCTTTCTAATGTGGAAGAAATTTATTGGGAAAAGGTACAGGACAAGGCTACCAAGAAGGAACATTATAATTATAATGTGAAATATCCGTTTTCAAGTGCTGAACAGCGGAAGTTGATTGCTGAGTTTGAAACGTTGGATGCGGAGAAAGTCGCGAAATACGAAACTTTAGAGCAAAAGTTGCACGAGATAGAATCGGTGGATGAGATTAAGCAGGCCATTGCCGAACTGAACACACTCTCTGAGTATTTCTTTGATGAAGTACGTTTGAGTCAGGTGAAAGGATTGATAGGACAGTACAATGATTTATATAAGTCTATTTCAGTGACGGGTACTTTCATTGAAGGCGGTAAGTACCAATGCCAGGTATTGCTGGAAGGTAATCCGGTAAAGGTATCTTCTACCCCGAAAGTGAAATCCAACTGTGCGAGTCAAATCAGTACCCGTCCTCAAGACGGTATGTTCATTATTTCTTATAATGCCCAAGACTGCCTGCCCGAAGAAGAGAATTTATTGGATATTACCTTTATCATCAACGGAAAACGTTACCAACATCAAGCTTTCTTGAGTGAAGCGGGTGGTGGGGTAGGTAGTGGTTCTTTTTCCGTGGTTCCCGAAGGAAAGATTATATTGATGGCTGATTCTGTAGTTGCTGTAAATAGAAAATTGTTTAATATCAATATCCGTTTGACGCTAAATAATCGTGGAGGTACACCCTTCGGACTGAAAGCATTGGAACTTCATGTGCCGGAGATTTCCACTCCTATCATCTTTGACGATATAGACGGTGTATACAAGACAAAAGGAATTGTACAGATTAAGGCGTTAGCCGAAGGAGAGTTCACTGCTAAGGAAAAGAAAGCTTCCGCATTCTCGTTTGTGCAGGGTTCTATTACTTTTGTCAATCCGGTGACGGGAGCAGTAGAACGCGCAAGGCTTTCTTTACCTTATGTAACTAACTGGGAATAAAAAAGGTATAATATTAATTGTTAAATTGAAATGATTATGAAAAAGAGTTTTATGTATTTCATGCTTATCTTTGCCGTTTTGTTCGGTGGAGTGGCAACTGCCGGTGCACAGTCTAAGGCATTAAAAAAAGATGTCAAAAAAAGAGTGAAAGAACTGAATAAGGAAGGTTGGAAGCCTTTGGCTAGTTCTTCTACTTTGGAATATGCTTTCACAAAGTATCGTACTTATTTGGAAGAAGATCCTGAGAACCGTATTGAACTGGTAGGTATCGCTATCGGAAAGAATGTGAAGATTGGTAGGGAAAATGCTATAATGAACGGTATCACCAGCTATGCTTCCAGAGCGAAGGCACAAGTTATTGGCAAAATGAAATCGTTGATGTCATCTTCTGCATCTGATACTTCGGAAGAAGAAATCGATAAGTTTGGTGCTGCTTATGAATCAGGTGTAAATACGAAAATTGCCGGTCTTGTCAAACAACATCTCGTTTTGGTGAAAGAAACTGGAGACGGAAACAAAGAATTCAATGTTTACATGTCTATTGATGAGGCTAAAGCCAAGAAAGCTCGTGAAGATGCTGCCCGTGAAGCCAGAAAGAAGGCCGCATTGGGCGAGTTGTCTCAGCAGGTAGAAGAATTTATAGGCGAACCGGTAGAACTTATGGAGTAATCTGAATATATGGATAGAGGTTGTGTCTTGTGGCTAAGGTTACAGGTATCAACCTCTTTTTTATTATTAAAATATATGCGATCATGAAGAAGACAGTATGTTTTGTTGTAGGGCTTTTTTTCTCTTTTATGGGGATGGCTCAGGAAAATAAAGATGACTTTTCCAACTTTATGAAGGAAGAGATGAAAGACTTCGACAAATTTATAGATGATGCCAATAAAGACTTCATCAACTTCATGCGCGAACCTTGGAAAGAGTTTGAGTCGGAAAAGCCTGTGATAAAAAGGGTAAAACCAGAACCCGAGAAACCCGTGATTTATGATAAGAAGACTGCGCCTAAACATGATAAGCCGGTTTGCTTGAGTATAGAAGAAATACTTGATATGACGACTGAAGCCGGTAAGCAGAAACCTGTGATACAGGTTGAGGAGGTTGATAAGATCACCTTTGATAAACCTGAAGTAATTGTTAAGAAGAAAAAGGAACCGACGGTAATTGTGGTCGAAGAAAAGGTAGTGGACAAGCCGGTTGTTAAACCCAAAAAGAAACCTGTTATAGAAGTAGTTGAAGAAAAACCTGCCGTTGAGGTTGTACCGGTTGTAGTACCGGTGGTAAAACCTGAGAAACCGGTGGCTACTCCTGTCAAGACTACACCGTTGTATGAAGGTGGAAGTAATCGTAACAAGATAATCTATGCCGGACAATCTTTTTATTTAAGTAATGCTTTAGCAGGTAAATGTAAATTGGGTACATTAAACGAAAATGCGATAGCAGATGCTTATGAGGCTTTATGCAGTGCCGATTATAAATCTTTATTAGAAGATTGTGCGCAGATAAAGAAAGATCTGCAATTGAATGATTGGGGAGTCTTTACCCTTATCAAACAAATATCCGATACTTATTGTAGTACGGAGAACGAAAGTATTGTGATGCAGCAGTTCATGCTGAACGAGATGGGTTACAAAGCTCGTATGGCAAGAAAAGCAACCGGTAATAAAATGATGTTGTTTGTTGCTACGGATTGTATGATTTATGCACGTCCTTATATCACGTTGAACGGACAAAACTATTATAATCTGAATGGGGTTAATGAACAATGTCAATTCTATATGTGTCAGAAAGACTCTCCCAAAGCGAAGAATAGGGTCGGTATGCTTCTGCAATCTGCTCCCAACTTTCCGGGTGCTGTTTCAACCTCTACTCATCAAGCGAAAGGAAGTGTTGCAAAAGTGACGGTGGATGTACCCAAACCTTTGATGGATTTTTACAAGAATTATCCTCAATGTGATTATAAAGTTTACTTCAATGCGGCCGTCAATAAAGGCATGGAAAAGACAATCCTCTCCTCTTTGGCTCCTTTGGTACAAGGGAAGAATGAAGCTGATGCCGCCAATATTTTGATAAACTTTGTCCAGACTGCCTTTCAGTATCAGAGAGATGAACAGCAATTTGGCTATGAGAAGCCTTTTTTTGTAGAGGAACTTTTCTATTATCCGTATTCTGATTGTGAAGATCGTGCCATGCTATACTCTTACTTGGTAAGAAAACTGTTGGGGCTTGATGTTGTACTTTTAGACTATCCTGACCACATAGCCACTGCAGTTCGTTTCAAAGGGAATGTAGGTGGCGATTATGTCATGGTAGGAGGACAGAAATACATTGTTTGCGATCCTACGTATATAGGAGCTTCCATCGGAATGACGATGCCTCAGTTTAAAACAGTGGCGGCTAAAGTGCTGAAATATTAAGTGATTATTAGATATCAGGAACTTACACCTGATATCTAATAATAAATTCATTCAATCAAAACCATTTTATTTTTCTGAACCATATAAATGTCAGGGCTGACAGTACCGCCGACAGTAGGATGATAAGCATGAAGGCATGTGGAAAGTTTTCCAGATGGATATTGACGTTCATCCCATAGAAACTGGCTATCAACGTGGGAATCATCAGTGTGATGGAAAGGCTGGTCATACGTTTCATGATGGCATTTACATTGTTGGAGATAATGGAGGCAAAAGCATCCATTGTACCTGTAAGGATATCACTATAAATATTCACTGTATTATAGGCCTGTTTCAGTTCAATAACTACATCCTCCAGTAATTCCAGATCCAGAAAATTCGTATCTTGGAATATATTCTTCAGTCGGCCTATCATTACTTCATTACCACGGATAGAAGTATTGAAGTAGACCAGCGTCTTTTGTAACTTCATCAGTTGCAGGAGGTCTTCGTTACGGATACTTTTTTCCAGTTCTTTTTCTGCGGTAGCTACATCGTTGTTTATTTGTTTCAGATATTTCAGATACCAGACGGCGGAAGAGTAGATTAACCGCAAGATTAAATCCAGTTTATTCCTTACAATAATCGCTTTTCGTTGGGTATGTTGGATAAAATCCGGTATCAGTTCGGTGTGATGATAGCAAACGGAAACAATCGTTCCTTCATTTGTAATAATGCCGATAGGCACGGTAATAAACGGGATACCATGTTGATTACTTTGCATCGGTATACGTAAGATAGTCAACAGCCAGTTACCTTCTTTCTCCGTACGCGGGCGCTCATCCGTATCGGCTATGTCTTCCAGAAATGATTCGGGAACTTTCAGTTCTTGGGTAAGAAATTGGAAATCATTGTCATCCGGGCATTCTACATTTACCCAGCAGTTTGGTTTCCATTCGGCTTTTTCTACAAAGCCGTTTTCACTATAGAGATACTTTCTCATCGTTATTGCCTCCTTTCTTTAGATCCGAACAGAGGCATTGCGATCAACGTCTCCGTCCGCTTTAATTAGTAACACTATTGTACGTTCGTGGGTTTGAATCGTCCATGTTTTTCTATAATTTTATTAAAAGCGCCGTAAAAGTACGCAAATCAGATTAGTATACGTGCTTTTACGGCGCTTTTTTTAGGATTTCTTTGAATGATGCCGCTAAATTGTATATAAACAGAGTTTCACTTTTTTTATTTCGTGTTATTGAATCGTTTCTCTAGATATTGTTTTATATTATAAGAATCTAAATTCTCTTTGGAAATACTTCCGTCTTTTTCCACTAATTCATAATGAGGGATACCATTGAATTGGAACAATTGCCGTAAGTAATTAAATTCAGTTCCCGTGACATAGTAGCAAGCCTCTCCCTTTAAATGCTTTTCTACATACTGATCGTAAGCAGTTTTAGGAGACTCTTTTTCTCCACTGATATAGATAAATTGAAATTCCGGGTGATTTTTGTATTTTTTTCGTAACTCTGCCGTTGCTTCTATGCCTCCACGACATGGTGCACAGGTGGTAGCCCAGAAGTCCACAAACAACACTTTACCCGGATGATTCCGGATGATATTACGGAAAATATCGGTAGCTTTGCCCTCTGGTAACTGATAGGACATTTTCCCTTCTTCGGGATGTGACTCCCTTAGTAATTCTTCGGCTGCTGTTATTAAAACCGGTTCAGTCATTTCTTTCTTAAGACCTTCAACGTACTCGCGGGCCACTTTGTCTGTCTTTATACTCTGCAGTTCGTATTTAAGTTTGCGCACTTTGGATATCTGCCAGAGCAAGGGATTGGCTTTATCGCACAACACATTAATAATAGAGTCTTTACAAAGTCTCATGCTTTTATTCAGGTCTGCCGTGTACTTGTCAATTTCAGTTTGTGTACTAATGTTGTTTATATTCTGCATTCTTATCAGCTGGTAGGCTTTTGTTAACGGGTTCATATATTCAAATCTGTTAATGAATATATTCACATTGGGACCGACGAGCATTGTTTTGTCATTGGCCGGTATTTCTTTTAAGAAGTCATAGTAGGAATTATCTTCCTGTACTTTCAAAACTTTGTTTGTAGAGTCTTGTCGGGCGTAATAAGGTCTGCTCATAAGGAAATTGAGCATTGTTTCTCCAATTTCTTGTGATATGGTATTTCGGATAAGACTTGTGGCTTTTTCTGAAACTCCATAGATATGCTCCAATGAATCACCGATTTGTTTCCATTGAATAGTAAAAGGCCGGAAATGTTCTTTAAACTGGTTAGGGGTCAATGTCTTTTGAGACTTTGATAAATCATTATAGTTGTATGTAATCAGCTTTTTGAGATTATTGGCCAAATAGGATAATGAAGCGCATTTTCCCATGTAAGCTGTGTTTTTAAGGGGGAAATTAGAGTCACGTGCACGTCTTTGTGCAAGTATGTCTTCCCAGTGAATGCACATGGTGAGAGTTTCTCCCGGTTCAATGTAGAATGGAATCCAACTGTTACCGATTGTTGCGAATTGGCAGACAGGGTGTTTTATGAAGAATTTACAATGGAAACTACCGTCAGGGTTAATTTGTATAACGGTAGGGTAGTCATTGCGTGTCATTTCATCGGATAGATAAATCATGCCTGTCTCAAATCCCAAACGGGGGTCGTAGTTGTTGATATAACCTTGCAGAAGTGCACTGTCTGTATGGAAAAAGTCTTGATAACCCTTATCTGCCGTAACGAGAGAGGTTAAACTCCTTTTTTGTGTATATACAGCTTTGGCAGCATGATTGACTGATATTTTACAGTCTCCGTTTTTCTGGGGAGTAAACAGGAGAGAGACTATAGTTCCGTCCTGTTTATCTTTCATGGTCAGTTCAATACGTTTCCCCTTTTTACGGATGTTTTCGTTTCTATATATCCGGTTCTGCATGATGGATATGGAGTCGTAAATGCCAAATTCCCATTTATTGGGTTGTTCTGTACTGAACCAATTGCCTTTGATGCTTTCCAGGGGATTTACTTTTCCTACTTTTTGTGGTACGAGTGAAATGTCATACGTATTGCTTTCTATTCCGTCCGGATCCAGAAGATGGATTGTCCGGGTTTCTTTGGGTAATGGTTCGTATAGGATAACATAATCCATTTCCCCCGATTCGGGCATATAAACTTTTTTATTAGTTTCAATGCCTTCCGTACCTTTGAATTTATACTTTTCCCCGGTATCGGCATCTTCCAGGTAAGAGCTCTCTTGCACCATAATCCACCAGTGGGGGCGAAAGATGACATGTATATATACGCGTGTGCTTTCGGGGGTACGTTCAATGCGGCTGATGTTACGGATACTGCCAGAGCGGGCTTTGAATGTTGGATTGTCGATGGTTTGTGCGGCAAGCATGCCGGATAGCATAAACAAGATGCACAGTGTTATGATTCTCATAATATTATAGGTTTTATATGTTTTTATTGTGTTTCTACAAGGAGAGAACAATGTCTCTTATATCTTTACATAGATTAGATATCAGTTTAATTCATACATTTTGACCCAATCTATTTCCATTTTTACCGGATATTCTTTGGGATCGGCTTTCCCGACCCATGTCCCTTCGATTTGCATATCTATCAAAAGGTAGAAGGGGGTTCCGAACGGATACTGTCCTTTTTTGTTGGTTTCTATGCGTGGGTATGTGAATGTTTGCCGGTCATTGATGGAGAATATCAGGCTGTCGGGGAGTATTTCTACGGCATATACATTGAATTTATCCGGATCGATCGGTCCTGTCGCCCCTTGTTTGGGATTCGTTATTTCCTTCAGTACATAGGTATAGTAAGAGTGCACCGTTTGATAGGCAATGGAATCGTGATTCAATCGTTCCATGATATCTATTTCCCCTCCATCGGGCCATTTGCCTTGGTTGGGTAACATCCAGATAGCCGGCCATGCGCCTTTGGCTCCTTGGAGGCGTGCTTTGACTGCTACTTTCCCGTATGTGATTGTTTTTTTGTCTTTGGTATATATACCACCTGTGATATATGAGGAAGGATCTTCGGGAATAATACCTTTGTTTTCCCTTCCGTAAAGAATCATTTTCCCTTTTTTAACCTTATACAAACTGGGGTGAGAAGACATTTTCCTGTTCCAATCGGAGTTACCCCGGGGAATTTTGCTCCAATAGTCCTCGTTGATCTGTTTCCCTCGAAAGTTCTCTTGCCATACCAGTTTATATTCCGGTTGCTGGGCGGATAGGCTGCCTGCCACAAAAAGGGCACAAACCAAAATGATGTTTTTCAGATGTTTCATAAAGCAAAATGGTATTTTTGAATTTTGAGTAAATTTATGAATAAGTATTGAAATTTGCTCTATTCATGCGAATGTTCTTTTTATGATTCCTTATTTTTTGTTCCAACCATTTTTTTAACAGGCTCTATAAACGTTTAAGTAATCATCTTTTTTTGTACCTTTGCAACCGGAAAACAGAATGATAATTTAAACAAAAATAGTATGAGTAAGAAAGCCCTTTTAATGATTCTTGATGGCTGGGGTGTAGGCGATCAAGGTAAAGATGATGTGATTTTCAACACACCTACTCCCTATTGGGATTCTCTTTTAGCTACTTATCCGCACTCACAGTTGCAGGCTAGTGGTGAGAATGTAGGTTTGCCCGACGGACAGATGGGCAACTCGGAAGTAGGTCATCTCAATATCGGTGCCGGACGTATTGTTTATCAGGATTTGGTGAAAATCAACCGAGCTTGTACCGACAACAGCATTATGAAGAATTCGGAAATCGTTTCTGCTTTCTCTTATGCCAAAGAAAATGGTAAAAATATCCACTTCATGGGATTGACTTCCAATGGTGGTGTACACAGCTCTTTTGACCATCTGTTCAAACTCTGTGATATATCGAAAGAATATGGCATCGAAAATACTTTCATCCATTGCTTTATGGATGGCCGTGATACTGACCCGAAGAGTGGTAAAGGTTTCATTGAGCAACTTACTGCGCATTGCGAAAAGTCAGCCGGTAAGATTGCTTCTATCGTAGGCCGTTTCTATGCAATGGATCGTGATAAACGTTGGGAACGTGTAAAAGTAGCATACGACTTGCTGGTAAACGGTGAAGGAAAGGTCGCTTCCGATATGGTTCAAGCCATGCAGGAATCGTATGATGAAGGTGTGACTGATGAATTCATCAAACCGATTGTCAATGCCAATGTGGACGGAACAATCAAGGAAGGCGATGTTGTGATCTTCTTCAACTACCGTAACGACCGCGCTAAGGAGCTGACCATTGTCTTGACTCAACAAGATATGCCGGAACAGGGTATGCATACCATTCCGGGATTACAGTACTACTGTATGACTCCCTATGATGCATCGTTCAAGGGTGTTCACATCCTTTTCGATAAGGAAAATGTTCAGAATACACTTGGTGAGTATTTGGCGGCCAATGGTAAGACTCAGCTTCACATTGCCGAAACAGAGAAATACGCTCACGTGACATTCTTCTTCAATGGTGGTCGTGAAACTCCGTATGAAGCCGAAGAACGTATCCTCGTTCCTTCCCCGAAAGTTGCTACTTATGACTTGAAACCGGAAATGAGCGCTTACGAAGTGAAAGACAAACTGGTTGAGGCTATCAATACCAAGAAATTCGATTTCATCGTTGTAAACTATGCGAACGGTGATATGGTAGGTCATACCGGTATTTACGAAGCTATCGAGAAAGCTGTAAAGGCTATCGACGAATGTGTGAAAGATACCGTAGAAGCTGCTAAAGCTAATGATTACGAAGTTATCATCATTGCCGACCACGGTAACGCCGACCATGCGTTGAACGAAGACGGTACTCCGAACACCGCTCACTCCTTGAATCCCGTACCGTTTGTTTACGTAACAGCCAATAAGGATGCTAAAGTAGAAAACGGTGTATTGGCTGATGTTGCTCCATCTATTCTTCATATTTTGGGAATGAAGCAACCGACGGAGATGACAGGAAAAGACTTGATAAAATAATATTATCAGAGTTATGAAATAGGAGGGTGTATCTCGTTGAAGTGCACCCTCTTTTTGTATCCCGGCTATCTGGATGCATCTACTTCGTAAGTATTCCTTCTTGATTTTTTATAATAAAATTCATAGCCACACTTCTTACAGGTGTAGTTCTCTTTCCAGTTGGTAACGTGGCTACGTGTTTTGTATTTTTCACGATTATAATAGTCGGTTCTTGTGTTTCCCGATTGTTCGGAATGGCTATACTTATCGCGTGTCTGAGTGTCCGACTGAAAGATGGTACTGTTTTGGTGGCTATTGCCGCGGTCTATTAATGAACGGACACTATGACATCGAGGGCAACGGCTACTTTCCACCCCGCTGGTTACAAAAATGAAACCTCCTATCATGAATCCGGCGAAAAAGGCTGTTTGGAGGATAACGATAATCCAGTCTTCATCGTAACAGAGCCCGATGGTCATGACGTAAAATGTAAATATAACCATGAGTTTGCCGATCCAGCTGACAATAAAGTTAGGTAACGGCTTTATGTAGAAGAATACCCACCGATTGATCCATGACGGCAGGAATGCGAGGAAGCCGAAGAATAGTATGAGAAGAATGCCGCTTACGATTTCTCTTACCTGCCTACCCCCCAATTGATATAGATTGAAGAAGCTGAAGCGTGGGAAGATGTAATAGTCGTTCCCGGCAGTAATCATGAATGGCTTCCATTTGGATATGGCGATAAAATGAACTCTCATGAGAGCTGGTCGTACCTATATGCTGATAGCAGGCAATCCGGTCATTGCCTGTTTTGATTACGCTCTGTGCTGGCTTCAAAATTTGTTCTACTTCCTGAAAACTCTTTCCTGTAAGTTCTTTCTTAAGATAGTTCAACGAAAGATATCTTCCTGCGAAGGTTTCGGTCATTGGCAACTTAGGTAAGATTTTCATATCCAGTTCTTTGTAGGAATATTCCTTAAGTTCGTTTTGTGAAGTCCTGCCATATAGTACTAACTTTTTTTCTTTTCCTTTAACCCCTATTTTCTCAATCGTTACACTGTCCTTTTTGTTGTCCTTCAATGCTAAACGTCTACTGATGATAATTTCCGGGAGAGGGCACAAAAGGCGGGTACTGTCTGCTAATTCGATGACGCACGGCACACTGGCTGTGAACCATTCTTCGTGAGACAAGTCGAATTTACGATCAAAGCTTATAGCCAGTACTTTTACTTTTGTTCCTGTGGGGATTGTTCTTTTGCGTTCCTTCTTGTTCTTTTGGGACAGAGTGTCAGGCAAGGAAGTTTCATGGGGCATGAGGATACATACAGCATAATTGCAAAAAGAGATGTTGATAGTGATGGATGGATTGCTTTCATGATATTAGTAGTTTGTTTTTTGCCGGAGATAAGTAAAAATTCGAGAAAAGAAAGAAGGTTATATCTGTTTTGTTTGTGGGTAATGATAGGTTATTGTACTTTTGCAGTCAATTTTGGAAATATCTGGACTTATGATACAAATAGGCGATGTTGTAGTCTCTTTCGATGTGCTGCGTGAAAAGTTTCTTTGCAATTTAGATGCATGTAAAGGTGCCTGTTGCATAGAAGGTGATGCCGGAGCGCCCGTTGAGTTGGAAGAAGTAGAAAAGTTGGAAGAGATATTACCGGTGATTTGGGAAGAACTTGCTCCCGAAGCACGTGCTATAATAGAGAAGCAAGGGGTAGTTTATACTGATCAGGAAGGAGACCTGGTTACCTCCATTGTAAATGGTAAAGACTGTGTGTTTACTTGCTATGATGATAAAGGTTGTTGTTATTGTGCCATAGAAAAGGCGTATAGAGCGGGAAAGACGGATTTCTATAAACCCGTTTCCTGTCATTTATATCCTATCAGGGTAGGAGATTATGGTTCTTATAAGGCTGTGAACTACAATCGGTGGGATGTTTGCAAAGCGGCTGTATTGTTGGGTAAAAAAGAAGACCTGCCCGTTTTTAAGTTTTTGAAAGAACCGTTGATACGTAAGTTCGGTGAAGATTGGTATGCGGAACTGGAGTTGGTAGCAGAAGAAATGAAGAAACAGAATATATTGTGATAAATGATGATTTCCCGCGGTATCTTTTTGGATTCCCTTTTATCACAATAAAGAAAAGCTCCGGTCAACAGGGATTTCCTGTCCGTCCGGAGCTTCTTCGTTGTAAGATGTGAGGTTAGTTAATAAAAACGTATTTAGGAATTTGCCTTCCGGCATTTCCCCTTGTTAAGCGTCTATATTTGCATAGGTTGCATTAGCTTCAATGAAATCGCGGCGCGGGCTAACATCTTCACCCATCAGCATGGAGAAGACATAATCTGCTTCGGCGGCACTTTCAAGATGTACCTGCTTCAGCATACGGTTTTCCGGATTCATGGTTGTTTCCCATAACTGTTCCGGATTCATCTCACCCAAACCTTTGTAACGTTGGGTATGAATTGCATTTTCCGAACCGCCACCGTAAGTGTCGATAAACTTCTGACGCTGTTGGTCTGTCCAACAATATTCTTTTACCTTGCCCTTTGTGCAAAGATAGAGCGGAGGAGTAGCAATATACAGATACCCTTGTTGGATAACTTGTGGGAAGTAACGGAAGAAAAGCGTCATAATCAACGTGTCGATGTGAGAACCATCGACATCGGCATCGGTCATAATAATCACTTTTTTGTAGCGCAACTTATCTATATTCGCCTCTTTGCTGTCTTCGCTGTCTACACCGAAACGTATACCCAATGCTTGGATGATGTTATTTACTTCGTCGCTTTCGAATGCTTTATGCCACATGGCTTTCTCTACATTCAGGATTTTACCGCGAAGCGGCAGAATGGCTTGGAACGTGCGGTTACGTCCTTGCTTGGCAGAACCGCCTGCCGAGTCACCCTCGACCAAGAACAATTCACATTCATCCGGATCCTTGCTGGAACAGTCGGCCAACTTACCCGGCATACCACCGCCTGACATCGGTGACTTGCGTTGTACCGATTCGCGGGCTTTACGGGCAGCAACACGGGCGGTGGCGGCAAGAATTACTTTTTCTACAATCAGTTTGGCTTCTTTAGGATGTTCCTCCAGATAATAATTCAAGGCCTCACCCACTGCTTGATTGACAGCACCACTTACTTCGCTGTTACCCAGCTTCGTTTTGGTCTGCCCTTCAAATTGGGGTTCAGCTACTTTTACGGAGATAACGGCTATCAGACCTTCACGGAAGTCTTCACCTGATATTTCCACTTTGGCTTTCTCCAATTGTTTAGCGCAGGTGTCTTCGCCATATTTCTTCAATACACGTGTCAGTGCGGCACGGAAACCGCCTTCGTGCGTACCGCCTTCTTTGGTATTGATGTTGTTAACGTAAGAGTGCAGATTTTCGCGGTAACCAGTATTGTACATGATGGCACACTCGATGGGTACACCTGCTTTTTCTGTATTCAGATAAATTACATCATCAAAGAGTGGTGTGTTATTACTGTTCAGGTAACGCACAAATTCTTTCACACCTTCTTCGGAATGGAATAGTTCGGTTTGCGGATTGCCTTCTTCATCTTTTGTACGGAGGTCGGTCAGCGTAATGCTGATACCCTTGTTCAGATAAGCAAGTTCGCGTAGGCGTGACTGAAGAGTGCTGTATTTGTATTCGGTAACAGTGAAGATACTATCATCCGGCCAAAAGACCTGCTTGGTACCTGTGAGAGATAGATCGCAAGTCCCTACTTCCTTAACGGAATACAACGGCTTGCCGAATTCGTATTCTTGCTGGTAAATCTTGCCGTTACGGAACACCTGGGTAGTCATGTGTTTGGAAAGCGCGTTTACGCACGATACACCCACACCGTGAAGACCGCCGGAAACCTTATAGGAACCTTTGTCGAATTTACCACCGGCATGTAGTACGGTCATTACAACTTCTAATGCGGATTTTTGTTCTTTTTCGTGGAAGTCTACGGGAATACCGCGCCCGTTGTCTTGTACGGTGATGGAGTTGTCTTCGTTGATGGTGACCTCAATGTGGTCGCAGTAACCAGCCATTGCTTCGTCAATGGAGTTATCTACTACTTCATACACCAGATGGTGCAAGCCGTTTTCGCTGATGTCGCCGATATACATGGCGGGACGTTTACGTACAGCCTCTAAACCTTCCAATACTTGGATGTTGCTGGCCGAATAATTGTTTTCGCCGTTTATCTTTTCTTCTTCAGTCATAATCTAATTTTACTTAATGTAATAACAGAGCAAATATAGTGAAATTTCTTGAGATAGGATGCTAAACGAATAGAGAAATTTGGGTCGTTTACGGCTTTTTTGCACCGTGGAAAATGGTAGGGGGATATGCCGGATGGATGGTTAGAACGCAAAGAAAGCCGGACTGAAAAGTCCAGCTTCTTATATCTTTTGTGTAATCGGTTTGCTTAACCCAACTTATTGATGTAAAGCGCCAACTTAGATTTTAAGTTGTTTGCTTTGTTTTTGTGAATAACATTAGTCTTTGCCAATTTATCCAACATTTTTGTAAGTGCGGGAAACATAGCTGTAGCTTCAGCTTTATCTGTAGTCGCACGAAGCTTACGAACAGCATTTCTCATGGTTTTGCCATAATATCTGTTGTGAAGTCTTCTGGTTTCTTCTTGTCTGATTCTCTTCAGTGATGATTTGTGATTTGCCATCTCGACTAATCTTTTTTAATTCGTTTATTTTTTTAATTGTAGCCCGTGGGGGAATCGAACCCCCCTTTCAAGAATGAAAATCTTGCGTCCTAACCGATAGACGAACGGGCCATCCTGTAGTGAGCGTTTCCGCTCTTGCATCCGGCATTTCTTTCGTTTGCGGTTGCAAAGGTAGAAACTATTTTTGAATTACCAAAACATTCCTAAGAAAAAATAATACTATTCTTCTCTATTTTTGTGTTTTCTTCGTTTTATTATTTGATTATCAGTGCGATATGTGCTTTCATTTTTTTATCCTTTTCCTATCGTTTTTTTATTTCTTCCTGTTTCTTCTGCATTGTTTCGTTCTTTTTTTATAGCTTTGTTATCGGATTGAAATCAGATAAGAAACCGGAAATGTTACAGAAAACGCTGGGTATTGTGTTGCATACCCTTAAATACAAAGATACCTCTATGATTGTAGATATATATACGGAGGTAGTCGGAAGGGCGTCTTTTATGGTGTCTGTACCCCGTTCGCGCAAGGCGGCAGTGAGGCCGGTACTTTTCCAGCCATTGGCTTTAGTGGAGTTGGAAGCCGATTTCCGTTCCAATACCTCTATATATAAGATAAAGGAGGCAAAGTCTTTTTATCCGTTTTCCACGCTCCCTTACGATCCTTATAAATCTGCCATTGCCCTTTTTCTCTCGGAATTTCTGTACCGGGCTGTTCGTGAGGAGACGGAGAACCGTCCCCTCTTTGCTTATCTGCAACATTCCATCATCTGGTTGGACGAATGCCGTGCGGGATTTACCAATTTTCATTTGGTCTTTCTGATGCGTTTGTCCCGGTTTCTCGGTTTGTACCCCAATCTGGAAAATTATTCCAACGGCGATTATTTTGATTTGCAGAATGCGTGCTTCACTTCATTGCGTCCGCAACTTCATTCTCACTATATCGGTCCCGAAGAATCTTCCCGCCTGACGATGCTGATGCGCATGAATTATGAAACCATGCACCTTTTCACGATGAACCGTACAGAGCGTGCGCGTTGTCTGATGATAATGAATGAGTATTACCGTTTGCATCTGCCGGATTTCCCCATATTGAAGTCTTTGGAAGTACTGAAGGAGTTATTCGATTAGTCTGTGTTCATCTATTCCCGTTCCCATGAAGGGTTACTTCCGTTTCTATAAAGAGAAACGCCCGTTCCCATTGTAGGAAACTGCGGTTCCCATTGTAGGAAACTGTCGTTTCCATTAACGGAAATTCTTGTTCCCATGAAAGGAAACGCTCGTTCCCTATGGGCAGGAAACTTCATGGCATTCTTTACCAGTGCAATAGGTGTAGTGTTTGGAGTGAGAAAAGCGAGAGGATTTAGTGGATAAATGAGCTTAATATAGAGTAATGGCAGCCCTCACGCAGGATAAGGATAAGTTTTGGGGAAGAGGAGGCAGAAAAAACTTGCCGCCATCCTTAACGATAATTTTTAGGAATTTATCGCAAAAGGATGGCGGCAAGTTATGGTATAAACGACTTTTGTTTCAGCGTTTTTTTTATCCCAGCAGTTCCTTTACTTTGGCTGAGATGGCACGACCTTCGGCAAGTCCGGCGAGCTTTTTGCTGGCTACGCCCATTACTTTACCCATGTCTTTGCCACTTGTGGCACCTGTTTCGGCAATGATTTCTTTCAAGGCAATTTCCAGTTCTTCAGGGGTCATTTGCTTGGGCAGATAGGCTTCCATCACTTTTACTTGCGCCATCTCGGCATCTGCCAAATCCGTACGGCCTTGTTCTATATACATTCCGGCGGAGTCTTTACCTTGCTTTACTAGTTTTTGGATAATCTTCAAAGCATCTGCATCGCTAAGAGTATCGTTTGCTCCCGGAGCGGTTTTAGCTTCAAGGAACACTTTCTTTACATTTCTCAAGGCGTCGAGAGCTACTTTGTCTTTGGCTTTCATTGCGGTTTTAATGTCTTCGCTGACTTTCTCAAATAAGTCCATAAGATATATTGTTTTAAAGTTGTTTTATAGTTATCATTTAGAAAGTGATAATTCCCCCTTCACCGGTTCCTGCTTCCGTCTCTTGTGCCTCTTTAGTAGCAAGTTGCCCCTCTTCTTCGGCTTTGGTCTTGATGGCGGCGAGTGTACTCTTGTCGCGTGTATAAGTGGGGGAATTTTCTACCATGCTGATGATGTCGGCATTATCCAAGTCTTCGGGATTGAAGAGATAGATGTGGCGACGTCGGGTACGTTGGTATTTGATGTTGGCATCCTTGCCGTAATACACTTCGCGGCGGCTACGTTTCTGTTCTTCTTCCTCCTCCAGTTCGGCAAGGCGCTTTTGTTCTTCGGCGGTACGCTGTGTGATGCGGTCGTCCATTTCCTTCATGTGGATATCCTGGATACCGAAACCGGTGGCAAGCAAGGTAATCTTCACTTTTTGTTCCAGTTTGTCATCGATAGCCATACCGAATTTGGTCTCGAAGTCGCGGCTGAATCGGTTCATGAATTCTTTAACCTCGTCCATTTCACTCATCATCAGTTTATGTTGTGAACTGTAGGAGATATTGAGCAATACCTTCTTGGAGTTGAAAATATCATTGTTGTTCAGCAATGGAGAATGTTGGGCGTTCTGGATAGCCATGCTTACACGGTTGTCTCCTTCACCATATCCGGTACTCATGATGGCTACACCGCCGTCTTTCAGTACGGTCTTGACGTCGTTGAAGTCGAGATTGACCTTTCCGTGCAGGGTGATGATCTCAGCAATGCTTTTGGCGGCTACCGAGAGCGTATCGTCTGCCTTGTCGAAGGCATCGTCTACGGAGAGTTCACTGTATATTTCGCTCAGCTTTTCGTTGTTGATAACCAGCAATGCATCTACGTGCTTACTGATTTCCTCTACACCGTCCAGTGCCTGGTCTATCTTCTTGTCGCCTTCCCAACGGAACGGGATGGTGACGATACCGATGGTCAGTATATCCATTTCCTTGGCAGTCTGCGCGATGATGGGGGCGGCACCTGTACCCGTACCACCGCCCATACCGGCAGTGATGAATACCATTTTAGTACCGTCGTTCAGCATGTTTTTAATGTCTTCGATACTTTCTTCCGCAGCCTTGCGGGCACGTGCGGGACGATTGCCGGCACCCAGTCCTTCCTTACCCAGTTGTAACTTGACCGGTACAGGGGAGTCCTTCAATGCCTGGTTATCTGTGTTACACAGCACGAACGTCACATCATGTATACCTTCCCGGTACATGTGGTTTACGGCATTGCCGCCACCTCCACCCACACCAATGACTTTGATGATTTTCGGTGAGTCAGTCGGGAAATCGAATTGTACTATATCGTCCATAATAATTTAATTTTCTAATCCACTTTATTACTTCATGTCCTCGTCTGAGAAAATCTCGTTGGAGAGTTTGTTGAAAGTCTTTTCAAACCAGCTTGGACCTTTCTTCTTCTCTTTCTCCTTTTTCTCGCGCTCTTTACGTTCTTTCTCTCTGCGTTCTTTCTCTTCCTTCTCACGTTGTGCTTTGGCTGCGCGGGCAGCGGCTTCCTGTTCTTTCAGGGTTTCATCATCACCAAACATGTCAACAGGTTTGGGGGGTACGTTGCTGCTCGATTGTGCGGACTTGGTCTCTTGCATGCAGCAGTTTTCGTTACCGGCGGCAAGGAGTCCCAGCAGCGTATTCTGCATACCGTCTTTGCGAAGCACGTCGCTATAACCGTGGATGGTGTTATGCACAAACTTCACGGTTTTGACCTTGTCTATCTTGCTCAGTTTGCGGAACGCTTCTTCGGTGTTTTTAAGGTTGGCGCTGCCACCGGTAAAGATTACGCCGGAAAACAGCTTGTCTTCGTAACCGGACAACTGTAACTGGTTCCACACATTGGCGAGGATTTCTTCCGTGCGGGCTTCTACGATACTATTCAGAATAGCCAGTTCGATGGTACGTCCGTCTTCCAGCGTGCATACAACGGGTGTTTCCGTTTCTTCCTCTTCTTCGTAAAGAGCGTTGCCGTACTGCAGTTTCAGCTTTTCGGCATCTTCTTCTTCCATTTGAAGGGAGGTGATGTCACGGGTGATATTGTTTCCACCCAGCGGCAATACACTCAGGTAGCGGAGGATGTTATTTTTATATACGGAGATGGTAGTGGTATCGGCACCGAAATCTACCAAAGCACAACCCGACCGCATTTCATTTTCCGTCAATACGGCATTAGCTAAGGCGGTGGGGGCAATGAGTAAATCCGCAATCTCCACTTTGGCCGACTCAAAGCTGTATTCCAGGTTTTTTCTGAGCGAAGCACGGGCAACAATATTGAGGAACTGACCGGTGATATGTTGACCTGCTACCCCTACCGGATCTACTTGCAGGTTGTTGTCTATCTTATATTCCTGAGGGGCTACATCCAGTACACTCATGTCTGCCAGAGGAACTTCAAGATTTTCATCACAGATGGAGTCCACCAGTTCCTGCGAGATGATGCCTTCTTCTTCCAGTGTACGGCTTACCGCATTTTTGATTGTGCGCAGTGACTGCCCGCCGATGCCTACATATACTTTAGCGATAGAGTTGTTTAACTGGCTTTCCAGTTTGTTGATGATGGAAGTCAGGGCTTGTGCGGTTTTATCGATGTTGTAGATGATACCTTTGCGTATAAACGAAGAGGCATCTTCACGAGCATAAGCCAACACCTGGATACTTCCGTCACTGTTCTTCTTTCCGGCGATGCCGGAAATCTTGGAAGAACTCAACTCAATAGCGGCGATAAAATCTGTTGTTGCCATATCTATTTATTTACTGTTTAACGATTTACTATTTACTATTTACTATTTACTGCATTACTCAAGAAGGAGTTATTCAACTATCAAAAATTTAGACTATTAAATCGTAAATAGCCAATCCTCTTATTTTCTTTTTGTGCAGATAATCTGGTTACCAAACTCAACGCTGATACGGGAGTATTTGTTCCAGCCCACCTGGTTTAATCCTTTTTCGTAAAAAGCCTTGACCCGCTTCAATTTCTGTTCAAAGCCGTCCAGCTTACCGAGGTAGATGATGTGATCACCGACACGCGGCACCAATTCGATATTTCTACCCGGCAGTACGTGAATTTGTTCAATCTGTGCATCCCAAAACAAATTCCTTTGCAAAAATACACCAAACTTATATAAATCCCTCATGGCAAACGACTTTTCTACATTTCCGGTTACAACTGCGAGGTGCGCCACACACTTTGCATCGGGTGGCATCACGGTACCTTTGTTGTCCAGATAGTAATTTTCGCCGTTGGAACTCATGATCCTCAAAATGGGAATACGCTGGGTTACTTCGATACAGAGCTTGCCACTGGGAGTCTTGTAACATTCCACGCGGTCGATAAGCGGATGTTTGGATAATATCTGTTCCAAAGTCTTGGTGCGGATGCGGTCCAGGTCTTTACCGATGGGGCTGATACCTTTCTTTTCCAGTATGGCGGCTACTTCCTTTTTCGTGATGAAGCCGGCATACACCGAGTCTTTGACAACCAGCTCTACATCACGGCACACCAGACCGGCAGGTTTTCGGTTGAAAGCGGTGATAGCCACTACCAGATAGGCAATGACAAGCAACAGGACGATAGAAAGTAAAATCCGTTTTATCATATCTTCATTCTCTGCTTGAGCAGTTCGGCTATTTCGGGTACATAATTATCAAGATCACCTGCTCCCAGTACTATCAATACCTCGATAGGTTTCTGAGATAGCAGGTTCAGTACTTCTTCTTTCTTGCAAATACATTTCTCGATGCCCGGGCGCAGATTGTCGTATATCAGACGGCTGGTGACACCGGGGATGGGTTGTTCGCGTGCCGGATAAATTTCCGTCAGGATTACCTCATCCAACAAAGACAAGCTGTCGGCAAAGTCTTTGTAGAAATCGCGGGTGCGGGTATAGAGATGGGGTTGGAAGATGGCGGTTATCTTCTTGTCTTGATACAACTCACGGATGGACTTCACGCTTTGAGCTATTTCGGCAGGGTGGTGGGCATAGTCACTGAGGAATACGATTTGATTGTTCTTCAATTTGAAGTCGAAACGGCGATCTACACCATGGAAGTTGGCCATACCTTGTTTTATTTCTTCGTCGGTAACTCCATTCAGGTGAGCAAGTGCCATGGCGGCTACACCATTTTCGATGTTGATACTGACGGGTACACCTAATTGGATATCATTGATACGGGTGTCCGGGGCAACAAAATCAATGAATATTTCACCATTTCCGATACGGATGTTCTCGGCATGAAAATCGCCTTCGTTACGGGAATAGGTATAGGTCTTGACACTCGGTTGTACCTCTGGTTTAACGGTCAGGCCTTTGTGAAGAATCAGGGCACCTCCCGGTTGGATAAGGGTAGTGTAGTGGCGGAAGCTTTCGAGATAGGCTTCTGCTGTTCCATAGATATCCAGATGATCGGGATCGGTAGCGGTGATAACACTCATATAGGGGGAAAGCCAATGGAAAGAACGGTCGAACTCATCAGCTTCGATGACAGTATAGGGACTGGTTTGTGACAGCAGAAGATTAGTACCGTAATTCTTGGAGATACCACCAAGGAAGGCGGTACAGCCTACGTGGGACTGATGTAACAGATGGGCGGCCATTGTACTGGTAGTGGTCTTTCCATGCGTACCGGCTACACAAAGTCCTTTGCTACTGCGGGTAATGATACCCAATACTTGAGAGCGTTTCAGTATCTCGAAACCGTTCTCGCGGAAATAGGCCAGTTCGGCATGCTCTTGCGGTACGGCGGGGGTATAGACTACTAAAGTCGTTACCGGATCTTTGCAGCTTTCGGGGATGAGGCTGGCGTCTTCTTTATAATGTATCTGGGCGCCTTCGGCTATCAGGTGTCCGGTCAGCTCGCTCGGAGTACGGTCGTAACCTGCAACAAACTTACCTTTGGAGAGGAAGTAGCGTATCAGGGCACTCATGCCAATGCCACCGGCACCGACGAAATAAACGGATTTGATTATATCTATATCTTTCATTGTTTTATTAAGTTGCTTTCAATGCTATTGTTTATTTTATGAGTTTCAGTACCTCTTTCGCTATAATAATCGCTGAGTCGGGCAATGCCAATTTGGCGATATGATCGCTCAGGCTTTCCAGCTTCTCAGCATTGGCTATGGTTTCCAGCGCTACGGGTAGCAATCTGTTTTTGGCTTCGGAATCTTTCACGTAGATGGCTGCATCCTTATTGACGAGCGCCAGGGCATTCTTGGTCTGATGGTCTTCTGCCACATTGGGCGAGGGTACCAAAATGACCGGTTTGCGTAACAGGCAGAATTCCGAGATGGAACCTGCACCGGCACGTGAAATGACAAGGTCGGCTACGGAGTATGCACTTGCCATGTCTTTGATGAAATCTGTCACGTATAGGTTGGGAATGGCGTTGATATGAGGATGATGTACGGTTTCTCCCGTTACTGTGGTGATAGCGTCTCTCACCTGTTCGATGTATATCTTTCCGGTTTGCCAGATGAATTGTATGTCAGGATTGTTACGGATGATTTCCAATCCTTCCGTCAATGTTTGATTGATGGTACGTGCACCAAGACTGCCACCCAGTATGAGAATGGTTTTCTTAGCGGGATTTAAACCGAAATAGTCTGCAGCTTTTTTATGAGAAATGGAATGTTCCAACAGGTTTTGGCGCACCGGGTTACCGGTCATGATGATTTTCTCCACAGGGAAGAACTTTTCCATGCCCTCGTAAGCTACACATATCTTACAGGCTTTCTTAGCAAGTAACTTATTGGTGACGCCTGCGTAGGAGTTTTGCTCTTGTATCAGGGTAGGAACGCCCATCATGCCTGCTGTTTTCAAGGTGGGACCGCTGGCATAACCACCTACACCTACGGCTACCTGTGGGCGGAATTCCTTGATTATTTTGCGGGCTTTCCATTGACTACGTACCAACTTTATCAATACGGCGAAGTTCTTCCACAGTCGTTTACGGTCGAAACCGGCTACAGGCAATCCGATAATTTTATATCCGGCATCGGGGACACGCTGCATTTCCATACGCCCTTCTGCTCCTACGAAAAGAATTTCCGCGTCGGGGCACAACTCTTTTATGGCGTTGGCAATGGATACAGCAGGGAAGATATGTCCTCCCGTACCTCCTCCACTGACGATGATGCGTGGCTTATTATTAATTGTTTCCATATCTTGTTTTATTAGAATTCGTATGAATACTTGGCATACTCTATCAATATTCAATACATTATATCCATATATTCGTCTATCTGTTATTCCAAACTCCGCTTATTCGAACTCGGCATCACTGTTCAGCACTTTGGCAGTAGGTTCGGCGGCAGTTTGCGCATCACTGTTGGCGGTTTCATCTGTATTGCCGGTTTCTATCTGCATGGTGATTTGGGCGTCATGTGCTCTTTGCTCTTCCAGTTTGGCTGTATATCGGCTCACGCTTAGTATCATACCAATATAGGCACAGTTTATTAACGTAGATGTACCTCCCTTGCTGATGAGCGGAAGTGGTTGTCCCGTTACGGGGGCAAGGCCTACGGCTACCATCATGTTGAAAATGGCCTGTGACACCAACAACAAGGCGATACCTATGATGAGGAAAGCGGGAAAGGTGCGGTCGCACTTTTTGGCAATACGCCCTACACGTATCAACAGGCAGATATAGAGGAAAACCACGACAATTCCGCCAACCAATCCGAGTTCCTCGACGATAATGGCAAAGATGAAATCGGAGAAAGCCTGGCTCAGGAAGTCACGTTGAACGGAGTTCCCGGGACCTTTGCCTACTACATTGCTGGTAGCAACGGCAATACGGGCATGAGCTATTTGTGCATCTTTATCTATATCGAATTTGGCGGCAGGCACTTCTTCATTGCTGGTAAATTTCTCAATACGGGCACGCCAGGTATCAAAACGGTGTAGGAAAGGCAGATCGCTGTTCTTGGTTACCACCAGAAAGGCTACGGCAATAATGGCTACTCCCGCCAGACTGCCTGCCAGTATCAGGAGTTTTTTTATAGCCACACGACCGATGAACATCATCAGAAAGACGACTCCGAACAGTAGAGCGGCAGTAGATAAGTTTTCGGGCGCAATGAGTAGACATATGATACCGGTGATTATCATGATACGTTTGAAAGCTTTGGGACTGGCGCCGTTTTCGTCCTGTCCTTTGGAGAGAATAAATGCCGTGACGATGATGACCGCCATTTTTGCCACCTCCGACGGTTGAAACTGTATGCCCATGAACGTCATCCAACGGGCAGCACCGTTTATGCGCTCCATCATCATAACAAGTGCCAACAGTATTACTGATGCCGGTAGCAAGAAAACGGGAAATACCTGGAACCATTTGTAAGGTATGTTGTGCATTAGGACTACAACTACGGCACCCACCATTAGGATGATGCTGTGTTGTGTAATCGGTCCCCAGTGGTCACCACTCTTATAAGTAAGCGTACTGGCAGCACTGAACACCTCCGTTATGGAGATGAGACAAAGGACAAGAAAGATAATCCAGATTACTTTGTCCCCTTTGAATATGCTCTTTAATAAATCCATAAATAATGTGGTGATGTGATATTACTCTATCATTTTATTATTTTATCACTTTATCACTTTTATAACTCTCTTACATATTTCTTGAACTGGTCACCTCTGTCTTCATAGCTTTTGAAAAGGTCGAAACTGGCGCAACAAGGGCTGAGTAATACTGTCTCTCCTTTTTTTGCCAACTTATAGGCTGCGTCTACTGCATCTTTCATTCCTGTCCGCACATCTGCTACGGGCAGATCCATGCGGTCGAAGAACTCGTGCAGCTTTTCATTGTGTAATCCCAAGTACACCAAAGCAGAACACTTTTCGCGTACAAGATCTTCTATTTCGGTATAATCGTTACCTTTGTCTTTACCGCCGAGGATAAGCACTGTTCGGGTAGTCATGCTTTGTAAGGCATACCAGCAAGAGTTTACATTTGTTGCTTTAGAGTCGTTGATGAAGTGAATGCCACGTACGGTAGCAACCTTTTCAAGACGATGCTCCACGCCTTTGAAATCTGACAAGGCCTTGCGGATATCTTCTTTACGGATACCGGCAAGGTTGGCGGATATTCCAGCGGCCAGAGAGTTATATAAGTTGTGTGTGCCATGCAACGCCAACTCCTCTTGTTCCATGTTAAAAGCAATCGGTTCGTTGATTTCCACTTCTCCGTCTTCCACGTAGGCTATAACACCATCTTCTTTTACGGCAGAGAAAGGATAGGGGTGCGCTTTCAAGCCATGTTTGGCAAGCTCCCGGCGGATGATGGGGTCGTCGTTCCAATAGATGAAGGCATCTTCAGACGTCTGATTTTGTGTGATACGGAACTTGGCATCCACATATTTTTGCATGCAGTGGTCGTAACGGTCCAGATGGTCGGGAGTGATGTTCATCAATACGGCGATATTGGCACGGAAATTATACATATTGTCGAGTTGGAAGGAACTCAGCTCGATGACATAGTAATCGTGTTTCTCTATTGCCACTTGCAGGGCAAGACTGTTCCCGATATTTCCTGCCAAGCCTACGTTCAGTCCCGCACTCTTAAAGATGTGGTAAATGAGCGAGGTAGTAGTGGTCTTACCGTTCGATCCCGTTATACAAATCATCTTGGCATCTGTATAGCGTCCGGCAAACTCTATTTCGGAGATAATAGGTGTACCTTTTTCTTTCAGTTTAAGAATAAGTGGAGCATCGTTGGGGATACCGGGACTTTTCACCACTTCATCGGCATTGAGTATCATCTCTTCGGTGTGTTTCCCTTCTTCCCAAGTAATGTCATACTTGTTCAGCAGTTCCTTGTATTTGTCTTTAATGGCAGACATGTCGGAGACGAACGTGTCGAAACCTTTCACTTTGGCGAGTACAGCAGCACCTGCGCCGCTTTCACCTGCTCCTAATACTACAATTCTACTCATATTAATAATTGTGTTAATGCGATAGTGTGATAATGTTCTAAAATGACATTGCACTATCGCCCCTATAATTCTATCACTCTATCACCTTATCTGATTTTCAATGTTATAATCGTTATTGCTGCCAGTACAATCGTTACAATCCAGAAGCGGACGGTAATTTTCGATTCATGGAACAACTGTGTAGGTTTGGTAAATACAACTTTGCATCCTGGCTCGATCAGGTTCATACTGGTACGGAAATGATCGTGTATCGGTGTTCGCTTGAAAAGACGTTGTTTTACTCCTTTTCGTTTGCCTGCTTTGTAGTAGACCCGTTGCAGAATAACTGATAGGTTTTCTACCAGGAATATTCCACAAAGAATAGGTATCAACAGTTCTTTGTGAATAATGATGGCGTATACGGCAATGATGCCGCCGATGGTCAGGCTACCTGTATCACCCATGAATACCTGCGCCGGATAGGCGTTGTACCACAAAAAACCGATAAGGGCACCGATGAAGGCACAGATAAAGATTACCAGTTCTTCAGAGCCGGGAATATACATGATATTCAGATAACCTGCGTATTCAATATGACTGGATACGTATGCCAATATTCCCAAAGTTAATCCGATGATGGCAGAGTTTCCTGCCGCCATGCCATCCATGCCGTCGTTCAGGTTGGCACCATTGGATACGGCAGTGACCACGAAGATGGTGATGATGACGAACAGTACCCATCCTGCGGTTTGGGCATGTTCGCCCATAAAACCTACGAGGTCGGAATAATCGAAGTTATTGCTTTTGAAGAACGGGATGGTGGTTTGTGTAGCTTTGATTTCTTTGGCGGCATGTACCACTTCTATTTGTCCGTTAGGTTGCTGTATCTCTATGTTTTCGCGGATAACAACCTGCGGGCTCAGATAGAGTGTTAAACCTACAATCAGTCCCAAACCTACCTGGCCGATAATCTTGAACTTACCGTGCAGACCTTCCTTATCTTTCTTGAATATCTTGATATAATCATCGGCAAAACCCAAAGAACCTAACCAAACGGTGGTAATTAACATCAGTATCATGTAGATATTGCTCAACTTACCCAGTAACAAGCATGGGATGAGGATGGCGAAGATGATGATAACCCCACCCATACTCGGGACGCCTACTTTATTTACTCCGAACGGATCGATACTGGCATCACGCTGCGTTTCAGTGATTTGTTTCCGTTTCAACAGGTTAATGAACTTATCACCCCAGATACTCGATATGAGTAATGCCAGAATGATTGCCATCAATGCCCGGAAGGATGTATAACCGAACATACCAGCTCCGGGGAAATCGTATTTATCTAACCATTGAAATAAATAATATAACATAATTTTTCAATTTACTTTTAGAGTGATGGTAGTTTTATGTCGCCTTATCACTTTAAAACATTATCGCTTTTAATTCCTCTTTATCATCGAAGTGATGTTTCACCCCTTTAATCTCCTGATAGTTCTCGTGTCCCTTTCCGGCAACGAGAATAACATCACCTGGCTGTGCCAGCATACAGGCTGTTTTGATGGCTTCCCTCCGGTCGACAATACTGAGTGTCTTTTGCATATCGTCTTTATCCAGTCCGGTAAGCATATCGTTGATGATATCTTGAGGTTCTTCAAAGCGCGGATTATCGGAAGTAATAATGACGCGGTCACTGGCTTTGGCAGCTTCTTTGGCCATAATGGGGCGCTTGCCTTTATCACGGTTACCCCCGGCACCGACTACAGTGATTACTTTTCCTTTGCCTTCCAATACTCCATGGATGGCATTCAATACATTGACAAGTGCATCCGGGGTATGGGCGTAATCTACAATGGCGGTGAAACCTTTGGGAGAACGTACGGCATCAAATCTTCCGGTTACGGGGTGCAAGGTGCTGAGGGCGATAAGCACGTCTTCCTCTTTCTTACCCAGCAATACGGCAGCTCCGAATACTGCCAGCAGGTTACTGGCATTGAACTTGCCGATGAAGTTTACAGCCAGCTCGTGGTTATTGAAGTCGAGCAACATACCTTCAAAATGAGATTCTAATACCTTTCCTTTGAAGTCGCTGAGACTTCTCAACGAATAGGTATAGACTTTGGAGCGTGTGTTCTGCGTCATTACCAATCCGTTTTTATCATCCAAATTTGTCAGGCTGAATGCGTTCTTAGGCATATCGTCGAAGAACTTCTTTTTAGCTTTGAGATAATTCTCAACAGTTTTATGATAATCTAAATGGTCACGTGTCAGATTGGTAAAGATCCCCCCGGTAAATTTCAATCCGCTGATACGTTTCTGAGCGATGGAGTGGGAACTTACTTCCATAAATGCATATTTGCAGCCGGAATCGGCCATCTCTCCTAATAGGCGGTTCAGTGTGACAGGATCGGGAGTGGTATGTTCCGTAGGTATAGGCTGGTCGTCGATGTAATTACATACGGTAGAAATCAGTCCTACTTTATATCCAAAGTAACGGAACGTATTATATAATAAGGTAGCGATGGTAGTTTTACCGTTTGTTCCGGTTACACCTACCAATTCCATTTTAGAAGTAGGGTCGCCATAGAAGAGAGTTGCTATTTTGCCTACCGAATCTTCGCTGTCTTTTACTTGGATATAGGTGATACTGTCTTTAGGCTTTTCCGGTACATCTTCACAAAGTACGGCAACAGCGCCTTTCTCTATGGCTGCGGGGATATAGGCGTGTCCATCGGTTTGAGTGCCGCGCATAGCCATAAACAGGTGTCCGGCTTCTATCAGACGAGAGTCGATGTTCACTCTAGTTATCTCTATATCCGTACTTCCGATGATTTGTACCGGTTGTATCGTCTTTAGTAATTCGCTTAATTTCATACCTTTTATTAATTGATAATTGACAATTATCCGTTAATTACTTAATTTCTTTATACCTTATTTATTATATATAATATTACATGATAATTATTCATTCTTAATTGTGCATTGTCAATAGTATGGTTTGGCCTTTTATAATCCGGCTTCCGCCTGCTATCGACTGGCTCTTGACTCGTCCTACCCCATTCAGTCTTACTTTCAATCCTTTACTTTCCAGTAAATAGACGGCATCCTTTGCGCCCATACCTATCACACTGGGTACCGTACTCGAGTCTTTTCCTTGGTTTTGTAATATTATCACTGATGGGGTAGCTTGCACATGTCCCCATAACTCTTTTCCTTTTTCTTTGTTGAGTTGGTGTTGAGTGGGAATGTTCAACGAGTTCAGCGCATACAATGCTTCGTTAAGGTTTCCTGATTTTACAGTAGGTATCACATTGGTAGTACTATCTATAGCACTACGGATGTCAAACCGCAAGTTTTTAGCATAAACTCTTTCGGCTATTTTCCCAAATACACTACCTGCCATCAGACCACCGGATGCGGGAAGTCCTGGCTTCTGTATGGAAACTATACAACTATATTTGGGTGCTTCTGCCGGGAAATATCCGCAGAAACTAACAAGATAATTCACCCGTCCGGATTTGTAACCGGAGACCCCTTGCGAAATTTGTGCCGTTCCTGTCTTGCCTGCCACTGCAAACTGCTTGCTTCCGGCCGGTTTTGCAAGTCCTTCGGAAACCACTTTGTGCAGTATCTCACGGATTTGTGTCAAAGTACGGTCAGAACATATCTTTGTATTGATAATTTCCGTAGGAAACTCTTTTATTATCTCGCCATCTTTTACGGCAGCTTTTACAAATTTTGGGCGTATCATGGTACCGTTATTGGCAATGGCATTGTAAAAAGTAAGAATGTTCAGTGGTGGAACTTGTGTTTCGTAACCGATACTCATCCACGGTAAAGTAGTTTTGGCAAAATAACGTTCTTTGGGACCACGAATATTAGGCTTACCCTCACCGGCGATTTGCAAGTGGAGAGGTTGGTCGATACTCATACGTTTCAATCCATCTACATATTTTTGCGGATTATCCTTATAATATTTATCAATGAGATAGGAAACGCCGATATTGGAAGATACCTCCAAAATGCGTGTCACATTGATTTTTCCGTATCCACCTCTATACCAGTTATGATCTTTCATTTTACTGCCATACATGTTCATAATACCGTTGCCGGTATCTACTTCCGTATCGGGAGTGATTTTACCGTCCTCCAACGCTACCATGATAGAAGCGGTTTTGAATGTAGAACCCGGTTCCAACATGTCACTGATGGCATTGTTACGCATCTCGTAATAATTACCGTCTCCGGCTTTCATCATATTGACAATAGCTTTTACCTCTCCGGTCTGTACCTCCATAAGTACGGCTACCCCTACATTAGCATTGATTTCTTTTAATTTGTCGACAAGGGCTTTTTCACAAATGTCTTGCATGTCTACATCAATTGTGGAAATAATATCGCAACCGTCTACAGGGGGGATATCGACAATATTCAGGTATTTGTTCATCACTTTTTGGCGGTGAGTAATACCGTCACGACCTTTCAATAGGGTATCAAATGCTAATTCAATACCATTTTTTGCACCTTGTGCAGTGTCGGCATAGAGGTCGCCTAAAGTACGGGCTGCTAATGAGCCAAAGGGCTTCTTACGTTGGTTGTATGCTTGTTCGTGAAATCCGCCCTTGTATTTGTTTAAGTTGAATACCGGTAACCGTTTAGCCTCTTTATATTGAATATAAGAGATACGCTTGGGATAAATCAGGTAGTTGCGGCTTCCTTTCTTACGTCCCTTCAACAGATGGCTTTTAAATTCGGCAGCACTTTTATCTGGAAATATTTTGTGGAGGCCTTCGCATATCTCTCCAAGATGGTTTATGAGCATGGTGTCTTTTTGCTCGCCACCGGCTTTGAAGTCCATATATATGCGATATTCAGGCAATGAACTTGCCATCAGCTTGCCATCGGCTGAAAGAATATTTCCACGATTGGGCTTAACGGTAACATTCTCTTTCACAAAACGATCGGCCACGTCTTGCCAGTATTGTCGCTCGGCAAACATGATAACGGTACCTTTTACGATAATAGCTATTCCCGCCAGTCCCATGATAAGGACGACAAAGAAATAACGGGTCATTATATTTTTCTTATTTACAGCCAATTCTATTTGCGGTTTAAAGATTTACAATTTAAATTGTTTTAATTCTCAATTATCCACTTTTTTAACTCTCTATTATTTCAGTAAGTATGGTGGATTGGTTGAGGTTTGTAAGTCGCTCTCTTTAGTTGCGATATACTCTTCAATACGCGATTGCCGGCTTCGTTCCATTAGTTCCGAGCTACGTGTCAGTGCATCATATTTGATATCAATAAGTTCTTTCTTGAGTTTGTCTATCTCTATCATCTGTTGCTGAGCAGCGTAACGGTTATGAATGTAGAAAAGGATAAGTACCATAATGAGTACAAGCAGTTTGGTCTGACGACGGAAAAAGTCCGTAGCCAGAATGTCACCTCCAATGATGTTTTTCAGCGAAGCATGCTTTTTCACCTTTTCGGTTTTCTTTTCTTCCTGTTTATTGTTTGTTTCACCCATCACTTATTACTTTATAGCATTACCACTCTGTCGTTTCTTATTCTTCTATTTTTTCCGCAATTCTCAGTTTAGCACTCCTAGAACGAGGATTGCGTTCTATCTCTGCTTCATCCGGCACAATCACCTTGTTGTTTATCAACCGGAAAGGTGTTTGTATATTTCCGAAAAAGTCCTTTTCAGTTTTACCTTCTACGTTACCCGTTTTCATGATATTCTTCACCATCCGGTCTTCCAGTGAATGATAGGTAATAACTACCAATCGTCCACCTGGCTTCAACGTTTCAGTTGCTGCATAAAGCATCTCTTTCAATGCTTCCATTTCCTGGTTGACTTCTATACGGAGTGCTTGGAATACCTTGGCAAACTCCTTCTTTTCCCGTTCACGGCCGAATAGGGGTTTGATAATTTCCAGAAATTCACCGATAGTGGTTATCTTCTGTATAGAACGGGCTTTTGCGATGACTGTAGCCAATTTTCGGCTATTTTTCAATTCTCCGTACAAGTAAAACAGATTTGCCAACCGTTCTTCATCGTATGTGTTTACCACATCGGCGGCGGTGATACCAGCACGTTTATTCATACGCATATCCAATGCGCCATCAAAACGGAAAGAAAATCCCCGTTCGCTGTCGTCAAAGTGATGGGAAGACACCCCTAGATCGGCAAGTATAGCATCCACTTTACTAATATTGTGATAACGTAGGAAGTTGTGCAGATAACGAAAATTACTGCGTACAAAGGTAAAGTGTGGATCGTTTACAATATTTCGCTCCGCATCTTCATCTTGGTCAAATCCCAGTAATCTACCTCCATTACCCAGTCTCGACAAAATTTCGCGGGAATGGCCTGCCCCTCCGAACGTGACGTCTACGTACGTTCCGTCGGGACGGATATTCATTCCGTTCACACTTGGTAATAGTAGTACCGGAATATGGTATGTCAGTTCTTCCTTCATCTTTATTTTTCTAAAATCACTTTATCATTTTAGTTTATCACTTTTTTCCTCCTCTTTACTATTTTCGTAATCTAAATCTCCCAATATATCCTGTAAAGCTTCACTGAATTCTTCCGATGCCATGAAAGGGCGCTCTGTATACTCTTTTGCCCAAATTTCAATAGTGTTGTCCATACCGATAAAGCGTACATCGTTCTGTATACCTGCCATTTGTAAATAACGTTTGGGTAAGAGGATGCGTCCGTTCCCGTCGGGAACCATGATTTCCGCGTCACTTACAAATTGTCGGAAGATTTGTTGGTGTTTGGCATTCCACTTATTTAGCCGCTGCCGAAGTTGGTTTTGTGTTGCGAACCAGACACTTTCCGGATAGAGAACCAGACAGTTCTGAAATACGTCTTTGCGCAATACAAGTCTTTCTTCGGAAACAGCTTGTAGTTGCTTCCGGAAGCCGGCAGGGATAAATACGCGTCCCTTTGTATCTGTCTTAGCTTCAATATTGCCTAAAAAACGTATCATTTATCACCTTATTATAATAAGCGACGGTAAAAATACACATTTCCCCACAATTCCCCACATCTTTTAGTTAAAACTTTATGTAGAAGTTTTCAACATCTTGTTAATTACTTATTCCGTTGAAAATGAACAATGTGCTGAAATGCTTTGTTGGTGGGGAATTGCTATAGGTTTATTTTTTCATTTAACTCGTATTTAAGCTATATTTTCTCTTTTGATAATTAATATATATTGCTCTTGTTTATAAGAGAAACCGTATAAATTTGTAATTTAGCGGCAGATAATAACACTAATAATCTTGCTAGCCTTTTAATCGTATGAAAAACATAACATTTGCTTTAGGAACAGGGCTACTAGCTGTTTCTTTATATGGTAACGCAATAAATAAACCTCTTAAGCCTAATATTATTTTTATTCTGTGTGACGACATGGGATATGGAGATCTAGGTTGTTACGGGCAGAAGTATATTCATACCCCGAATATAGATCGTATGGCACAAGAGGGCATGAGATTTACGCAGGCATACGCAGGCAGTCCGGTGAGTGCGCCGTCAAGAGCTTCATTGATGACCGGGCAGCATACAGGACATACACATGTAAGAGGAAATAAAGAATACTGGCGAGGAGTTCCAATGATGCAGTATGGTGTCAATAAGGATTTCTCTGTGGTAGGACAGGAACCCTATGATGCAGGTCATATAATTATTCCTGAAGTAATGAAAAAGAATGGTTATACGACTGGTATGTTTGGAAAGTGGGCAGGTGGTTATGAGGGCTCCTGTTCTACGCCCGATAAAAGAGGAATAGATGAATATTATGGTTTTATATGCCAGTTTCAGGCGCATTTATATTATCCTAACTTCTTGAATAAGTACAGTAAACTGGAGGGCGACACGGGAGTTGTTCGTATTGTGATGGAGGATAATATCAACTATCCGATGTTTGGAGACGATTACAAGAAGCGTTCACAGTATTCAGCCGATCTTATACACCGGAAAGCACTTGAGTGGCTTGATAAACAGGACGGAGGTCAACCTTTCTATGGTCTCTTCACATATACATTGCCTCATGCTGAATTGGTGCAACCCAATGATTCCATTTTGAAAGGTTATAAAAAGAAATTCTTTGTGGATAAAACTTGGGGAGGTCAGGAGGGTTCCCGTTATAATGCAGTAGATCATACGCATGCCGAGTTTGCTGGTATGATTACCCGTTTGGATTACTATGTGGGTGAGGTTTTGGAGAAGCTGAAAGAGAAGGGGCTCGATGAAAATACGATTGTCATATTCAGTAGTGATAATGGCCCTCATGAAGAGGGAGGAGCCGATCCTGCTTTCTTCGGAAGAGATGGTAAGTTACGCGGTTTGAAACGGCAATGTTATGAAGGAGGAATCCGAGTTCCTTTTATTGTACGTTGGCCGGGTCATGTTCCTGCCGGTTCGGTAAATCAGCATCAACTTGCTTTCTATGATATCATGCCGACTTTCTGTGAACTGGTGGGAGACAAGGCATTTCCCCAAAAGTATATCAATACGAAACTTGCGGATGATTGTTTTGACGGTATCTCCTTTGCTCCTACATTATTGGGCAAGGATGGGCAACAGATGCACGAATTTCTTTACTGGGAGTTCCATGAGACTGATCAGATAGGTGTGCGTATGGGTGACTGGAAAATGGTGGTCAAAAAAGGTACTCCTCATTTGTACAATCTTGTAACCGATATTCATGAAGACCATGATGTCGCAGCTTTACATCCGGATATCGTAAAACAAATGGTAGTAATTATCAAACGAGAACATAAAAATAGTAATGACTTTCAGGTAACACTACCTGTTTCATTTTTCTTCTAACTAATACATCTATTATGATGAACCCATTACAATCTAAAATCTTTTACTCTTTGACCGGTGCCACTTTCGTTGCTTCAATGAATTCTTGTGTTTCCCAGAAAAAAAGTGGAGAACAGAAACAGTATAACATTGTGTATATAATGACGGACGATCATACGGCGCAAATGATGAGTTGCTATGACCATCGCTATATGGAAACTCCTAATTTAGATAGGATAGCAGCCGATGGTGTACGCTTTACCAATAGTTTTGTTGCCAATTCCTTGAGCGGGCCGAGTCGTGCTTGTATGATTACGGGTAAACACAGTTGTGCTAATAAGTTCTATGATAACTCGACTTGTGTGTTCGATTCTTCTCAGCAGACTTTCCCGAAACTCTTGCAACGGGCAGGTTATGAAACTGCGCTTGTAGGTAAATGGCATTTAGAAAGTATGCCTTCCGGTTTTGATTATTGGCAAATCCTACCCGGTCAGGGAGATTATTACAATCCCGACTTCATTACTCAGAACAATGGTAAAATACGGAAACATGGCTATGTGACGAATATCATAACGGATGATGCCATAGATTGGATGAAGAATAAGCGGGATAAGAATAAACCATTTTGTCTTTTGATCCATCATAAAGCTATCCATCGCAATTGGTTGGCGGATACCTGTAACCTGGCACTCTACGAAGATAAGACCTTTCCGCTTCCTAATAATTTCTTTGATGATTATGCAGGACGTCCTGCTGCAGCTTCCCAAGAGATGAGTATCGTGAAAGATATGGATATGATTTACGATTTGAAGATGTTGCGTCCTGATAAACAAACCCGGTTAAAGGCTCTTTATGAACACTATCTTGGGCGTATGGATGAAGGTCAGCGGGCTGCCTGGGATAAATTTTACGGTCCTATAATAGAAGACTTCTATAAACAAAATCTTAAAGGTAAAGAACTTGCTAATTGGAAGTATCAGCGCTACATGAGAGATTACATGAAAACCGTGAAATCTTTGGATGACAATGTAGGTCGGGTACTCGATTATCTGAAAAAAGAGGATTTACTGGACAATACGCTGGTGGTGTATACATCTGATCAGGGGTTTTATATGGGCGAGCATGGTTGGTTTGACAAACGTTTTATGTATGAAGAATCCATGCGTACCCCTTTGATTATGCATTTGCCAAAGGATTTTAACCATAAAGGGGATATTGATGAAATGGTTCAAAATATAGATTATGCACCGACTTTCCTGGAACTTGCAGGTGTGCAAGTTCCCAAAGATATTCATGGCGTTTCTCTCGTTCCTTTATTGAGGGGGGAGAAACCGGCCGACTGGCGTAAGGCATTGTATTATCATTATTATGAATATCCTGCCGAGCACATGGTGAAGAGACACTACGGGATACGTACTGAGCGTTATAAATTGATTCATTTTTATGATGATATCGATGAATGGGAACTTTACGACTTGAAGAGTGATTCTTCTGAGATGCGCAATATCTATGGGTGTCCCGATATGGCTAAAGTGGTGGAGGATTTGAAAGTTAATCTTGCGGTATTGCAAGAACAGTATAATGATTCTATTAGATATTAAATCTGAATTTGCGTATGAAACGAATGTTGTTAGTGGCATATTGTGCCTTTATAATCTCTGTAGCCTTACAAGCACAGGAAACTTTTTATGAGAAGAATATCGTTTTTCCCGCCGGAGCTACGATAGAACAAAAATTGGATATGGCTTCCCGTTTGGTACCTACTCCGCAACAGTTAGAGTGGCAACAGATGGAGTTGACCGCTTTTCTACACTTTGGTATCAATACTTTCACAGGACGGGAGTGGGGAGATGGTACGGAGAATCCTGATATTTTTAATCCTGTAGAATTGGATTGTGACCAATGGGTGCGTTCCCTCAAAGAGGGAGGTTTCAAGATGGCTATCATTACGGCGAAACATCACGATGGCTTCTGTTTGTGGCCCACGAAGACCACCCGTCATTCGGTAGCATCCAGTTCTTGGCGTGACGGAAAAGGTGACGTTGTGCGTGAACTTCGTAATGCTTGTGATAAATACGGCCTTAAATTTGGTGTTTATCTCTCCCCATGGGATCGTAATGCTACTTGTTATGGGGATATTCCTGCCTATAACAGGTTCTTTATAGAACAACTTACGGAATTGTTGACCAACTATGGCGAAGTACACGAGGTTTGGTTTGACGGTGCTAATGGTGAAGGACCTAATGGTAAAAAGCAAGTCTATGACTGGGATACTATTTTGAAAACCATTCGCCGTCTACAACCGAAAGCTGTTACCGCCATTATGGGAGATGATGTACGCTGGGTAGGTAACGAGAAAGGTATCGGACGTGAAACGGAATGGAGTGCTACGGTACTGGCACCGGGCTCTTACCCCCGTAGTGCGCAGTTGAGGCAAGAACTAGGCGTCCTTGGAACAACCAAAGATTTGGGTGGACGAGATGTGGTGGCACGTGCTCGGGAATTGTTTTGGTATCCTTCCGAAGTAGATGTTTCCATTCGTCCGGGGTGGTTTTATCATGCCGAACAGGATAAACAGGTGAAGTCTTTGGCGCATCTGGCTGATATTTATTTCAAGTCCGTGGGTTACAATTCAGTATTGTTGCTTAACATTCCACCGGATAGACGAGGACTCATAAATGAACATGACGTAAAACGTCTCAAAGAGTTCTCGATTTATTTAAAAAAGACTTTTGGTACAAATTTCCTTTGGAAAGGTAATTTTTATTGGCAAGCGTACTCCGGTGATATTCATACGTATGAGGTTCAGAGGGGGGCTTTGGTAAATACCCTTCTCATTCAGGAAGATATTGCTAAGGGGCAACGTGTAGAAAATTTCCTTGTGGAGGCTTATTCCAATGGCTCATGGCGTTACATGGCCGAAGGAACTACTGTGGGATATAAACGACTTATTCGTTTTTCTGATACGAAGGTCGATAAGATACGTATCACCATTCGTTCTGCCCGTGGAAAAGCAAATATCATGAAGGTGGGTTTGTTTTATGCCGAACCTCTGGTTGATGGGAGTACATCAGTGCGGTTGAGTGATATATCTACTAAAGACTGGCATATCGTAGAAGGGGATGTAAACGCTCGTTTGGCCATTGATGGTGATAGAAGTACGGCTTGGCGTACCTCCTCGCTACAACCGTTGACGGTTGATATGGGACAGGTGATAGAAATTGCAGGGTTCAGTTATTCGCCTGTTACGGGTGACGATCTGTCGGGTACTATCTATAAATATGCGTTTTATGTAAGTATAGACGGGAAATCGTGGAGCCAATGTAATGTTGCCGGAGAGTTCAGTAATATTATGCACAATCCATTTCCTTATTTTGTACGTTTTGGTAAGAGTTATCGTGCGCGTTATTTCAAACTTGAACCGCTTGCTGAAATTACCGGGCAGCCTTGTACTTCTATTGGTGAAGTAGGTATTCTTGTGGAGAAATGATTTCTTTGAGGATAGAATAAAAGAGGTTGTTTCATCACGAAACAACCTCTTTCTCTTTTTGATACAACTAAAATCTGCACTATATTTTTGGAAATAGCTGAATATTTCTTTGATTAAACAAAATCCTTCAAATCCTGTTGTAGCTTTTGACGAGTAAAGAATATGCGACTCTTTACGGTTCCCAATGGAAGTCCCAATCTTTCTGCTATTTCGCGATATTTGAAACCGGAAACATGCATGGAGAACGGTACCTTATATTCGCGTGGCAATGCATTGACGATGCGGTGCATCTCTTTTAGGTCGTATGCACTTTCTGTGTTATCATATGCGGTTTCCCGTGGAGAATTCAAGTGATATAAATTGTCAGTTTGGTCTACAAATGTTTGGTCCCGTACTACTTTACGGTAATTATTTATAAAGATGTTACGCATAATTGTATAGATCCAACCTTTGAAATTGGTGTCTGGCATATATTTATCTTCATTATCCAAAGCTTTTAGGGAGGTTTCCTGTAACAGGTCATTTGCTTCTTCACGATCGGAAGTCAGTTTATATGCAAAACGTAATAAATCGTCTTGTACTCCGAGCAAATCTTTTTTAAATGTAATACTATTCATAATGTGCTTTGTTTTTTGGTTACTTGTTCGTTTAACCTTTCGGCATTGCAAGTTTACGAAACTTCTTTCTCTATGGTAGACGGATTTTAACCAATCTTTGGGGGGAAAACTATCAATTGACAGATTTTAGGTGCTTTTTGGTAGAAATTGGGTGTAGTTTTCTATCAATTATTTGCATTTAATTAAAAAGATGCGTTAATTTTGCGCAATCATTTCATCGTAAGAAGAATGGCTGACGACTCTTTATTTTTGATTGACATTGATAAAGTACTTCGGGAAAAAGCTCCGAAGCATGTAAAGTATATCCCTAAATTTGTCGTATCCTATTTGAAACGTATTGTCCATCAGGATGAGTTGAACGTTTTTTTAATGGAGTCGAAAGATAAGGTAGGGGTAGATTTCCTAAAAGCTTGTTTGGAGTTTCTAGATGCCAAATTGATAGTGAAAGGTGAAGAAAATTTGCCTAAAGGGGGGCTTTACACATTTGTATCCAATCACCCGTTGGGAGGACAAGATGGGGTGGCTTTAGGTTATGTGTTGGGGTCCTTTTATAATGGGAAGGTGAAATATATGGTAAACGACCTGTTGATGAACCTGCACGGATTAGCGCCGCTTTGCATCCCTATAAATAAAACAGGTAAACAAGCAAAAGATTTTCCGAAGATGGTTGAGGCGGGGTTTGCATCCGATGATCAATTGATAATGTTTCCCGCCGGATTGTGTTCCCGCCGCCAAAACGGGGTGATCCGTGATCTGGATTGGAAGAAAGCGTTCATTGTAAAGAGTGTTGAAGTACATCGTGATGTAGTGCCCATTCATTTTGAAGGTCGTAATTCCAACTTTTTTTATAATCTGGCAAATCTCTGCAAGGTATTAGGTATAAAATTTAATATTGCCATGCTGTATTTGGCAGATGAAATGTTGAAAAACCGTCATAAAACATTTACCATTACTATTGGTAAACCTATTCCGTGGCAAACTTTCGATAAGTCGAAAACACCTGCGCAATGGGCGCAATATGTAAAAGACATTGTATATAAATTATAGGTTGAAAATTAGAAATTAAAGGACTGGAGAACTGAAAAAGGGGAATATCTCTCCATTTTCATTTCTTGATTCTCAATTTAAGTAATATGGAAGATATAATTGCACCGATTAGCAAAGAACTGTTGAAAGCCGAGTTGACTGAAGACAAACGCTTGCGTATGACGAATAAAAGTAATAATCAGATATACATTATTACGGCTCAGGACTCTCCGAACATTATGAAAGAGATTGGACGTCTGCGTGAAATCGCATTTCGTGCTGCAGGTGGTGGAACGGGAATGTCGATGGATATTGATGAATATGATATCATGGATAATCCTTACAAGCAGTTGATTGTATGGAACCCGGAGGCGGAAGAAATTTTAGGTGGGTATCGCTATATTTTGGGTACGGACGTTCGCTTTGATGAGCATGGTGCACCTATCCTGGCTACGGCTCACATGTTCAATTTCTCGGAGAGGTTCTTGAAAGAGTATCTTCCCACTACAATTGAGTTAGGTCGTTCATTCGTTACTTTGGAATACCAATCTACCCGTGCCGGTAGTAAAGGGTTATTTGCGTTGGATAATTTATGGGATGGTTTAGGGGCGTTGACTGTGGTTATGCCCAACGTGAAATACTTCTTTGGTAAAGTAACTATGTATCCGAGTTATCATCGTCAGGGACGTGACATGATTCTTTATTTCTTGAAGAAACATTTTGGAGATAAGGATAATCTGATTGTTCCGATGAAACCGTTGAAAATGGAAGCGAAAGAGTCTGATTTAGCAGCTTTGTTCTGTAAAGATACCTTCAAGGAAGACTATAAGATATTGAATTGCGAGATACGTAAGTTGGGTTATAATATTCCTCCTTTGGTGAATGCTTATATGAGTCTTAGTCCCACTATGCGTATGTTTGGAACTGCCATTAACTATGGTTTTGGTGATGTAGAAGAAACAGGTATACTGATTGCGGTGGACGAGATACTGGCAGATAAACGTGTCCGTCATATCCAATCCTTTATAGAAAGTGAACCGGAAGCTTGTAAACTTACCTCCGGTGCAAATAAAATTTTCTATCCCAGTAGATAATTAAACGGGCAGATAAGTTAAACAGCCGGAAGGCTGTTTCCGTTGATTTTCCTGTAGAGGTCGAGCGCAAAGACATCCGTCATACCGGAAATATAATCCAATACAGCTTGTATTCTTTCGTAGAGTACAGGCGCTTTTATATTATACTGTCCCGACACACGGTTGATGAGCAGTTGCGAATAAGCTCTTTCCGGAGAACGCACAGCTTCAATCATCAGATCGAGTAATGTACTGATGATGCGGAAACCTGCTAACTCAATGTCCAATACGTCACGTGAGCGGTAAATTTTCTCCAAAGAAATATCTGCGCAGTGATTGTAAGCAGAAGCGGGTAAACTGGAAATGTGTTTAATAAGGCTTCCTTTGAATTTTCCTTCTAATATTTCTATTTCATTGTTCAAGAAGGCTTGAGTACACTCCCGGATTAGTAATCCGATGACACAAGAACGCAGATATCCGATTTGTTCGTTAACATCACTGACTATCTCCAACGTCTTCAGCATATGTAACTTCCGTTCTTCGGGGAAATAGGAAAGAAGTAAATCTTGCGTTTCACGCGTGGTTAATATCTTCAGCTTATGTGCGTCCTCAATATCCATCATCTGGTAACAGATGTCATCCGCTGCTTCTACCAGATAAACTAATGGGTGTCGGGCATATTCCAAAGGAAAATCATTCAATTTCTTCATACCCAACTCTTCGGCTATGCGTCGGAAACTATCTTCTTCTGTCGTAAAGAAGCCGAACTTGGACTTTTTACCCGCAAGGCTCGATGAAAAGGGGTATTTTACGATACTTGCCAAGGTAGAATAGGTTAAAACGAAACCTCCTTTTCTCCGTCCTTCAAACTGATGGGTGAGTAGACGGAAAGCATTGGCGTTTCCTTCAAAGTGTGTCAGATCCTCCCATTGCTCCATAGTCAGATCTTTTTTCAATGCCATGCCTCTCCCTTCAGAGAAGAAAGTTGAGATGGCACGTTCGCCTGAGTGTCCAAAAGGTGGATTTCCCAAATCGTGAGCCAGGCAGGCGGCAGATACGATAGACCCTATTTCAGGCAGGTAAGAATTTTGAAGTTCCGGTTTCCGAGCAAGAATAGCTTTGGCTACGTCATTACCTAACGAACGACCTACACACGACACTTCCAGGCTATGTGTCAATCGATTATGTACGAAAATACTACCGGGCAAAGGAAATACCTGTGTCTTATTCTGTAACCTTCTGAAAGGAGCAGAAAAAACAAGACGATCATAATCGCGCTGAAACTCAGAACGGTTCTCGCGACGTTCTTCATGAAACTCTTCCAAGCCGAACCGTTTGGCGGAAATTAGGGTGGTCCAATCCATTGCGTTAATTACAAATTATTGATTACAAGTTACAGGCTGAAAATTACAGCTTTGGCATTGATACTTATCGTTTCTTATTATTTAACTGCAAATGTATCATTATTTTGCTTCAAATTCAGTATTTTCGCCCTTTAAATAGAAGAACTCTTGTTGGAAACACTGACTTGGCAGTTTTTTGTAACTTATAATTATCATCATGAATATTCAGATTATCAATAAGTCAAAACACCCGTTACCTGCGTATGCCACCGAGTTGTCCGCAGGTATGGATCTCCGTGCTAATCTTTCCGAACCCATTTCCCTGCAACCGATGCAGCGTTGTCTGGTTCCTACGGGGTTATACATTGCGTTACCTGCAGGCTATGAAGCGCAAGTCCGTCCACGTAGCGGATTAGCTATTAAGAAAGGAATTACCGTTCTTAACTCGCCGGGAACAATTGATGCAGATTACCGGGGTGAGATCTGTATCATTCTGATAAATCTTTCTTCAGAAACCTTTGTGATTGAAGATGGAGAACGTATTGCACAGATGGTAATAGCTCGCCATGAACAGCCTACTTTGCTGGAAGTTGAAGTATTGGATGAAACAGAACGCGGTATCGGTGGGTTCGGACACACTGGTGTATAATAAAGTTTTAAATGAGAAATAGAATTTTAACTATCGTATGCTTACTGGCTTGTGCCCTGTTGGCTTCTTGCGGAACTTCCCGTCGGGGAGCAAAGGTACAACCGGCAGGTATGACTGTGGAGCTTACTCCTGAGCAGCAACGCAAATATGATTATTTCTTTTTGGAAGCCGCCCGGTTAAAAATTCAGAAAGATTATGCCGCTGCTTTTGATTTACTTCAGCATTGTTTAGCCATCAATCCGAACGCTTCGTCGGCTTTATATGAGTTGGCGCAGTATTACATATACCTGAAACAGGTACCGCAGGGACAAGCTGCTCTTGAAAAAGCGGTGGAGAACGATCCCGATAACTATTGGTACAGTCAGGGATTAGCCAATCTTTATCAGCAACAGAATGAGACGGAAAAGGCTAAAAGACTATTGGAGGGTATGACTACACGCTTTTCTGGTAAGTTAGACCCGCTATATGCCTTGCTGGAAATCTATAATCAGGAAGAGGAATATGATAAAGTGATTGGCACTCTGAACCGTTTGGAAGAGAAGATGGGTAAGAACGAGCAGATCAGTATGGAGAAATTCCGTATCTATTTGCAGATGAAAGATAACAAGAACGCTTTCAATGAGATTGAAAGTCTGGTTGCCGAGTACCCCATGGATACCCGTTATCAGGTTGTTTTGGGTGATGTTTATCTGCAAAATGGAAAGAAAGAGGAAGCTTATAATCTCTATCGGAAGGTGCTGGATGCAGAACCTGATAATGCTATGGCTATGTACTCACTAGCTTCTTATTATGATGCTACCGGTCAAAAGGAACTCTATCAGCAACAGTTGGATACCTTATTGCTAAACAAAAAAGTAGCTTCGGATACTAAATTGAATGTAATGCGCCAATTCATCGTTCAGAATGAACAGGAAAGTAAAGACAGTACTTTGGTGATTAATCTTTTCAATCGTATTCTGGAGCAAGAACCTGACGATGCGCAACTGCCGATGTTGTATGCCCAATATCTCCTTTCCAAAGGGATGAATAAAGAATCATTACCCGTTTTACGCCAAGTGTTGGAGATTGAACCAACCAATACTGCCGCTCGGATGATGCTACTTGGTGAAGCGATACGTAAGGAAGATTATGCCGATGTGACCAGTTTGTGTGAGTCAGGAATTGAAGCTAATCCTGATATGCTGGAATTCTATTTTTATCTGGCTATCGCTTATAATCAAGCGGAACGGACGGATGATGTCATTACTGTTTGTCAAAAGGCATTGACGCACGTAACAGATAATAGTAAGAAAGAGGTAGTATCGGATTTTTACTCTATTCTGGGTGATGCCTATCATACCAGAAACTTAAACAAGGAAGCATACGCAGCCTACGACTCCGCATTGGTTTATAATTCGTCGAATATCGGAGCGCTGAATAATTATGCCTATTATCTTTCGGTAGAACGCCGTGACTTGGATAAAGCCGAGGAAATGAGTTATAGAACGGTAAAGGCCGAACCCAATAACTCTACTTATCTGGACACATACGCCTGGATACTCTTTGAAAAAGGTAATTATGCCGAGGCCCGCCTTTATATAGATGATGCAATGAAGAATGACGGAGCAAAAAGTGATGTCATAGTGGAACATTGCGGTGATATCTATTATATGACAGGCGATGTAGACGGCGCCTTGAAATATTGGAAACAAGCTCTTGAAATGGGCAGCAAATCCAAAACAATTAGACAGAAAATACAGAAAAAGAAATTTATAATGGGTGATTAATCACGGTTAATCTATTCATGTTTTAATGATTAAGATAATGAGACAAAATAATATTTATGCAGCGGTTCTTTTCCTGTTGTTGGCGGTGTGTTTCGCTGGTTGTAAGACTACCCGTAAAGCGGAGACTTCTGTGTTGCCGGGAACCCGTTATCTTTCTTCCAAAGTGAAGCTGACCGTTCCCACGAAAGATGCTGTCTTTACCGTGAATGGGACAATGAAACTGATAAGCGGTGAACTTATGCAACTCTCTTTCCAGCTGCCGATTATCCGTACGGAAGTTGCCCGTCTGGAGGTAACGCCAGAAACAATATTACTGATAGACCGTATGGGTAAACGTTATGTGCAAGCCGCCCGGAAAGAACTGAAAGATGTCTTGCCCAAGAAAGCGGACTTTGCCCATTTGGAGAAGATGCTTTTCGATGCAGCCAAGCCTAATGGAAAGAAAACTTTGAGCGGTAAGGAACTGGGTATTCCTTCTCTTGAAAAAGGTAAAATAGAATTATCTGATTTCTCTGAAAATAAATTCTCCCTGGCTCCTACACAAGTGGCTTCTAAATACACCCGGGTAGAGCTAGGTGAAATCTTGGAAATGCTGATGAGCTTATGAGACGTTTGCTTTGTGTTTTAATTTGTTGTTTCTGTCTTGTCTTTTCACTCCTGGCACAGTCCAATAAACTGATAAAGGAACTGGAAAACAAACGTGGTGTCCTGCAAAAGCAGATTGCCGAGTCGGAAACACTTCTGAAAACTACAAAGAAAACAGTAGGCAGCCAGTTGAACGGACTTGCTGCGTTGACCGGTCAAATCGAGGAACGTAAACGTTACATCCTTACCATTAATAGTGATATGGAGTCTATTGATCGTGAATTGGGTTCTTTGGAACGTCAGTTGGGACGTTTGCAACGTGAATTGAAGGATAAGAAGAAAAAATATGAATCCTCCGTTCAGTATCTTTATAAGAACCGTTCCATCGAAGAAAAACTGATGTTTATTTTCTCGGCAGAGAGCTTGACGCAAACCTATCGTCGGTTGCGTTATGTACGTGAATATGCCACTTATCAGCGTTTGCAAGGTGAAGAAGTGCTGAAAAAACAAGAGCAGGTAAACCGTAAAAAGACCGAGTTGCGTCAAGTTAAAGCCGCTAAAGAAGGTTTATTGAAAGAGCGTGAAGCTGAAAAGGCGAAGCTTGAAGCTCAGGAAAAAGAAAAGCGTGCCTTGCTTGCCGACCTTCAGAAAAAACAGCGCGGCATACAAAACGAACTGGCGAAGAAACGCCGTGAGGCTACCCAACTTAATAATCGTATTGACCGCCTGATAGCCGAAGAAATAGAAAAAGCCCGTAAACGTGCCCAAGAAGAAGCACGTCGTGAAGCGGCGGCACGTAAAAAGGAAGGAGCGAAAAACAGACAATCAGCCCCTGAAACTACTTCAAAGACTAAAGCTACTCCTTTGGATGTTTATACTATGAGTAAGGCCGATCGCGAATTGTCGGGTAACTTTGTTAATAACCGTGGTAAACTTCCCATGCCTATCAGTGGCCCTTATATTATTACCAGTCACTACGGACAGTATTCGGTAGAGGGGCTTCGCAACGTCAAGTTAGATAATAAAGGGATTGATATCCAGGGTAAGCCCGGAGCGCAGGCTCGTGCCATCTTTGATGGAAAAGTGGCCGCTGTCTTTAAACTGAACGGTCTGTTTAATATCCTCATCCGCCACGGTGCCTATATTTCCGTATATTGCAATCTGGCTTCTGCTTCTGTGAAACAAGGAGATGTGGTGACTACCAAGCAGAATATCGGTCAGGTATTTTCTGACGGAGCCGATGCCGGGCGCACTGTGCTTCACTTCCAATTGCGCAAGGAAAAAGAAAAACTAAATCCGGAACCTTGGTTGAATAAATAATCAAAACTGTCATATTAAGATTTTAATTTGTTTGTAGCGAGAGATATGTGAAATATCATAATAATATTTGTTTTTAAATGTAAAACGCGCATCTTATATGTGATAAATTGTTAATAGTTGTGCTTGTTTTTATGTATATATGTGTGTTTTTTTTAATTTTAAAATCAATTAAAAAAATAATGTTATGAAAATCAAGTATGTGTTTAGTGGAATTGTGATATTGTGTTTGTTTACAGTCGTAAATATAGTGAAAAACAATCAAGAAAATAAAGATGTCTTAAATTTAACTTTGAATCACTTAGAAGGTTTGGCTAATGAAGAGATTGAAGGAGATGAAATGAAAAAGGCAACTGCTTATGTTTGTTATTTCACTAAAAGATATTATGATGAGAATACTAATTCCATAATAGAAAAATCTGTTGAGGGTAGAGTCGGTATTTGTGATGGTGATGCCGGTCCGTGTAATTCTTGGTCATGCATAGAAAAGTTGTAATTAAAATGGTTATGATGAAAAAATGGTATATTATTTTATGCATCATATTTTGTAGCGTTGGTTGCCAACAGGGTAAACAGCAATCTGCTGTGCCCGTTTTTAATTTAGATCCTGACAGTTGCATGAACGAACTGGATATTTCCGGAATACTTGGAGATACAGTGGAGGTAATTAAGTTGGAGACAACAGACGATTGTTTGATAGGGCAGATAGATAACATCCGATTTACTGATAAGTATATATTTGTGTCAGATTTGTATACAGCCCAACGGCTATACATGTTCGACAGGTATGGAAAGTTCATTTGTACCATTGGCAACAGAGGGGCAGGTCCCGGTGAATATAGCGTAATCGGAGAATTTCTTGTGAAAGGTGACTCTTTGCTTATACAAGACTATTATCAGAATAAGTATCTTGTTTATGATATAGTGAAAAGGCGGTTTATGAATGATATACACTATAAAACCCATCATAGTGGAGCTGTAACATTAAATGATAACCTTTATTTTGTTTCAAGTTATTTTAAATCTCCATTGGGAGATTATAATTGTTTTGAGTTTAATCTGGAAACAGGAAAAACAAGTGCTTATTTACCATTTGTGAGGTCGAAAACGGTAGAACAATCAAGCGTGGCGCTAAATCATCCATGTGACTATATCAATGAATCAAAAGCCTTTGCCCATTATTTTTTTAACGATACGATCTATGAAATTGACCAATCTGGAATCAGACCCCAATGTGTCATTTCTTTTTTGAGAAATACCGGAGGGAACGACTATCATTCCATAAAGAAAGAAGGGAAAATAGTCGGGCTTGTTCATCTTCAGCAATCGGAAAAGTATATGTTGGGAATTTACACATTGGGTAATGGATTTAGATATTTCTTAATGGATAAAGATGCGTTGAATAGCATGTCAGGTGAGCTTCTCCGTATTAAGAAACTGGATAATAAAATAATGCTTGGTGAATTTTTTGTACAGGATGGTTATTTTATTTTTAAGGAAACTATTTCGTCTCTTAAACTGTGGAGGACATACTTTTATAAGTCCAAATTCCTCAATTTGTCCGATAAGCAAAAGATTCAGGATGTCATTGACTCCTCAAAGGAGGAAGATAATCCAATTATATTCAGATATAAGTTGAAAGAATAAATGTTGCCTAATTTTAATATTATGAGAAAACTGTTATTTGCTGGGTTTATGTCAATGATCGTTGTATCAACGGCAATCGGTGTATCATTGAATGTTGAGGCTCAAAGTGAGTTAAAGAATTTAGTTTTATCTACTACCGAGTGTCTGGCTAATGATGAAAATACAGATGAGGATGATTGGAAAGTTGCAATGCCGCATGATTGCAGTTATACCAAAAAAGTTTATATTGATGGGTTGAATCAAGTTGTAACTATAACAGTTCCTGGAAAAGAAGGAATTTGTGATGGGGCCTACGGACCATGTAATAGTTGGAGCTGTACAGAAATATTGAATTAGCAAAAGAGTATATATGCCTTTTTAAGTATTTTTAGATATGGTGAATGGATTATTACTATTACTTGCGTTTATTACGTGTGTTGGATGTGCTGATTCTAAAATAAATCTGGTTCAGAATGAAGTGTCTGATATTATTATCGATCCCGACCAAGTAGGTTTTGATTTAGACATATCAGATATTCTAGTCGATTCTATTGAAATTATTAAATTGGAGACCAATGATAATTGCTTGATAGGAAAAATCGGAAAAATTTCGTTTGCAGATCAGTTCATTTTTGTTTCTGACCCTGATGTGGCTCGTAAATTGTACATGTTTGATAAATCTGGTAATTTTATTAAATGCATAGGACGAAATGGAAATGGTCCCGGAGAGTATGCTGTGTTTCGCAATTTTATTGTTGCCGGAGATACGGTTCTTATTCAAGATTATTATAAAGACAAATATTTGGTATATCGGATAAAAGATAAGTGTTTTGCTGATGATATACATTATGTTCCTAATCACCATTTTGTTGTGGCGTATCAGAATGTTCTTTATTTGATATCTAATTATTTTTCTTCTAAATATGGTTGTTACAATATTTATCGGCTGGATATGAAAAAGTCCCGAATAGAGTTCGCCTTACCTTTTCCTGAAGAAATGGCCATATCGCAGAGAACATGGGGTGTGGAGCAACAAAGTTGCAGGGTAGGTCAACATTCTTTTGCTTTTTTCCCACTAAATGATACGATCTATGAGATAAACAAGGATATTATACAACCGGCTTACACATTGACTTTTTCAAAAAGAAATATTCCTCAGGATATTATCGAAAAAAATGGTGGAAGTCAGCTGATGGATTATGCCTTTTCAAATGGATGTGTGAGAGGTCCTATCCATCTTCAACATTCAGATAAGTGGATGTTGGGTACTTATGTTGACGGTAAGGAATTCAGATATATGTTGATTGATAAGAATACGAGAGAGTACAAAGTAGGTAAATATCTGGGATTTAGAAAAGAAGGTGGATTGACCATCCCGCATGTTTATTTGATGGAAGATAATTATTTTATATCTTGGTTGTCTGCTGACTTTCTGAAGGTGTGGAGAAAAACATTGGATAATGCCACGTTTAGCGATGAAAACAAGAGAAAAAACTGGATAAAATTAATTGACGCAATGAAAGAAGATGACAATCCGGTTATTATAAGATGTAAAATAAAGTAGAAATGAAAGTTAATTATTTGTTGGCTCTGATTATTGTTGTACTTCTTGTTGGTTTTAATGTCTACATTTATAGGCAAAGTGAAACCGGTCATATTATACGTAATCGCATTTTACAGTTGTATGAAAGGGATTCTGTGAAAACAAGTGGCTATAAAATAGAAAGAGAAATAAGGTCTTATGAGCTGGAAAATAATGGTAAGCGGTTGTCACCTCTGTTGGAAGTCTTTGATACAGACGGAAATAAAAGATTATTGTCACAGATTATTGGCTCCGATAAACTTATATTGCGTTATTCAGAATTAAATTGCAATACTTGTGTAAATAAGCAATTGGATATTTTGAATTCTTATGTAGATTCGATAGGGATTGATAATATAGTCTTATTGACTAATTATGACAATCATATATACATGAAACAGTTTAAGAAAGTGGCAGGAATAAAATTTTCCATATTTAATGTTGGTACAGAATTGAATGAGTTAATACCGGATATAGAACGTCCCTATTTTTTTATTATAGAAACAAACATGAGAATAAACAACATGTATGTTCCTCAAATTGATGAGAAAAAAGTGACGGAATCATATATTCATCGGATCAAAAAATATTATTTTGTAGATTAGTTCTAATATTGCCTTATGCTGATGTGGATAGACACATTGACTGATTAATACAATGCATAACTTTGATTATTATTTGTGTTATTGTACTTGTCAGTTTCAACTGTGCGAAGCTATTTGTTCGCTATATTGAAACTAAGGGGCCGGTATGAAACTGCTATTCCCGTTAAGAGGAAACTGTCGTTCCCATTAGGGGAAACCGTCGTTCCCATTAGGGGAAACTGTCGTTCCTATTAGGGGAAACCGTCGTTCCTATTAGGGGAAACTGTCGTTCCCATTAGGAGGAAACTGCCGTTCCCATTAGGAGGAAACCGTCGTTCCCATTAGAGGAGATCGTTACTTTCCAAAAAGCAAAGGCGGCTTATGACAATAAACCGCCGATATTACATTATTTATATAATAACCTGATAATTACTTTTATATTTCAGCTCCGTCCAACAATTCCAGATAAAGCCCGATGGCTTCTTCAATCTCCTTTATGAAGATAAATTCATCTGCTGTATGGGAACGGCTGCTCTTTCCGGGACCCATCTTCATAGATGGGAAAGACATTAATGCTTGGTCGGACAGGGTTGGCGAACCGAAGGGGACGCGTCCCAAGGCGATGGCCTTCTTGACCAATGGATGCTCGGGGGATACGTGCGAAGAACTGAGACGGAAAGAGCGGGCTTTGGCTTCACAACAGATGTTCCGTTGTATTTCATCGAAAAGTTCCCGGTTACTGTAATACTCATTACTGCGGATATCTACTACAAAAGTGCAGCGGTCGGGTATCACGTTGTGTTGTGTACCGGCATTTACCATCGTCACACTCATCTTGACCGGCCCCAGTAAGGACGATTCTTTGGAGAAACGGTAGTCCCGGAACCAAGCGATGTCGTTTAAAACCTTGTATATAGCATTGTCTCCTTCGTTTCGCGCAGCGTGTCCCGAACGTCCGGTGGCGGTGACATCCAGTACCATCAGACCTTTTTCGGCAATGGCCGGTTGCATTTCCGTGGGTTCGCCTACAATGGCAAACCGGATAGGAGGCAATTCCGGCAGGACTGACTCTATACCGTCTTTGCCTGAAACCTCTTCTTCGCAAGAGGCAAGGTATATCAGGTTATAAGCCTGCGTTGTACGGCATAGTTGCAGAAAAACCTGCAACAAGCTGACAACACTTGCTCCGGCATCGTTGCTTCCCAGCCCATACAGTTTCCCGTTGCTCTCCAAAGTCGGGGTAAACGGGTCTTTCCGCCAACCGTTTACGGGTTTCACGGTGTCGATGTGGGAGTTTAGTAACAAAGTCGGTTTATCTAAATCAAACATTGGACTAAGACACCATACGTTATTGCCTTTTCTTCCCGTAACCATACCTTGCATTTCAATATAATTTTGTAGAAAGTCCGCTGCTTTTTCTTCATCACGGCTTAGGGAAGGGGTGGCAATCAGAGATTGGAGCACTCCCGTCGCCTCAGAAACTAAAGTAGATAGTTCGGTTGTCATCTTCAGGTTGTATATTTGATTAATAGTGTGCAAACTTACGGATAAATCCTGAAAAAGACAGATAGTTTCAAATAAAACTAATACCTTTGTACCGTATTTACCAACTCATTAAAAATATGACTTATCATCATTTGTCTGTTCTGGTGCATCGCCAGGCAGAGAAGTATGGAGACAAAATAGCCCTAAAATACCGGGACTATGAAATTTCACAATGGATACCCATCACTTGGAATGAATTTTCGCGGACAGTGCGGCAAGTGGCCAATGCGTTAGTAGCGTTGGGTGTTGAAGAACAAAGAAATATCGGTATTTTCTCACAGAATAAACCTGAATGTTTGTTTACTGATTTCGGAGCATTTGCCAACCGTCTGGTGACTATACCGCTGTATGCCACCAGTTCACCGGCGCAGGCACAATATATCATTAATGATGCCCAGATACGTTTCCTTTTTGTAGGCGAACAATTTCAGTACGATGCTGCTTTCAGTGTGTTCGGTTTCTGCCAATCTTTGCAGAAGCTTATCATCTTTGATCGTTCGGTGGTTCGTGACCCTCGTGACAAGACTTCCATTTATTTTGATGAATTTCTGGCAATGGGTAAGGATTTGCCGTATAACGATGTCGTGGAAGAACGTATGGCACGTGCTTCGGACGATGACCTTGCCAATATACTTTATACCTCCGGCACTACCGGAGAACCGAAGGGAGTGATGCTGCATCACTTCAATTATAGAGAAGCCATTCGTATCCATGATATCCGTCTGCCATTCATGACAGATAAGGACGTGTCCATGAACTTCCTTCCGTTGACACATGTCTTTGAGAAGGCATGGTGCTATCTGTGTATCCATCGTGGAACGCAAATTTGTATCAATCTCCGTCCTGCGGATATCCAGACTACTATCAAGGAAATTCGTCCGACATTGATGTGTAGCGTACCCCGTTTCTGGGAAAAAGTGTATGCGGGTGTTCAGGAGAAGATTTCTCAGGAAACCGGTATGAAAAAGGCTTTGATGCTGGATGCTATCAAGGTGGGTAAAGCTCATAACATTGACTATTTGCGTCAGGGGAAGACTCCGCCGATGTTATTGCATCTGAAATATAAGTTTTATGAGAAGACCATTTATGCCTTGTTGAAGAAGACCATTGGTATTGAAAACGGGAACTTTTTTCCCACTGCCGGTGCTGCAGTATCCGATGAAATCTGTGAATTTGTACATTCCGTAGGTATCAATATGGTGGTGGGTTATGGTTTGACCGAATCCACTGCAACTGTTTCCTGTTTCCCTAACGAAGGTTATGAGATTGGTTCGGTAGGCAAGGTTATGCCGGATATTGAAGTGAAAATCGGTGAGGATAATGAGATCCTGCTTCGCGGTAAGACAATAACCACCGGATATTACAAAAAAGCGGAAGCGACTGCTGCTGCCATTGATAAAGAGGGCTGGTTCCATACGGGAGATGCGGGTTATATGAAAGGTGATAATTTGTATCTGACAGAGCGTATTAAAGATTTGTTCAAGACATCTAATGGTAAGTATATTTGTCCGCAAGCATTGGAAACCAAATTGGCGATTGACCGTTACATTGACCAGATCGCTGTTATTGCAGACCAGCGTAAGTTCGTTTCGGCTCTGATAGTTCCTGTTTATGGTTTTGTGAAAGATTATGCCAAGGAAAAGGGTATTGAATATAAGGATATGGCTGAATTGTTGCAACATCCTAAAATTCAGTCTTTGTTCCGTGCACGCATCGATACCTTGCAGCAGCAGTTTGCACACTATGAGCAGATCAAGCGTTTTACTTTGTTGCCCGAACCTTTCAGTATGGAACGTGGCGAGTTGACGAATACACTGAAACTGAAAAGAACTGTTGTATCCAAAAATTATAAGGAGCTGATTGATACAATGTACGAAGAATAATTTAACTTTGTACTCTGACTACATGTCGGAAGATTATGACAAAGGAAATACATATTAATGCTATTATCTGGCATCCTGAGCTTGTCGAAGAATTTTTTCTCTGTGTATATACAAAAGAGAGTGGATTTTTCGATAAGTTCAGGATGTGTTTTAAAAGTTTTGCCCTAAAGAAAATAATTGCGTTTTTCCTCTGTCTGATTTTGGGTATTTCACTTCATGCGCAAACCTCTCTCGATTCGCTACTGAAAGTACTTGATGGACTGGTTGAGCGGGGTAACCAGTATGAAGAAATAAAGCGGCAGCGTATTGCTCTGTTGAGAGAAGATGTCTTAAATCAGAGACTTTCTCTTGAAGAGTTGTATCATGCCAATCTCCGCCTTTATAATGAATATGAAGTTTATATTTGTGATTCCGCACGTCATTATATCAACCGGAACATAGAGATAGCTACCCGTCTGGGACGTCAGGACTGGCTGAATGAGTCGAAGTTGAACAAGGCGCATATTCTAGCCACTTCCGGATTGTATGCTGAGGGCGTCAGGCTATTGGAAAGTATCGATAAAAGGGAACTTTCGGATAAGTTGCTGATTGACTATTACATGTCTTTTGAGAATATTTATCTTTATCATGCGGAGTATGCTGAAGATGATGAATACAGGCCTGAATATCTCAAAAAGATGAATGCTTATCGTGACTCTGTTCTCCGTTTGGTTCCTCAAGACACTTACCCGTATGTGATAACGAAAGGTCCTTCTTTGGTCGATCAGAACCGGCAGAAAGAGGCGGAAGAATTATTAGAGAACTTTCTCTCCAAAGTGGCTCCCGATACCAGGGAATACGCTATCATTACTTCTATTCTGGCTTTTGTTTATCAATACGACGACCGGGCGGACATGCAGAAACTGTATTTGGCCAAGAGTGCCATTGCCGATATAAAAGGGGTAGTAAAAGAAAATAACTCCCTTCGGGCATTGGCTGAACTGCTTTATGGTGTGGGCGATATAGAACGGGCTAATAATTATATGAAGAAAAGCATGGCGGATGCCAGCTTGTATAATGCTCGTTTGCGTAATGTGCAGGCTTCTAAAATGTTGCCGGTGATAGATCATTCCTATCAGTTGGAGAAAGAGATGCAGCGTAAAAAACTACAGGTGTTCTTATGGGTAATCAGTATATTGTCTCTGTTTCTTATCCTGACCATTGGTTATATTATCCGTCAGATGAAGAAATTGGCTAAAGCCCGTTCCGAACTGGTTTGCGCAAATAATGAGTTGCAAAAGCTGAATGCTGATTTGCTGGATGCCAACCATCGGCAGAGACTGATGAATGATGCGTTACGGGAAACAAATTGTATCAAGGAAGAATATATCGGCCGGTTTCTTGGGCTTTGTTCCGCTTACATTGATAAATTGGAAACTTACAGGCGGATGTTGAACAAAAAAGCCGCTTCCGGTAAAGTGGAAGAATTGTATAAAACGTTGAAATCGTCCCAATTCATCGACGAAGAGCTTGCTGAGTTCTATCGTAATTTTGATAACTCTTTCTTGAATATCTTTCCGGATTTTGTGGAATGTTTCAATCGTTTGTTACCGGAAGGGGAGTCCATTGTACCCAAACAGGGTGAGCGGCTGACTACGGAACTGCGTATTTTCGCTTTAATTCGCCTGGGTATTACGGATAGTGCAAAAATAGCCAGTTTCCTGCGTTATTCCATTACTACTATTTATACCTATCGTTCCAAACTTAAAAATAAATCTCTTTATCGGGATGATTTTGAAGAAAGAGTGATGAAAATAGGTTCTTTCAAGGCTTGATTTTCTTATTCCCGATTTAGTTTTTTATCCCCTTTACTATAGTTTATCTTATTGATATTCAAGGGGTATCTTTTATGCTATTTTTAGATTTCTTTTAGTCTGCGTTTAAAATATATTCATAACTGTTGATATTTGCATCACCACCTTCCGGATAGAACGGAAGCGGAACTTATTGTTAATGTAAAATCGAAGTATTATGAATGTAAAAAGAACAAAGCAATGTCTTTTCCGGCATTTTCTCATCCTCGCCGGATTACTTGTTACAATGGCAGCTTCGGCACAGCAGTTTACGGTGAAAGGCACTGTAAGAGACATGTCCGGTGAACCAATTATCGGTGCCAATGTAATGGTAAAGGGAACTTCTAACGGATCTATTACTGATGTTGACGGAAACTATTCGGTTTCAGACGTCAGTTCGTCGTCTGTACTTGTCTTCTCTTTTATAGGGTATAAAAATCAGGAGATAGCCTGTAAAGGGCAGCGTGAAATCAATGTCGTATTGGCAGAAGACCTCCAGACTTTGGATGAAGTTGTAGTAGTGGGTTATGGTTCGTTGAGTAAGAAAGAGCTCTCCAGTTCTATCGTTCAGGTAGATAAAAGTAAATTCCAGCAGGGAGCCATGAATAATCCTATGGAAATGTTGACCGGTAAGGTAGCCGGTTTGAATGTGGTCAATACGGCCTCGGCGAATCCTAACTCTGGTTCTTCTCTCCAAATTCGTGGTGCAACGTCTATCACGGCTTCCAATGATCCGCTGATTGTGATTGATGGGGTAGCAGGAGGAGATATCCGTAACCTTTCTTCACAAGACATCGAATCGATGACTGTGTTGAAAGATGCCGGTTCTGCTGCGATTTATGGTACACGTGGCGCCAACGGTGTGATTTTGATTACTACCAAGAAAGGTGCGGGTGAGCTGGGTACGGCAAAGGTCACATACGATAGTTGGTTCGGAGTGAATATCGCCAAGTCCGGACCGGATATCCTTTCACCGGATGAGTTCCGCCGTTCACGTCGTGGTACCGATTACGGTGCGTCTACCGATTGGTATGATTTGTTGTTGAGAGACTTTTCTTACGACAACAACCAGTACGTATCCATAGACGGCAGTACGAAAAATGGTTATTACGGTGCTTCTTTCAATTATAAAAAAGCGACCGGTATCGACCTGAAGAGCGACCGTGAGGAATATGGAGGCCGTTTCGTGATTGAACAGCGTGTGATAGACAACCGCCTGCAACTGAACGGCTCTTTGAATGCACGCCGGGTAAATGAAACCTGGGGGAATGATGGTATGTTTGATACCGCACTCTCCATGAACCCCACGATGCCGCTGTATGATGATAATGGCAATTACTACCAGCCCTCTTCTCCCACAGGAGCCCGTAATCCGGTGGCTGAGTTGAAAGACATCGATAATAACGGCCAGCGCATGTATGTACTGGGAACGGCAGAAGCTAAACTGAATATTCTCCGCTCGGAGAAACATATGCTGAATACTTCTATCAGTTATTCTTTGCACTACAATGATTTGAAGCAACAATACTTCACACCTTCCACCTCGGGAGAGTCTTATTGGAATGGGTATAAAGGCCGTGCGGAAGTGACGTATCAGAAATGGTACACGCAACGTTTGGAATGGTTGGCAAACTATGCGCTAACATTGGACGATCATAGTATCAAAGCAGTGGCGGGTTATACCTATGAAAATTCCCGTTGGGAACGCTTACAGGCTTCCAATAGTGATTTTGCTTACGATAACATTAAGTGGCATGACATCGGTAGCGGTAGCTACCTCAATGCCGGAAAAGCCGGTATGGCTACAGGACAGTCCGTTGCCAAGCTGATAGGTACTTTTGGACGTATCAACTATAACTGGAAGAACTTGTTGATGGCATCGGCATCTATCCGTTATGAAGGTTCCACCAAGTTCGGAAAGGATCATAAGTGGGGTGCTTTTCCCTCGGTGTCCCTTGCCTGGGAAATGGCGAACATGGGCTTCATGAAAGGTGCATCGGATGTTGTGAAGAGTTTGAAACCCCGTATCTCATACGGTGTGACCGGACGTTCAGATTTCGACTCTTATTTGTCATTGGCTACGTATAGTACTAAAGGCAGTTATTTCATGGACGGTGAATGGGTAAAAGGTTATGCCCCTTCTGTAAATGCCAACCCTGAACTGGGTTGGGAAAAGAGTATCAGTACCAATGTCGGTATCGACTTCGTATTCTGGAACCGCTTGAGAGGTTCTATTGACTGGTTCGACCGTCAGTCTAAAGACCTTCTCTATAATTACACGGCTCCTCAACCACCGTTTGTATATTCTAACATTCTTGTGAATGTAGGTACTACACAGAACCGGGGTATCGAACTTTCTGTGGACGGTGATATTTTTAAGGGAACAAAAGTGGAATGGACTTCCGGCATCAACTACTCATACGGGACAACCAAGTTGAAAGTACTTTCCAACACCATGTACCAAGCATCATACGTAGAACTGTATCAAAAACCGGGGGTAGGTACCAGTGAGTATTTCTTCCGCATTCAGGAAGGTGGCAAAGTCGGTCAGTTCTATGGTTACGAGTATGCAGGTGTAGAAGATGGCAAAATGCTGATTTATACCGATGAAGGAGAGAAAGTGCCGGTTTCGGAAGCCGATGCCAAATATAAACGTTATATCGGTAACGGAACTCCGACCTCTTACCTTTCCTGGAGTAATACATTGCGTTACAAGAATTTCGACTTGAACATATTCTTCCGTGGAGCTTTCGGATTTGAAATATTCAATATGCGTAAGTATGGTATGGGATTACAAGGCTGCGGTACGGATAATGTACTTCGTGACGCTTATCTCAAAGATAAGGATATTGTTACCGGTGGTGGTGTCATATCTTCTTTCTTCCTTGAAAAAGGTGATTACTTTAAACTGGAAAATGTGACATTGGGTTATAACTTTACTCCGAAACCCAATAAGATACTGGAAAGTATGCGTGTATTTGTTTCTGCCAAGAACCTCTTTACACTCACCGGATATTCCGGTAATGATCCTTCTATTGTATCTGTCAACGGACTGACGCCGGGTGTAGATACAAATAGCGCCTATCCTACAGCTACTCAGTTGAGTTTGGGACTGACCTTGCGGTTTAAATAATTAGTCGAATCATTCAATAGAACGAAAATATGAAATACATAAAATATAATTGGCTGTTGCTGGCCATCCTGAGTTTTTCTTTGTCGTCCTGCTTCGACCTTGATGAAGAAGTGTTTGACAGAGTGGATTCTAAGATTTATTATCAAGATGAGAAAAGTGTGAAAGGTGCTGTTGCCTCTATCTATCAGACCGGAGCGATGAGCTACATTGAATATTTCTGGTATCTCCAGGAATTTTCAGCCGACCAGGTTGCCTGGCGTTCATGGAACGGTGGCTTGTGGGGATATGATGAAGCGGAGAAGTTTGTACTCTCTACTCATACATGGACTCCTGATTCAAAAATTATCCGTTCCACCTGGGAGACGGCATGGACCACTATCGGTCTTTGTAATACGTTACTTGCCGATTTGGAATCATTGGAACCTGCTTCATTGAAGATGACCCCGGAGAAGATGAAAACTTATATCGGTGAGGTACGTACCCTTCGCGCATGGGCTTATTATAATATTTTCGAAATCTGGGGAGGTGCACTTCCGCTGAATATTTCGGTAGGTACGGATATACCTCCTACGGCAGATGCGGATTTTGATACGAGCTGTAAGAAAATCTATAACTTTATTGTAACGGAGTTGGATGAGTGTGTCAACGACCTTACTACGAATAATGTGAACCGTATGAATCAGGCGGTGAACCGTATGATTAAAGCACGTTTATTGCTGAATGCCGAAGTATTTATCAAGGAAGACCATTACAGCGAATGTGCAACGCTTTGCCAGGATATTTTGGACAATAAGTACGGTACTTACTCTGTAGCGAAAGATTATCGTGATATCTATTCCATCAATAATATCAACTGTCCGGAGGTTGTAATGGCTTTTGCGTTTGAGGTGGGACAGTTGAATGGAGGTTGGATGCGTGATATGCCTTTCTTGCCTTACAATATATGGGAATACTTTAATGGTACCTATACACAGAGTCCATGGAACTGTGTTTGCTTGACTCCTTCGTTTGATAACTCCGGAAATGTCAATTCATACGGTGGGACAGATAATCCGGTATGTTTCCTGGATGCCCCTTATAATGATAAGTTGGGTGCTGTTTATGAGCGCTATGATGATAGAGATATCCGTAAGCAGAACTACGTATATGATGAGGCTGCCGGTAATTATAGAGGTATGTTCTTGAAAGGAGCTCTTAAGGCTAATTTTGGCAAGGGAGAGTCTATCAAAGCGGATGCCGACCGTGACGGGCAGCCTATAGTCTATGTAGACCAGGTAGGTACATTTATGAATAAAGGACGTAATTTGGAAACTGTAATGTCACCACGGTGGGGCGAAACGACTTCGGGTGTACGATTGATGAAATATCCGGTTTATCCCGAGTCGGTAGGTATTGATTTTCAGGATATAGACGAAGTTGAGTTCCGTTTGTCCGAGGTGGTATACATGTTGGCTGAGTGTAAGATGCGTGCTGGTGATGCCAATGCAGCTAAGGAACTGGTGAACAGTGTACGTCAACGTTATTTTTCTGCGTCGGATTGGGCTAAAGTAAAGGATGAACCGGGACGTGGTTTTACAGCTTTCGACATGGACTGGATGCTGAATCAGTGGGGGCTGGAATTCCTGTCTGAAGGACGTCGCCGTCGTACGGATTTACGTCGTTTCGATAAATTCACTCAAGGTCAATGGTGGTTCTTTGGCAGAGCTACAGAAGACGGCAAGGTACTTCCTGCCCAACGTGACCGTAAATATGAATGGTATCCGCTTCCGTCATCAGCCTTGTTGGTGAATCCGGGACTGATACAAAATCCTAATTATCAATAACATTAAATCAGAATATCCATGAAGAAGAATATATTCTACTTACTGCTGTTAATGCCGTTACTGGCGTTCTTGGGCAGTTGCGATGATAAAGACGAGATTGTGTTTGATCATGAATTACCCCAATTTGAGTTGAAGGATAACGCTATCTTGCTGGAGGTGATTATGCCGCAAGGAACGGCTACAGATGATAAAATTTATATTGTGGGTGACTTCAATGGAGGAGAAGAGGCCATTGGTCAATTGGAATGGTGTCTGGAAAAAGCTGCAAATAGTGATGTGAAGTGGGGAATTTATCTGGCACCTTCTACATTTAAGAATGGCAAGACATTGGCTGACGGATTTTATTTTGTCTCCGAAAAGCAAGGGATGGAACGTACAGTGAAGAATGAGGATGTATCTCATACCTTGAATGTAGGTGTGGGGACGCGTACCAATGTAACGGTTTCACGCTGGGCGGCTTATTTTGAAGAAGAACCGGATGAAGTGACACATGATGGTTATGTCATTTATGTTGAAGATAACTCAGGTTGGGATGCTGTGGCACTTTATGCCTGGGGAAATGACCTGCCCGAACTGTTTGGTGCTTGGCCGGGAATACAACCTACTGGAACAGAAGTAAAGGATGGTGTTACTTATAAATATTTCGATACGGGAGATGCCAATAAAGGATTGACCTATAATCTTATTTTCAATAATAACAATGGTGGTGAACAGTTTGATGCAGCAGTTGTAACGTTAGATCGTGATTATTATCTGAGAATTACAAATACTGGTTATGAGGAGATAGATCCGAGTCAGACCATCACTCATGACGGATACGCCATCTTCATTGAAGATAACTCCGGTTGGGATGCACTTACGCTTTATGCCTGGGGAAATGATTTACCCGAACTGTTTGGCGCTTGGCCGGGAATTGTCGCAACAGGAACGGTTACTATCAAAGGAATTACTTATCAGTATTTCGATACCGGAAAAGCTAATGAAGGATTAACTTATAATCTGATTTGTAACAATAATAATGGTGGTAAGCAGTTTGATTTGGCAGCAGTAACTTTAGACCGTCACTACTATTTCAGTATAACAGACAGTAAAGGAACGGAGATTGATCCGGAAAATCCCGGAGGTGAAGAACCGGAATTAAAGGAAACGCATACTCTTTATGTAATAAATAATACCGGCTGGGATGCATTATCTCTTTACGGATACGCTAATGACACTCCTGTAACTTCAGCCTGGCCGGGTATGCAGGTGACGGGTACTAAAGAAATAGGAGGTGTTATATATACCTGTTTTGAGATGGCTGCTGAACTTACAAATACCTCTCTCACTCTGATTTTCAATAATAATGGAGGAGGAAGGCAACTTCCGGATTTTCCGGTTACACTGGATCGTGATTATTACTTGGAAATTACTGCTGATGCATGTACTGAGGTAGAAACTCCTTCTGGCAATTAAAAGAATGAAGAAAATGAAATTTAGGTATTATTTATTATTGATACTTCCGATGTTGTTACTGCACCTCTTTGCGGGGTGCAGCGATGACTCAGGGGGAGGAAATGGAGAGCCGGTGCCGTCGCCCGGCAAAATCGGTAATGAGGTGGTGGTTTATGAGGCCAATCCGAAAATTTTTGCACGGACTAATGCTTTGAATGCCATTTCTGCGCGATTGGATGAAATTAAGTCGTTGGGAGTAAATGTGTTATGGCTGATGCCTGTCTATGAACAAGGAGTAAAAGATGCCGTCGGTTCACCCTACTGCGTGAAAGATTATAAAAAGCTGAATGCCGACTATGGAACGGTAGACGATTTGAAATCTTTGGTTACGCAAGCGCATGAAAAAGGTATGCGTGTCATTCTGGACTGGGTAGCCAATCACACCTCCTGGGATAATGCCTGGATACAGAATAAATCATGGTACACACAAGATGCAGGAGGCAACATAATCTCCCCTGAAGGTATGGGTTGGGCAGATGTGGCTGATTTGAATTATAATAATCAGGAGATGCGTGAAGCTATGCTGGAAGCCATGAAGTATTGGATAGAAACTGTAGATGCCGATGGGTATCGTTGTGACTATGCCGAGGGAGTGCCTGATGATTTTTGGAAACAGGCTATTGATGAATTGAAGGTGATAAAAGGCGATGACTTGCTGATGCTTGCAGAAGGAGGTACGGCAACGTTGTTTACTGATGGATTTGACTTGGTTTACGGATGGAACTTCATTTCGAAATTACAGGATGTATTTGCCGGAAAAGCCACCCTGACAACATTGTATGAAGTGCATGAGCAGGAATATCAGGGAGTACCCGAAGGAAAACAACGGCTACGTTATTCTACTAATCACGATTTGGCGTCCGAGAAGTCACCGTTACAGGTGTATAAAAGTGAACGCGGTGCAATGGCTGCTTTTGTCATTGCGAGCATGATGGGAGGAACACCGCTTATCTATAGTTCACAAGAAATAGCCTATCCTCAATCGCTTTCCTTTTTCGACTACAGGCTGATGGATTGGGACTCCAATCCCGCTTATCTGAGTGAATATAAGCAACTGATGAAAATCTATCAATCTTCCGCTTCTTTGCGGGAAGGAAATTTGAAAACGTACGGAACAGGGAAGGTAGCTTCTTTTTACCGGGCGAATGGAGAAAAGGGATTGTTTGTGGTCGTAAATACCGCTGATGAGCTTTTGACAATAAAGACGCCGATAGAGCGCGCAGGTGAACGTATGAAGAATTTGCTGAATAATGAAGAAATAACGCTTCCCGCAACTTTGACTTTGGAAGCTTATCAATATTATATTTGGGAAAAAGAATAAACGCTATGAGAATAAAGGATATACTGTTTTCAATAGGGTTGTTACTATTGTTCTATGCATGTGGTGGTACTAAACAACCATTCAGGAATATAGTAGATGGAGTACCTGCTCCTGAAGATGTAGTGATGTATCAGGTGAATCCTCGCGTCTTTGCACCCGCCGCATCTTTCAAGGTAATAGGGGAGTATTTAGATTCCATTCGTAGGTTGGGAGTGAATGTGGTATGGTTTATGCCTATTAATGAAGTAGGAAAAGAAAAATCTGTCAATTCACCTTATTGCGTGAAGGATTACAAATCTGTAAATCCGGAATTTGGCACAATGGAGGATTTCAGGCATCTGATCGGTCAATGTCATGATAAGGGGATGAGCGTTATCATTGACTGGGTAGCTAACCATACTTCTTGGGATAACGCCTGGATGGAACATAAAGACTGGTATACACAGGATGATGAAGGAAAAGTGGTTTCTCCTGCCAATACGGGTTGGAAAGATGTTGCCGATCTGAATTTCGACAATCAAGAGATGCGTCTTGCCATGATTGATGCCATGAAGTTTTGGGTAGATAGTGTAGGAATAGATGGCTTTCGTTGCGATGCGGCCGATTTTGTTCCGTATGATTTCTGGAAACAGGCCCTAGACTCGCTTCGTGCCATTCCGGGGCATTCTTTACTGATGTTGGCCGAAGGAAAGAGGAAAGACCATTTTACTGCCGGTTTTGATATGAACTACGCGTGGGATTTTTTAGAAGGAACTCGTGATGTATTCCGAAAAGATACTTGTGCTTCTACATTGTTTGATATAGACCGTGCGGAATACGACTCGCTTTCTGCCGGAAAGATAAAGCTCCGTTTTACTACCAATCATGATGAGATGGCTAAGAGGTCTCCCATAAAAGAGTTTGGCAATGAACGTGGTGCGATGGCTGCATTTGTTCTGTCTACGTATTTGCATGGCGGTGCTTTGATTTATGGTTCACAGGAAGTGGGTTATCCTGAACGGATAGATTTTTTTCATTATTGTCCAGTAGACTGGAAAGCGGAACCTGCTTTGAGGGAAGAGTTCAAAACATTGGTTCGGCTTTATAATGAATATCCTGCTATTCGTAAAGGTAACCTGAAGACTTATCCGGATTGTAACGTATTGGTATTTGAGAAAGAATTGGATGAAGAGTGTTTTCTCGTATTGGTAAATGTACGGAATAGTAATCAGACTGTTTCATTGCCGGAAGCATACAAGGGAAGTTCTGCCAGAAATATATATACGAATGAATCGGTAGAACTGACAGATACACTGACTTTGGTGCCTTATGAATATAAGATTCTCGAAATAAATCATTAAAATTGAACAAACCATGATAAGAATAACGATTTTAGGCCTGTTGCTATGGCTCGTACCGCAAATGTTTGCCCAACCATTGACTTCACCGGATGGAAATTTGCAGTTACACTTCCAGCTGGATAAAGGTGTACCTGTCTATCAGCTTGAGTATAAAGGTAAGAAAGTCATTGCTTCAAGCCGTTTGGGACTGGAAATGGAGGAAGCTTCCTTGGCGGATGGTTTTTCACAAGTGGATACAAAGAATATTTCTTTTGACGAAACCTGGGTACCGGTTTGGGGAGAATACAGCCGTATACGCAATCAGTACAACGAGATGGCTGTTACTCTGGTACAGAGAGAAAATAAAAATCACACCGTACTGCTTCGATTCCGCTTGTTCAACGACGGATTGGGTTTTCGTTATGAACTTCCCGAACAGGAAAGTATGAACTATCTGACGGTGAAGGAAGAATGTACAGAGTTTAACCTGACGGGTAACCATAAAACTTTCTGTATTCCGGGAGATTATGATACGAATGAGTTTGCCTATACCACAGCTCCATTGTCGGAGATAAGGGAAGGAATGGAAAAAAATCTTCGGAAAAAAGGATATGAGTCACGGGCAACTTCGTTTACGGTGCAGACTCCACTTATGATGAAAACGGTTGACGGACTTTATATCAATATACATGAGGCTGCTTTGGTGGATTATTCTGGTATGTTGCTGAACGTAGATGATAAGGCTTTCCGTCTCAGCGCCCATCTTACTCCCGATAAATTGGGTCGGAAGGGATATCTGCAATTACCGTGTCACACTCCTTGGAGAACGGTTATTGTCAGCGATGATGCCAGGGATATTCTCGCTTCCCAATTGATTTTGAACCTGAACGAGCCGTGCCGGTTTGAAGATACTTCCTGGATCAAACCCCAGAAATTTGTCGGTGTGTGGTGGGAAATGTTTACCGGTCAGGGCAGAACATGGGCATATAGTGATTATTATAAAGCCAAACCCGGTGTTACAGATTATACTGCGTTGACTCCCAACGGCCGCCATGCAGCCAATACCGCCCATGTAAAGGAATATATCGATTTTGCTGCGGAAAATGACATTGATGCCGTTCTTGTGGAAGGCTGGAATGAGGGTTGGGAAGACTGGGCTTCGTATCGTAAAGATCGCCAGTTCTTGTTTACTAAACCTTATCCCGATTTTGACATTAAAGAATTACAGCGTTATGCTTCTGCTAAAGGTGTACGTATCATGATGCACCATGAAACTTCTGCCAATGCGGCCGACTATGAACGGCAGTTGGAAGGTGCCTTCCAATACATGGTGGACAACGGCTATAATTCGGTGAAGACCGGGTATGTGGGCTATATCATTCCACGAAGTGAATATCATTCTTCACAATGGATGAATAATCATTATATCCATGTGGCAAAGCGTGCGGCGGAATATAAGATTATGATAGATAGCCATGAAGCGGTACGTCCTACCGGTTTGTGCCGCACTTATCCCAATTGGCTTGCTCAAGAGTCTGCCCGTGGCGGGGAGTTTGAATCAATGGGAGGGAATGATCCCGACCATACTACCATTCTTCCCTTTACCCGCTTGAAAGGTGGACCGATGGATTATACGCCGGGTATCTTTGAAACTCGTTTAAGCTATTATGGTGACGGAAAGAAAAATGAACGCGTGCATACTACATTGGCAAAACAGCTGGCTTTGTATCTGACCATGCCAAGCCCGTTGCAAATGGCTGCAGACCTACCTTCCAACTATCGTCGTTTTATGGACGCTTTCCAATTTATCAAAGAAGTTCCGGTAGATTGGGCGGATAGCCGTTATCTTGAAGCTGAACCGGGAGACTATATTACAGTTGCCCGCAAGGCCAAAGACCGTGATGAATGGTTTATAGGAGCAATCACCGATGAAAATGCCCGTACAGCGGTTATTCCTTTCGATTATCTCCCTGCTGGAAAGAGATACATCGCCACTATCTATGAGGATGGTAAAGATGCCGACTGGGATACTAACCCACAAAGTTATCGTATCCGTAAGGTGATAGTAACCAATAAGAGTATTTTGAAACAAAAGCTGGCCCGTAGTGGCGGGGTAGCTATTAGCCTGAAAGAAACCACGAAAGAGGAACTCAAGGGTTTGAAAGAAATTAAGTGAAGGAAATTTTCCTGCATTTAATATTAAAGTTAACAATAGGGGAAGCACGGGCCGGGAGGTTCGTGCTTTTTTATACCCGATTATTGTCTTTTCTTTTTTTCAGCTATTGAGGAATAGAAAGAATGAAAGAATCTGTCAAGTGGAATTTGAATTTATTAACAAAAAAATTATCTTCTTCTTTAGGGATTGAGACTTATAACCTGTTTTATATAAAGGAAACACTGTTATTTAACCTGACACTTCAAACTTAAAATATAAATGCGATGAAGAAATTTCTTTTACCACTGTTTTTACTGTTATTTTTATCAGTAGGTGTATGTTCGTGCCGGCAGCAAGCGAATGAAACTATAAAGGTATATCCAATGTTCTGGACATGGCTGGACTATCGTCCCGGCATGAATTTCGATTCTATTTGCGGAGTGATGAATGAACTGGGCATGGAAGGTGTTTTGCTGAATGCACCTACGCCCGATGATTACCGAGTAGCGATACCTATTGCTCATAAACATGGCATTGAAGTGTATGCATGGTTGTGGACTATGAATTTGGAACACGACCGTGACCGGATATTGAAAGAACATCCTGAATGGTTTAGTGTGAACCGGAATGGAAAAAGTTTGGCCGACACTACAGCTTACGTAGATTATTATAAATTTCTTTGCCCTGCATTGCCTGAAGTACGGGAGTTTATCAAAGATAAAATAAAATCCTATTGTGAGGTGGAAGGATTGAATGGGATTGCTATAGACTATCATCGCTTTGTCGATGTGGTACTTCCTACTACTTTGTGGCCTCATTATGATATTGTTCAGGATCGTGAATATGCAGCATGGGACTATGGTTATCATCCTGCCATGCTTGAAAAATTCAAGGAGCAATATGGCTATGACCCTCGCGAACAAAAAGATCCTTCACTCGATATGAATTGGCGTCAGTTCCGTTGTGATCAGATTACTGAAGTTGCCAATATGATTGCTGGAGTAGTACATTCTTATGGAAAAATGATGGCTGCCTCACCGTTTCCGACTCCGAAAATGGCTTCGCGTATGGTACGCCAGGATTGGGGTAAATGGGATCTGGATATTGTATTCCCGATGGTTTATCATACATTCTATACCGAAGATGTCAGTTTCATTTCAGACTGTACGGTTGAGAATGTACGAGATAAGAATAAACGTACGATCTTGTACTGCGGGATGATGGCAACCGATGGACCGGAAATGTTTGAGTGTATGGATGCTGCTTTGGACAATGGAGCGCAGGGTATTTCCGTTTTTACAATAAACGGTTTACGTTCCCCTGAAATAAGGAAACAGTTCAAGACTTATACGGATAGTGTGAAAGCTGTACGTACTACCAATGGCAGATTGATAAAGGTCTCTCATCCGGCTGTAGCCGATGCTGATCCTTTTAAACATGAGGGTGTCATGAAACGGGTGGAACGACGTATGCAGCAGATTATAGCTGGGACGGCAGGAGAAGAAGGGCTTGTCCCGTTGGCGTTGGGTGAATATAGATTGAATGATTATTACGATGCGACCAGGCATTATCAGGTAGTGGATAATAATAGTGGAACTGCCTTTGATGTTACTTTCTATTTCTATGGGGACGTATTGTCTGGATGGGATGTTACGAAGGCAAGGCAGGAGTCAAAGCAATTATGTATAAAAAAGATAAGGTGTTCCGCTACTCCCGAAGCCGATATGGTTCCTTCCTTACTGGATAAAAACAATATAGAATTTCATCCTATTGATGTGGTCAATTGGAAAGATTTTCCATATAAACCGGAAGTCAGTTTCCGTATTGCCCATACCGGTAAATGTATATTACTTCATTATAAAGTGAAAGAAGAGAGTGTACGGGCTATGGCTACCGGAGATAACGGTCAGGTATGGGAAGATGCTTGCGTGGAATTCTTTGTATCGCCAATGTCGGATAGTTGTTATTATAATTTAGAATGTAACTGTATCGGCAAGTTGTTAATTCAGGGTGGTCCTTTAAATAACCGTCCGTTGGCAAGTAAGCAGATATTGAATGCGGTGAAACGCTGGAGTTCGTTGGGGAATAGATCTTTTGAAGAACGCGCCGGGGAATGTGATTGGGAACTGGCGCTGGTAATACCTATTTCGACTTTCTTTTTGCATTCATTGGATACACTGGATGGAAAAACGATGAGAGGAAACTTTTATAAGTGTGGCGATAAATTGCAAACCCCTCATTATCTTTCGTGGAGTTCCATTGGTTTGGAACGTCCCATGTTTCATTGTCCGGATTATTTTGGGACGCTTTTTTTTGAATAATTCAGAGAGAATAGTTTTTCGTGGTATGACTTATTCAGCTGATTGCAGCGGAATTATGTGTTTTTTTCATACCTTTGCGCTCCAAAAGATAGAATTTGAAGAAAGTATATGATTACCATTGAACAACTGAAAGATATCAAGGAGCGTACCGAAGCGTTGAATCGCTATCTGGACATCGAAGGAAAGAAAATTCAAGTCGAAGAAGAGCAGTTGCGTACTCAGGCACCCGGCTTTTGGGATGACCAGAAGAGTGCTGAAGCCCAAATGAAGAAGGTGAAAGGTTTGCAGCAATGGATTTCCGGTTACAATGAAGTCAAGACCATGGCGGATGAACTGCAACTTGCGTTTGATTTCTATAAGGATGAATTGGTGACGGAAGAAGAGGTGGACGAGGCTTATGCAAAAGCATCTACTGCTGTAGAGGCTCTAGAACTTAAGAATATGCTTCGTGAAGAAGCTGATCAGATGGATTGTGTGTTGAAGATCAATTCCGGTGCCGGTGGTACAGAAAGCCAGGACTGGGCAAGCATGTTGATGCGGATGTATGTGCGCTATGCCGAAACTCACGGATACAAAGCAACCATTTCCAACTTGCAAGAAGGTGATGAAGCCGGTATAAAGACTTGTACCATTGAGATTGCCGGAGATTATGCTTATGGTTATTTGAAAGGTGAAAACGGTGTGCATCGTTTGGTACGTGTGTCTCCTTATAATGCACAGGGTAAACGCATGACTTCTTTTGCTTCTGTTTTCGTGACTCCGCTGGTGGATGATACGATTGAAGTAAACATCAACGTAGCCAATATCTCATGGGATACTTTTCGTTCCAGTGGAGCCGGTGGACAGAACGTTAATAAGGTTGAGTCCGGTGTTCGTTTGCGCTATCAGTTCAAAGACCCTTATACCGGTGAAGAGGAGGAAATTCTGATTGAAAATACCGAGACGCGTGACCAGCCTAAAAATCGAGAAAATGCAATGCGCCAGTTGCGTTCTATCTTATATGATAAAGAACTCCAGCACCGTATGGCAGAGCAGGCGAAGATAGAAGCTGGTAAAAAGAAAATCGAATGGGGTTCACAGATACGTAGCTACGTATTTGATGACCGTCGTGTGAAAGATCATCGTACCAATTTCCAGACTTCGGATGTGAATGGAGTAATGGACGGGAAGATTGATGGCTTTGTCAAAGCTTATCTGATGGAGTTTGCCGGAAATGGCGAATAAATAATCATCTTATAAATATATCCTCGGGAGATACCTGTTTTTCTTCCGGGGATTTTTTCTTTTCGAAATACTTGGAAACTTCCTGAATTTCCTTTTACTTTGTTTGTCGTTGAACTTTAAACTATAAAAATACCATGGGAAAGAGTAAAAAGAAAGTAATGCACAGCCGTAAAGAGGAGCAACAAGCAAAGAAAGTTTTATTGATTATTGGAATTGCTGCTTTGATATTAGTATTTGCTATGTTAATAGGATATTCCTTCTTAGGCAAATAAAAACATTTTATGTCTCAGGAAATAGAGAGGAAGTTTCTAATAAAAGGAGAATATAAATCACAAGTTTATTCCCAAAGTCGTATTGTGCAGGGTTATATCTGTAGTGCACGGGGGAGGACTGTACGGATACGTATCCGTGACGGAAAGGGATATCTGACTATTAAGGGAGCATCCAATGCTTCGGGTACCAGCCGCTATGAATGGGAAAGGGAAATTCCTCTCAATGAGGCGGAAGAATTGATGAAGATATGTGAGCCGGGAGTGATTGATAAAACACGTTATCTGGTGCGTAGCGGTAAACATGTTTTTGAGATAGATGAGTTCTATGGAGAGAACGAGGGACTTGTTGTCGCTGAGGTAGAGCTCGCTTCAGAAGATGAGGCTTTTGAAAAGCCCGGTTTCATAGGGCAGGAAGTAACGGGGGATATTCGTTACTACAATTCGCAACTAATGTTACACCCTTATAAAAGTTGGCTGTAAGAGGTTAACAAAAAGGCCGGAACATATTTTATGTTCCGGCCTTTTTGTTAATTGTGAATATTTCTATTTTAGTTATTAATCTTCGTTGATTGTACAGATGCTGACGCGGTTCCAATCTGGTTCTTCAAACATGTTACCTACACCTTGACCTTCTGCAGTGATACGGTTGGCGGCGATTTTATATCTGTTGATAAGCATGTTTTTGACAGATTCTGCACGTTGTTTTGCAATACGAGCATTTACATCAGCGTTACCTTCTGGAGAAGCATAACCCTTGATAGATACGGTAGCTTTGTTGTGGTGCTTCAGGTAAGTAGCGATACGTTCAACGTTAGGAGTCTGAGAAGATTCTACTGCAGTACCACCTTGACGGAAAGTAACTACTGATTCCAATGTTTTCTTGTTGATGGTATTTGTTTCAGTAATTACTTTCGGAGCTTGGTTTTTACAGTCATTTAAAGCTTGTTCCAAGCTGGCAGCTTTTTGATTGGCATCATTCAATGCATTCTTCAATGCTGCTTCATTCTTATCAGCTTCTTGACGCAAGTTATTGATTTGATTGTTCAGAGCGTCGATTTCAGACTGATTATATGGTTTTACAGTTGTGAAATAATGTTTACCATTACTGCTCTTGAAGTGGTATTTCAAACCTGCCATAAATTCCCATGCGCCATTGTTGGCATTGAACATAACGTTCTTGGTACCTTTTTCATTCATGTCGTAAACCAAAGCCGGTTTGAACGCAACAGTCCATGCCTTTGATTCACCCAAATTGAAATTGAAGTTAAGACCGAATTTACTGGACATTGAATTACCATAACCTGCACAGTAGTGCATCCAACCGATACCTGCTACCGTTTCAACTTCAAATAGTCTCGGCTCACCGTTATAACCACAGAACATATTGCTGATATTCAATGTGTTTAACAAACTAAAATTCAAAGCATCGAATGCAGTTTTAGAGTAGGCGCTTTTATTAGTACCTATAACATCGTTCGTATTGATATACCCTGTCATTTCCAAGCCTAAACCTACTATCGGAGTAAGTTGTTTGTTCAGGCCGATACCCATACCTGCACACATGTTTTTAAAGAATGTTCTGTGAGCGAGTGGAGTAGTTCCACCAACATTAAATCCTATAGACCAGTTGTCTGTAAATTTGTTTCCTTCTACGGCATTTTGTGCATTAGCGGCTACAACAACCATGCACATTAATAAACTTACAATAATCTTTTTCATTTTTTTGTTTGTTTTAAAAATTTGGGATGCAAAAATACATAAACAATTGTACAATGGTCACTTGTATCGATAAAATCTGATAAAAAGATTAAATATTCCTACATAATGAACAATATTTGTTATATTTGTCTTCATGAATCAGAAGATATGGAAAAGATATACGAATACTTACCGGAAGAACTCGTCACATTTATTTTGGTGACTATATTTTCTTTACTGATTGGCCTCTCATTGCGGCGAATCAGTCTGAAACGTGAAGGGGAAACCACTCTTTTCGGAACGGATCGTACATTTACTTTTATTGGTATTTTAGGATATCTTCTCTATATTCTTGATCCCGTGGACTATCGTCTTTTTATGGGAGGAGGAGCCATTCTAGGTTTATTGTTGGCACTGAATTATTATGTCAAGCAGTCTCAATTTCATGTATTCGGGGTTACAACAATCGTTATCGCTCTCATTACATATTGTATTGCTCCCATCGTGGCAACACAGCCATCTTGGTTTTATGTTATGGTAATTGTCACTGTTTTGCTTTTTACAGAACTGAAACATACGTTTACCGAGTTGGCGCAGCGAATGAAGAATGATGAAATGATTACGCTTGCCAAGTTTCTTGCTATTAGTGGTATCATACTTCCGATGTTGCCCAATAAGGATTTGATACCGGGTATTCACTTAACTCCTTATAGTATTTGGTTGGCGACTGTTGTTGTTTCAGGCATTTCTTATTTGTCTTATTTATTAAAAAGATATGTGTTTCGTGAATCCGGTATTTTGGTTTCGGGCATTGTTGGTGGTCTATATAGTAGTACAGCTACTATATCCGTGTTGGCACGCAAAAGTCGAAAAGTATCTGCTCAGGAGGCTCCTGAATATGTTGCTGCCATGTTGATGGCAGTCAGTATGATGTTTCTTCGCTTTTTGATTTTGATAGGTATTTTTAGTGTAGATACTTTGCTTTCTATTTATCCCTATTTACTTATTATGTCTGCGGTAACTGCCGGAATAGCTTGGTTTCTGCATTCTAAGTGGAGACGACCTACTACGGCAGGAGCAGCGGAAGAGGATGAAGACGGTAGTAATCCGTTGGAATTTAAAGTAGCCCTGATTTTTGCCGTTTTATTTGTTGTATTTACGATTGCCACACATTATACATTAATATATGCCGGTAGGGGAGGATTGACGTTGTTGTCTTTCGTTTCCGGTATCAGTGATATCACGCCCTTTATTTTGAACTTACTGCAAGGTACAAATAATGTGGCTGTTTCCGTAATAACCGCTTGCAGCATGCAGGCAATCGTTAGTAATATTGTTGTAAACATGTGCTATGCATTCTTTTTTTCAGGTAGCCAGAGTCCTTTGCGTAGATGGATATTACGTGGATTTGGTTGTGTGATAGCGATGAATATTTTTCTGTTACTTTTCTTTTATTTCTTATAAAAAGGTACTCTTTTGCTTTTTTAACTCCGAAATTCTCGTAATCCTTATAAAATACGATACTTTTGTCGAATTATTGTAACAAAATAGACATATCAATCGTCTAATACAAGAACAATAAACAGGAATAGTCATTAAAATGAGAAAACACAATGAGAATTAAATGGATTTTGTTGCTGGGCATGTTAATTTTATCTGGCCTGGCAGTAGCACAAAACACGGCAAACTCCACCTTTCAAGTGAAAGGTGTTTTGCTTGATTCGCTCACTCAGGAAAGCGAGCCTTACGCCACTATCAAGATTGCTAAAAAACATGCTCCGGCGCGGGCTGTCAAGATGTTGGTAACGGATATGAAAGGTAAATTTCAGGAAAAGGTACCGGGAACTGGTGATTTTGTGATGACAATATCTTCTGTAGGGCGGAATAATATCGTGAAGAATTTTTCTGTAAAAACAGGAGGTCAGTTGGTGGATTTCGGTACTTTGTATATTACGGATGCATCCAACGAACTGGGACAAGTTGAAGTAGTAGCCCAAAAACCCTTGGTAAAAGTAGATGTGGATAAGATTGAATATAATATAGAAGATGATCCCGACTCCAAAACAAACACCGTCATAGAGATGCTTCGTAAAGTTCCGTTGGTAACGGTGGATGGTGAAGACAATATTCAGGTGAACGGTAGTAGTAGTTTTAAGATACATGTCAATGGGAAACCTAACAATATGATGAGTAACAATCCGAAGGAAGTACTTAAGAGTATGCCTGCTAATACCATTAAATATATAGAGGTTATCACTTCACCGGGAGCGAAGTATGATGCCGAGGGTGTGGGAGGTATTCTTAATATTGTGACTGTTGGTAGCGGATTTGAAGGATATACCGCTACATTCAGTGCCCGTGCCAGTAATATGGGATTGGGAGGCGGTGCCTATGCTACCATCAAACAAGGTAAACTTACGTTGACGGGAAACTACAATTATAGTTACAATAATCAACCTACCAGTTATTCGGACAGTTATCGTGAGGATTATACCTCTACCGACCAAAAATATCTGGAATCTACTAGTTCATCGGATTATAGCGGACAATTTCAGCACGGTAATGTGGAAGCCAGTTACGAGATAGACACCCTGCGACTTATCACCATGTCCATAGGTATGTATGGTGGTGGAAACGACAATGATTCGGAAGGAAACACTGAAATGTGGAATGAGGCACGAGATAAAAAGGCATATAGCTATCGTACCTCGACTACGGGCGATGGTTCGTGGTATTCTATCCGTGGAAATATTGATTACCAGCGTGTATCAAAGAAAAATAAGGATCGTATGCTTACCTTGTCCTACAAGATCAATACTCAACCTCAGGAGAGCGATAACTTCAATCGGTATTTAGACCGCTATCAGGTACCTGAAGCTTTCTTACTCTATAACTCGCATACTTTCGGTAAGACCAATACTACGGAGCATACTTTCCAGGTTGATTACACGACGCCTATAGGCAAATTGCATACTATAGAGACTGGTATGAAGTATATTATTCGTAATAATATTAGTGAGAATAATTTTGAGGAAGACAAGAGTAGTGATGGAAATGGTAATTATGAATACAATAAAGACCGTAGCAGTAATTACAAGCATCTGAATGATATTCTGGCTGCTTATCTGGGCTATACGTTACGCTACAAGGATTTCACTTTCAAGCCAGGAGTACGTTTTGAACACACGGCGCAAGATGTACGTTATATCGTTGGTGCGGGAGAAGACTTCAAAGTAGATTATAACGATGTGGTACCTTCCGTATCCATGGGGATTAAATTGGGCAAAACGCAAACATTACGTGGAGGATACGATATGCGTATTTATCGGCCGGGTATCTGGTATCTGAATCCTTATTTTGATGACAGAAATCCGATGTTCATCACTCAAGGTAACTCGGAACTGGAGAGTGAGAAGAGTCATGCATTCAATTTGAGTTATAGTAGTTTTACAGCTAAGTTTAACGTTAATGTAGCATTGCGTCATTCCTTCAATAATAATGGAATAGAGCGTGTGAGCCACCTGATAGGTGAAAATGGTGAGTATTTCGGTGCCGACAATATGCATTTTGCTCCCGAAGGCGCTCTTTACAGTACATATGAAAATATAGGTAAGAGCCGTAATACTAACTTGAGTTTATATCTCAACTGGAATGCATCACCCAAGACACGTATTTATGTTAATGGCCGTGGTAGTTATTCGGATATTAAAAGTCCATCACAGAATTTGCACAACTATGGCTGGCAGGGCTCTATGTATGGCGGTGTTCAGCATACTTTCCCGTGGAAACTGCGGGCTAGCTTGAATGCCGGTGGAAGTACACCTTATATTTCTCTGCAAGGAAAGGGTAGTGGTTACTATTATTATAGCCTGAGTGTAAATCGTTCTTTCCTCAAAGACCGTTTAACAGTGAGTGCTTATGCTTCGAACCTGTTCTCTAAGTATATCAACTTCGATAATACGACTTTCGGTCAGAACTTTTATTCTACCAGTAAGAGCCGTTATCCTAACCGTTCTTTCGGGATGAGTATCAGTTATCGCATTGGTGAGTTGAAAGCAAGTGTGAAAAAAGCGGCGCGTTCCATCAATAATGATGATGTAAAAGGCGGCAGTGGAGAAGGAGGCGGAAGTACCCCGCAATAACTCCGGTTAATACTTTATTTAGAACTAAAGGTTCTATGCCCTCCATGGTGCATAGAACCTTTAGTTCTAAATAAAACCTTAAGTTTTATCCTTTTTTGTAAATCCCAGCTTTTCCAGTCCTTTTTGTACATCCGGATGGCTCATAAAAAGATTCCAGAGAAGTCCGGTACGATAATTTTCAATCATTACAGCAATCGGTCCCTGATCAATGGCGAGGTAACGTTGTGGATACCAATTATCCGTTTCACTGAAAGCATCGTAAAAACCGTATGGACCGAACACTTTATCTCCCATTTCATAGAGATGGCGCATCACTTGTAGTGAATATTCCGGTGTGTAGACAATGGATGATAAAGCGGCGGTAGGTGAAATGACACCTTGATCGTCACGCTCGTTGGGAGCATGCGCGGCATATCCGTTTACTGAATAGCTGGCGGTTAGCCCCCAACAGTCAGCACCGAAACCTTTGTAGTGTTTGGGATTTCGTATGCAGTATGCACGGTTTACAAGTGTCAAGTTACGCATCTCTTCGAAGTAACTGGGGCAGTACTCATCCTTCAATCCGGTGGGGTTGAGACCGAGAAAAGAATACTGTGCCCAAAACAGCGGACCTGCCTTTGTGCCTTGATAGCGCAGATGTAATTCAATGTCTTCCACCTTATGAGGATCTACGATGGCACCATTTTGAGCCCATCCGTCATGATAGACGGAGGCAGGAACGCTATGAGTAGGTGATGCGGCAGCAAGTATGTACATAATGAGACATTCGTTGTAACCATGTACGGGGAAATTCATTTCCCATCCATACTCAGGACTCCAATGCCAATAGAGTACATTCTGGTTTCCTTGACGATAGAAGTTCCAATCTACTTCACGCCACAACTTGTCAATACGTGTGCTAAGAGCCTTCTCTCGTTCACTGCCGTTGGCGTAATATTGATGGACGGCAAGCAACGCCTGCATAATGAAAGCTGTTTCTACCAGGTCGCCACCATTATCCATCTTTCCGAAAGGTTTCACTTTGCCGGTATCACCATACCACCAATGGGGATAAGCTCCATGAAAACGGTCGGCTGTTTCAAGGAAGGAGATAATACGTTCCATACGTTCCAACCCTTCTTCACGAGTTACATAACCGCGGTCTATACCGGCAAGTATTGCCATAATGCCGAAACCGCTACCGCCGGAGGTTATAACATTTTGATCGTTCTCAGGATAATCGCCATCCATATGGATACGTTCCCGTGCCAATCCACTATTAGGCTCGGCGCCTTCCCAAAAGTAATTGAAGGTACGGCGTTGAACGGTGTCCATCAAGGCATCATCGTCTAGTGTATACTTTGAGCTCTCTATACCGGTTTTCTTTTGCTTGCAAGCCCCGGCAAGGAGTAGCAAAAAGAGGAACGGAATATATAATTTTAATTCTTTCATATAATGTGGGTATAAGTTAAATGAAACATCACGATACGTTGAATGGCTACGTACCGTAGAGATGGATGTTGCTCAAGAAGATTGGCTTACTTATACCATGAGTATGATTTGCCTTACAAATCATTCTCATAGGGTATACAACACAGAGTATTTACTTCAGTGTCAACCGCGCTGTCTTCTTGGCCTGACTACTGCCACCGATAAAAATGTCAAATTCTCCCGATTCGGCTACATGATTTAAATCGTAGTCATAGAAACGTAACAGCTCTGGAGTAATTTTGAAGGAAACTGTCTTGCTTTCACCGGCACGGAGAAATATTTTTTCGAAACCTTTCAGTTCGCGTACCGGGCGGGTAATACTTCCCACAAGGTCATGGATATAAAGCTGTACTACTTCCGCTCCGTCACGTTTCCCTGTGTTGGTAACAGTGACTACGGCAGTGATGGAACCGTTCTGATCCATTGTCGGGGTACTTAGTGCGATGTCACTGTATTGGAAAGTTGTATACGACAAACCATATCCGAAAGGATACAATGGGGCGTTGTCCACATCCAGATAATTACTGCGGAATTTCTCAAACCACTTCCCTTCTTTCAACGGGCGTCCTGTATTTTTGTGATTATAAAACAAAGGTATCTGCCCTACATTTTTCGGAAAGGTCATCGTCAACTTACCGCTCGGATTTACGTCACCGAACAGTACATCGCCGATTGCGTAAGCAGCTTCGCTTCCTCCGAACCACACATTCAGAATGGCAGGTACATTCTTCTGCTCCCAAGTCAGAGTCAGTGGGCGACCTGTGAAGAGTGTCAACACTACCGGTTTGCCGGTCTTCAGTAACGTTTCCAACAGAGTACGCTGTACATCGGGAATAGCCAGTTCGGTACGGCTGGAACTTTCACCGCTCATTTCGGAAGACTCTCCCAATGCGGCTATAATGACGTCCGCTCCGGCTGCTACTTTCAACGCTTCCTCCAGCATTTCCTTATCTGTACGGTTGTCACGATTTAGCGAACGGCCGAATAGGGTGGCGCGTTCCTCATAGGCAGCATCACTAATCAGATTACTGCCTTTGGCGTATGTAATGTTCACTTTACCTGCCATCATCTCTTTTAACCCCTCGTATAGGGAAGGATAATCATTGAGACGTGCAGCCACACTCCATGTGCCCGGCATATTGCTGCGGGTATTACCGAGCGGGCCGATAACGGCGACTGTTCCTTTCTTTTCCAAAGGAAGTACTGGAGTGGCAGGAGAACCCGGCTGTTTCGGTAGGCTGCTGTTCTTCAATAAAACGAAACTTTCCGAGGCAATTTTACGCGCTGCATCGCGATGTTCTTTTGTGAAGATATCGCGTGCCGGACGGTTCTGGTCACAATATTTATATGGATTGTCGAACAGCCCCAATTTGTATTTTGCTTCCAGAATACGGCGGCAAGCGGCATCTAATGTCTTCATGCTGACTTTACCTTGAGTGATGGATTTTTTCAGGGTACCGGCGAAACCTTCGCTTACCATATCCATATCGATCCCGGCGTTGAGGGCACGGGCGGAAACGGTTTGGAGGTCTCCGATACCATGTTCAATCATTTCGGAAATACCGGTAAAATCTGTTACGACAAAGCCTTTAAATCCCCATTGCTTGCGCAATACATCTGTCATCAACCATTTGTTGGCGGTAGCAGGTACGCCGTCTATCTCATTGAAAGAAGCCATCACACTGCCCACACCTGCTTCAATAGCAGCTTCGTAGGGATACATATATTCATTGAACATACGGTTACGGCTCATGTCCACAGTGTTATAATCGCGACCTGCTTCACCGGCTCCATAGAGTGCAAAATGTTTTACACATGCCATGATTTCATCGTTGCGCTTCATCTGATCGGACAGGTTGGTACCCTGATATCCGTATACCATTGCTTTGGCTATGGCTCCTCCAAGGAATGGATCCTCACCACTACCTTCACTGACACGTCCCCAACGAGGATCGCGGCTGATGTCTACCATCGGACTGAATGTCCATGAAATGCCGTCGGCGCTTGCTTCAATGGCAGCGATACGTGCCGATTTTTCGATGGCGGCCATATCCCATGTACAAGACAGGCCGAGAGGAATGGGGAAAATGGTCTCGTAACCATGTATCACGTCCATACCAAAGAGTAGTGGAATGCCCAGGCGGGAATTTTCTACTGCCAGTTTCTGTACGTCACGTATCTTTGATACTCCTTTCAAGTTGAAAAGTCCTCCGACAAGTCCCTGCTCAATCTTCTTGGCAACATCACTGCTTTTAGCTTGTCCGGTGGTGATTTCTCCTGTTACGGGTAGATTTAGCTGACCTATTTTTTCCTTTACAGTCATCTTCTTCATCAGTGCATCGATGAAACGATCCATGTCTTGCGGAGATTTCTGTGCCTGCATGGTGGCGATACCCATAAAGGTTGCTGCCATGAGAAGGCTTGTCCTTTTGAAAATCTTCTTCATATTATGTATTTTTATCAAATAATAATTTACGTTTTAATATAGTTCCCATTTAGTAATTCGGGTTTTGTACCAATACTCCATTGGACTTATCGATTTCTTCCTGAGGTAACGGTAACAATGCATTCTTATCCTGATAGTTCTTTCCGGCCGCCTGGAGTACTTCTTTAGCAATACCCCAGCGCACCAGATCATAGAAACGGTCAGGTTCCAGAGCAAGCTCTACCCGGCGTTCATGACGGATGGCTTCGCGTAATACATTCTGATCGGTAGAAGTAACCTTCGGTAATATGTCATTATTTGATCCGCGGGCATGTGCACGTACTTGTTCCAGATAGTCGATAGCTTCACCGGAGATACCCTTTTCATTGGCGGCTTCAGCGGCCATCAGTAATACATCGGGATAGCGGATGATACGGATATTTACCCAGAAACCTTCTTTGGTGTACTTCTGGCGTAGTTCGGGTTCTGTATATGCTTTTTTATTGAAGTAAGCACCCATAGCAGTGGAAACAGGAGATTCGCCGTAAGGCTTGTTCGTGTTCTCTGGTGTGATGGGGTCACTGATATTCTTACGAAAATAGAGTAAAGTGGCATCTTTACGGGGATCACCCGGTTCAAAGGCTTTTCCTAAAAGTGCTGTACCCATGTGCCAACCCCAACCTAAGTTCCATTCTCCGGCACCACGTACTCCTTGTACCTGGCAGAACTGGCTACCGATAACATCACTGTTCTTGAGTGCTTCGGTCGACTCGCATTGTAGTTCAAAAATACTTTCTCCGCAATTTTCCCCTTCAACGGTAAATACCTTATCTATTGGTGTATTCAGGTTGTATTTACCCGTTTTTATGACATCGGTAGAGGCATTGTACATATTATCCCAATCATTCCGCATCATGTAAGTGCGGGCATGCAAAGCACGTGCTGCTCCGTATGTGATGCGTCCTGTATACTCTGTAGACCATTCCAGTGGTAAGCATTTTTCCGCTTCGGTCAAGTCTTTGTCGATCTGTTCGTAAATTTTATCTGCCGTTGTTTTGGCAATGTTGGCTTCGGAGGCCTCGTTTATCTTAAAAGTCACTAAGGGTACTTCACCCCATGCACGTACGAGGTTGAAATAGCAATATGCGCGGAAGAACAGAGCTTCTCCTTTAGTACGTATATTTTCTAGGTCATCTTTGTTGGCGCTATTCTCCAGATCGTTTAATATGTCATTACATTGGTAAATGATCTTATAATTCTGTCCCCAGTAGGCGGTCAGTGTGCCATTGGATGCAGTGTATTCAAAGTCATCCCACATTGCTGCCTGGTCGGCACCGTCACCGGCGTCACTTCCTTTTTCGGAATCTTCACTACGTACCATGTGTATCATAAATGCGGGAATGCCGGCGGTAATGTTGTAACTGCGCATCAAGTAGTACACATTGTACATCTTTCCGCCTACAAGAGCGTTGGGAGCATCATCTTCGGTGAACTGTCCCAATGGGTCACGGTCCAGGAAGTCATTACAGGATGTCATGGCAAAGGTTGTCAGTATACCTGCTGTCAGAGTTAAAATTTTATTTCTTAATTTCATAATCTTCTTGTTATAAGTTCAATAAAGTGCTGTTATTCCATAAGGAAGTCTTGTTCCGGTATTACATCGGTTAGAATGTCAGATTGAAACCGAATGTATAAATTGCCGGCATCGGATAGCTACCGTCATCTACGCCGAATGCAATAGCCGTACCCCCCAATTCAGGAGTATATCCGGTATTATGTTTCCAGGTTTTTAAGTTTTGGATGTTCACGTAGAGTTTCAGTGCCTGCATACCGATTTTGGAAATCAAAGTTTTATCGAAATTATAGGCCAACTGTACATTACGGATCCGGAAGAAACTGCCATCTTCGATGTAATATTCGGAGTTCAAATTATTGATGGTATGTTTGGTATTCAGCAACGGTTGGGTATTGCTTGTACCCGGTCCGTGCCAACGCTCCAGACGTTGTTTCATAAAATTGAACTGGCTCCAGTTATAGTTGTCCCAAGTACGGAATATCTGGTTGCCGGCTTGTCCCATCATGTCGAGACCCAGTTCCCAGTTTTTGTATGTGACTCCCAGAGTGATACCGTATGTCACGTCCGGTGTCGGGTCACCAATCAGGGTACGGTCAGCAGGAGTAATCTCGCCGTTTCCATCTACATCCTTGAACTTCAAGTCGCCTGGTGTAACGGTGGCCAATGTATTCTTGGGAGAATTGTTGATTTCTTCCTGTGTCTGATAGACACCCTCTACTTTGTAACCATAGAAATAGCCGATAGGATATCCCGCCATCGTATAACTTTGACTCTTGTCTCCGGCAATGATGGAATAACCTTCCTGAACAAGGCTCAAGACCTTATTTTTGATGGTGGTAAGGTTGGCTCCTACATTGTATCCCCAATCACCTATTTGGTCACGCCAACTTACAGCGAGTTCCACGCCCTTGTTTTCAATAGAACCAAGATTACCGATACCTGGTACTGTACCTGAGATACCTGGTACTTCAGCCAATAGGTCTTTGGTGGTTTTCTTGTAGTAAACTCCTTCAAAGTGTAAGCGGTTACGCAGAAAGTTTGCTTCTGCTCCTACTTCCCATGCTTCCACTTTTTCCCATCTCAGATGTGGGTTGGGTAGATAAGAAAGTTGATAACCCGGATAAATAGCCGAAGGTTTGCCAAATACGGCAGAGTAAGCATTAGTCAACAAGGGTTCGGCAGGGTAAGCTTTGTCCAGGTTCTGGTTACCGAGTGTACCCCAGGAACCTTTCAGCTTCAACATATCCAGCCAGGTAATATCCTTCATAAATTCTTCTTCTGTCATCAGCCAACCGGCACCGACGGAATAGAAATTCTGCCATTGATTTCCGGTATAAGAGAAAGCCGAAGAACCGTCACGACGATACGATGCATTCAATAGGTATCTACCTTTATAATTATAGAGTACACGTCCTAAGATAGATACAGTGCTGCGTTCCCATTGGGTACTCCCGTTAGTGGATGTTGCTGCATCACCGATACTTACATACCATTTGTCGGGATTATTGGGAATAACCAGTCCGACTCCTTGTGTACGGGCAGCGTTCAGATTTTCAAGTTTATTATAATAGGTAGTGAAACCTGCCGTAGCGGTCAGGCTATGGTCGCCCCATGTATTCTGGTAGGTCAGCAGGTAGTCACTTTGCACTTTTGTCTCTGTCTCTTTAGCTTGAGTTACTCCGGTCTTTCCGTCACCCAAAGTCACGATATTGCCTTCTACACTACTATCGAATACCTGGATAATAGGAGTGTAAGTACGTTTACTGTTGGAAGCATAGTCCATGGAATACATCACTTTAGCCTGAAAGTGCTTTAGAAAGTCCCATTGGGCATATACATTTCCGGATGCCCGGTAGTTTTCCGCACGGGTAGTGTTGGCTTTCTTATCAACATCCACCATCGGATTGTTCATTTGTGCCTTCTGGAAATTAGGCAGTGTAGTATATAGACCATATTCTTGGTTGAAAACAGGAGCTACAGGAGCGGCGCGCAAAGCTGTTGCCACACTTTTGGTGTCGGCGGGCAACATGCGTGCACCGTTGAACTGAAAACCTACCTTGAAGTTATCTGTCAACTTATAATCATTACTGACGTTTAACGTAACTTTACTGTATTTCTCGTGTTTGATATTCCCTTGTTCGTAGGCATATCCGGCACCAAGATAGAAACTGTGCTTGGCAGAGGCCCCTGTGACGCTGATATTGTTATTGGTGATAAATCCCGTTTGAAAGATTTCGTCTTGCCAGTTGGTGTTGCCCGTCCAGTCTGTAAAATCGAACTCTGGACTACCTTCATTTCTCAACTGTTCGTTATATAGTTCCTTGAAACCGGTAGCATCTGTTAATGCAATTTTGTTTGTCACGGCTTTAAAACCGAACGAACCGTTGATGTTGACACGTGTCTGTCCTTCCTTCGCTTTTTTAGTGGTAATGATGATGACCCCGTTGGCGCCGCGCACACCGAAGATAGCGAGAGATGAAGGATCTTTCAGGATTTCCATGGACTCTATATCCTGTGGATTTAGGAAATTGATGTTGTCATTGAACAGTCCATCTACCACATACAGCGGTTTATATCCGTTGATGGAGTTGGTACCACGTACACGTATTTCCGGATCGGCACCTGCCTTACCGGAATTAATTACTTGTACACCGGCAATTTTCCCTTGTAGCGCTGATACGGGATTGACTACCGGTTTATTGGCAATTTCATCCCCTTTTATATTCGTGATAGAACCGGTAAGGTCACGCTTTTTGGCGCTACCATAACCGATGACTACCGTTTCGGCAAGCATTTGTGAATCATCTTGCATTTTTACATTGATGATGTTTTGGTTGCCTACTTTGATGGTCTGCTTCACCATACCCACGTATGAGAATTCCAACGTAGTTTCCGGTGGTACTTGGATGGAGTATTTACCATCAATATCGGTGATCACACCGTTATTAGTTCCCTGCTGTAGAACAGATGCACCGATTAGTGGTTCGCCTGTTGCGTCGGTCACCGTACCGGTTACCGTTTTGTTCTGTGAAAATGCAGGCATTGTGACGAGGAGCATACATGCTATCAGAAATAGATTTTTCAGCCATGAGGCTCTCTTCATAGGAAGTCTAGGTTTTTTCTTCATTGCATAAATTTTTAGTGGATAACTAACTTTATTATTTTCACTGAAACAATTTAAATGCAAAAAAGATTTCATTCGTTTCCATATCTTCCGTTTTTAACACATACAAAATAAAAGCCTCGGAAATATCACATTCCCGAGGCCTTTTCAGTTGTTTGTCTAAATAATTGTTCTATAAAATCTGTGCGGATGATAGGACTCGAACCTACACGCCTCACGGCACCAGATCCTAAGTCTGGCGCGGCTGCCAATTACGCCACATCCGCAGAAGTAATTCTCATTAAGCGATGCAAAGATAAGAAGTTTTCCCGATTTAACAAGCAAAAGAGGGAAGAAAGTTATTTATTCCCTTTAGGTGTCCATTTTCCGCTAAGAAAAGCACGGGCTTTTTCCAAAATAGTATCTATATTGTTAGCTTCATCTGTTTCCAGCATATCGACTTTGATATCCGGTTCTATTCCCCATTCTATCTGTTCCATGTCTACACTGAAGTGCGGACTGGCAGAAAAACGAACGGTCCATCCGTTGGGCAGCTCCGATGTGAAAGGCATGCCGGAACCACCGCCTGTTTTATCTCCCATAATAGTGACGTTGGGTAGATAACGCATTTGGTTTACAAAATCATTCGTTGCGCTGTAAGAACGGCGGTTTGTCAATACTACAACTTTCTTTTGCCAGCGTACTCCGTCATTAGGCTCTAAATAGATAGGATAAGGTTCGGAGAAGTCATTGTGCCCTTTTCCTGTCTTATGACTAATGTATCCGGTCAACACTTTTTCGTTGGTGAAACGGGCGGCGATGCGGGTAGAGTTAGTGACGTTTCCACCTCCATTACTGCGCACGTCAATGATAAGTCCGTTGCATACGGCAAGATAAGAAAGTATCTCGTCCAGATTTCCATTGCCGATAGGTGATGAGAAACTTTCATAACGCATATAACCGATATTATCTTCGAATATCTTGTACTTAATACCGGCGGCAGTACGATAATCAGTGCTGGCTTTTCCCAGATAATAATCTTCTACGATGTCTTCTCGAAAATTACGGGGGTAATCTTGATACCATGCGTCATAATAGGAAACGTTGTGTGATGAGGCGAGGTTTACATGCCCGTCTTGTAGTTCGTTCAGCATTTGTCCCAAGACTTCAAATAACCCTTCACTCGTCATATTGTTAGTGATGAGTTTATTGTATTTAGTGTGTATGGCATTCCAGTCAATCTGTTTGTATTCCAGAAAGCAATACTGCTCATCGATAATTTTCCACAAGGCTTCAAAATTTCCTTGCGGCGTATTAATGACATCATCCTCGCGGATACAGCCGCTCCATAGAGGAAGTGCGACAATTAGAAATATTATTTTTTTTAAAGATCCCATCACCTTATCATTCTGCATTTATCACCTTATCATTTCTTTCTCTTATTTCGCAGCAAATACAAATCCTTCACAAATCCCACCATAAATACATGTGAATATGTATGCGTCTTTATATCATTTACCTTAGATTGTTGTGTATCCCAGATATAACCCAGTCGTATCTTGGCACGTCCCACGGGAAAGTCCGCTGTCAGCATCTGTCGCAGTGAAGGCTGGTTGTGCAGTGAAGTAAACTTTACCACACCACTGCTGTTACCCAATGAGAATATTTCATAGTAAGACTGTCCGTAGTGAGGTGAGAACATTACGCCCATCAAAGGCAGGTTTATCTGATAACGGAGTGTCAGCGGATAATTCTTTATCTTTAACTCCCAAATAGCCATACCCGATGCATCGAGATTGATATATGCCCTTGCCGATGCAGGATTATTGGTGTTACGTAGATTGTACACGAAGCCTCCGTTCAAGTCAGCCAGCCCTCCGGCGAGCAACTTGAAATTACTTGTTATGGGAAAATTGTAGTGTAAGCCATAATTCCAGTTTGCCAATGCGGAGAAAGTATTGTTATTGTCCACTTTATTATGCGTATAACCTAAATCAGCCTGGAAAAAACTTTGCAAAGATAATTTGCCGTTTGCCCATTTTGTCATCCGCATGCTCTCGCGAGAGAAACGGAAGTCGATACCCTTGTACTCCTGTGGAGACAGATAGGTGTCGAATACATTCGTAAAACCTACACCGTACATGGTGGCACGAGTTACGAGACGGCTTTGTTCCAAACCTTCCGTTTCTACCGGGAGTTGTGCCTGCACTCTCCCGAAACATAGGAACAGGCAACTTGTTAGTATTACTGATTTAAGTAGTTTCATGCTTGCTGTCATCATTTGAGAACAACTTCATTTGTCCTGTCAATTCATCCAGAATGTCACCTTCACTTTTTCCGTGGTCGGGGTCGAGTATTTCTGGTTCATCTTCCTCTTCTTGCTCTTCATTTTGTAAGGTTTCGGGTTGACGTAAAGGTTCCAGTTCATTGATGGTTTCAATGGTAAAGGTAGTCAGTCGTTTCCCTTTTGCTTTGAACCCTTTCACGGCGATAAATTCATCGGCTTCTATCACCATCGGTTCACGGAAATTATCATGACCGCCAAAAATAACTTCCAAACGTGGATAGTATTCGTCCGTCAGTAAAATAAGCCGGTTGTCTTTGTTTTCGCCCAAGTAATTTTGTTTACGATTGCTTGCTTCAAAGCAGAAACGCTTGATGTACGGGTAATTTTGTTGGTCGGCATCATAAAGTACGGCTGTCCATATCTTGTTGACATCATACTTTTCCAAAACACGGATACTGTCTTCGTAGTGATTGTTGAGATCGAAATTCGTTGTGTAGAATTCACCACTGTTCAGCACTACGAGGATACTGTCTTCACTCTGGAATTCACCAAGGTATTCACCGCGTCCATCATAATTGAGCCGCAGGACATCGCGGTCGAACCAAACCTTACGTCCACCCAGGGTTGAGCCGCCGCGTTGTTTCAATGCTATTTTGTGTACCGGTAATTTGGTCAGGATGTTACCCATAGCTTGGCGACCCTTGATACCGATATTGCTGAAGTCTTCTTCAAAGATAATGCGGCGTACACGTGGGTTCGGTTTTAGAGTGACTTTAATGATTTCCGCTTCTCCATTCGGATTGGCTGTGAAATACATGATACGTGAATCGGGTGTACCTTGAGTCACGTCGTATTCACGGTCACGTACCACGGAAGTCACGGCAAAACGCTTGATATAGTGCGTACCTTCTTTACCGTCGCGATAAACCACATTATAGATAGTACGCTTGTCATTTTTCTTGAATACGGCGGCATACAGTATATTCTTACCGACAAACTTTTTATCTGCCACCGGAGTAATGATGTATCGTCCGTCACGGAAGAAAATGATGATATCATCCAGGTCGGAGCAGTTTGCCAAAAACTCGTCTTTCTTTAAACCTGTTCCGATGAAGCCTTCTTCACGGTTGATGTATAGTTTTTCGTTGGCTTCCACCACCTTTGCGGTGTCAATGGTATCGAAGTTACGCAATTCCGTGCGGCGCGGGAAATTTTTGCCATATTTGTCTTTCAGCATCCTGAACCAGTCTACAGTATATTCCACGATGTTTGCCAGATGACGGTCTATCTCCTCAATGTCTGCTTTCATGCGGGCTATCAGTTCTTCCGCTTTGTCGGAGTTGAACCGGAGGATACGGGCCATCTTGATTTCCATCAGTTTAAGGATATCTTCCTTGGTTACTTCGCGGATCAATGTCGGATAATAAGGGGTCAGGCGTTCATCAATATGTTCACAAGCAGCATCCATGTTTTTAGCTTGTTCAAATTCCTTATCTTTGTAGATACGCTCTTCGATGAATATTTTTTCCAATGAAGCGAAGTGCAGGTTCTCCAGAATTTCATTCTTATGGATTTCCAGTTCCTGTCGCAACAATACCAACGTATTATCTACTGATTTCTTCAATACGTCACTGATGGTGAGGAAGTGAGGCTTCTGGTCATCAATAACACAACAGTTGGGTGAGATACTCACTTCGCAATCGGTAAAAGCATATAGGGCATCAATCGTTTTATCCGAAGAAACGCCTGGGGCAAGGTGTACCAGGATCTCTACGTTGCCTGATGTCAGGTCTTCTACCTTTTTAATTTTGATTTTCCCTTTTTCGCTTGCCTTTACAATAGAGTCGCAGACATTGGCCACCGTTTTGCCGTAGGGAATTTCCTTGATGGCGATGGTCTTATTGTCTACCTTCTCTATCTTGGCACGCACGCGTACGGCACCACCACGTTCACCATCATTGTATTTCGAAACGTCGATGTTGCCTCCTGTCTGAAAGTCGGGATAAAGCGTGAACCCTTCTTTGTGTAGATATTTGATGGAGGCATCACAAAGTTCATTGAAATTATGTGGCAATATCTTGGATGAAAGACCTACGGCGATACCTTCTACTCCTTGTACCAGCAATAGCGGAAACTTTACGGGGAGTGTCACCGGTTCTTTATTTCGTCCGTCGTATGAGAGTTTCCATTCTGTGGTCTTTGGATTGAACACCACATCGAGTGCAAACTTGGAAAGCCGTGCTTCTATGTAACGGGGGGCGGCTGCGCTGTCTCCTGTCAGGATATTTCCCCAGTTTCCCTGACAGTCGATGAGCAAATCTTTTTGACCGAGCTGAACCAAAGCATCACCGATAGAAGCGTCTCCGTGCGGGTGAAACTGCATCGTATGTCCTACGATGTTGGCCACCTTGTTGTAACGCCCGTCTTCCAAACGCCTCATGGAGTGTAAAATACGCCTTTGCACAGGCTTCAGCCCATCCATGATGTGAGGTACAGCACGTTCCAGAATAACGTAAGAAGCGTAATCCAGAAACCAATTCTGGTACATTCCGCTCAATTGATGCTTTATACTCACGTCGTTCGTATCCGCAGGTTTATAATCCGAATGTCCTTCATTCCCTTCCGGGAGTTCTTTGTCCAAGTCTTCTTTCGGTGCTTCAAAATCTTCGCTCATATTTCTTTGGGAATTGTCTATTCAATGATAACTGTTGGTTTTACAGTTGCAGGCAAAAATACAAAATTTATCGGGAAAATCAGCAAATCGCTTTAAAAAACAAGGTATATAGCGAGTTAAGCTGTTTTCTTCTCAAAAGATGTGATGATTGGCAAAATATTGAATGAGATAAGTACCCCGTTATAACTTTTACATTAGTGCCACTTAATTGGCACAACTTTGCCATTTCATTGGCACGGCTTTGCCAATTGAGTGGCAAGATCGTGCCAATGGAGTGGCAACAAAACTGTTCTTTATAATCATGCGGATTAACAGGTTGGCTGTTGATTTGCATTGTTAATAACCACTTGTTTAATACGTTGGGTACAATTGCCGGCCATTGCATGTTAATTATGCAAATAAGATAAATTAATACCCCCATTGCCTTATATATAAGATAAATCCCTATCTTTGTGGCGCTTTTTACATGCGAATTGAAATAAAATTAATTTAGATATAACAAGAAATGGCACAAGAAGACGTTTTTAAGAAACTCGTTTCACACTGTAAGGAATATGGATTTGTGTTCCCTTCCAGCGATATCTATGATGGTTTGGGAGCCGTATATGATTACGGCCAGATGGGTGTGGAACTGAAAAACAATATCAAACAATACTGGTGGCAAAGTATGGTGCTGCTACACGAAAATATAGTAGGCATTGATTCAGCTATCTTTATGCATCCCACAATATGGAAAGCAAGCGGACACGTGGATGCGTTCAATGATCCATTGATTGATAATCGTGATTCCAAAAAACGTTATCGTGCCGATGTGTTGATTGAAGACCAGCTCGCTAAGTATGATGATAAAATAAACAAGGAAGTTGCTAAAGCTGCCAAGCGTTTTGGAGATGCTTTCGATGAAGCGCAGTTCCGTAGCACGAATGGTCGTGTATTAGAACATCAGGCCAAGCGTGATGCACTGCACGAACGTTTTGCAAAAGCGTTGAATGATAATGATCTTGACGAACTTCGCCAGATTATTCTGGATGAAGAGATTGTTTGTCCTATCAGTGGTACAAAGAACTGGACGGAAGTTCGTCAGTTCAACCTGATGTTTTCTACTGAAATGGGTTCTACATCAGATGGCTCTATGAAGGTTTATCTTCGTCCGGAGACAGCCCAGGGCATATTTGTGAATTATCTGAATGTGCAGAAGACAGGGCGTATGAAAATCCCTTTCGGTATTGCGCAAATTGGTAAGGCTTTCCGTAATGAAATTGTGGCTCGTCAGTTCATTTTCCGTATGCGTGAGTTTGAACAGATGGAAATGCAGTTTTTCGTAAAACCGGGAACAGAACTTGATTGGTTCAAGAAGTGGAAAGAAATCCGCTTGAAGTGGCATAAAGCTTTGGGATTCGGTGATGATCATTATCGTTATCACGATCATGACAAGTTGGCTCATTATGCAAATGCCGCTACTGATATTGAGTTTCTGATGCCTTTCGGATTTAAGGAAGTGGAAGGTATCCATAGTCGTACGAATTTCGACTTGTCTCAACATGAGAAGTTCTCCGGTAAGAACATTAAGTACTTTGATCCGGAAACTAACGAAAGTTATACTCCGTATGTCATCGAGACTTCTATCGGTGTAGACCGTATGTTCCTTAGTATCATGTCTGCTTCTTATTGCGAAGAACAGCTGGAAAATGGTGAAACGCGTGTTGTCTTGAGATTACCTGCAGCCTTGGCTCCAGTGAAACTGGCTGTTATGCCATTGGTAAAGAAAGACGGTCTGCCTGAAAAGGCACGTGAAATCATTGATGATCTGAAATTCCATTTTCACTGTCAGTATGATGAGAAAGATAGTATTGGTAAACGCTATCGTCGTCAGGATGCTATCGGTACTCCGTACTGCGTGACTGTGGATCATCAAACTTTGGAAGATAACTGCGTGACGTTGCGCAATCGTGATACCATGAAGCAAGAACGTGTGGCTATCTCCGAATTGAATAATATCATTGCAGATCGTGTCAACATTACCTCCTTGTTGAAAACGCTGCAATAAGAATTATGAATTGCGAATTACAAATTACGGGGCTGTGTAAAGAATGCCGCTTAGTGTTTGTAATTCGTAAATTGTAGTTCCGTAATTCATAATTTGTAATTTGTAATTAATGAAGATGAAGAGACCATTCCTTTTATTTTTGCCGTTCCTGCTGTTTGTTGCAGGTGCATTTGTTGCCTGTGAAGAAGTGGAAGAAACAGGAAAGTATGATAACTGGCAACCACGTAACGAGGCTTTTATAGACTCTATAAAAGCAGAAACGGGTGATAATATTTTAGCGCCTACGGTAGATGCGGCTAATGACATGAAGATTGGTAAGCTGTATGCTATTCCGGTTAGTAGCAGTAGTTATCCTTCCCAATACATATATTGTAAAAAACTTGTTGAGAACAAAGACGGGGAACGTCCTAATTTTTCAGGATATCACTCTACTGTGAGTGCTTATTATTACGGAACATTGATAACGGGTGATGAATTTGATGGTAATTTTGATGGTTATGGTTCCTTTGATCGAAATATCCCTGTGCTTTCATTGCCGGAAAATGGTGAATGGCCGAAAGAGGGGAAATGGCCGACAGTTTTTGACTCTCCTTCTACTTTTACAGTAACCGGTGTTATTATAGGTTGGACATGGGCTTTGCAGTATATGCGTACAGGAGAACGTTGGATGTTATACATTCCATGGCAAAGTGCTTATGGCTCCAGTGGAAATTCATCCGGAACAATTCCCGGTTACTCAACGTTGACATTTGATATTATATTGAACAGTATTGTTGAATAAATAGTCATTTAGTACTTATAGAAAAGGGTGGCAAAGAAAATATTCTTTAATTTGCTGCCCTTTTTATATTTAGAAAAAGATTATCTTCGTTTGATAAATAAAAAACCTTTTTAACAATGAAATCTATTAACCGACTGTTATTAATTGTATGCCTATTCTTGGGTATCATTTCCAAGGCATATGCTGCGGTAAATCCGAAACCTTTTGTGATCCCTGAACTTCAAGAATGGAAAGGAGAGGAGGGGGTATTTACTCCTTCGTCTCATAGCCGTATTGTATATTCACCTAAAAATCCCGATTTAAAGCGGATAGCTGATGCCTTTGCCGAAGATTATAATGAAATGTTTGGAGTAAAACCGGAAGTGGTTGCCGGAAAAGGAAAAACCGGTGATTTCATACTTACCCTTCGTGCGGATAAAAAGTTAGGTAAAGAAGGCTATATGGTGAAAGTTACCGACCGTGTATCTGTCTCTGCTCCCGAAACCGTTGGGGTATACTGGGCTACCCGTACTTTGTTGCAAATAAGTGAGCAGTCTGTCCAACATTGTTTGCCAAAAGGGACTGTCCGTGATTTTCCGGAATATGCAGTCCGTGGTTTTATGCTCGATTGCGGGCGTAAATTTATCCCTATGGCTTTCTTGCGGGATTATGTAAAGATTATGGCTTATTACAAAATGAATACTTTCCAAATTCATCTTAATGATAACGGTTTCAAGCAGTTCTTTGAACATGACTGGTCAAAAACTTATGCCGCTTTTCGATTGGAATCGGATACTTATCCCGGATTGGTTGCTCGTGACGGATATTATACCAAAAAGGAATTTATCAATCTTCAAATATTGGCCGAAGATAATTTCGTGGAGATTATTCCGGAAATAGATGCTCCCGCGCATACTTTGGCATTTACCCATTATCGTCCGGAGATAGGTAGCAAAGAGTATGGTATGGATCATCTGGACCTATCGAATCCTGAGACTTATACCTTTATGGATGGGCTGTTTCGTGAATATCTGGAAGGTAATTCTCCCGTATTCCGTGGAAAACGTGTACACATTGGTACAGATGAGTACTCTAATGCAAAGAAGGATGTGGTAGAGAAATTTCGTGCTTTTACCGACCGTTATATACGTTATGTAGAGAGTTTTGGCAAGCAAGTTTGTGTATGGGGAGCTTTGACACATGCTAAAGGCGATACTCCCGTAAAGTCGGAAAATGTGATAATGAATGCATGGTATAACGGTTATGCCGATCCGGAAGAAATGATTAAGCAAGGATATAGACTTATCAGTATTCCTGATGGCATGCTTTATATTGTACCTGCAGCAGGTTATTATTATGATTATTTGAATATAGAGAAACTTTATAATGAGTGGACTCCTGCACATATAGGAAAGGTCGTTTTTGAGGAGAACCATCCGTCTATCCTTGGTGGAATGTTTGCTTTATGGAACGATCATGTGGGTAACGGGATATCAGTTAAGGATATTCATCATCGTGCATTTCCGGCTATACAGACATTGGCTGTAAAAATGTGGGACGGAAAGAAAACCACATTGCCTTTTACTGTATTTAATCAGGAAAGGAATGTGTTGAGCGAAGCACCGGGCATCAATCTGTCTGGCCGTATAAAACAAACTTATGAACAAGGCATTGTATTGCCGGATAGCAAATTACCTTTGCGTGAAGTTGGTTATAATTATCTGGTATCTTTTGATGTGGAAGGAGCGGATGAAGCTAAAGGAACTGAATTGTTTCGTTCGCCTGATGCCGTATTTTATCTTTCGGATCCGGTGAAAGGATTATTGGGATTTGTCAGGGATGGTTATCTGAATACGTTTAATTACCGTGTCTTACCGGGCGAGAAGGTGAATATTGGTATCAGTGGAGATAATCGTGTGACACGGTTGTTGGTAAATGGAAAGGTAGTAGAAGAACTCAATGTTCAGAAACTTTTTTTTAATGGAGGAAAGGATTCGATGAGGTATGTCCGCACTTTGGTGTTTCCATTGGAGAAGACCGGGAAATTTAAAAGTAGGATAACGAATTTAAAAGTTATTCCAATACCTGCACAATAAGGAATGCTGGTATATAATTGCATATTTGATGTTATAAATAATTTGTGGGAAGAAATGTAATCGCATTTCTTCCCTTATTTTGTCCGGTAGGCATCCACCGCTTTTTTGACGGAGCCATGCATCGTCAGTAGCGTTTTGGCCTTTTCATAATCAAGACCTAATTCTTCTACAAGTATACGGGTACCACGGTCTATCAGTTTTTTGTTGCTGAGTTGCATGTTTACCATTTTGTTGCCTTTTACACGTCCCAGCTGTATCATTACAGAGGTTGTAATCATATTCAAAATCATCTTCTGACCAGTTCCGGATTTCATGCGGGAGCTTCCAGTCACGTATTCCGGACCTACAATCATTTCGATAGGTATATCAGCCGCTGCAGCCATCGATGAGCCGGGATTACTGGTGATACACCCCGTCAAGATGCCATGTGCACGTGCCTCACGCATGGCACCGATAACATACGGAGTAGTACCGGAAGCAGCAATACCGATGACTATATCTTTGTTGGTGATATTTCGTTCCACTAATTCTTCCCAACCACGATGAATGTCATCTTCTGCGTTTTCTACCGGGTTGCGTAGGGCTGTGTCTCCACCGGCAATCAGACCGATAACTAATGTGGAAGGCATTCCGAACGTGGGAGGTATTTCAGAAGCGTCAAGTACACCGAGGCGTCCACTGGTACCTGCACCCATATAGAAGATACGTCCGCCCTGCTTCATGCGTGGGATGATTTGAAGTACTAATTTCTCTATTTGAGGAATTGCTTTCTGTACAGCAAGTGCTACTTTCTGATCTTCCGTATTGATATCTTCCAGAATTTCACGGACTGATTTCTTCTCCAGGTCATTGTAAAGTGAAGGTTGCTCTGAGATTTTTAGGAATGTCATGGATATGATGAGATTTATGATGAATAGTTTATGGCTGGCGAAATATGACTGTGGTACTGAATTAACCCTTCCATTGGACTCTTGAGGATAGTGCCCACCCGAATGCTCATTTCCTGTGTAGCTTCTACCAAAATCTCTTGATAATAGAAAGCTATGGAACCGATGAAGTGTATTTTATATTCCCGGTAATTCTCATATTGCATGACGTTACGTTGAAGAAATGCTTTAAAACTGTTCAGCACCAACGAGTGAATACATGGTTCATGCAGATTTTGTGCCAGAAATGGGGAGAGACTGGCAAGAAAACGATTAGGAAATGGTTTGCGATACACGCGATCAATGATATCAGCGGGAGTCAAGTTGAACTGTTGAAGGAACTTCTCTTTAATCTCAGGGCTTGTCTGGTTTTTTAGAATATCGCCTACCAGTAGTTTACCCAATACGGCACCACTACCCTCGTCACCAAGAATAAATCCTAATGGAGATACATTGGCTACAATCTCTTTTCCGTTATAGTAACAAGAATTGGATCCTGTACCCATGATGCAGGCAATACCTGCCGAATGTCCGCAGAGTCCTCGTGCGGCTGCCAACATGTCGGTACTGACTTCTACTTCCTCTTTTACATTGAGGTGGCGGGTAATGGCGCGGTACATCATGTCTATTTTATCTGGGAAACCGCATCCCGCGCCATAAAAGTATACAGCATCTAGTTCATTGTTTTGTAACTGTGGCAACAGTGCCGTTGTAATTTCATTGCTGATTTCTTCTTCTGACTGGAAAAAGGGATTTGTACCTTTCGTGAAAATTTGCTGGAGGAGCTGTCCATCTTCCACAACACACCAGTCGGTTTTTGTAGAGCCACTGTCTGCTATGAGTATCATATATTTAATGTTTAATGTTTAATGATTATAACTTGATATATATCTTCCGTTTGTAAAGTTGGTAACCGATACACCAATTAATTCCGACAAATAGTAATGCGTATACCAGTGAACCACTAGTTTCACCAAATATAGGCATCAGGATTAGTTTATATAGAAATCCGTGTATACTGATATTACCACCTTCCCACGGGAAACTGATACTACCGAAGAGTATGGCGAGTATACTTCCTAAAACGTACATAAACAACGGATTTATGCCGAATGCTTCAAAGAATATACTCCATTTCTTATAACCTTTCACATCGATAATCCAGATAAGTAGTGCAAGGAAACTCGAAGCCAGTCCACAAGTAGTAAGTACAAATGTGGGAGACCATATCTTTTTGTTGATTGGGCAACCATAGCTCAGCAGGAGACCTGCGAATGTAAGGGTAGTACCAATCAGGAATAATTTAATCAGATGTGAATTGAGCATATCGGTACGATCTTTGTTGATTTTCTTGCTTTCCAACATCAAACGTCCTACACAGAAACCTAAAAGAACATGGGCAATGGCGGGTATTGTACTTAGTACACCTTCCGGATCAAGAACATTGGGGTTATACATGTGTGCGGGAGTAAGGATGGCGCGGTCCGCTATGAAAAGAATGTTAGTCTCATTATAGGCGAAGCCGTTGCCACAAAACAACAGGATAAAATAACCTGCCAACAGGATTGCGATGAGGTAAGGGATATATCGATGGTTTATGATAAGTACAATGATGGCAGTAACACCGTAGCAGATACCAAGACGTTGCATGACACCAAGGATACGAATGTGGTCGAATGTCCAGATTGCATTCCAAAGTTTTTCACTGGAACCGAGATTATCGGGGGCAGAACCCCAATAATAACAGAACTGCGAAAACCAACCTATAGCCATACCTATAAGAAAGATGAGGATAGTCCGTTTCAGAATTTTCCATATAGTGGAGTAGCTGATTTCAAAGTTATACTTCTTTAAAGATATATAGGTCGAAATTCCCATGATAAACATAAAAAAAGGAAAAACCAGGTCGGTGGGAGTCAGACCGTTCCATTCGGCATGGCGTAAGGGAGCGTAGATGTGTGACCATGTTCCCGGATTATTCACCAGGATCATACCAGCAATGGTGATACCACGAAGGATGTCGAGGGCAAGAATACGTTTGTTTATTTTGGAATTATTCATTGGAGTTATAGGTTATGAGTTTTTTGATAGTGAAGATGTTGCTTTTCCGTATTCCGGATCAATCTTTTTATCAATAAGATAAGTGACTGCCAATGTTGCCAGGCAGCAAGCCATCACCATCCAGAAGAAGTTGACATAGCCGATGGCCTCCTCTATATATCCGGCTATAAATCCGGGCAACATCATGCTCAGTGCCATGAAAGCGGTACAGATAGCATAGTGCGAGGTCTTGAATTCTCCTTCTGAGAAGTACATCATATAAAGCATATAGGCTGTAAACCCGAAACCATAACCAAACTGCTCGATAGAAACAGCAATACTTATCAACGTGATATTTTCAGGTTGAACGATGGCTAAATAAACGAATGTGAGACAGGGTAATGTCATACAGGTAGCCATGAGCCATAATGAGTGTTTTAACCCTCGGCGTGAAGCATAAACTCCTCCTGCAATACCTCCGGCAAGTAAGGCGATGGTACCAATGGTACCATATACGATACCAACTACATCTGTGTCCAGTCCCAAACCACCACTTTCAATGGAATGTACCAGAAAAGGCTGACACATTTTGATAAGGAAACCTTCGGGTAGGCGATATAGCAACATGAAAGTTATGGCAAGCAATACATCAGGCTTTTTGACGAAAGTAATGAACGAATTGGCTAGTTCTGTTATCTTTGACTCTTGAGTTGGACGGGCATTATCAACCGGCACATTATCGGCTGTACGTGTTTTGTCTTCCTTTGAACGTGGCAGGGCAAAAGTATGGTAGAGGGTTACAAGACAGAATACAACAGCTGCACAACCTAACGTCACTTGCCAGGAGAAAGGAATGTCACCGGTACTTTTTTCCAATATGCCTGCAATGAATACCAGTATACCTTGCCCGAATACGGAGGCTACTCGATAGAATGTACTTCGTATGCCTATGAAAGCAGCTTGACTACTGGGACTGTGAACCAACATGTAAAAACCGTCGGCTGCTATGTCGTGTGTGGCAGAAGCGAATGCTGTGATAATAAATAATATCAGTGTAAAGGTGAACATACTTATCGGCGTGTGACCTGAGGTTATCGTCTCTTGTGTGGGATGGGGCAGGCTGATGGTCAGTAGTATCATGAGGAGTGTCATTGCAGCTTGCATAGTGAGAATCCACCAACGTTTGGTCTTTATTATATCTACAATGGGACTCCATATTCCTTTCAAGAACCATGGAAAGTAAAGTAATGTAGTAAAAAATGACATATCACCATTGGCTACTCCCATCCTGGTGAACATCATCACTGAAATAGTGTTAACCACAAAGTACGGAATTCCTTCTGCAAAGTACAGTGTAGGTACCCACCACCAAGGGCTTTTTCCTTTGATATCGTAATTTTTTCCTTTTATACTGTTCATGATATTAGTTGTCTATCTATTATGTTATTCATATAGTTTGTCAATACTTGCTCCAGTATAATAATGTAGAAGAATAGTATCGTACTTAAATCCTTTTTCTCCCATTACTGCTGCACCTATCTGGCAAAGTCCGACACCATGTCCCCATCCCGCTCCGGTAAGGATAAATCGTCCGGGGATACCTTCGGAAGATATTTCTTCTTTGTCTATCACGAAGGCAGAGCTATATAGATGCGATGAGGAGAGTGTCCGCCGGATTTCCAATTCTTTTCCAATGGTAAGAATTTTCTTGGTACCTACTATCTTCAATTTCCAGAGACGTCCCGAGGTACCACGAGCTATGGGAATAAGATCAATGATTTGCCCATAATCGATGCCGGAACGTTTCAGAATAAGAGTTGAAAGTTCATCTTGTGTATATTCTACCTTCCAACGGTAGAAATCTGTAGTTTCTTGGTCGTAGTTATTGAGGACTTGGGATAAGATTTTTTTGTCTGTTGTGTTACAGAAAGCTTCCGGTGAGGTACGTATCCAGTGTTCGGCTTCAGTTTCTTGAGTCAGGTCAATCCTCAAATCTTCATTTCCTATTCTCCATTCTTCATTTTTCACTCTGTAATCTCTTTGCTTCACAAGATAGGGATATTTCAGGTCTTCCCAGCAATACTGGAATTCCTCAAAAATACCACCACAACATTTGGAGAAACGGGCATCACAAATCTTACCTTCGTAAGTCAGTACCTGTCCGCGAGTGGCGGCAATAGCTTGTTTCACAATTCCGGTGGAAGCGCGGGTTATACCTTGATAACGTTGGCAATGGTCGTCTGCACAAACATCAAATCGGGTATGCTCCTCACGGTCGTACCATTTTAATTGACAATTGGCGGTTAATAGTTGATGGTTGGTCGCACTGTGTTTCATTGTATGGTGTGGGAAGGCTTTGAAGTGAGGCGCTAATTGCGGATAACGCATTGTGAGTTCCTTCAGATTGGCCAATAACCAACTACGGGAAATCACGGCATGAGCCTTCAGTAACTCCAATGATGCCGTTGCACTCATTTCACTGGAAATGACACTGATCAAGTAGTCTTCTATGTTAATTATGTTGATACCCGTCAGTTTGCCATCGTCAACAATAATTTTTAAAGCCCCTTGGAAACGTTGGTTCTCTTTACGTTCCCAGTGGAAGTTGATACCGATGGTGACATTCCATAATTCGAAAGCATCGGTAAATTCGTGCTGCGGTTCGAACAACAGTTCATCATATCGGTGTCCGTTCCAAAGAATTCTTCCTTTATCATATTTTACAACATGTTTGCCACTGACTTCTATACCGTTGATGTGATATGTAGATAGTAGAACGAATTCTATCTGGGAGGCGAATAATATTCCAACCTGTACTTTAGGCTCTTCCATAATCTTTTATATATGTTTGTTGCTAATCTGCTGCCAGATACTTATATTTGTTCTTTAATGTATTGTCTCACCTTTTGAAAATCTGTTGCCGAAAGACATACTTCACTTAATATCTGTGCTATATCTTCTGCTGTTATTTTTAGAAAATCTTTCTCTATAGGGGTGATGAATACCCCCCCCAGATCTACAGATGCGGGACTACTCAACAAATTTGCTTCTCCTTTGGCTGTATAGCAGGAAGGACGATGTTTAGCACGTGGAAAGACGAATACAATCCATTTCCCTTCCTGTCCGGGAATCGTAGACTGCCGGAAAACTTCATACATGGCAAGTATGTTCATCATGGGTTCTTCTTCGGCTTTTAAATCTAATGAACGGTAGATGAGGTTGAATAATTTCATTGTGTCTTCTTTATCAAGAGATTCAATGACAAGCGTTGTGCGGGGGAAATCGTTCAAATACCAAAGTGTTGCTTTGCCATAATCTACGACTTTCCTTGCCACTTGCTTCCGCCAATCCTGTTCAATAGGCATAAATCCTTTATTGCCTGCCTGGAAATGGGCGTGGTCGGGAGCGGAGGCACCACATCGGGGACCATTGTAGAAGATGGTATAATCTGTCAATTGCTTTGCCAGTTCTAGCATATCACTAAAGCGAGGTGCAATGCGCTGATCTAAATGTGTTATTTCCGGTATCGTCAGGTGACGGGGGAATATAGGGAAGGGATTTACCAATATATTATAATGTCCCTCGAACGGAATACCTTTCTGCATCGGTGGCAAGTTGGCAGGACAGAGGAAACATTTACGTTCTTGGATGGACTTTGTATCTACTTTAGCTCCTGAAGATACGATGCGAGCAGGGTTGAACTGTACTTTATAAAGGATACCGTGCACATTCAATTCTTTCACCCGTATATCCGAAAGGGCAGCGTAGTTGTTACGTGCCAGTTCCCAAGCGGTGAGTTGATTGGTCAGGAGAGTATCTATCGTTTGATTCATGTGTTTATCTGGAATTTGACGGTTTACGATATAAAATTGAGGTCACTACTTCCTGTTCAATGTAATACGGGCTTGTAGTTCCCAGGTACGGATACGGTCTTTGTATAAGTTGTGTTCGTTCATTTTCGTGATATCCAATGAAGCATCCGAATTGTCATCCCAACGGCGGCAAAGATAAACTACATCATATACCCGGCCTATTTGATATTGACGGGAGAAGTTTAGTCCCAAGGCATAATCTTCACCATAACTGGTATTGGGTACTTTCAATTCGCGTAGAATTGGGGTATAGAAAGCACGCGGTGCACCCAGTCCGTTGATACGTAGGGCATTATTGCGTCCATTATCAGGAGTCCATTCTTTGTGATCGATGATACCTGGAGCAATTTCCTGCATTTGGAAGTTGGTCATCATATAGCTACCTATCACCATAGCACAATTCTGTTCATAGAAAGCATGTATCATTATAGACAAAGTATTTTCGTTGGCATAAACATCATCACTATCCAGTTGAATAGCAAATTTCCCGCATTTGGGATGAGCAATTCCCATATTCCAACAACCACCGATACCGAGATCATTACGGTTGGGAATAATATGTATCACTCTTTCATCATGTCCGAATTCGTCAATAGCTTCGGTGGTACCGTCTGTTGAGTGATTGTCTATGATAATCAGATTGAACTTGAAATCTGTTTTTTGTCTCAATACGGATTTGATGGCATCGCGAATAGTACGGATACGGTTACGGACAGGGATGATGACTGATGCCTCGTATTCAAAGTTACAAGCAGAGAACTCTATCTTCTTGAATTCCGGTTTCAGGTAACCGTTAATCTCTTTTAAGTGTTCGGTGCAGGCCTGTTCCATTTCAATTTGACGATCCCGGTTTTTAGGATCGACGTAATCGAATATCTTCTCACCACTTTTGCGGGTATCGTTTTCCACTTCGCTGTACAGAAATTCGTTGATGTGTACTAAATCTGCTTTTTGGCTTAGTTTTAACCGTAAATCATAGAGTCCGGCGAAGTCATACTCTGATTTCATGCGACCGGCAGCTTCTTTCAGCTTTGCGGTGTTGAACAATAGTACGGAGCCAAAGTCGAAATCGTCTCTCAATGAACCGAACTGATAATCAATGACTGGAGCATGAACCTGTTTACCGTTTGTTATTTGGTAATGATCAGCATAAATCATTCCTGCGCCTGTATCTTCTGCAATATGCAACATCCGTTCTAGGGAAAACATGCCCATCTCAAGTGTTGTCTCTTTGGTATAGAGCAACGTATATTCACTTTCTGTTTCATGTGCCATCACTTCCATTGCAAGACTGCTAAAAGGATATTCTATCCAGATACGTTGGCAGCCGGGTAATGTTTCCAGCTTATCGTTGGTGGTTACTAAATAAATCTCCTTTACAAGTCCCGTAACTTGTAAGTTTTCTATTGTTTTTTCTACTTGTTCTTTTCCTGAATAAGGAATGAAGCAACTGATTTTTTTCATATCTAATTAATATCTTTAAGCTAATTGTTCGTTTTATTTTTCTTAATCAATATGCAAAGCCCGATAAAAGTAAACGATGCATTGAATATTAACAGTTCGTAACTAAATTGATAGCCGTTGAACCATACTTCCGAATTCATTTGTAAAATGAAACAGAGAATGGGGGAGATAATGGCTACTAATGGTATGTACTTATCCCGTACTTGTTGCTTCATAAAGATACCGAAAGCAAACAAACCGAGAATAGGGCCATAAGTGTAACTTGCCAAAATATATACGGCATCGATTACGCTGGTATTATTCAACAAGTTGAATATGAAAATAGTGATCCCCATTATTATCGCCATACCTATATGTACCCGTTTACGTATCTTTACGATTATTTCTTCTGTTTTTCCTTTTGTACCGAGAATATCTACTGTGAATGAAGTAGTGAGTGCTGTCAGTGCGGAACCGGCAGCCGAATAAGCGGAAGATATAAATCCTATGATAAATAGAATTCCGACGATGGTGGGGAAATAGTTACCTGTTGCTATTTTGGGAAAAAGTTCATCACTCTTCTCTATCTGAATACCTTCACTATTGGCAAATGTATAAAGTAATGCCCCCAGGATCAAGAACAACAGAATTATGAAGAACTGTGAAATGATACTGGTAATCATATTCTTTTGTGAATCTCTGAAGTTCTTGCAGCTCAAGTTACGTTGCATCATATCCTGATCCAGCCCGGTCATGGCAATCATGGTAAATGTACCTGCCAGGAATTGTTTGAAGAAGTATTGTTTACTGTTGATGTCGTCGAAGAAAAAGATACGTGATAGTTTACTGTCGGTAACTATATTGACCATGCCAGTGAATGTAAGATTTAAACCGGAAGCGATATAATAAATACAAAGTACTACGGACACTATTAGACAGAGGGTTTTCAAAGAATCTGTCCAAATCAGCGATTTAACTCCACCACGGAAAGTGTAGAGCCATACCAATACTACGGTGATAGCTACGTTTAATATGAATGGAAGCCCGAAGGGTTGGAACACCAATAGTTGTAAAGTCAGGCAGACAAGAAACAGGCGTACGGCAGCTCCCAGCATTTTAGAGATAAAAAAGAACCAAGCTCCCGTACGATATGAAGACATTCCAAAACGGTTTTCCAGAAATTCGTAGATGGATATCAGTTTCATCCGGTAGAATAAAGGTGTCAGTATAAATGCGATAATCAATTGTCCGGCAACAAATCCAAGTACCATTTGGAGGTAACCGAAACTACTTGCCGCCACCATACCCGGTACGGAAACGTAGGTTACTCCGGAAATACTGGCTCCAATCATGGCAAAGGCCACTACATACCAGGAGGACTTACGATTACCAACAAAGAAACCTGCATTATCTGCTTTTCGACCTGTAATATAAGATACAGTGAAAAGTATTGCGAAGTAGGCGACAAGGGTAATGATAACGGATAACGGGTTCATATATTCATCTTTTAGTCGTAAATACTCAAATCGTATCTCCGGTTATTCTTCGTAAAGCAGATAGGGCTTACGTTGTACCTTGAACTTTTCAACATCATTTTTCCACATCGCTTTTATTTCGTCGGCGCTTTTCCCATTTTCTATCATCTTACGTACATAATCAGTCCCTATCAGTCGTTCAAAGAATGAACTAAAGAAATGGTTACCCATATTCAAATTATGGTAAGCATCAATTATGTAACTTAAGTCTACACCGCGTTTCCATATTTCTTCATCACTCATATTACTAAGATTTACACCGTGGCAGAGTTTATTGAGTAGAGGCGGATTTTTTGCTCCGGGCATACTTTTAGGGATAAAACTGTAACTATATCCTGTCATATTAGGATGTCCGTAAATTTGGAAAGGAAGCGGGGTACCTCTACCCAGACTTACTGGAGTCGCTTCAAAATAGCAAGTTGACGGATATAAATAGATTGATTTCATGTTTGGCAGGTTTGGGGACGGTGGGACGGGTAATTTATACATGGTCTGGTGCGTATAGTTTTTACATGGAATAACAGTTACGTCACATACGCGTGATCCCGGTAACCAGTGTTCCCCGTTTACCATCAATGCTAATTCTCCCAATGTCATGCCGTGTACAATGGGAATAGGTAACCAACCTACACCTGATTTGTACTTCATATCCAATATGGGACCATCCACATAATGTCCGTTTGGGTTAGGGCGATCCAGTATCAACATTTTACGATTGTACTCTGCACAAGCGTCCATCAGTCGACACATAGATGCATAGTAGGTATAAAACCTCAAACCGACATCTTGAATATCCACAACCAGAATATCAAATTTGTGCATAGAGACTTTACTTGGTTTTCCTAACTTTCCATCATAGAGTGACAGGATGGGTACTCCAGTTCTTTTATCTACCGAGCTGGAAACATGTTCACCAGCGTCGGCACTTCCTCGAAATCCGTGTTCCGGTGAAAAAATAGCTACTACATTGAATTTATTTTCCAGTAGAATGTCCAATAGATGCTTATTGCCAATCATTCCTGTGTGGTTGGAGAAGATTGCAATTCTCTTATTTCTCAAGATAGGAAAGTAGTCAGATGTCTGTTCATTACCTAAAATCACCCGGTATTTTTGTGCTTGACACAGTAATGAACTATATAGCAGGATGATTAATAGTAGCAGTTTTTTCATGATAGTATTATGTAAGGGAAATTTCTATGCAACAAAGATAGATTTTATTTTAATATCAGAGAAACACTTATTGAGGCATTTTGGAGATTATCAATTTTAATTTACGGCAAACTGAAAATTCATCGTATTCTTAAAAATATTGAGATTATGGTGAAGTATATTTATTAATGGAGAAACTTTCGAAAGAATGATCGATTGGAAATAAAAAAACAATATATTTGTATCTAATTCTAAAACTAGCTACACCTATGAAATTGATTGCGGAGAGTGGTTCTACAAGAACTGAATGGGCTTTGGTTGAAGACAATCATTTAATTCAGCGCGCTTTCACTGAAGGTATAAATCCTTTTTATCAAACACGAAGGGAGATTAGTCGAAATGTACGTTTAGGTTTACCGGAGATTTTTTTTCGAAAAAAAATAGAACAAGTTTACTATTATGGTACCGGATGCACATCTGATGAAAAAAAGAATGTATTGGAAGCATCATTAGTAGCACAATTCAAAACACCTATCCAGGTGGAAAGCGATCTCCTTGCTGCTGCTCGTAGTTTATTTAAATGCGAGGCTGGTATTGCCTGTATTTTAGGTACTGGCTCTAGCTCATGTTTTTATGATGGTGAATTTATTGTTAAGAATATTGAAGCCGGTGGTTATATTTTGGGTGACGAAGGAAGTGGTTCTGTTTTAGGAAAAATATTTTTGTCTGATGTTTTAAAAGGTCTTGCTCCTAAAAATGTGATGACAGATTTCTTTGAGAAATTCCGTATCAGCCCTAGTGAAGTGATGGAATCTGTTTATAATAGACCCTTCCCTAATCGTTTCCTTTCTACTATCTCCTATTTTTTAGCTGATTATACGGATGACGATTATGTCTATGGTTTGATAACAAGTAATTTACGCAGTTTCTTTACGAGAAATGTTTGCCAGTATGATTACAAAAATTACCCTATCCGGTTTGTAGGGTCGCTGGCATATGGTTATGCCAACATTCTCCGGCAGGTTGCCGGTGAGTTTGGGATAGAATTGACTATTATAGAAGAAACTCCGATGCCTGGACTTATTGAATTTCACTCTTTGAAATATTGAGGAACCTCAAATGTTTTATAATTAATGTGGAATTAGGGTTGGGCGGTTGGAAGATCAAAAAATAATAAAAAAGTGTCCAAACAGATTTTTGTTATCATTCTCTGTCTGGACATATTTTTATTTAGTTAACATAACTTATCCAAGTGCATTTTCCTTAATCAGGTATTCTGCAATCTGTACGGCGTTCAGTGCGGCCCCCTTTTTGATTTGGTCACCCACAATCCAGAAGGTCAATCCGTTTTCATTGGTAAGATCTTTACGGATACGGCCCACATAAACAGGATCTTTTCCAGCAAGGAATAGAGGCATCGGATATTCTTTTTCAGCAGGATTGTCCATTAATACCAGCCCTTCACCATTTGCAAAAGCTTCACGAGCTTCCTCCAAAGAAATAGGACGTTCGGTCTCTACCCAGATACTTTCGGAGTGAGAACGGAGAGCAGGAACACGGACACAAGTAGCGCTGACTTTGATGTCGGAGTGCATAATTTTACGTGTTTCGTTAAACATCTTCATTTCTTCTTTGGTATATCCATTCTCTGTGAAAACGTCAATCTGAGGAATTAGATTGAATGCTAATTGATAAGCAAATTTTTCAACTTTGACCGATTCTCCTGCCAATACTTGACGATATTGTTCGTATAATTCGTCCATTGCAGCTGCACCAGCACCACTGGCAGCCTGATAGGTGGAGACATGTACAGTCTTTATATGCGAAAGCTGTTCGATGGCTTTCAGCGCTACCACCATTTGGATGGTAGTACAGTTAGGATTGGCAACGATGCCACGCGGACGATCTTTGGCGTCAGCGGCATTCATTTCGGGGACAACCAAAGGCACATCGGTATCCATACGGAAAGCGCTGGAATTGTCAATCATTACAGCTCCGTATTTGGTAATGGTTTCGGCAAACTCTTTAGAGGTACCTGCGCCTGCGGAAGTGAAAGCGATATCAACCCCTTTAAAGTCATCGTTGTGTTGCAAGAGTTTTACCTCGATCTGTTTACCGCGGAAAGTATATTTAGTTCCGGCACTGCGTTTAGAACCAAACAATACTAATTCATCCAACGGGAAATTCCTTTCATCGAGCACTCGCAGGAATTCTTGCCCCACGGCTCCGCTTGCTCCAACAATAGCTACTTTCATTTTTCTTTTGCTTTTAATAAGTTTATAAAAAGATTAATCTCTAAAAAGATAGATTTGGTTGCAAATTTATAACAAATAGCTGTATGACACCGCATAAAGTGAAAACTTTTTCGTTATTTTGCAGTTAAAACCTAAAACTTGCAGTATTATGGATTGGTTCGACCTTAGTTTAAAACTTCCTATTACCGACCCTACATGGATATTTCTCCTTGTACTCCTCATCATATTATTTGCTCCCATATTGTTGAATAAACTTCGTATTCCGCATATTATCGGAATGATTTTAGCCGGTTTAGTTATTGGCGAACATGGTTTCAATATATTGGTGCGGGATAGTAGTTTCCAGTTGTTTGGCAAAGTAGGACTCTATTATATCATGTTTCTGGCTGGATTGGAAATGAATATGGGAGACTTTAAGAAAAATCGGGGAAAAGCTGTTATGTTAGGTTTACTGGCTTTTATAATTCCGATAGGTATAGGGATGGTCACCAACATGATGATTTTGAAATATAGTCTGGTTACGTCGATCTTGTTAGCAAGTATGTATGCATCTCATACATTGGTGGCCTATCCAATCGTTATCCGTTACGGTGTGTCCCGTCATCGTAGTGTAAGTATTGCGGTGGGTGGTACGGCTGTTACTGATACTCTTACTTTGTTGGTATTGGCAGTGGTTGGTGGTTTGTTCAAGGGCGAATCCGGTGGCTTGTTCTGGCTTTGGCTGGTAATCAAGGTGGTATTTCTAGGAACACTTATCATGTACTCTTTTCCACGTATTGGACGATGGTTTTTCAGAAGATATGACGACAATGTGATGCAGTTCATTTTTGTACTTGCCATGGTTTTTCTCGGAGCAGGATTGATGGAGTTTGTGGGAATGGAAGGTATTCTGGGGGCTTTCCTTGCCGGACTGGTATTGAATCGCCTTATTCCTCATGTTTCTCCGTTGATGAACCATCTGGAGTTTGTGGGTAATGCGCTTTTTATCCCTTATTTCCTGATTGGCGTAGGGATGTTGATTGATGTTCATGTTATATTCGGGCATGGTGATGCGTTGAAAGTGGCGGCTGTCATGATAACGGTAGCATTGATTGGAAAATGGATTGCATCTTGGTTGACACAGAAAATTTATAAGATGGCGGCTATTGAACGGGAGTTGATGTTTGGTCTGAGTAATGCGCAGGCAGCCGCTACATTGGCGGCTGTGTTGGTGGGTTATAATATTATTCTACCGGGTGGAGAACGCTTGCTGAATGAAGATGTATTGAATGGGACAGTCTTACTTATTCTCGTAACTTGTATTGTGAGTTCGTTCACAACAGAACGTGCTGCTCGTAAAATTGCCATGTGTGAGGCACATCTGGAAGAAGAACGTACGGTAGAAGCGGAAAGAATATTAATTCCTGTAGCCAATCCGGAGACTATTGAATATTTGGTAAACTTGTCTCTGTTGATACGTGATCCTAAACAGAAAGATAACTTACTCGCTCTGAATGTAATCAATGATAATAACACCTCTGAAGGATCCGAGTTACGTGGAAAGAGATATTTGGAAAAAGCTGCCATGATTACGGCTTCGGCAGATGTTTCTTTACGGCAGATTACGCGATATGATTTGAATATTGCATCAGGTATTATCCATACCGCAAAAGAAAATGAAGTGACAGATGTCATTATCGGTTTGCACCGCAAGGTGAATATTGTGGATTCATTCTTTGGTATGCTCGCCGAAAATCTGTTGAAGGGGTTACACCGTGAAGTGATGATTGCCAAGTTCCTTATCCCGATTAATACTTTAAGGCGTATTATTATTGCTGTGCCCCCTAAAGCTGAATACGAAGCCGGTTTCCAGAAATGGGTGGAACATTTCTGCCGGATGGGAGGAATATTGGGTTGCCGGGTACATTTTTTTGCGAATGAGGAGACTACTTTTTATCTGCAAGCGTTAGTAAAGAAGAAATATGGACAGACTCTGACTGACTTTTCTCGTCTGGACGATTGGGGTGATTTACTGATTCTGACCGGTCAGGTAAACTACGATCATTTGCTAGTGGTAATCAGTGCACGTAGAGGGGCAATTTCTTATGATAGTTCTTTTGAAAAACTGCCAGCTCAGTTAAGTAAGTATTTTTCTAACAATAGTCTGATTGTACTTTATCCCGACCAATTGGGAGAGCCTCAGGAGACTCTTTCTTTCTCTAATCCCCGAGGAAGTAACGAATCGCAGCACTACGAGAAAGTAGGGAATTGGTTTTATAAATGGTTTAAGAAAAATTAATGGATGATTGGAAACAAAGGACACAGATCCTATTAGGACGTGAAAAGATGGAACGTCTGTGTCGGGCACACGTATTGGTCGTAGGTTTGGGAGGAGTAGGAGCTTATGCTGCCGAAATGATATGCCGTGCAGGTGTCGGAAGAATGACTATTGTAGACGTCGATACAGTGCAACCTACCAATATAAATCGTCAGTTACCGGCTCTACACTCTACAGTGGGTAAGAAGAAAGTAGAAATATTGGAAGCGCGTTTCAAGGACATTAATCCGGAATTGGAACTGACTGTATTATCTATCTTTTTAAAAGATGAAAATATACCTGAACTACTTGATGCCGAGAAGTATGATTTTATTGTAGATGCGATTGATACGCTTTCTCCGAAATGTTATCTGATAACTGAAGCTATGAAGCGACATCTAAAAATAGTATCGAGCATGGGTGCAGGAGCTAAAAGTGATATTACTCAGGTACGTTTTGCTGATATATGGGATACCTATCATTGTGGACTAAGTAAAGCCGTCCGTAAGCGTTTGCAGAAGATGGGGATGAAGCGGAAACTTCCGGTCGTTTTCAGTACCGAACAGGCTGATCCGAATGCAGTTTTGCTGACGGAAGACGAGTTGAACAAGAAGTCCACTTGTGGAACAGTAAGCTATATGCCGGCTGTTTTTGGTTGTTATTTAGCTGAATATGTGATTAAAAGATTGTAGTAATAGTACTTCGGGAAAACTGTTAAATAGTAGATTGTAAATCATCAAATAGTAAATAATCCAGTGATACACTTAGAGAATATAACCAAGAGTTTCGGTAATTTGCAAGTACTGCGAGGTATCGATATGGAAGTAAAAAAAGGAGAGATTGTCAGTATTGTAGGCCCTAGTGGGGCGGGTAAGACTACTTTATTACAGATAATGGGTACTTTGGATATGCCGGATAGTGGTTTGGTTACGATTGACAGCACTCCAGTTAACCAGATGAAGGAAAGAGAGCTCTCCGCATTTCGTAATCAGCATATCGGTTTTGTTTTTCAGTTCCATCAGTTACTGCCAGAATTTACAGCTTTGGAGAATATCATGATACCTGCTTTCATTGCCGGGAAAGGTCAACAAGAGGCAAAAAATGCCGCTACGGAAATTCTTGAATTTATGGGACTTGCCGAGCGTGCATCACATAAGCCGAATGAACTTTCGGGGGGAGAGAAACAACGTGTGGCTGTTGCTCGTGCACTTATCAATCATCCTGCGGTAGTGTTGGCTGATGAACCTTCAGGTAGTTTGGATTCGCATAATAAAGAAGAACTTCATCAACTTTTTTTTGATTTACGTAGCCGTTTCGGACAGACATTCGTTATTGTAACCCACGATGAAGGTTTGGCCCAAATTACAGATCGTACGATACATCTGAAGGATGGTGCAGTGTGTGATGAGTCATCTACTACTCAAAGCAGACGTAATGGCTGATTTTTTCTAAATCGTCCTTTGTAAACTCCTCGTAAAGTGTAAACGGTTTCAGATTGTGGAGTGTGCCTTTTTTCTTACGATATTCTACAAAAGCTTTTGCCTGATAAAAGTTGATATAAGGATGATTACGTAAGCGTTCCACCCCACTATGGTTTATATTTATCAGACGAATGTCTTTATCTTGGATATAGAACCAATTCTCCAATTGATGGTAGTTTAGATTTATATCTTGTAATTGTTCAATGCAGTAGAAACCACCTAAACTTCGGCGATAACCAGTAATTAACCGGGCGATACCACTACCTATTCCCGGTATCTTTTTCAGCTCGGTAGTGTCAGCGAGATTTAGGTTGATAACAGTACCGGCAGGATATTTGTAGGGTGTTTCGCGTAAAACTTTGGTACTGTCTTTTGTTATTGAAACATTATATAACTGTACCGTCTTTCTCGTTGTATCTTCCGGTGCTATATAGAGATAGGGTAGGAGATATCCATATTGTTCTTTGGTTAAACCATATATCTTTTTGAAATCTTCCGCTTTACGGAATTTACCTCCTTTGCTCCGGTATCGTAAAATGTTCCTGACCATCCATCCGGGTAAACCCAGTTTCCGGAAAGTGGCAGAGTCTGCCGTATTGGGGTTGAAGGGTTTCAAAACAATTTCTGAGGATGGATTGATAGGATATCGGGACGGATGATATTCCCGCTTATTATCTTTTTCTTTTACAGAGGCAATAAAGCTTTCATATTCTTCTACCGCAGAGAGTTGTAACTGTGTTTCTTCATCGGAAAGTGCCGTATGTTCCCGCAAGAAAGTATAAATATATCCGGTGAGAAAGACTAGGATGATACCTGTTATAAGTACTAAAATACCTTGCTTTTCTCTTCGGGAGAAGTATGAGAAATCTTTTAGAGGGTTTTTCATTATCTTTTTATTTCAGCAAGCCTAGCTCATTGATAAAGATGATTGCGATACATACAGGTGCTACAAACTTTAATATAACAATCAGGAGTTTATAGAAGGGTACCCTCAGTGTTCCGTTATTGCTCACCTCTTCCCGGATAATTTTCTTGTCCAGATACCATCCTGTGAAAATACAGATAAAGAAACCTCCCATCGGTAACATTATTTTGGCCGTGACAAAGTCGAACAGATCGAATAGATTCATTCCGAAAACCGTATAATCTTTTCCTATTCCTAACGACAGTGAACAGAAGACTCCTAAAAATATGCAGCCGGCAGTAACTAATTTAGCTGCCTTTCCTCGTGTAAAGTTGAATTCTTCATGCAGATAAGCTGTTACTACCTCGTGTAATGAAATGGTTGAGGTAAGCGCTGCCAGTGCTAATAGAATATAGAACATCAGCGAAAGAGTGATTGCGAGCCAAGGCAAACCACCGAAGGCTTGTTGAAATACATTAGGCAAGGTAATAAACAGTAGGCTGGGACCTGCATCGGGCTTGATACCTACGGAGAATGCGGCGGGGAAAATGATAAATCCTGCCAAAATAGCTACCATTGTGTCAATACCGGCTACATTGAACGCTGTTCTGGATAAATTGGTATCGGTCCTGAAATAAGACGCGTATGTGCAAAGACACCCCATCCCCAGGCTAAGAGAGAAAAAAGCCTGCCCCATAGCTCCCAACAATACATTACCGTCTACCTTACTGAAATCCGGTTTCAAAAGAAATTCGATACCTGCACTTGCCCCTGGTAGGGAAACAGAACAGATAGCAAGAACAATCAACAAGATAAACAATACCGGCATCATGATCTTTGCTGATTTCTCAATACCTTTTTCCACTCCTTTCACAATAATAAAATGAGTGGCCAGCAAGAATAAAACCAACCAGATTACCGGACGCCAAGGATTACTGACGAAACTGTCGAAGGAACTGATAAATTCCGTTGCCGATTTTCCGGCAAAGCTGTTGGTGGCAGCTTCTCCTATGAATTCAAGCGTCCAACCTGCCACTACGGAGTAATAACCCAATATGAGAAATCCTGCCAGTACACCCATGCGTCCTATCCATTTCCAATGGGTACTGGGGGCAAGTTTCTGATAAGCACCGGCTGTGTTCGCACGGGAACGGCGTCCGATGAGAAACTCGGCTATCATAATGGGAGTGCCGAGAATAAGTACGCAGAGAAGGTATATCAGGATAAAAGCAGCGCCACCGTGGTTACCTGTTTCAAATGGAAATCTCCAGATGTTACCCAAACCAACCGCGGAACCTGCTGATGCAAGAATTACTCCTAGTTTGCTTCCAAAGTTGGCTCTGTCATTTTTTGTCATAAAACGTAGCTTTTTCTTTCAATTCGTTATTAATACTTACTTAAACGTGCAAATATAGAAAATACTCTATATATTTGTATACGATTTGATTATAATTTGAGTTATGCTATATTATATTAAGAAATATCCCGTATCGCTTGTCATCATCCTAACCGTGATCTATTTGTCATTTTTCAAACCTCCTACAACAGATTTGAATACGATCCCCAATCTTGACAAAGTGGCGCATATCTGCATGTACTTCGGGCTTTCCGGTATGCTTTGGCTGGAATTCTTGCGGGCACATAAAAGGGATCATGTACCTCTGTGGCATGCATGGATCGGTGCGTTTTTTTGTCCGGTGATATTCAGTGGAATCGTTGAACTTTTGCAAGAATATTGTACCACCTATCGTGGCGGTGATTGGCTGGACTTTGCAGCCAATAGTACGGGGGCTATACTGGCATCATTGATTGGCTATTGCATCCTGCGGCCAAGGATGCTGAAAAACGCAAAAAATAAAGCATAGGATCTGCTTTGATACAAAACTAATAGATATTGAGATATAAATACAACCTTGTCGGGAGCAATACAGCTATCTTTGGGATATTGAAAACCTAAGAATCTGTATTATGGGTGTATTGGAAAATTTATCAAATGTATATTTAAAGATTTTCTCATCGTTGGCAGGTGTGCCTGATGAGGGTTTTTCTATCGGAAGTTATTATTTCTCAGTACGAAAACATGTCTTAACATTAAAAGGATTAAAAGGAAAAGAGATACACTGTACTCATCAAGATGGTTTATTATTAATTGCTTTTATGAAATCTGTGGATAGATTTCTTTCCCATAAAGATATAGCGGAGGTCTGTTCATGGCCTTTGGAGGCTTGTGGGCTTAATGAACGTCGCAGGACAGCCATATCGCAGTTGAGGAAATTATTTGTGGATTGTTCGGTGGAAATAATATCTGTAAGGAACAGAGGTGGATATCAATTGGTTATTATAGAAGATGAAAAAAAATAATCATGATTTTCTCACGTTTTTCTCACGTTTTATATACAAATATTTTTCATTGTATTTTTTATATTTATAAAATATATAAACATTAAATTATACTACAAATAAGAAAACTATTTTTTGCAACTATTATGTTTTTTGTAATAGTTATCGTGTTCAGTACTTATAGTAAGATGAGTGAAACTAGTAGATTACCAGAGTTGTCATTGATGAATTTAGATGCATTGGCTGGTCTTGAATATGAGGATCTCTGCGTCGAGTGGGCTACTAAAACATGTTATAAAGAGTTTAGTAATGAAAATGATCCAAATGTCTATTATGCAACTTGTTCGGGTTCTCCAACAGTCGTAGGTGGTATGTTAGAGTGTGGCGCAGTAATAGGACGTAAACCCAAATATCCTTTTTCAGGAGAAAAATGTTTAGAATGTGTTCGTACTGCAGGTGGAGATGAAGTAGGTTGAAAAATATCATAAAATGCAAAAAAATATTTATATAAAATTTGTTGTTTTCATAGTATTGGTTTTAAACATTTCATACCAATCGGAAAGAAGTGGATATTTTGAAAAAACAATAACAGTGTATTGTAATACAGTACTATCTCCTATTATGATAAGAATAAGAGGCAAATCTAAGTAAGTTTGGATTGTATGAAGATAATGGAGGTAAAAAATAGAACCTATAAAGATACCTTGGTACAAAATAAATGGTAACCTGTAAAGATTGAGACGGATACGATATTATTACGTGAAGAGTTAGAAAAACTAAAGGCGGTGAATGATGATGATTGGGTCAGTTTCTATAAGAATATAAGGAAAGGTAGTGAGGTAGTACTTGATTATGGAAAGTCGGTAACCATTTCAAGCTTGGTATATATTCCGAGAAATGATGATAATTACGTACGTATGGGTGATACTTATGAATTACTTTATCATGATGGGCAAAGGGGATGGAGGACACTTGGCTGGCAAAAAGCTGTCTCTTCCTCGCTGATGTATGAGAACGTACCGGATAATGCTTTGTTATGGTTGAGAAATCATACCCGGGGCAAGGAAGAAAGAGCTTTTTATTATGAACATGGCAAACAGATATTTCCTTAAAAGTTATATGTCGGGATATCTTATAGATATTCTACTACGGTACTGAGCTTTATTCCGTTCGATCCTTTGATAAGAATAGTCTTCCCGTTGGGCTTTTCCCTTTGTATCTCTGCTATTAATGCGGGGGCATCGGGGTATGTTTTAAAAGCATGATGAGTAGCTCCAAATAACTCACCAACCAGAATAACTTCTTCAAAGTTACATTCGGTCAAGAAATCTACTATTTTCTGATGTTCTTCTGTGCTGTCTTTCCCCAGTTCGCGCATATCTCCCAAGATCAGCATCTTGTGTTCGGCCTGCATATTGTGGAAGTTGATGATGGATGCCATCATGCTGGTTGGATTGGCGTTGTAGGCATCGATGATCAAAGTATTGTCTGCTGTCTTTTTCAATTGTGAGCGATTGTTTTGCGGTGTGTATTCACGTAGCGCCTTATCAATCTTAGCAGACTCCACCTCAAAGAAATGTCCGATGGTAACTGCGGCAAGCGCATTGGGAAAGTTATATTCACCGATAAGTTGCGTCTGTATTTCGTGAAGTTCACCTTCTTTTCCGGCTTTCCATTCAAAAGTCAGATAAGGAGAATTTCCTGTGACGTGCCCATTGATGTATAGCCCGTCTTCGTTTCCATAGGGTAACTGGTCTAATCCCCGTGCCATTTCCCTCAGATAGTGATTGTCGTGGTGGATGAATATAATCGAGTTCTTCCGTTGACGCAGGAAGTCGTATAGCTCCCCTTTGGTCTTGATGACACCTTCGAATGAGCCGAAACCTTCCAAGTGGGCTTTTCCTACATTGGTGATGATACCATAATCGGGTTCGGCTATTTCTACCAACTCTTTGATGTCTCCGGGATGGCTTGCACCCATTTCTACTACACCAAGGTCATGTTCAGCTTTCAGGCGAAGTAAAGTAAGAGGTACACCGATTGGATTGTTCAGGTTCCCTTGTGTGAACAGCACGTTGTAGGTCTGCGAAAGAACGGTGGATATCAACTCTTTAGTAGTCGTTTTCCCGTTGGTGCCGGTGATACCTATAATACGGGTCCCAAGTTGCCGACGATGATAATTGGCCAGTTGTTGCAAGGTGTGTAGGCAATTGTCCACTAATATATAATGTGTATGTCCTGTCGGCACATATTCAGCTTCGTCCACAATAACATAAACACTTCCTGCCTCCAGCGCTTTCGCGGCAAAAACATTTCCATTGAATGTTTCACCCTTCAGGGCGATAAATAGTGAGCCTTCGGGACAATTACGGCTATCGGTTGTGACACAGGTACATTTCAGGAATATCTGATAAATAGATGCTATATCCATGATCTTTTATTGTTTTCAATTCGTTTAAAGTTTGACAAAGATATAGTTTTTAATTCATTAATAAGGTAGTATCTCTCGGTGATAATTTATCTTTTTAATTCCAATTAAAAAGATTGATTATTTCAATGGTAGACGAAGCAAGAAACGGCAACCTTCGGTGTAGTCCGGATCAAGAACCAGACTTCCACCCATTTTCTCGGCGCAGATTCGACCGATGGGAAGCCCTAAACCGGTACCTTGTACAAAGGTATCTATTTTACTGAAACGCTCAAACACAAACTGTTGTTTGTCAGCAGGTATACCGATGCCTGTATCAGTAACACTAAAAGTAATGTATTTGTGTTCACTATCCGTGTGCCAAGCAAGAGTAATACTACCTTTGTGAGTAAATTTGGCAGCATTTTTCAGCAGGTGGAGTAGAATTTGAGACAGGCGTTTGGTGTTGGTGTGCATATAAAATTCCTCCTGTTTATTCTGTAAACATAGACTGACTTCCGGAATAATATGTGAGGTTGTTTTAGTGATACATTCCCTGCATAATGCCGCTATGTTTACCACTTCAGTGGTGGAAATCTCTGTACCACTGTCAAGGCTTGAGATATCTAGTACATCGTCTATCAGTTGAAGCAGATTATTACTTCCCTGTTCGATGATACTGGCATATTCTTGGGTTTCTTCATCTGTTTTATGTATAGCACTAAGTACTTGTGAAAATCCTACGATAGAATTCAGAGGAGTACGTATTTCGTGGCTCATATTTTGGATAAACTCGGTTTTCATCATACTGGCCTTTTCAGCCTGTTCTTTAGCATGAATTAATTCAAGTTCGGAATCAAGCAATTCTTTGTTTTTAGCAGATAGTTGCTTTTGCGAGAGTCGTAATTTACTATTAAGCAGATGCTCACGATAGAAAATGATGCTACTGAGAATAAGTAGGATAATCAGGAAAATGATGATACGTTGTTTGTTCTGTAAATCGCGTCGTTGAATTTCTTGTTGTAGTTCACTCTTCTCTACGTTCAAGCGCTCTACTCCTAGCATGGCTGCAAATTCGCCTGTTGCGATATCAGCATTGACTATATTCAGTGAATCGATATATTGAATATACCTTTGATAGTATTGTATGGCTTGTGATAGATTACCTGTTTTGTTATGAATGAATGCCATTGTTTGAATTTCTTTCGGGTTGGTTGCTAATGTGGGATATTTCTTCATGATATATTCCTGAGTAACCAATGCTTTGGTATATTGTTGTGTCTCTAAATAGAAATCCCGCTCTTTTTGATAGTAGGTATACCCGATTTTAGAGATTTCTTTTTGAGTATTCATTAACTGTTTGGCTTTTTGTAGATATTCTTTGGCCTGGGGTATATTATGGGTCGTCAAGTAATAATCGAAATATCTCAGATAAAAAGAGAATTCTTGTGTGTTACTGAATAAATGGTTCTCTGCCTTTTTTAAGATGTTTTCTGCTTTATCCAATTGTCTCAAGTCACAATAATATGAAGCTAAGATTGTATAAATGTTTCCCAGATTATAGGTGTCAATATTATATTTCAGGATAATTTCTATTTCTTTTTCTCTATTTTCAGCAGCAAGTCTGGACAACCCTTTGGCTTGATAGATAGAGCTTAATATGTTATAACCATTAGCTATTCCTGCAGGATACTTTTCCTGTTCTGCCTCTTTCATCATTCGGTCGGCTTCATAGAGGGCTATGTTATATTGTTGGTTTTTGATATAATAATTGATAAGTCTCTTACTCCAGGCAAAGTAATAATATTTGGGCTGATTTGTTTTTCTGGCAAACTTTTTTACAATATTTACGTAATGGAATATAGAATCTTTATTAGTTCCTTGAAAATAGTAGTAATCCAACTTGGTACATAAAGCTACCGCTTGCATTCGTAAGTCTTTCTTCTCGCCGGACATATGAAACAAGGTATCGGTCATTTGTAGTACAATGGGAGAGGTCGTTTCAGCTTTACAGCTAAGATAATAGGTATATAGTACACTGTCAACATTATAGACTAGACTTGCATCTTTTTGTTGTCCTTTGATCTGCATACTACATAATGTGAATAAAATGCACAAAATATAATATAGGATAATAGTAGGAGTATGTTTTTTGCTTATTTTCATAAACTATCTTTGTACATTCCGTGCAAAGATAGTTTAATTTTGGAACTTTATATCTCTGTGACAGCTTTTTTGTTTACATTTGCAAATGAGAAAAACCAGAATTATTCATGGAAACATTAAACCCCAAATATATAAATGTCAATGGCTTGTTACTGGACTTGTCTGTTCCCTGTGTAATGGGCATTCTTAATATAACTCCTGATTCTTTTTATGCCAGTAGTCGTATGCAGACAGAAGTCGAAATATCCCGACGGACGGAACAGATACTTGCAGAAGGTGCCGGTATTATTGACGTTGGTGCTTATTCTTCGCGCCCCAATGCTGAAAATGTGTCTCCTCAAGAAGAGATGGAGCGGCTACGTATGGGGCTGTCTGTGCTTCGTAGAGTTTGTCCCGATGCAGTTGTTTCGGTAGATACTTTCAGAGCTGATGTCGCCAGAATGTGTGTCGAAGAGTTTGGGGTGGCAATCATCAATGATATTGCTGCCGGAGAAATGGATACAGACATGTTCCGGACGGTTGCAGAGTTGAATGTGCCTTATATAATGATGCACATGCAAGGTACGCCACAAAATATGCAGAAGAACCCACATTATGGTAATCTGTTGAAAGAAGTATTTCTTTATTTTGCCCGTAAGGTGCAGCAATTACGTGATTTAGGAGTGAAAGATATCATATTGGATCCCGGTTTTGGCTTTGGTAAGACAGTAGAGCATAATTATGAATTGTTGTCCCATCTTGAAGAATTTCGTGTGTTTGAATTGCCTTTATTGGTTGGCGTCTCCCGTAAATCCATGATTTATCGTTTGTTGGGTACCACTCCTCAAGAAGCATTGAACGGTACTACCGTACTGGATACTATCTGTCTGATGAAAGGTGCCGATATTCTCCGTGTGCATGATGTAAAGGAGGCCGTGGAAACAGTGAAAATAGTAGAGGCGATGAGGAAAGAAAGAGAAAAGGTGATAGAGTGATAAACTGAGGTGAACTCAATTATAGATCGTCAAATCGTAAATTAATATATATGTTTTTTGAATTTGGAATAAAAGACTTTATAGATATTCTGTTGGTAGCTTTTCTGCTTTATTATACATATAAGCTGATGAAAGCATCCGGTTCCATCAATGTATTTACGGGTATCCTTGTGTTTATTTTGATTTGGCTGGTCGTTTCCCAGGTTTTGGAAATGAAACTGTTGGGATCTATTTTCGACAAATTAGTCAGTGTGGGAGTATTGGCGTTGATTATTTTGTTTCAGGACGAGATACGACGTTTTCTGCTTACGTTGGGTTCACACCAGCACGCTAGCGCCTTGGTACGTTTCTTTACGGGAAACAAGAAAGAGAAAATGGAGCACGAAGAGATAATGCCAGTGGTGATGGCATGTATCAGTATGGGGAAACAGAAGGTAGGCGCATTGATTGTTATCGAGCATAATATGCCTTTGGATGATGTAGTACGTACGGGTGAGGTTATTAATGCGGATATAAACCAACGGTTGATAGAGAATATCTTCTTTAAGAACAGCCCGTTGCACGATGGAGCAATGGTCATCAGCAAGAAACGGATTAAAGCAGCCGGATGTATTTTGCCGGTATCTCATAATCTCGATATCCCGAAAGAACTGGGATTACGCCACCGGGCTGCTATGGGGATATCACAAGTGTCGGATGCGCACGCTATTATTGTGTCTGAAGAAACAGGCTCTATTTCCGTGGCATATAAAGGACAATTCTATCTGAGGCTGAATGCGGAGGAACTGGAAAGTTTGTTAACGAAAGAAGTTTAAACACTTTGTTTTTGGGGATGAAACGAAGGTTATCCTGTGTATAAACTGAGAATATTTAAATTATAATACTTGAGGAAAATGGATAGACGGAATTTTTTGCGGGCAGGAGGTCTGGCAGTATTGGGAACGCTTGCCATGCCATCGTTTGCTATGCCTGCGTCAGTTCGGGGAACTTTGGGAGGGAGCGACAATAAGTCTGCTTCCATTGCAGCTATGCATCATTTTGGTGTTACGGAAGCTGATTTAAAGAAAGTCATGACTACTGCTTTGGAAAAAGGGGGTGATTATGTAGATCTTTATTTTGAACATACCTTTAACAATGATGTGAGCCTGATGGATGGCAAAGTGAATAATTGCGGTGCCAACATTGATTTTGGTATGGGGGTACGTGTGCTGGCGGGAGACCAGAGCGGCTATGCTTATGTAGAAGGGGTTACCTTGGATGAGATGTTGCGCGCGGCGCGTACTGCTGCCCGTATCGCTTCCTCCGGCAAGGCAGGCAAACCTGTCGGGTTGACTGAGAAAAAAATCACGAAAAATCGCTATGCCATTGCTGAACCTTGGGAGGACGTAAGCGTGAAAGCTAAAATCCCTTATCTGGAGAAAATGAACGAAAAGATATTCGCTTTGGATAAGCGGGTAAGAAAAGTGCAGGCCTATCTGATGGATAGCACTTCACATGTTCTTTTTTGTAATTCAGAGGGTGTCACTTATTATGACTATCGTCCAATGGTGTCTTTGATAGCGGTATGTATCATGGAAGAAGATGGCAAGATGGAGAATAGTATGGCTTCCCGTTCTTATCGTAAAGGATTTGAGTTCCTGACGGATGATATTATAGAAGTAATAGCCCGTGAAGCAGTAGACAACACTGCTATCCTTTTTAAGGCCGTGAAACCCAAAGGTGGTGAAATGCCGGTTGTAATGGGGGCAGGTGGTTCGGGTATCTTGTTGCATGAAGCTATCGGTCACGCTTTTGAGGCTGACTTCAACCGTAAAAAGACCTCTATTTTCTGTAATCTCCTTGGTAAGAAAGTCTGTAACGAACATATCAATGTAGTGGATGACGGTACTATTCCTTTCAATCGTGGTTCAGTGAATTTCGACGATGAAGGGATAGAAGGACAAAAAACGTATATTGTGAAAGAAGGTATTCTCACTAGTTACTTGCACGATCGTATCAGTGCAAAACACTATGGAGTAGCTCCTACCGGGAACGGGCGCCGCGATACATTCCGTAACATGCCTATTCCGCGTATGCGTGCAACCTATATGGAAGCTGGAAATATGAAGGAAGAAGATATTATTTCTACTGTGAAGAATGGTATTTATGTGGACCAGTTCACCAATGGGCAGGTTCAGATTGGAGCCGGTGACTTTACATTCTTTGTAAAATCCGGTTACTTGATTGAAAATGGTAAGTTGACACAGCCTATTAAAGATATCAATATCATTGGTAACGGTCCGAAGGCTTTGGCAGATATTACTATGGTGGCGAACAATGATAAGATTGATAATGGTACATGGACTTGCGGTAAAGACGGGCAGGCTTGTCCGGTAACTTGCGGTATGCCGTCGGCATTAGTCAGCAAGTTGACTGTAGGAGGAGAAAGTTAAATATTAATGAATAATTGGTAATGAACACTTGAGAATACTTTTTTTATTATCAATTATCAATTTTCAATTTTCAATTAAAGACATGATTACAGATAATAATAAAAAACTGGCACAATGGGCAATGGATTATGCCTTGAAGAACGGTTGCCAGGCTGCAAAGTTGGTGTTGTATTCCAATTCAAATGCTTCGTTTGAATTGCGCGACGCTAAGATGGATAAATTACAGCAAGCCTCCGAAAGCGGATTGAGTATAAGTCTGTTTGTAGATGGCAGATTTGGCTCTTACTCTACCAATCGTCTGGATAAGAAGGAGCTTGAAGTTTTCATTGCGAATGGTATCGAGTCTACACGTTATCTGGCAGAAGATAATGCCAGAGTATTACCCGATCCCTCCCGATATTATAAAGGAGGTAAACCCGATTTGCAATTGTTTGATAATAAATTCTATACCGTAAATCCTGATGATAAAGTAGCTATTGCACGTGCGGCTGCCGAGGAAGTCTTGGGAAAGGATGAACGTATCATATCGGTAGCTAGTTCATATAGCGATGGTGAGAATGCCGCTTACCGTTTGACAAGTAATGGTTTTGAAGGTGAGTCCAAATCGACTTGGTTTTCGGTTTCTGCCGACATTGCGGTGAAAGGTGAAGGTGAAGCCCGCCCTTCTTCTTATTGGTATGATTCGGCTTTGTTCTATGATAAACTGATAAAGTCCGGTGTCGGAACAAAAGCATTGGAGCGTGTATTGAAGAAACTGGGACAAAAGAAGGTTGCTTCCGGTAAATATACCATGGTTGTTGATCCTATGAATTCGGGAAATATGCTTAGCCCGTTGTTGAGTGCTCTTTATGGGAGTAGCCTTCAGCAGAAAAATTCTTTTTTGCTTGATAAACTGAACACAAAAGTTGGTGCCGATATTTTGAATTTGATGGATGAACCGCATACCATTGGTGCCAATGGAGCACGCTATTTTGATAGTGAAGGTGTGGCAACCGAACGCCGTTCTATATTTGAGAGTGGTGTGTTGAAGACCTATTTCATTGATACCTATAATTCCAGGAAGATGGGGGTAGCACCTACTGTCAATTCACCTTCTTTGCTGGTATTGAAACCGGGTAGCAAAACTTTGGAAGCTTTGGTGGCGGATGTTCAAAAAGGTATTTTGGTTACCGGTTTCAATGGAGGCAACTGTAACAGTAGCTCCGGTGATTTTTCATACGGTATCGAAGGCTTCCTGATTGAAAACGGAAAATTGACTCAGCCGGTTAATGAAATGAATGTTACCGGTAATATGCTTACCCTTTGGGCTTCTTTAGTGGCGGTAGGTAATGATCCGCGTATGTCTTCATCATGGCGTATACCTTCTTTGGTATTCGAGGGAGTCGATTTCAGTGGACTTTAACAGAATTAGTTAAGCATCAGGCTCATATATGGGCGTGATGCTATGAATATTTTTTCGGTGAGTTCACCGATAGTGAGTGCCAGGTGGCTGCTGTGCAGACGCTTGGTACTATTCATACATTTGCCATTGCTCAGATAATAATGCCCGTTGTTGGCGCTTATCTGTTCATCTGTTAACAAAATGTTGAGCTCTAATTCAGGATGTATACTGGCATACAGTTGTAATATAGCTTTGGCATTAATGATACGTGCCATTCCCAAAGGGTGATTTTCCTTTTCTGCAACAGGAGGAGTCAGCACTTCAAGTGTTGAAATTTTTATTTCCTTACAGATACGTTGTAGTAGCCATGAACTTATTTCAGGAGTATCCGAAAGTAATTCTCCAATATGCCACCTTCCTTGATTGTCCGGATAGGCGATTGCTAAAGCAACGATAGAACCTTCATGGTTTAACGTAAAAACATGTCCACCGCTTAATTGTAAATCCGAAAGGATAACCCGAAAATCTGTTTCAGTGTGCTGGATGCAATAATCACGTTCTCTCAATTTCCGGTTAAAATAGTCATATACTTCATTTTTATATTTGTCGGTTATTTTTAGCACCGGAGTATTTTGAGGAGAAGTGATTTGGGGTACTTTGAAAAGGAATTTATTATAATTGAATACCGTTGCATAACCATTATGGGCATAATAATCGAATAACCAAGACTCAGCCGGAATTAATGTAGAGATAGCTACATTATTATGCAACATTCTGATAAAAGCTTGCGACAATAATTCCTGCATTACTCCCCGGTTGCGGTAATCGGGATGTGTACATGCTCCGGAAACATAAGCCGTATGGATTTCCGTTCCGCCAAAAGTCATGGGATAAGGTAACATTTGTAGGGCGGCAATTACATTATCACCACTTTCAATAGTGATGTTAACATTATTGTTGTAACGTAGGCGGAAATACATGTCAATGAATTCCTCACTATCGTTAAAGCATAGCTTCCACAAATTTTTTACTTTTTCCCGTATCATTTTGTTATTCTATGACTTTTTTACCATTTAATAGCCTCCACTGGTTCATCTTTCAGACAGGCCATGTATTTTTGAAGAATAATAGTAGGCTGGTAAGACAATTTGGCCTTGCGCAATCCCTCGATACCCAAATCTTCTTCCCGGTTAATGTAAACGTATTGTTCGGGAATATGGTTGGCAAACTCATAGTTAATCATTGCATATGCGCCTTCAATATTGGTATCCGCTTTTTCCACATGTACTCCGAAAGTGTCTTGGTTGATAGGCATGCCGAAAGTGAATGCTGCAATCTTACCATCTACGTGGAGAATGCCACCCGTCAGACCCAGTTCATTGAAATGATGGAGGGCATAAATCAGTGCACGACGTTCATTGCCTGTACCCTCGTGCTGGTCGCAGTTATTCGCCTTGCACCATTCAGCTTCCAGGTCCAGACACTCCTGAATACGGTCGGGAGTAATGGGAGTATACTCATAATTATAAGTCCGTTTGAACTTGTTGACGTGGTTTCGTTTAGCCTGAAACTTCTTGCCGGCCAACGTGGCAAGATCGGTGCGCAGATAAAGGTAATCCGCATAATCACGATCTTCTGTAAACTGAAATCTTCCCGGCATGAAGGCCTCCAGTTCAGAACACATTCCTGCACAAATTCCAAGCAGGCAGAAAGGTTCTTCTTCTCGGTGTGCATCTTCTATTAATGTCTCCAGTACTTTATTTAAATTACCGTTGCCGATAGGCATCATGTACACCGGTTCTTCGTTTGCCCAGAACTTCAGTAACAGAAATCCGTCAAGAATGGCAAACTTCGTGTTGTATAGAAAACGCCAGCTACATAAGTTGGAGAATGACAGGTCACAATTTTGTCGAGGGCTGTTTAAAGTATAGGATGTAATAAGTTCCTTGTCTTGTAGTTCGATATCTTTAAATTGAATCATAGGTTCTTTTTTATGTTGTTACATTTATAAATAACAAAAATAGAGCGATTTTGTTAGAGTAATCCCAACAATCTTAAAATGGTTGGAGTTAATAATGCTGTAAGAATTCCGTTCAGAGTCAATCCGAGACTGGCGAATGCCCCGTATTTGCGGCTGATGTCCATTGCTGTTGAAGTACCTACCGCATGGGCTGCCGCTCCCAGTGAGAGACCTTGTGCCATCGGACTGCCGATATGGGTCATTTTCAAGGTTTTTACTCCGAGTATGGCGCCCAGCAGTCCGACACATACTACTACTGCTGCCGTCAACGAGGGGATACCTCCCAGAGATTTAGTAACCTCCATGGCTATCGGGGTAGTTACGGATTTAGGTGCCAGTGAATATATAATTTCATCGGAAGCTCCCATCAGCTTGGCTATCAAAACCACAGAAACCACCCCCACAATACAACCTGCCAATTGTGATAACAAGATGGGTAACAATTGTTTTTTGATGGTTTCCAATTGTAGGTACAGAGGAACACCTAGAGCCACTACGGCAGGTCTCAGCCAAAATTCTATCAGATATCCTCCTTTATTGTAAGTATCATAACTGATATTTGCCATTTTCAGGAAAATGATAAGTATGGCAATGGTGAGTAGTATGGGATTAAGTAACATAATTCCTGTCTTCTTCTGCAATAACTTTGCCAGAAAGAATATCCCGAATGTAATGGCCAGCAGGAAAAATTCGTTTTCTAAGAAGTTCATTTGATTTTACGTGTTAATTGGTGAACCCAGCCGGTGACGACAAGGACTAATACAGTACTGACTAATGATGCGATGACGATCGGCCAGAATTCTGCGGCGATAATGTCAAAATAAAGCATCAGTGCTACTCCGGGTGGGATAAAGAAGAAACCCAGATTGGCAACCAGAAAGTCGGACATTCCTTGTACCCAGTGCAGTTTTATCCAACCTAATTTCAAAAAAAGTGTGAGTAACAGCATCCCGATGATACTCGAAGGGAACTTGATACCCGTAAGAAAAACAATCAGTTCCCCCAAGGCTAAACAGCCGAAGAGGATGGCACATTGGCGAATCATATTACTAATACCTAATTATGTTATGTATTGAAAACGCCGCAAAGGTAGGCATTCTCAAGATTGCTTGTTACGTTGATGGGGATATTTCTTATAGCTTTTTGTAACGGAGGCTGATATTCAGACGTACTCTGTACTATGGCCGGATACTTTCATGGGTAATGTCTGGTTGGCGCTTCTGTATGGTGGGATGTGATTAAAAGGCTTTCAATGGTGTATTAAAAGGCTTTTAATGATGTATTAGAAGGCTTTTAATGCTATTTCGGTAATAGGGGCAATTGAGATGCCCTTTACGGGTAGGATACTTGTCTTTCATGGATATCCTGGTTGACCCTATCCGGCAGTGTTAAATATTATAATAATCTATGTTCTTGCCAATAAATATCATCGAATTTGCAATGTACATATTGCAAAATTGTGTACTTTTGTCGCGTGAATAACACGATCTACCGATTTTTATACACAATTAAAATATCATGCAAAGATTAATTAATGAAATTCTTGAGCGTGCGAAAGCGAATCGCCAACGCATTGTTCTTCCCGAAGGTACGGAAGAACGTACTTTGAAAGCAGCCAATCAAATTTTGACTGACGGTATTGCAGACCTTATTCTTATAGGTAATCCTGCTGAAATCAACGCTTGTGCAACGGAATGGGGGCTTGGTAATATCTCCAAGGCAACCATTATCGATCCGGAAAACAACCCGAAACAGGAAGAATATGCACAGTTACTGTTCGAACTGCGTAAGAAAAAAGGTATGACTATTGAGGAGGCTCGTAAATTAACGACTAATCCGCTTTATTTGGGTTGTTTGATTATCAAGAATGGTGATGCTGACGGTCAGTTGGCAGGCGCACGTAATACTACCGGTGACGTGCTTCGTCCGGCTTTGCAGATTATCAAGACTGCTCCGGGCATTACTTGCGTTTCGGGTGCGATGTTGTTGCTGACTCATGCTCCTGAATATGGTAAAAATGGTATCCTTGTGATGGGTGACGTTGCTGTAACTCCGGTACCTGATGCGGGTCAGTTGGCACAGATTGCCATTTGTACGGCACGTACAGCCAAAGCGGTTGTAGGTATGGATCCTAAGGTTGCAATGCTCAGCTTCTCTACCAAAGGTTCGGCAAAACACGAAGTGGTTGATAAAGTGGTAGAAGCTTTGAAGATTGCTAAAGAAATGGCTCCTGATATCGCTATTGACGGCGAATTGCAGGCTGATGCCGCTTTGGTTCCTGAGGTAGGTGCCAGTAAAGCTCCGGGTTCCTCCATTGCAGGTAATGCCAATGTGCTGATTGTTCCGAGCCTTGAAGTAGGAAATATTTCTTATAAGTTGGTACAACGTTTGGGACATGCAGATGCGGTAGGTCCGATTTTGCAGGGTATTGCCCGTCCGGTAAACGACCTGTCTCGCGGTTGTTCCATCGAAGATGTATATCGCATGATTGCAATTACTGCCAATCAGGCTATTGCAGCTAAAAACTCCAAATAACTTTAAATCCGAATAATATGAAAGTTTTAGTATTGAACTGCGGTAGCTCATCCATCAAGTATAAATTGTTTGATATGGATCACAAGGAGGTTATCGCTCAGGGTGGTATTGAAAAAATTGGTTTGAAAGGCTCTTTTCTGAAATTGACTTTACCTAACGGTGAGAAGAAAATTCTGGAAAAAGATATACCTGAACATACTGTAGGTGTAGAGTTTATCCTGAATACATTGATTAGTCCTGAATATGGTGCTATCAAGTCTTTGGATGAGATCAACGCCGTCGGTCACCGTATGGTGCACGGAGGGGAGAAGTTCAGCGAATCCGTATTACTGACTCAAGAAGTATTGGATGCATTTACTGCTTGCAACGACTTGGCTCCGCTTCATAACCCTGCTAATTTAAAGGGTGTAAATGCTGTTGCGGCTATTTTGCCAAATGTTCCGCAGGTGGGTGTCTTTGATACAGCTTTCCATCAGACTATGCCCGATTATGCATATATGTACGCTGTTCCTTACGAACTGTATGAGAAATATGGAGTGCGTCGTTACGGTTTCCACGGAACCTCTCACCGTTATGTATCCAAGCGCGTATGCGAATTTTTGGGTGTTCAGCCCGAAGGAAAGAAAATCATTACTTGCCACATCGGTAACGGTGGTTCCGTTTCTGCTATCAAGGATGGCAAATGTATGGATACCAGTATGGGTTTGACCCCGCTCGAAGGATTGATGATGGGTACTCGTAGCGGTGATATTGATGCAGGAGCCGTGACGTTCATTATGGAAAAGGAAAACCTGGATGCAAATGGTGTATCTAATCTTCTGAACAAGAAGAGTGGTGTACTCGGTGTTTCGGGAGTATCTAGCGATATGCGCGAACTGGAGGCAGCTGTAGCTGCCGGTAATCCAAAGGCTATCTTGGCAGAAAAGATGTATTTCTATCGTATTAAGAAATATGTAGGTGCTTACGCCGCTGCTTTAGGTGGTGTAGATATCATAGTATTTACAGGTGGTGTCGGTGAGAACCAATGTAATTGCCGTACTGAAGTATGTGGAGGGTTGGAATTTATGGGTGTCAAAGTTGATGCCAAGAAAAATGAAGTTCGTGGTGAGGAAGCAGTTATCTCAGCAGATGAGTCTAAAGTGAAAGTGGTCGTTATTCCGACGGATGAAGAGTTAATGATTGCATCGGATACAATGGCTATATTGAACAAATAATCTTTAAATGATTTTAGTGAAAGGAGAGGGAATTGCAGTGATGCGATTCCCTTTTTTATGTTCATCTTCATACTTCTGTAATCTAAAATATGTATCTTTGCTACACTTAAAATAAATGAGAAGACTTATGAGACGATTAATCTATGCATTGTTTTTTGTACTATTTGTAGGTATGGGTTATGCCCAACAGGCAAAGTACGTGTTTTATTTCATCGGTGATGGAATGGGAGTAAATCAGGTAAACGGTACGGAAATGTATCTGGCGGAACAGGAGGGACGTATCGGAGTGAAATCACTCTTGTTTACTGCATTTCCGGTAGGTACCATGGCTACCACTTTTTCTGCTACTAATTCAGTGACGGACTCTTCTGCAGCAGGTACTGCTCTTGCTACCGGTGAGAAGACGTATAATGGTGCTATTGGTATGGACGATAACAAGAATGTTTTGCAGACGGTTGCCGAAAAAGCAAAGAAAGCAGGGAAAAAAGTAGGTGTAACTACTAGTGTTAGTATAGATCATGCTACTCCTGCCGCATTCTATGCTCATCAGCCTAGTCGTAATATGTATTATGAGATTGCTCTTGACTTGCCGAAGGCTAATCTAGACTTCTATGCAGGCGGTGGTTTTCTGAAACCGACCACAACTGCTGATAAAAAGAAGGCTCCGAGTATTTTCCCTATTATTGAAGAAGCCGGTTATACTATTGCCAGAGGACTGGATGAGTACAATGCCAAAGCGGCAGATGCAAAAAAGATGGTTCTTATTCAGAAGAAAGGTGCCAATCCATCTTGTTTGCCATATGCTATCGACCGTAAGGAAGGTGACCTGACATTGGCTCAGATTACGGAAAGTGCTATTTCTTTCTTGACGAAAGAAAACAAGAAAGGTTTCTTCTTGATGGTAGAAGGTGGAAAGATTGACTGGGCTTGTCATGGAAATGATCCTGCCACGACTTTTGAAGAAGTGATTGATCTGGATAATGCTGTGAAGGTAGCCTATGAATTCTATAAGAAACATCCAAAGGAAACTTTGATTGTTGTAACAGCCGACCACGAAACAGGTGGTTTGGGGTTGGGTACTACCAAATATGAATTGTTCTTGAAAGCTTTGTCTAATCAGAAACAGTCTCAGGATATGTTGTCCAAAGCTATTTCAGATTTGCGCAAGGCAAAAGGTAATAAAGTGTCTTGGGAGGAAGTGAAAGAATTGCTTGGCGACAAGATGGGTTTCTGGAGAACTCTGCCATTGTCTTGGGAACAGGAAAAAATGCTTCGTGATGAATACGAAAGTTCATTTGTAAAGAATAAGGTTGTATTTGAGGAGAGCCTTTATGCCAAAACCGAGCCATTGGCTGCCGTTGCAAGGAAAGTGATGAGCCAGATTGCTATGGTGGGTTGGACGAGCCCGAACCATACAGCAGGATATGTCCCTGTATTTGCAGTAGGAGCTGGTTCTGACTTATTTGTCGGTAAGATGGATAATACGGAAATACCTAAACGTATTGCGAAAGCGGCTGGTTACAAATAAAATTTTCCAAGGATATTTTTCTATAAAAGAACGGAGCGTATCGGATTATTTTCCGATACGCTCCATTTTTGTTATTCCAAATCTTTCTTGATTATCTCATCCATTTCCTTGATAAGTTTCTTCCGTTCTTTAACGGATTTCACTTTTTTCTCTTTATACCCAAGGTCAGTACGTTCGGAAACATCTTCACTCCATTCCTCAAATTCATTCTTTGCCGGACGTCCATTGGGGTCTATATTTTCTTCGGCAATAGAATCATGTCTATAAATCATATCATCCATAACAATGTCGTTTAAGTGGTTATGATAATACTACAAATTTCTGTCAAAAAGGTTCCGGGTATTTGTTCTTTTTTACAATCATTCATATTCCTTCGCTCAGTTTTTTCGTTATGTTATACTTTTTGTTTTTCATTGATAATCAGCAGGTAAAAACTCCTCTAAATACAAATTTGATATCCTTTTCTACATAATTACAAGGGTTTTTGGATATAAATAAAATATTTCTGGACGTTATAGAATGTATAAATGCCTTAAATATCTGACCTTTGTTGAACTTCAAGATGAAGACTTGAAGCTGATCTCAGAAACGAAATGATGTTAATCAAAATCGATTTAGTATGAAGAAACTTTTTAATTGGAACATGCAGAGAGCCGCATTGACAGCTATGTGCATTCAGCCTTTCTTGTGGAGTGGAGGAATGTGTTATGCTTTGGATGCAGATGCCCGACCGGGAAATTCAAGAATCGGGTCGGAAAAAGAGTTAGTCAATTATGAATATCAGCAGAATAAGGGTATTCAGGTTGTAGGAACGGTTACCGATGCCAATGGAGAATCGGTCATTGGAGCTACGGTACGTGTAAAAGGTACTACTACAGGTGTCATCACGGATATAGATGGACATTATCAGATAGCGATTCCGGATGGAAACGTCGTTCTTGAGTTTTCATTTATCGGATATCAGACCCAGGAAATAAAAGTCAATGGACGAAAGAGTATTAATGTCAGTTTGCAGGAAAATGTACAAGCTTTAGAAGAAGTGACGGTGGTAGCGTATGGCGTACAGAAGAAAGCTACTCTTACCGGAGCTATTTCAAGTGTAGGTACGGATGCTTTGTTGAAATCACCGAGTGCCAGTGTTGCCAACTCATTGGCAGGTCAGTTACCGGGTGTATCTTCCATGCAAGTCAGTGGACAACCGGGTGCTGATGATGCGAAGATATTCGTGCGTGGTGTGGGCTCTTTGACAGAAGGAGGCGCAGCTCCACTTATCTTGGTGGATGGGGTGGAACGTAGCTTTTCACAGATGGATCCCAATGAGATAGAGTCTATCAATGTTCTGAAAGATGCCTCTGCTACAGCTGTATTCGGTGTGCGTGGAGCTAATGGTGTTGTATTGGTGACAACACGTCGCGGACAAGAAGGAAAAGCTAAGGTATCTATAAACTCAACCGTAGGTTTACAGGTGCCTACTCGTGTACTGGATATTGCAGACAGCTATACGACCGCTTTATGTTATAATGAGGGGCAACGTAATGATGGAATGCCGGAAGACCAAATGGCATTTAATACATACGATTTGGAAAGATTTCGTTTAGGGGATGATCCGATTATGTATCCTAATATTAATTGGTATAAGGAGCTGACTAACAAAGTTGCGGTTCAGACGCAACATAATTTGAATATTTCGGGAGGTACGAAGGATATCCGTTATTTCATATCCTTAGGATTTCTATATCAGAATGGTTTGTTCAAACAGCTAAAAGGTTTGGACTATAATAATAACTATAATTATTCGCGTTATAATTATCGTGCCAATCTGGATGTCAATTTAACCCCTACTACTACATTGAAATTCAATATGGGTGGTATTTTGGGGAACCGCCGTCAGCCTGTTGCTGATATATGGCAGAATTTTGCTTCTACATGGCCTTTTTCTTCTCCGGGATTGGTAGATGGAAAGAAAGTGGTACATCAGGATACCCGCTATCCTAATTTAGCTATGTCTAATCAAGTGTTTGATAAATATTATGGTTCTGGTTATCAACGCCGTTTGTCCAATAACATGACATTTGACTTGAATTTGGTACAAAAGCTTGATTTTATAACCAAAGGTTTATCTGTGGATATCAAGGGATCTTATAATACTGATTATTCCTATATAAGGCAAGTGAATGGCCATGTAGAAACCTATACTCCTTTCTATAAATCGGAAATTGACGGTTCTGGACTTAGTAAAGATGATCCTGCTTTTGACAAGACGGTAGTTTATCGTGTAAGCGGGCAGAATTCGATGAAAACATACGGTGATGGTAGCCGTAGTCGTGGGCGTGATTGGTATCTGGAAGGAAGTATCCGCTATAACCGTAAGTTTGGCAATCATAGTATAGGTGCTTTGTTCCTGTATAACCAGAGTAAGAAATATTATCCGAAGAACTATTCGGACGTTCCGACTGCTTATGTAGGTTTTGTTGGTCGTTTGACGTATGATTATAAGTCAAAGTATATGGCCGAGTTCAATATCGGGCACAATGGTTCCGAGAATTTTGCGCCGGATAAACGTTTCGGAACTTTTCCGGCAGGTTCTATCGGTTATATTTTGACGGAAGAGAAGTTCTTCCCTAAAAATGATTATCTGACTTATCTTAAGATTCGTGCTTCTATCGGATTGGTTGGAAATGATAATATGTCCAGTAACCGTTTTTTGTATCTACCGGATGCGTATTCTATTAATGATAACGCTTATGTAGAAAGCCAAACAAATTATTATGATAGAAATGGCTATGTATTCGGTTTGACTAATACAGCCTATGAACTCGCTGCTAGAGAAATTCGCTTGGGAAATTCAAATGTTACTTGGGAGACGGCGTTAAAACATAATTATGGTATAGATGCTTACTTCTTCAAAGACCGTTTACGTTTATCTGTCGATTATTTCATGGAAAAACGTAAGGATATTCTTATACAACGCCAAACAGTTCCTTACCTGATTGCGATGGGAGGCGGCTTGTTGCCAGTAGTCAATATGGGTAAGGTGGATAATAAAGGATATGAGATCGATTTGAAATGGAATGATAAGATCCGTGATTTCTCTTATTACATAAATGCTAATCTTTCTTATTCTAAAAATAAGATTGTATATCAAGACGAGGTAGAACCGAATGAACCTTATCAATGGCGTACGGGAAATGAAGTGGGAGCTCGTTACGGATATGTAGCATTAGGCTTTTATAATAAAGATGATTTCAATGAAGATGGTTCTTTGAAGGAGGGGTTGCCACGACCGTTGGCTACAGTCTATCCCGGTGATGTGAAATATGCCGATTTGAACAATGATAACGTGATAGATAATGATGATCAAAAGAAGATCGGAAATCCCAAGCGTCCGGCTTATACATTTGGTTTGAATTTTGGTGCTGAATATAAAGGTGTTTTCTTTTCTATGAACTGGACGGGAGTGGCAGAATGTGACATTATGATGGCTAATACCTATAGAAACCCAATGTTTAATAAGACATTAGGTGGTGTGTTCTATCAATATCTGGTGGATGGACGTTGGACGGAGGAAACTGCTGCAACGGCTGAATATCCACGTTTTACATATAATACGAATTCTCATAACCAAGCCACATCGCGTGTATGGATCAAAGACGCCTCTTATGTTAAATTGAAGAACTTGACAGTTGGGTATAATATTGCCAATAAAAAGGTTCTGAAAGCTATCGGTGCTTCCAAACTTACCGTACAGTTTACAGGATATAATCTTTTGACTTTTGACAAACTGAAGGTGTTCGATCCGGAAGGTGAACTGACGCGTGATAACAATACTTATCCCGTTATGAAGATTTTCAGTTTGGGCGTGAATGCAACCTTTTAACCATTTAAATTGAAGATATGAAAACTATAGGTAAAATAATCTCTTTGGGAGTATTGGCCGCTATGATCGTCGGCTGTGAGGACCTGAAATTCGGAAATAATTTTCTGGAGAAACCAGTAAGTGACGAGGTATCACTTGACACTGTTTTTTCATCAAAGAAATATGCAGATCAGGCTTTGAATCAATTCTATAAGACTTTGCCCGATTATCTGCCTGCTTCACAAGGTTATCACTACGAGGCTCTTATACTGGATGTCTTTTCTGATATAGGATATACATCACGTTTGTCTTGGAATCATGGTTCTATTACAGCTGCGGATAAAGGAAGTAAATTCCCCTATCAATTGTCTAACGGTAATGTGACAGGTGATCCGACATTTGGAATAAGAAAGGCTTATATCTATCTTGAGAATGTAGATAAAGTTCCGGATATGTCTGATGAAGAAAAGAGGGTACGTAAAGCAGAGGCTAAAGTAGTAATAGCCTATCATTATACAGATATGATTCGTTATTATGGAGGTATGCCGTGGATTGATCATGCCTATAAAGCTGATGAAACATTTTTATTCCCTCGTTTGACACTGGAAGAAACGGTCTCAAGAACAGTGGAACTGTTAGACGAAGCGGCTAAAGACTTGCCGTGGTATACAACGGATGCGGAGTATGGACACATGACAGCTGCTGTTGCTAAAGCGTTGAAGTTCCGTTTACTGACTTTTGTTGCCAGTCCGTTGTTTAATAATACAGAAGCTTATTATGAAGGACAGGCTTCTACAGATCATTTGGCTTGGTATGGAGATTACCAGGAGAGTCGCTGGATGGCTGCATTGGAAGCCGGTAGGGAATTTTTACGGCTGAATAAACAAAATGGAGATTATTATCGGATAGAGAATACCGGTGATCCGCGCGAAGATTATGTGAACGGTTATTTCACAAAAGGAAACCGGGAAGTAGTGATGGCTTCTTTCCGTTGGGGATTTTATACTGCCAGTAATAAGGCTTATCGTATGTATGATCAAGGATATGGGATGCCTCGCAGTAGTCATGCCGATATGTTTTTATGGAAAGATGGTTCTAAATTTGACTGGAATAATCCGGAACATCGAGCACATCCATTTTTTGATGAAGCGGGTAAACCGACTCGTGATATTCGTTTGTATGAGACCCTGATTGTAAATGAAGATAAATGGCAGGGAAGAAAAGCGGAGGTCTATATCGGAGGGCGTGAAGGATATGGAACCGGATCCAATGTGGGAAGTAAGACCCAGTTTGGTTATGGATTTCGAAAATTCATTCGTGATAAAAAAAATGAAATGGATAAGAAACCCTATTCTTGTCCTCTTGTACGCATGCCTGAAATTTATTTAAGTATGGCCGAAGTTATGAATCAGTTAGGACAAGCTTCTACAGATGATGAATTCGGTATGGATGCGTATGATTATCTGAATTTGGTACATACACGTGCCGGATTGCCTGAGGTCTTGGCGAGTGAGGTTCCGATGGGAGAGCCTTTGTTAAACTATTTGTTGGATGAACGTGCCCGTGAATTTGGTCAGGAGGATATACGTCATCATGATATGAGACGTTATCGGAAAGGAGCCGAGTGGGCAACACGTCCTTTGGAGATACTGGAAACGAGAAAGGTTGGAAATAATTTTGAATATGCCATCAGCATCCGTAATGATATCAAATATCTCTGGTATGATCATTGGTATTTGTTACCATTTCCAGTAACAGAAATCAATAAGAAATATGGTCTAATTCAGAATCCCGGTTGGGAATAAAAATTAATGAATAAACGAAAGATTATGAAGAAATTTCTATATACAATAGGATTAGCACTTACTTGTTCATTGGGTATGATGGCACAAACGGTGAATGGAGTAGTGAAAGATATCCATGGGAAACCGCTTCCCGGAGTAAAAGTATCTCGGGTAGGTGAAATGAGGAACAATAGCGTGACTGATAATAACGGTGTGTTTGCACTGGATCTGGAAAAGGGAGACTATATAGAACTGAACTATGCCGATGTAGTAATGAAACGGGTAAGGGTAGACGGAGAGTCACTCACCATAGTTCTGGACTCAAAGAAAGATGCTGTAGTAGATTTAGGATTTGTGAGACGTACTGAAGAGACACAAACCCAATCGGTATCTACCATTTATGCTGATCAGCTGGAAAAGTCTTCAACTTCCATGTATAAAGTGAATAACTCATTGTTCGGTTTGCTTTCCGGATTGCATTTGTCACAGAATGTAGGATGGCATGCCAATGCTGATATGCGTGTTCGTGGACAAGGAGGACTGAACGGTGCTGCTCCACTTATTTTAGTGGATGGTTTCCGCCGTGCACTCGATCATTCTATTCTTGAAGAAATAGAATCGGTACAGGTTTTGAAAGATGGTGCAGCTACTGCACTTTACGGAGCTAGGGCTGCCAATGGTGTGATTTTGGTAAACACGAAACGAGGTGCCTATAATTCATTCGATATAGATGTGAATTATCGTCACGGTTTCAACTTACCGATTAATCAACCGGAGATGGCAGATGCCTATACGTATGCTATGGCGCAGAATGAAGCGTTATATTATGACGGACTTCCTTTACAATACACATCTACACAACTGGAGATGTTCAAAAATGGGTCTAATCCTCTTTACTATCCCAATGTGGATTGGGTGAAAGAAGGTATGCGTGACATGAGCGAAAATAATCAGTTTAATCTGGTGGTACGTGGTGGAGGAAAACGTGCGCGTTATCTGGCTATGCTTGATTACAAAAACGAGTTCGGATTGCTGAATGAAAATTATACGCATTATTCTGAACGTTATAACTCACAGATCCGTGAATATGATTTGTCTTTACGTATGAATTTAGATGTGGACATTACGGAAAGTACAAAAGTAAAGTTCGATTTATTCGGTGTGATTACTGAAGATAAGCGCCCCAATACGGGAATAGATGCTATTTTCCAAAATCTATATAAGGTCCCGGCCACTGCTTTCCCAATAAAGACCATCAATAATAATTGGGGAAGTAATACCATCTTTAAGATGAATCCGATTGCAGCTATTGCCGATGTTGGCTACGTTCAACAAAACCGTCGTTTGCTGTATGGTGATATGCGGTTGACACAGGATTTTTCCATGTTCCTTAAAGGCTTGAGTGCAGAACTGGCTGTGGGTTATGATAATTCGGCTGTATTTGAGGAGATAGGTAGTAAGAGTTATATGTATGAGGTAAGTTACTTAGCAGACAACGGGTTACCGGTGAGTCAAACGTATGGAACGAATACTACCATGCAAATATCTTCTTCCAAACTGAGTAGCCAGATACTTCGTCATAGCGTGGAGGCTAAATTGAACTATGATCGTGCATTTGGTAGTCATCAGGTAGCTGCGGCTGTCGTATATCGTCAGGATGGAGAAGATGGCCTGGAAAGGAACGCTTCTTATTATCGCCAGAATGTAATGGGTGTTTTAGGTTATAATTATAACAATCGTTACATGGTGGATTTTGTAGGTAATTATTATGGGACGAGTATTCTGTTGAAAGGCGATAAGTTCCGTTTTTATCCGGCTGTGTCTGCGGGATGGAACCTGGCTAATGAAGCATTCTTACAGGATGTATCTTATTTAGATTTGTTGAAGTTGCGTGCTTCGTGGGGTAAATCGGCTATTGATAATTTAAGTTACGGACTTGGTAATCATTTCTGGACCGGAAGTGGAAAGTATCCTTTTGGGGATGGTATGACTGATGTTAATGGTTTAAGAGAACAGAAGTTACCGATACGCCAATTAAATCTGGAAACAGCTACCAAATACAATATAGGTGTAGATGTACGTCTCTGGAACAATTTGACTGCCACCGCAGAATATTATTACGACCATCGTACGGATATCTTATGTTCTAATAATAAGGTTTCTTCCATACTGGGTATCACGGCTCCTCAACAGAATATAGGTGAGGTAAAGAGTCAGGGTATTGAATTGAGTCTGGGGTGGAACGATCAGATTAAAGACTTTAAATATTACGCAAATGCCAATTGGGCTTGGAATGGTAGTGAAGTCATTGAAAATGGACAAGCTTACCAACCATACGATTATTTGTATACCAAAGGACATAAAGTAGGACAATTGTTCGGTTTGGAAGCTATCGGGTATTTCCGTGATGAGAAAGATATTACCGATAGTCCGGAGCAGACTTTCTCTACAGTACGTCCGGGTGATATCAAATATAAAGATCAAAACGGTGACAATAGAATCGATAGTGAAGACCGGGTAGCCATTGGTAAATCAACAGCTGTTCCCGAAATGGTTTACGGTTTGAACTTGGGCTTCGAGTACAGAGGTATCGGAATTGATATGGTATTCAATGGTATCAGTGGACTTACCAAACAGTTGAATGTTGCCAATGTACACCGGCCGCTTCGTAATGGTAATACGAACATTGCTACCTGGTATCTGAAGGATAAAGTACGCTGGACAGAACAGACTAAGGATATTGCCAATCTTCCACGCCTCTCCACATTATCCAATGAAAACAACTATCAGGCAAGTACTCAATGGATAGCCGACGGTTCGTTCTTTAAGCTCCGTACGCTGAATGTACACTACACATTGCCTCAGAAGTGGTCGCAAAAGATGAAGATGGATAAATTCCAAGTTTATGCAAGAGCCGAAAATGTATTCTCTATTGACAAGATTGACTATTTCAATTGTGAGGATATCGCTTTGGGATATCCCGATCTGTTTACGGTATATGTCGGTTTGAATATTAATTTCTAAAAAGGAAAAATTATGTGGAATATAAAGAAATATATGATAGTGGCTTGTACCTTGCTTTCTGTCAGCGGGTGTGATTACCTGGGATTTGATGAAACCACAGGTAAGACAAAAGAAGAAGCTTATAGCTATTATGATAATATGAACCAGATGGTTTCTTACGTATATACTTTTTTACCGATGGACTTGGGACAGATTGATGATGCCATGATAGAGTCGGGTACGGATAATTCAGTATATACCTGGGAGAATAATGATATCTATTATTTTACTAATGGCGTTTGGAGTCCCTTGAAAAGAGTGGATGACGGATGGAATTTCTGGACTGCTATCCGTAGTGCCAACTCTTTCCTTGAGAATTTTGATATTGAAGCGTTGAAGCGTTTCGAGTATAATGACAATTATGATGAAATTATTGGAAAGGCTGAAAAGTTTCCCTATGAGATACGTTTCTTGAGAGCTTTTTATTTATTTGAATTAGCTAAGCGTTATGGGGATATTCCGTTGATAACCCGCACTTACAATGAAGATGAAATAAATTCCGTAGAAAAGACTCCTTTTTCCGAGGTCATTGATTTCATAGCACAAGAGTGTTCGGAAATAGCTCCGGAGCTTCCGATAAACCAGGCTGATTTCTGGGGTGACACCGGACGTGCTACTCGTGGAGCTGCATTGGCATTAAAGTCAAGGGCACTACTTTATGCTGCCAGTCCGTTACATAATTCGAATAATGATTTAACCAAATGGGAAAAAGCTGCTGAGGCTGCCGCTGAAGTGATAGGTCTGAATGCATATTCGCTGCCCAAAATAGGAAACGATCCATTATACTCGAATACGGGAGGTAATGGTGTACTGAAGTCAAAACAGCTGATTCTTGAACGTCGCAACGCTGCTAAAGAGAACTCCTTTGAAGCCCGTAATGAACCAATGGGATATGAAGGTGCGAAAGGTGGAAATACTCCGACACAGAACCTGGTGGATACCTACGAAATGAAAGATGGTACTACTTTTGACTGGAATAATCCTGTGCACGTAGCTAATATGTATTATGATGCCGCTGGAAAACAGACACGTGACCCGCGTCTGTACTTGAATGTATTGACTAACGGTACTACCTGGCTGAAAGAAAAGGTAGAAACTTTTAAGGGAGGTAAACATAATATTTTGGATGGCTCTACTAAAACCGGTTATTATCTTCGTAAATATATGAATCCGTCTGTATCGCTTGATCCGGATAAACCCAACAAACTGGAACATCATTATATCTTGTTCCGCTATGCGGAAATCCTGTTGAATTATGCTGAAGCGTTGAATGCATGTAAAGGGCCGGATGCCACTACCGAAAAGTGTACGTTGACAGCACGTCAGGCTTTGAATATGGTACGCGAATCTGCCGGAATGAAAGCGGTGGATGAAACAGGAGAAGCCTTTACTGCCAAAGTTCGTAACGAACGTCGTGTTGAGCTGGCTTTTGAAGGACATCGTTTCTATGATATCCGTCGTTGGAAGATTGCCGGTCAGGATGATGTAAGAAATATATATGGAGTGGAAATCACTAAAGCCGGAGATACTTTTAACTACAAGAAGGTACTGATACAAAAAGCATATTGGAATGATAAGATGTATTTGTTCCCCTTCCCGCAGAATGAAGTGTATATGAATCCGAATTTGAAACAAAACCCCGGTTGGAATGAATAATAATAATTGAATGATTATGAATACAAAATTACTATATAATCTAATCATCACTTTATTCGGATTGTCAATCTTGGCAGCCTGTAGTGATGACAAAGAGATATTCTTTAATGATGTAATTGGTGAAGAAACCGTGGATAGGGTACATCCTAACGATCGTGATAAACCTTATCCGAGAGAGGAACATACTCTTTACCTGAATCCTACACCGCTTATTGTACCTGCGAATGCGAAGAAAGAAACCGAGTTTATGGAATTCGAGCTTTCCCGAAATGAGAATTTCCCCGAAGAAGGAACCTATCGTTCGGGCAAAGTATCCTGGTATATGTATAATATTCATAAGCAGATGGAAACTGGTGTCTGGTATTGGCGTTTCCGCATAGTGGACGCTAACGATAAAACCGGTCCTTGGAGTGTAGTGAATAAGTTTACGGTGACAGGTGAAGAACCTGTCTTCGTAACACCGGAATGGGCTGTGTGTAAACAGAACATTCCGACAACCTTTCCGTTTATCAACTGCTTTATCCAGGCTGATATTGATAAGGTGAGTCCGATTGATGCTTCACACATTGAATATCGTAGTATGATTAGCAGGGCTAACGGAAAATTGAAAGATATTGTTCTTCCGGCCGATAACCCGTATAACTATAATATGGAAGATCTGGGTAATGATGTGAATTATATATTGAATACGGCATATCAGTTAACCAAGGAACAGAAATACTTCGATAAGATTATTCAACTTGGAAAACAGATGATTAATTACGATGTGAAGGATAATGTCTTGTTCTCCGAGAATTTCTTTTCAGCAGGTGTAATCAGTGCTTTGAGCGTTTTCTATGAGTTAGGGCAAGATGTGCTGACGGAAGATGAGAAGACGAAAACAGAAGAACTGATGATACGTATTCTGGAACATTATTATGAAAGTTTCTTGGGTAGAATTGAAAATCATATATTCGAAAATCATACCTGGCAGATTGTGTTGCGTGCTATGGTACAAGGTGCATTGACCATTTGCAATGAATATCCCGAAGCCATGAAGTTCCTGGAGTATAGTTATGAATTATGGACGGCTCGTGCCCCGGCATCCGGTTTCAACCGTGATGGAACATGGCACAACGGTGCAAGTTATTTCAAAACCAATCAATATACACTTTACTATATGCCTATGCTGTTTACCCATCTTACAGGGACTAATTTTCTGGAGCATCCGTGGTATAAGGCTGCCGGAAAGGCAATGATATATAGTAACCTCCCAGGAACGGAAATGACCAGCTTCGGTGATGGGGTAGAAAAGAGAGGAGCGCCTGACAGGGGTAGATTGGCTTTCGCAGACTTTATTGCCCGTGAAACCGGAGATTCTTATGCCGCTTGGTATGTAAAGGAATGCGGAAATACCGTCCATGACGACTATTCCATGCGTCTTTATCGTATTGCGCGTGAGCATATCTCTTATGGTGGAAAGGAACTTACGGCAAATGATTTTGAGAATTATTTGTGGAATAAGGATACCGGAGAAGGAGTTGCTTTCTCTGATATGGTTGAAAGGAGTAGCAACCTGTCGTTGGCTTTCCGTTCCAGTCCGTTCGGCTCGGGCAGTCATACGCTGGCCGACCAGAATAGCTTCAAGCTTTTTTATAAAGGGCGTCCTGTATATGTAAATGCCGGTTATTATCAAAGCTTCAATGATGCGCACAGTCTGTTGCAATATCGTAATACTCGCGGACATAATACCATTATGATTAATAATATCGGTCAGCCTTTTACTACTAGAGCATACGGTAATCTGGAACGTGGTCTGAATGGAACTAATCTGGCATACTTCTTGGGTGATGCTTCTCAAGCTTATTGTGGTGTATCGGAATATTCGATGTGGCAGGATGCTTTTAGCAAAGCAGGTATCTCGCAAACGCCGGAATATGGATTTGGAGAAACCCCATTGAATAATTACAAACGGCACATTTTCATGCTTCGTCCCAATAAAGTCGTGATTTACGATGATTTGGGAGCTGACGAACCGGCTACCTGGCAATGGTTACTACATAGCCCGGTGGAATTTCATGTAGCTGGCAATAAGGTAACAACGAACTATACAACCACGGATAAAGGTAATTTTACAGCTGTGGCACAAATTTATTGCGAACAGATACCTACTATTACTACCACGAAAGATTGGTTCCCGGGTGGAGAACCTACCTCTCCAGCCGATGTTGCGAAACAGTGGCATCTGACTGCTGACTTTGAAGCAAGCATGAACAATAAAATTCTCACGATCATACAATTGAGTGATAATGGTCAGGTAGAGGATGTGTGGCAGGTAAATAATCGTTTCACATTGGGTGATTGGATTGTGGAGGCCGAAATGGCAGCGGATAAACCGGCAACTATTAAGATATCCAATAAGACCACCGGTACTGTCTTCGATTATGGTTCTGTAGAGTTACAATTAGATGGGGTTCCTTATCAGCGTCAGCAAGAAAACTCATCTGTATTGTATGATGATGTATTTGGAATGCTGCAAGTACAAGAGTGCATCACTAAACCTGTACAGACTACAAGAAGTGTTAGATAAATATAGTCAGGAGAACAACTCTGTTCTCAGTGTAGGATATAAAAAAAGAAGATATGAAAAAAGTATATTATATAATTACCTTGATGTTTGCCGTACTGTTGGTTTCGTGTGCCAACAACGAATTGGCGAACACCGGGAATGAAAAGGATGATCGTGTCAGTATCTCTGCCGAGATACCGGGTGGTGTAGCGGATACCCGTGCACAAATTACAGTACCTTCTACTCATCAATTACGTAGTATTATTGAAGTCTGGAGCAAGGAAGATCGTCCTGAACTGAAATATCGTAATGAAGTAGTGGTAGATGGCGGAACGACTCCTAATTTTGACTTTGCTTTGTCACCGGGAGATTACACTTGTTTGGTTTGGACTGATTTCATAAAGAAAGATGCTGTTGTTGCAGATGTCACTACAGATAATGATATTACTTATAAGCATTTTGAGGATTTCTGTTACGACACGTCCGATTTACATAATGTTTTCATTAAAGACGAAAAGGGAACTACGTTGTTTGATACTGACCTTTGCGATGGTTTTTTTGCCAATCTTGAACTGGAAAAGAGTATGAATCCCATTTCTCGGGTAGTGAAACTGGTTCGTCCCTTTGCTCAGTTGATTGTGAAGGAAAAGAATGCCGGTAAGTTTGCCGCTTTAAAAAGCATGCAAGTGAACTATGAAATGTCCAAAGGCTTTAATGTAGCGACTGGAGAACCTGTTGCCGGCATGATGACGGCTGTATATGCCAAAAGTTTCCAAACCGGAGATGACTCACGTGTCCTTTTCACAAGTTATCTATTCACTCCTTCTACCGGATTGGCATTGGGGGCAACTACACTTTCATTGACTACGACAAGTAAGACTACCAATGAAATTCCGTCGGGAAGTATTAATTTAGTAAGAAACCAGCGTATGACGGCGAGTGGTAATCTGATTTCCGGTGAGGGGGTGGATCCTGATCCTGAACCTGAGCCTTCTCGTGATCCGTTAGTAGGAGATTATTTCTTTAAGAATGGTACATGGGGTGACGAACTGACGGATGAAAATAAGGATGATTGCATCGGGCTTGTTTATGCCGTTGGTCCGCAGACCGGTGATGATATTTCCAATTATCCGGATAGCGATGGCAAGAGTATCAAGGGATATGTGGTAGCATTGAAACCGTTGGAACCCACTGAAGAATTTATACAAAACATACATAAACTTTCCAGCCGTTTATATTTGTATAATAAAGACAATAAGATAGCTCTACCTACTCCTGAAAAGAAAAATGACATTGTGAACCACAATGGTTATGCAATGACTCAAAAGCTTTTGTCGTTTGATTTGTTCAAGGCACACCTCGATGACGAGACTTATCCGGCATTGCAGTGCTTTTATACTTGGCTGAACGGGAGTGAAGTCGTTAAACCGGCACGCTATGCCAGTGAGTGGTATATTCCTTCTGCACGTCAGATATTGGACATTATAGGCGGCAGTTATGGATTTGCTGCAAGAAGTGATGTTAAACTGGAAGCAATGGAAAAGAATGCATTGGCAACTTCATTGACTAGGACCATTGATTTAGGGATAGGAAGTTCTATCGGTGGTAATGGATACAATATGTTCAACTCTTCTCTGAATCAGAATGATATACCTGAACCTGTGACTATACAAGTGAACAAAGAAGCAGACAAGGCAACGAAAGGTGGGCTGAATACGGTTAAGTACGGTAGAGAGAATGTTGCCGGTTATGTCCGTCCTGTCTTGACAATCATTAAATAACACTGACTAAAAGAAAGAATAATATGAAAAAGAATATTCTATATATGATACTTTTCTGCTGCATGGGACTCTTGTCGGTAGCCTGCAGCGATGACGAGGATTCATCCGGTGTCAAAGGTAATCAGGTGCGTATTTCCGCTTTACTGCCGGAAGGTATTTCCACGGAACAGCCTGGAAATATCGACGGACATAAGTTACGTTACATTCTGGAAATACGTACCCAGGGAGGAGCTTCTAAAGTCCTCCGTAAAGAATTGGCAGTAGAACCTACTGCCGAGGTTAAGAATGGTTTGTTTGACATTACGTTGGATGCAGGTACATACGATTGTGTAATCTGGGCTGATTACGTTGACGCTGCCACTGTCGCAGGCGATGACAAACTTTTTACCGATAAGTATTATGATACTTCCAATTTGGAAAATGTTCGGGTGAAAGATGCGAACAGTCTGATCAACAATGATGCATCGGATGCTTTTTATTATAGTGGTGAGCTCAGCAAAGGTGATGAGAACCTTGTACTGGAGTTGAATTTAGTTCGCCCTTTTACAAAGGTGAGTGTATTGGAAAAGAATTTGCGCGAGTTCAAAAAATTGCTGGGTCTAGAGGCTTCTTTCAAAGCTCCGTTGGCATTTAATGCCGCAACAGGTATAGCTGCCACTGAAGAAACCGTGCTGAGTATCGGTATGCCGACTTTCAATCCGGCTGATACCCCTGACGGTACTTTATTCTCCGCCTATATCTTTTCCAATACAGAGAGCCGCAATATGGATGCTATTCAATTGACCTTTACTACCAAAGAAGGTACGAAAGACGTGGCTGTTCCGGCAGGACTGGTACCGTTGTTGCGTGGACAGCATGTCAAGGTTAGCGGTAACATGATGGCGGAGACTCCACCCGATAATACAGATTTCGATATTACTTTCGATATTGATGTAGAAGAGTGGTCTTCGGCGACAGTAGATGTGGAATTGAAACCTATACAGGTAAAAGTAGGAGATTTCTTCTTTAAAGATGGTACGTATGGAAATAAATTGACGGATGAAAACAAGGGAGACTGTGTTGGAATTGTCTATGCCGTTGGCCCGCAACCAGGAGATGATATTACAAATTATCCGAATAGCGAAGGGAAGAACATTGAGGGATATGTGGTATCATTGAAACCGTTGGAGCCCACTGAGGAATTTATACAGAGTGAACATAAACTTTCCGGTCGTCTGTACTTATATGATTTGAAGAACAAGATAGCCTTGCCTGCGCCTGAAACGAAAAATGACATTGTAAACCACAATGGTTATGCTATGACTCAAAAACTTTTGTCGTTTGATTTGTTCAAGGCCCACCTCGATGACGAGACTTATCCGGCATTGCAGTGCTTCTATGCTTGGTTGAACGGGAATGAGGTTGTTAAACCGACAAGTAATGCCAGTGAGTGGTATATTCCTTCTGCACGTCAGATATTGGACATTATAGGTGGTAGTTATGGATTTGCTGCAAGAAGTGATGTTAAACTGGAAGCGATGGAGAAGACAGAGTTGGCCGCTTCATTGGCTAAAGCCATTGAACTCGGGATAGGAAGTTCTATCGGTGGTAATGGATACAATATGTTCAACTCCTCCCTCAACCAGAATAGTTTGCCCGAACCTGTGACTATACAAGTGAACAAAGAAGCAGATAAGGCGACGAAAGGTGGATTGAATACGGTTAAGTACAATAGAGAGAATGTTGCCGGTTACGTCCGTCCTGTCTTGACAATCATTAAGTGAGACTAAGATAAAAGGCTGTTTTTAGGATAATTTAGGTTTAAGAGAGAGCCCCGGAGAATGTTAAAGTTCTTCCGGGGCTCTTTATGATTTTGATTAAAACTGTGTGTACCCATATCATGAAGCCGTTTTACAACTTCGTCTCTCCTTCAATGAATTCTTCCAGGAAAAGGTTCTCGCCATCAAACACGGCATATGAGAAATAATTAATCCAATCGCCTAAAATAATGACACGGGCTGTAGCACTCAGCATCAAGTCCAGTTCTATATGTCGGTGCCCATAAATGAAGAAATTGATATTCGGGTGGCTTTTCAGATATTCCTTTGTGTAGAGTACCAGATGTTCATTATTCTCGCCCATGTACTCCGGTTCTTTGCCATTCACGCGTTTCAGGCGGCTGTGCTTTGCCCATGTCAATCCCAATTCCACACTCCAGCGGGGGTGTAGGGCTGAAAACAAGGTTTGAAGCGAATGGCTGTGGAACATGGCACGCAAAAGCTTGAATTTTTTGTCCGGGTCGCCCAAACCGTCTCCGTGCGCCAGATAGAACTCCTTTCCGTATATCTCTGTGGTAAGTGCTTCCCGATGGATGATGACACCACACTCTTTAGTCAAGTAATCGCCGCACCAGATGTCGTGATTGCCTGTGAAAAAGTGTACTTCCACCCCCATATCCGTCAGTTCGGACAGCTTTCCGAGGAACCGGGTATACCCTTTGGGCACTACTGTGCGGAATTCATACCAGAAATCAAACATATCTCCCAACAGATATACGGCAGAAGCCTTGTGCTTGATACTATCCAGAAAGTTGACTAACCGGCGTTCTTGTGTCCGTCCGTGTTCAATGGCACGTGAGCCCAGATGGGCGTCTGAAAGGAAATATACGTTCTTCATTTATCAACTATCCGTTATCAATTATTTAAAGAAACCCGAGCTCCAATTTAGCTTCCTCGCTCATCATATCTTTGTCCCATTCGGGCTCGAATACCAGATTGATGGTAGCTGAGGTTACTCCATCAATCGATTCGACTTTTTGGCGGACATCCTCCATGATAAAATCTGCTGCCGGACAATTGGGGGCGGTCAGCGTCATATCTATATTAGCGTCTCCGTTGTCGGAAACATCAATTTTATAGATGAGTCCCAAGTCGTAGACGTTTACCGGTATTTCAGGATCGTATACGGTCTTGAGCATGGATACGATTTTTTCTTCTATTTCAAATTTGGTCATATTCGTACGGTTTCTTGGTTTAGCGTAGCAAATCTAAAGATTTTAATTGAAACGGCAATAACTTAAAGTGATAATATCCCTTCATCGTTGAAACTGTAATATCTGCCGTCTGTAATGATAACATGGTCAATGAGCCGTATGTTCATGGTTTGAGCCCCTTTTTGTACGAGTTGTGTCAACCGCTTGTCTTCTTGGCTGGGTTGCGGATTACCCGAGGGATGATTGTGTATAAGCGACAGCTGTGTGGCACGTTGCAGCAAAGCTTCACGCAGTATGCTTCGCACATCGGCTGTGGTCTGGTCTATACCACCCCGGCTGATACGGATTTTATCAATCACCCGTGCTGCTTGGTTCAGCAGTAATATCCAGAATTCTTCCTGTGCGAGATCACACATCAGCGGATGAAAGAGTTCGTAGATGTCTTGTGACGAACGGATAACTGGCCGTTCGGAATGTTCCTGCAACTTTCTTCGTTTACCCAGTTCCATGGCTGCCATGATAGTGACGCTTTTTGCCGGTCCCAGTCCCTTGAAACGCGAGAAATCTCGTACTTCCCACTTTCCCAGTCGGTTTAAATCGTTGTTGCAACTGGCCAAAGTCCGTTGCATCAGGCTTACTGCGCTTTCCTCCGTATTACCTGAACCGATAAGTATGGCGAGCAGCTCCGCATCACTAAGTGCCTCGGCACCTTTTTGCATCATCTTTTCCCGGGGACGGTCTTCTGCTGCCCACTGGTTGATATTCAATTTGTTCATTGGTTCGTATTTCTTCTCCCCTCGTTCCCCTTACTTATAAAAGTTCTTCTTAAATGCTTCAAATTCGTCTTTCCCAAGCACACAGCGCTTCCACCAAGCTCTCCAGAACCCTGTCCCGTATCCGATAAGCTGTATGAAGGAAGCTGCAATCGAATAAACTCCGATACGAAAACTATGGTTTTGCAGGGTGGAGTCCAGGCAAACCAGCAGAGCGTATAAGACGATTGGTGTCAGGCTATACAGGCAGAGGGGTGTTCCCAGCAATAACAACACTACTCCCAGTGTAAATACGGCAGGCAGCAGATGAACGATTTTCAGTGATTCGGGATATTTCTTGTACAGGTTGATACGGGCTATTCCCGAGTTATGCACCTGTTTGAAAAACTTTTTCAAATCCGTCCGGCGCTTATGGTATACCCATGCGCCGGTAAACAACCGGCATTTATATCCTCCTTGGAAGATGCGGATGCTGAAGTCGATATCTTCTCCGAAACGCATTTTGGAGAAACCACCCAGTACGTCATACACTTGGCGGCGTACTCCCATATTGAAACTTCGCGGATAGAACTTGTCCATTTTCTTTTTCCCTCCGCGAATACCTCCCGTTGTAAAGAAAGAAGTCATGGAGTAGTTGATGGCTTTCTGTATATCCGTAAAGGAAGAATGCGCACGGTCCGGTCCGCCAAAAGCGTCGGCGGGCTCTCTTTGCAGTTCCTCTTCTACCGCCGCAAAATATCCTTCGGGCAAGATGCAGTCGGAGTCCAATATAATCAGATAATCCCCTTTACTCCGTTCCGCCCCATAGTTCCGTGTCTGTCCGGGACCGGAGTTAGACTTGTTATAATAATGTATATCCAGCTCTCGCTGATATTGTGCTACGACTTCCTTGCAGGGAATGGAAGAACCGTCTTCTACAACAACTACCTCAAAGTCCTTGAAGCGTTGTACTGTCAAGCTTTCCAGCAGTTCGTTTACCTCATCAGGACGGTTATATACGGGGATAATGACGGAATATCTCATAACGTCTGTCTCAATTATTCTTTTTCAATGACAAAGATACATCTATTTATGCAATCCGTCTTTAATTCGGGTGAGTTATTCTTTTCAACTGCATACATTTGCTTTGCTTAAACAAGCCTGTTGTTTAGAGTGGTAACGTTTATTGTTCCTGTCCGTCCCTTTGTTCTTTTCTGTTCAATCCTATGTTTTTTTCTATTCAATCTTGTAGCTCGTTGTCGGTTCACAGCAGTGAATAGATCGACTCACTATAGTGAACAGATCTGTTCATTACCGTGAATTGATCTATTCACTGCTGTGAGCCGACAATAAATTATAGGGTTAAGCCAAAGAAAGCTCAAGGCTGAACAAAAGAAAGCTTAGAGCAGAGTGGAAGTGAACAGATATCTTTCCGCTACATAAGGGGGAGGGAATACAAAAAGACAGCCTGTCCAAAGTATGAACAGGCTGTCTGTGTATGTAAAATGAAGGAATAAACTTCTTATGCCTTTACGCGGCCAACATAAGATCCGTCACGAGTATCGATTTCGATAGATTCGCCTTCGCTGATGAACAATGGAACACGTACGGTTGCACCGGATTCTACAGTGGCGGGTTTCAATGTGTTGGTTGCGGTATCACCCTTCAAGCCGGGCTCGGTATAAGTAATCTTCTGTACCACCTTTACAGGTACGTCAGCGTAAAGTACAGTTTCGGTAGTGGCGTCAGAAACCACATCTACGACCATACCTTCGAGCAGGAAATCAACACCGTTGATCAGATCGTGAGCGATAGGAATTTGATCGAAAGTTTCTTGGTTCATGAATTGGTAGTAGTCACCGTCATGGTAGAGGTATTGATGAGGACGGCGTTCCACGCGTACATCTTCCAACTTTTCACCGATGTTGAAACGACGCTCGAGTACGTAACCGTTTACAACATCTTTCAGTTTGGTACGCATGAAAGTATTACCTTTTCCCGGTTTTACATGCAGGAAGTCAATGCAGAAATACAGCTTGCCATCCATGCGGATGCAAGTTCCGATTTTAATGTCTTGGGCATTAATCATAACTTTATAGTCTTTATATTATTGTAATTTATTAGTTTCCTGTCACTTCTTAGCGAGTGCAAAAGTAATGGAAATCGGTAAAAAACACAAAAACTTTTGAGATAAAATGAGTTATCTCTTGGTTATTTTAGAAAAAGTATCTATTTTTGCAGCCCGATTACGTGGAATAATAACATAAAACAAGATACAGTAATGAAAAGAACATTTCAACCCTCTAACAGAAAGAGAAAAAACAAACACGGATTCCGTGAGAGAATGGCAACAGCTAATGGTCGCAGAGTATTAGCAGCGCGTCGTGCTAAAGGCAGAAAGAAACTGACTGTTTCTGATGAATACAACGGAGTGAAGGCATAAGCCTCTTTCGTGTAATACAGAATAAGAGAGCCGTAAAAGACAAAATTTGTCTTTTACGGCTTTTCTTATAGCTGAAAATTGTATCTTTGCTCCCAAATACATGTAGATATGACTATAAAAGAGTTTTTTTCTTTTCGACAGAACAAATTCTTCTGGGTAAACATCATAGCGATGGTCATTGTTATCGGTGCATTATTGTGGGGTGCGCTGAAGGGAATAGACATATATACCCGTCATGGTGAGGCGGTAGTGGTACCTGATGTAAAAGGCATGGGGATAGGTGAAGCTGAGAAAATATTCCGTAACCGGGGATTGAGTTGTGTGGTTTCCGATTCGTCTTATGTCAAAAATCAACCTGCCGGTTGTATTCTGGAATACAATCCGGGTGCCGGACAGAAAGTGAAAGAAGGGCGCACTATCTATCTAACTATAAATACGCTTGACATCCCTTTGCAGGTGGTTCCCGATGTGGCGGACAACAGTTCGTTGCGTCAGGCGGAAGCCCGCATCCTTGCATCGGGTTTCAAACTGGATGAAATTCAGTATGTGGCAGGAGAGAAGGACTGGGTATATGGAGTGAAGTACAATGGCAGGCAGCTTGTTATCGGTGATAAAGTTCCTATGGGCGCTACTTTGACGTTGATGGTAGGCGATGGTGGTGAACTTCCGCAGGAGGCCGACTCTTTGGGTGTGGAGGGGTCTGGAAGTGCCGAAACTGTAACTTCATCTGAAGGCTCTGCCGCTGACGAATCCTGGTTTTGATCAGTGGATAGTTAGTTGAGGACCGATAGTTGATAGTGGATAATTGAGAATTGAAGTAATTTCGATCGTAAATTGTTAACGTACCTATGTGTTAAAGATAAAGAATGTGTCATGACCATAGGGAATAAATCGTAGATAACCAGATGATAGAGGAATTGCCCGATGATATAGCGAATGATGAATTGGATGATATAGAACCCATTGGTGATGAGGCGCAGCTCTACGAGCATTTTCGTGTAGTGGTAGACAAAGGGCAGGAGATGATGCGTGTGGACAAATATCTGTTCGACCGCCTGACGAATGCTTCGCGTAACCGTATACAAAAGGCTGCCGATGCAGGTTTTGTGATGGCAAATGGCAAGCCGGTGAAGAGTAGTTATAAGGTGAAGCCGCTGGATGTCATTACGGTGATGATGGATCGTCCGCGTTATGAAAACGAAGTAATTCCCGAAGATATTCCCCTTGACATTGTCTATGAAGACAAGTATCTGATGGTTGTCAACAAACCTGCCGGGCTGGTAGTGCATCCGGGACACGGCAATTATCACGGTACGCTTGTCAATGCCATTGCCTGGCACCTGAAAGACAATCCTGATTACGATGCGAATGATCCGCATGTCGGACTGGTACATCGTATCGATAAAGATACATCCGGCTTGTTGGTGGTTGCCAAAACACCTGATGCCAAGACACATCTCGGCCTTCAATTCTTCAATAAGACAACGAAGCGCAGATATAATGCCCTTGTCTGGGGTAATGTGGAGCAAGACGAGGGAACTGTTGTGGGCAACATAGGCCGCAATCCTAAAGATCGTATGCAGATGACCGTCCTGCCTGACGATCAGGGCAAGCATGCCGTGACACACTATCGGGTGCTGGAGCGTTTGGGATATGTTACTCTTGTGGAATGTATTCTTGAAACGGGACGTACCCACCAAATCCGTGTGCATATGAAGCACATCGGTCATATCCTTTTCAATGATGAACGCTACGGTGGACATGAAATCCTGAAGGGAACCCACTTTGCTAAATACAAACAATTTGTAAATAATTGCTTTGACACTTGTCCACGGCAGGCGTTGCATGCCATGACGCTGGGGTTTGTGCATCCCGTTACCGGCGAAGAGATGTACTTCACCTCGGAATTGCCTGATGATATGACCCGGCTGATCGATAAGTGGAGAAGTTATATCAGTAACAGAGAATTAGAATGAAACGCACAATCGCTATTGTATGTGGAGGGGATACCTCCGAATTTGAAGTTTCCCTGCGCAGTGCACAGGGCATCTACTCCTTCATCGACAAGGAGAAATACACATTGTATATTGTCGAGATGCACGGACTTGACTGGCATATCCAACTTCCTGACGGAACAAAGGCCATCGTTGACCGTAACGATTTCAGCTTCTGCCAGGATGGAAAGAAGGTGACTTTCGATTTTGCCTATATCACCATTCACGGTACTCCGGGTGAGGACGGACGTTTGCAAGGGTATTTCGATATGCTCCATATTCCGTATTCCTGTTGCGGTGTGCTTGCTGCTGCGCTTACTTATGATAAGTTTGCCTGCAACCAGTATCTCAAAACGTTTGGTGTACGTATTGCCGACTCTTTGCTGCTTCGCGCCGGGCAGAATGTCTCCGACGAAGATGTAATCGAGAAAATAGGTTTACCTTGTTTCATCAAGCCCAGTCTGGGTGGTTCCAGTTTCGGGGTGACAAAGGTGAAGACTAAAGAACAGATACAACCTGCCATTGACAAAGCTTTCAAAGAAGCCCAAGAGGTACTTGTTGAGGCTTTTATGGATGGAACCGAGATTACTTGCGGTTGTTATAAAACAAAAGAAAAGTCTGTCGTGTTTCCTATAACGGAAGTGGTGACGCACAACGAATATTTTGATTATAAGGCAAAGTACAATGGTGAATCGGATGAAATCACTCCGGCACGTATTTCTGATGCGTTGACCGACCGTGTTCAGAAACTGACTTCCGCCATTTATGATATTCTTGGAGCTTCCGGTATCATCCGCGTAGATTATATTGTCACCGAAGGCGAGAAAATCAATCTGCTCGAAGTGAATACTACTCCCGGCATGACTGCTACCAGCTTCATTCCTCAGCAGGTGCGTGCTGCAGGAATGGACATTAAAGATGTAATGACAGATATTATAGAAAACAAAATGAGAGATAAGGTATAGGTTATACCTCATACTTAATATTTAAAGTAACATGGAATTTGATGAAATCCGTCCTTATCATGATGAGGAGCTTCCTCAAATCTTTGAGGAACTGATTGCTGACCCGGCATTCCGGCAAGTAGTTGCTACCGTCGTTCCCGGTGTGCCCTTCGAGATGTTGGCGCAGAAAATGCGTACTTGTAAAACGAAGTTGGAGTTTCAAAAAGCTTTCTGTTACGATCTTCTGTGGAAACTGGCAAAGGAGGCTACGGATGGATTGACATTAGATCATTCGGCCTTGCCGGATAAGAAAGCGGCTTATACTTATATTTCCAATCATCGCGATATTATTCTTGACTCCGGTTTTCTGTCTATTTTGCTGGTAGATCAGGGAATGGATACGGTGGAGATAGCTATCGGAGATAATCTGCTTGTCTATCCGTGGATTAAGAAATTCGTGCGTGTCAACAAGTCTTTCATCGTTCAGCGTGCACTGACTATGAGACAGATGCTTGAGTCTTCGGCTCGCATGTCTCGTTATATGCACTACACCATCGGTGAGAAAAAACAATCTATCTGGATCGCGCAACGCGAAGGGCGTGCCAAGGACTCCAATGACCGTACGCAGGACAGTGTACTCAAAATGTTGGCTATGGGTGGAGAAGGAGATGTCGTGGACCGCCTGATGGAGCTTAATATCGCCCCGCTTGCCATTTCTTATGAATATGATCCTTGCGACTTCCTGAAGGCTCAGGAATTTCAGTTGAAGAGAGATAATCCCGCATATAAGAAGACTACTGCTGATGATTTGAGAAATATGCAGATCGGATTGTTCGGTTACAAGGGGCGCGTCCATTTTCAGACCGCGCCCTGTATCAACGATGAACTGTTACAGACAGATCGTTCTCTTCCGAAACAAGAACTGTTTGCCAGCCTGTCTGCCTTGATAGACAAGCGTATCCATGCCAATTATCGTATGTATCCTAATAACTATGTGGCTTATGATCTTCTTTCGGAAGACAATGCTTGCTCGGGACACTACACGGAAGAAGACAAGCAACGGTTTATCGCTTATCTCAACCAACAGCTGGAGCGTATTGATATCCCCGGTAAGGATGTCCCTTTCTTGCGCGAAAAGTTACTGTCGATGTATGCCAATCCTCTGAAGAACTATCTGATGGTAACGAACAAATCTGTGATGGAATAAAATTGAATGACAATTTAAAAAGAGAATATGATAAGAGGTAAGTATTATTGGTTACTTTTTACTTTGCTGGTTTCCTTGCTGACGTCTTGTGGAGATGACGATTACCACTATCCTTCTGTGAAATTGGAGTTCATGACTGCCTTCTCCGGTGAAGATGGTAGTTTGAAATCTGTCCTAACTGATGAAGGAGAACAATATCCGGTGTTGGAGAATGCGTCGAAGTTAACTATCGATCCCAACTCTTTTGTGCGCATAGTTAGTAACTATGAACCGGTAAAAACTGTAGAGGGAGTTGCCGGAGTAAAGCTATATGCTGTTCTGGGAACGATTTCTCCTTTTCCGCTTCCTGCTGAGAAGTTTGAGAATGGCATAAAGACCGACCCGGTAGAGTTACAGAGTATTTGGATGGGGATTGATTATCTGAATCTTTTATTGGGTATCAAGGCGCAAGATGGTAAGCATCTGCTTCATTTTGTAGAAGATGAAGTGGTAAAAGAGGAGTCGACCGGTCTGGTTACCGTACATCTGACACTTTATCATGATGCCACAGATGATGTTCTTGCCTATACCAAACGTGCTTATGTTTCCGTCCCATTGTGGCAATATGCCGAAGAGTGGGTAAGGAAGGTAACGGTTACTATGGATATAAAGATCTATTCGGGTGAAACAAAAACGTATCAATTCGATTATATACCTAAAAACTAAAAGTGTAATCTGATGAAAATAATTCTTGCAGGCATTTGCCTTTTCTTCTCAACCTTTTTCTCTTGTCAGCAAAGAGGAGGCGACTTCAAGACTGTTACGGTTGATGAGTTTGCAGGATTGATAGCCAATCCTGAAGTGCAGCGTCTGGATGTGCGTACCGTTGCCGAATATTCTGAAGAGCACATTCCCGGCAGCATCAACATTAATGTGCTGGATGAGCAGTTTGCAGCCGTAGCCGACTCAACGCTTCAGAAGGATAAGCCTGTCGCTCTTTACTGCCGGAGTGGTAAGCGTAGCAAGAAGGCGGCTGATATCCTGAGCAAGAGAGGTTATACAGTCTATGACCTTGGTTCCGGATTTAATGGATGGAAAGCGGCTGAAAAAGAAACCGAGAAATGATCTATCCATTATTCCGATGCTCTTTTATGTACTCTGAGGGTAGCATCCCCATGAACTTTTTAAAGCTATTGCTGAGATAGGAGGGCGAACTAAAGCCAGTCATGTAACTAATCTCAGCAATAGAATATTTCTCCTCAAGAAGTAGTTTGCATACCTTGTTGAAGCGGATACGGCGGATAAAGTTTGCCGGTGGCTCTCCTGCAATGGAGTTCATCTTGATATAAAGATTAGAGCGGCTCATGCATAGCTGATTAGCTAAATCATCGGTAGAGAAGTTGTCGTTGCTGATATTCTCTTCGATGATTTGTATAGTTCTCCTGACGAACTCATTGTCGGCGGAATTGGAAGTGACTTCGGCTGTATCTACATTGACATTGTTTTGATAGAAGTGGATAATCCGTTCTTTTGATTTTAGGATATTGTTGATTTTCCCTTTCAGCAATGTCATTGAGAAAGGCTTTCCTATATAGTCGTCTGCACCAAGTTCGATACCGGATGTCTGATCGTCGAGGCTGCTCTTGGCAGATAAGAGAATGACCGGGATATGGCAGGTCTGCAAGTTACGCTTAATCATTTCGCATAATTTCAAACCATTAATTTCCGGCATCATTACATCGGAAAGCACAATATCGACTTCTTGGTTTTTCATAATCTCTATTGCTATCTTACCGTTATTGGCAATGATTACTTGATACTGGTTGATAAGGGCATTCTTGAGATATTTCAGCATTTCTTGATTATCGTCTACCAATAGGATAACCGGTTTCTCTTCTTTATCATTTATATCCGTTTCTGCTTTACTATTCTCATTCTTTTCTTCTTCCGGTGTCTCCGCATCAAATTCCGGTTCAAGTTCTTTCATCTGTTGCAGTAACCTGTTCTCATCGTATGTCGTTTGGCTTATCAATTCGGGTTTAGAGAACGAATGGATATCATTAGGTAGAGAGAGGTTGAATTCAGTGAACTGGTTTACTTTGCTTTCTACTTCAATTTTACCGCGATGTTTGTCTACAAGGCATTTCACAAGAGATAATCCGATACCTGTTCCTTGATGGTGCTCATCTGTCTGATAGAAGCGCTCAAAGATTTTTCCAAGTTTCTCTTGAGATATTCCTTTACCGTTATCTCTGACACTTATTACATAATTATTTTTTTCTTCACGGAGGGCAACTGTTATTTGCCCATTATCGGGAGTGAATTTAAAAGCATTGGACAACAGATTGATCAGAATGGTTTCAATATAACCTTTATCGGCGGGCAGAAGCTTATGATTAAGAGTCGAACTGAATTGGTAATCTATTTTTCTTTTCAGTGCTTTACCTTTAAACATGGAGAATATCTTCATACACCAATCTTCTATGTCACAAAGTTCCACTTGAAGAGGCAATGCGCCGGCTTCCGCTTTACGGAAGTCTAATAACTGATTGATAATATGGAGTAACCGGTGGCTGTTCTGATAAATGAATTTTAATTTCGATTGTGTCTTTGAACTTAAAAAACAATCCTGTTCAATCAGCTCTTCCAGTGGAGTGATAATCAGGCTTAATGGGGTACGTAGCTCATGAGACATATTCATATAGAATTTCACTTTCTCTTGGTTTATTTCTTCATTCTTGCAGTATTCGTAATGTTCCATCTGCATTCTCATCCTCATCTTGGCACGAGCTATGAAAAAGTAAACAATAAAGGCTGCTAACCCTAAGAAACATAATGTGAAAACAGTCTTGGCTATCCAGGTTTGATACCACATGGGTGTGATGTGTACCAAGAATTCTGTTGGGGTATCACACCATTTCCCGTTATTATTACAAGCCTTTACCTTAAAGATGTATTTTCCGGGGGAAAGATTAGAATAACTCACGTTTCGATCGGAGGTATAATTCCATCCCTTGTCGAAACCTTCCAACTGGTAAGCAAATTCATTCCGTTTACCACTGAGGTAGTTTGAAACCGTATATTGAATATTGAATTGGCGCAGGCTAAATGGAAAACTGATGCTTTTGAGATTACCTTTCGCATCTCTGCTTACTTGGGAAGTCTTATCCGATGTATAGGTGACCGGTTGGTTGAGAATAGAAATACCTGTAATCTCAGGTTGGGGAGCAAAAGGATTTTCTGTAAAACGGAAAGGTTCGAAATAGGTAATACCATCTAAACCACCGAAGTAGAGAATGTTATTACTCCCTTTGCAATAACCGTATTGATTAAATTCGTTATGGCTCAAACCATCTTCCTGTTTATAGTTATGAAATTTGCCGGTTTGTATGTCAAAGCAAGAGAGCCCTTTATTGGTACTGAGCCACAAGCGATTCATGTTATCTTCCAGAAGCCCGTATATACAATTGTTAGGAAGTCCGTCTTCAATGGTGTATCGCCGTTGGAATATACCTTCGGAGGAATACTGGTATAACCCGTTGGTAGAAGCTACCCATATATTTTTATGGATGTCTTCCTCTACACAATAGGCGATGATATAAGATGAAAGGTCATTGGATAATTGGTCGGTTATCGGTGTTACTTTTTGTTTGTCGCTGTAGAGGAATAGCCCTTTTTCTGTAGCTATCCATACTCTGTTACGCGAATCGCGGAACAGGTTGTTTATCAATACACCGGATAGTCCCGGGTTTTCCTTGGTCAAAGGGTGCTGCCGGAACTGTTTGGTACTTTTGTCAAAAAGTATTAATCCGGTCATTGCACCTACCCAGATATGATCCTGATTGTCCAATAAGACGTAGCAACTGTTATCCTCCGCTTCCATGTGTGGAATTTTAAAGTTTTCTACTTGTCCGGTCTTTACATGGATGTAGCTTAGTCCCCCGGAATGTGTTCCTACATATATATTCCCTGTTTCTTCGGGAAGTATGGCTTTGATATTGTTTGATCTTAATCCTTTTTCTGAGGATTGATAAGATTTAAATGTCTTGTCTTTACGATTATAATAATTAATTCCGCCATCGTTGGTGCCGATCCATAAATTTCCTGTGCTGGGCTCCTCTACGATACAACTGATAATGTGGTCATTCAAAGACTTTGATACCGTGGAACGCTTGAGGGTATTAAATGCCGGAGCAAGGGGATGATAATAGTTGAGTCCACCATAGAATGTACCTACCCATACTCCTTTTTGATTATCTATGAAAAGAGAACGCACAGAGTTATTGCTGAGAGAATATTTTTTGCCATAAACGGCCTGATATCTTTCGAACGTTTCTAAGGTAGGGTCAAAAATAAATAGAGCTTCCGTACTGCCAATCCATATCTTTCCATCTGTATACTGTTTGAGTACTCGTATCGTATTTGCGGGGGTGCATAAAAATTGTTCATCCAACCGGTAATTCCTGATAATCTGTAACTGGTTGTCAACATGATAAATTCCTTTCTTAAGAGAACCGATCCAGAGATGCCGTGACTGGCTGTCATAGATAATACTGGCTATTGCTATATCTTTTAATTCGGGGAGTATTTGCCGTACGTTTTGATTATCTATGGAATAGACAAATACTCCTTGTGAAGTTCCTAAATATAATTCATTGTCCACTTTGCACATGGAGCTGATTGCTAAATGACCAAGCGAAGGATTTATGACTATCTTTTTATTGCTTTTATCAAAAGTGATGAGCCCGTTATCGGTTGCTAAAAACAAGATATCTTTTTGAGGCATGTCTATAATAGCAAATACCTGTATGGGAGTGTCGCGTAGTGAATAGTTGGTGAAATTGTTGGTTCTGACATTATAACGCGACAGACCTACCAAAGTTCCTATCCATATGTTTCCCTCGGCGTCTGTGCATAAAGAGCGGATATGATTGTTTGCGATGGATAAACTATCATCCGGGGTATGATAGTAGGTTGTGAATGAGTAACCATCATATCGGTTTAATCCGTCTCCGGTACCTATCCACATTTTACCGCTTTTATCTTGCATGATACACCAAATCGTATTTTGTGATAACCCTTCATCTACAGATAAAGTTTTAAAAAGAGTTGGTTTGTTGTCCGCAGACAGTTTTAAACTATATATAAATATAGTTATGAGAAACCAGATGATCGGGGAACATAAAATGTGCTTTTCGTGTCGCATATAGTATAAAGGTTTGTTGTGAGGAATACTCAATAATAGGAAACAAAATTAATAACTTATTCTGTAATAACTAAAGTTGTTTAATGGAAAATAATGAATGAATACTTTGTAATGCCCTCTATGACAATGTGAGAAAGGTATATGAACGAATTCACAATAAAATTGTATAAAAGTAACATTGCAATAAATGAACATGACGCTTTGGTAAGAGCTTCTGAAACCCTTATTTTCTCTATTTCACTATTTTTGTTCTATCCGAAAAAGGTATTAATTTAATGTGAAGTGATAATGAAAAAGATTAAAAGAGTATTGCTGGCAACTACGGCTGTGTTAAGCTTGGCGGCTTGTCAGGAAGCAAAGAAAACAGATTGGATTACTCATGCACTGGATGTTTCGGCATACCAGTTGGAGAGTGTTGCTCAGGAATTGACAGACACAAATCTGCTGCCGCGTTCTTCATGGACATACCATGATGACGGGTTTCTGGTTGAACAGTTAGGCCATATGGTGGTGAAGTCGGATGATCCTTTGGAAGTTTATTCTGTAAGAGATTTGCAGGGACAGAGACGTGAATGTCCGATAAGCGATTGGACTTCGGGCTTTTTCCCCGGTAGCCTTTGGTATGTGTATGAATTGACCGGTAACGAAGAATTAAAAAAACAGGCTGTCCGATACACCAATATGCTCTATCCTATTCGTGTGCTGGAAGGTACGCACGATTTGGGATTTATGATTAATTGCAGTTATGGCAATGCTTTGCGGCTGGCTCATAATGATACGATTTCTTCTGTTATTGTTGAAACTGCCGATGCTTTATGCAAACGTTTTGATCCGAATATCGGTTGTATTCGCTCTTGGGATTTTGGAACTTGGAACTATCCTGTTATTATTGATAATATGATGAACCTGGAGATACTGTTCAATGCCAGTGAGATGACAGGTAATAACAAATATTATGATGTTGCGGTGGCACATGCCAAGACTACCATGCAGCACCATTTCCGTCCTGATTATACTTGTTATCATGTGGTTAGCTATAATGATGACGGAACAGTAGAAAAACGGGAAACCCATCAGGGAAAGAATGATAACTCGGCCTGGTCACGTGGACAGGGATGGGCTGTTTATGGTTATGCTTCTTGTTATCGTGAAACAAAAGATACTGTATTTTTGAACCAAGCTATCCGTGTGGCGGACATGATAATGGCGCGTGTACAAACCAATGACAGCATTCCTTACTGGGACTATGATGCGCCCGCAAAGGTTGATACACCCCGTGATGCTTCTGCGGCTTGTATTACGGCTTCTGCCTTTATGGAACTCAGCACATTCGTTCCTGACGGACAGAAATACTTCAACTATGCCGAAACCCTTCTGAGAAACTTGTCCGCTCCCGGTTATCTGGCGAAGAAGGGGGAGAACTGGGGATTTATTCTGATGCATTCTACAGGTTCCTTACCCCACAATTCGGAAGTTGACACCCCTATTAACTATGCCGATTATTATTATCTGGAAGCAATGAAAAGGTATCTGGATATAAAAAAACAAGTGGGTCGGCTTTTATAGCGGCACTCACTTGTTTTATAAATTGTTTCAGTACTATCGTTGCCGAGATTTCCCTATTCGCAGTGTCCGGGGCATACAGTGCCCGGACCTGTATCGGGTTACGGAGAAGTCGGTAAAGAAAGCGAGAAATTGTTTACGTCCTTATTTCTCTGCTTTTATCCCTATTATATAGTAATGCGGAACATGTTTCAGAATTTTTGCATTCATTTCCGGATCAATTTCTTTCTCTCCGCAGAAACGGATGATTTTGTATTTTTCATCTACCCAAGCCGAGGCATATAGTACAAGGGGTATTTCTAAGCTTTCTTTTATTTCTGTCGCATTGAATTTGAAGGGGCGAGGACGATAAAAGTAAGTGCTGAAATTTCCTGTCTTAAGCTGTTGGAGTGGAACTCTTTTATTGGCAATCAGTACTTCCGGAATATTTATTGTGAAAGCTGCTACCGAATCGTTCTGTTTTCTAAGATAGATGGATATTTCTTTTATATTTTCCCATTCGTTTTTTCCTTCAGGGATTTGTTTGATTTTTCTGAATTCTTTTTGATGTTCTTCAGGAATTTCAGAAAGCGATTTTATATTGTTTCCTAGATTGTTGTTGTAAATACGTTTGGGTTCTTTGTTTGGACTGTATTCATCGATATAGGCGGTAAATTTATATTTTTCATTTAAGAATTCTTTCAGGTCAAAGTGATATATATAGACATCCATTGCCTCCAATACATTAAATAAGTCCGAAGTCTGAGGCTCTGTACGTATCACTTGGGGATTGGGTTGTGCTTGTACTCTGTAAATGGATAGCAGACAGATTGCTGCTGTTAGTAGAATGTTTTTCATATATATAAGTAGGATACTCAAATTAAGATAGATCTACCGTTTCGTTTTGATTTCTGAGATATGATAAATAAATCTATCTTAATTTGAGAATGTTTTTTGAATTGGTTTTCTATATTCCTTCAATCAGACGTTTCAGTACCACCGTTGCCGAGATCTCCCTATTCGCTGCTTCCGGTATGACGATTGATTGAGGACTTTCTATCACATCGTCCGTCACAATCATATTGCGGCGTACCGGCAGGCAATGCATAAAGTAGGCATTGTTGGTCACGGCCATCTGGCGTTCGCCTACTGTCCACTCACGGTCTTTGCTCAAAATCTGACCATAGTTGTCTCCCGTATAAGCCGCCCAGTTCTTGGCGTAAATAAAGTCGGCACCCTCAAATGCCTTCATCTGGTTGTATTCTACACGGGCATTCCCTACGAACTTCGGATCGAGTTCATAACCCTCAGGATGTGTAATCACGAAATCATAATCTGCAGCATTCATCCACTCGGCAAACGAATTCGGAACAGCCTGTGGCAATGGACGCGGATGCGGGGCCCAACTCATAACGACTTTCGGGCGGGCAGTCTTCTTGTATTCCTCAATGGTAATGAGGTCTGCAAAACTTTGCAACGGATGGCGTGTAGCAGCCTCCATAGAGAATACCGGACGGCCGGAATATTGGATGAACTGATTTAGAATTACTTCATTATAATCATATTCTTTATTTTCGAAGCGTGCAAATGAACGGACACCTATTACGTCGCAATAGCACCCCATCACCGGAATAGCTTCCAGCAAATGTTCCGGTTTGTCACCGTCCATGATGACACCACGTTCTGTTTCCAGTTTCCAGGCACCCTGGTTGATGTCGAGTACTATTACATTCATGCCCAAATTGAGGGCGGCTTTCTGTGTGCTGAGGCGGGTACGCAGACTGGAGTTAAAGAATATCATCATCAACGTTTTGTTACGTCCCAGTTCCACATATTTGAAACGGTTTTTCTTTATTTCGAATGCTTCATCCAGTGCAGCTTTCAGGTTACCTATATCCTGCACACATGTAAATTTCTTCATACCTTTTATATTTACGATTTAACGATTTACGATTGGGATTACTTCATTAAATTATCAATAATCCATTCTCAATTCTTTCTTATTTTAATTTTCTCTTATCTGTCCTTCGCCTTCAATAATCCACTTATACGTCGTAATTTCTTCCAGCGCCATCGGGCCGCGCGCATGCAGCTTTTGTGTGCTGATGCCAATCTCAGCGCCCAATCCAAATTGAGCGCCGTCCGTAAAGGAAGTTGGGGCATTGACATATACACATGCCGCATCCACTTCCCGGCAGAATAGGGTAGAATGTTCTTTATTCTCGGTCACAATACATTCGCTGTGTTTGGAACCGTATTTCTGTATATGTATTATGGCTTCTTGAATGTCGTTTACTACTTTTATAGCCATCTTATAGTCCAGAAATTCACGGCCGAAGTCTTCTCCATCAGCCGGTCTCAGTAAATGTTCAGGATATTTCCCCTCCTTTAATGTTTTATATGCAGAAGCATCGGCATACAGTATAACGTTGTGGCCGATCAGCAATTTGCAAAGTTCCGGAAGTTCTTCAATCCGTTCTGCATCAACCAGCAGGCAGTCCAGCGCATTGCATACACTGACACGGCGTGTCTTTGCGTTGTTAATGATAGCTGCCCCTTTTGCGGCATCTCCATAACGGTCGAAATAAGTATGGCAAACGCCTGCTCCGGTTTCTATAACGGGAATGGTGGCATTCTGACGTACAAAATTAATAAGGTTACTGCTGCCACGCGGAATGATCAGGTCTACATATCCATTGGCATGTAGCAGTTCCGCAGTCGCTTCACGGTCGGTTGGAAGCAGCTCGACGATGTGTGGGTCTATATCGAAACTTTCGAGTACTTCGTGTATCACGCTGACGATGGCGCGATTAGAACAGTCGGCATCACTTCCACCTTTCAAGATGCAGGCATTGCCGCTTTTCAAACAGAGGGAGAATACATCGAAACTGACGTTGGGACGTGCCTCATAAATGATACCGATAACACCGAAAGGTACGCTTATCCTTTTTATCTTTAGTCCGTTGGGAAGTCGGTTCTCTTTCAGGATACGTCCCAGCGGCGAGGGTAGAGTGGCTACATTGCGTGTATCTGCTGCAATACCTTGTAAGCGTGCTCCGGTCAACTTCAGACGGTCATATTTCGGATTGGCCGGATCCATTCGTTCCAGATCTTTCCGGTTTTCGGCAAGGATAAAGTCCACCTTTTTCTCGGCGGCATCTGCAACAGCCAATAATATCCGGTTTATTTCTTTGTCGCTCAGTGCCAGTAGTTTACGGCTTGCTTCTTGTGCGGCGACAAATGTACTGTTTAAGTCCATCTCTTTGTGGTTTATAAATAGATTATTTCGCAAATGTAATGATTAAATCGATAATAATCACTCCATTTCTTTGAAATGTCTGATACTGAAATGAGGGTATTGAACTTATTCTATATAAAGATAATCGTAGTGCACTACCGGTTTCTTGCCATGCTTACCCATTGCTTCGCGTGCTTGGAAAGAGTCACAGTTGGCTTTTCCCACACCTATCGGGTTACCTTTAAAGTCGATGATACGTACGATATCGTCTTTCTCAAATTCCCCTTTCACTTCAACAATGCCTATAGGAAGAATACTGACCGCTTTGTCGGATGCGAGAACTTGTGAAGCGCACTCGTTGATGTGTAGCTCCCCCTTGGCAAATCCGCTGCTGTGTGCAATCCACTTTTTCACGCTGGATACAGGTTCGGGTGAGGGGATGAAACGTGTGTAATTCAATGCTTCATTCTTTATTTTTAATTTCTCGTTCTCGAGGACATCTATAAGGATATTATCACGCTTTCCGTTAGCAATGATGACAGTGATACCCTCATCAGCCACTTTGCGGGCGATATTCGTTTTTGTCAACATGCCACCGCGACCGAAACTGGATTTGCTGGTCTGGATATACGAGGAAAGGTCTTTACCTTGTCCTATCTCCCGGATCACCTCTGAAGACGGGTCGGCAGGCGAGCCATTGTATATACCGTCGATGTTGCTAAGAATAATCAATATCTGGGCATCCATCATGGAAGCTATCAAACCGGAAAGCTCATCATTGTCGGTAAACATCAGTTCGCTGACTGAAATGGTGTCGTTTTCATTCACGATGGGGATGACGCCGTTTTCCAGCATCACGGTCATGCAATTCTTTTGGTTGAGATAGTGCCTGCGGGTACCGAAGCTCTCTTTCATGGTGAGTACTTGCCCCACGGCTATGCCATGTTCACGGAATAGTTCGTAATAGCGGTTGATAAGTTTGGCTTGTCCCACGGCAGAAAAAAGCTGTCGTTGGTCCACACTGTCCAGCTTTTTGGCGGGATGCACTTCACTGCGTCCCGAGGCGACAGCTCCGGAGGAAACGAGTATAATTTCCACGCCTGTTTTGTGTAGTTCGGCTATTTGGTCTACAAGTGCGGACATGCGTGTAACGTCCAATGTACCATCACGGCGTGTCAATACATTGCTGCCTACCTTGACAGCAATTCTCGTCAGTTGTTGTTCCATATTTGTGTAATGTCCTTATCGGGCGGTTTTAATCTCCGTTTTCGTTCTTTTCGTATTCACGAACCACCTCCATGGCAGCTTCGTAATCTTCTTCCCTGACAAGGACAGCTATGTCTATGGCAGTTTCTGGCAATACAACATTTACTACCATGCTATCTTTCATCATGGCATCAATGTTGTTACTTCCGAGCATTGTCTTTACGAGTTCGGCTTTCCACGGTGAACCTTTGAATACTTCAACGAGCCTGCTTTTATCTTCTTCTTTCATGATAGTATGAATTTAGAGGTTTTTGTATCACAAATATAACACTTTGTTTTGAATTCGCTATTTTATTCTTACAGAATTTGGATAGTTTGATGACTGGCCCTTATCCTTATAGTAAACGTCCATATCTCCTATATGTTCACATGATGGATGTTGGAAGAGAATTGTTTCCACTTACTGGGAACGCGCGTTTCTCTTGGCGGGAACGGACATAGTCTCAAAAGAGTATTAAATACAATTTCTTTATCGGACTTGTACTATTTATTGATTATGGAACGCAAGAATTACGCTTCCAATGAAATCCGTTGTACCGTCACTTCTTCGTTGAGGAATGTAGAGGCAGATTCTATGAATTTTTCTTCTGCTTCTGTGGTATAGTAGATGCAAGTCCCACCTTTAGTACATTGGGTGTCTATTTCGGGATGACGGTGGAAATAGTCTTTCAGACTTTCTGCCACTAATTCACCCTGAGTTACGGTAGTGATGTGAACTGGCATATACTTCTTTATTTTGGGCAATAGAAGGGGGTAGTGTGTACAACCGAGGATGACGGTGTCTATCTCTTTATCTTTGGCGAGAAGCTCATCGATGTATTTACGGATAAAGTAGTCCGTTCCGTCTCCTTGCACTTCGTTGTTCTCTACGAGTGGTACCCATAGCGGACAGGCTTCCCCGGTTACACGGATATCGGGAAAGAGTTTGTGTACTTCCAAAGGATAGGACTCTGATTTGATGGTACCTGCCGTGGCAAGCACACCTACGTGGCGGCTGCGGGTGATGCCGTCAATACTCTCTACCGTGGGGCGTATAACACCCAGTACACGACGAGCAGGATCCAGATGCGGCAGGTCGTTTATTTGTATACTACGCAGGGCTTTGGCGGATGCCGTGTTGCAGGCAAGAATGACGAGATGGCAACCCATCTCAAACAGTTTGGTGACCGCTTCCAACGTAAACTCGTAGACAATCTCGAACGAACGTGTTCCGTAAGGGGTACGGGCGTTGTCTCCCAAATACATATAGTCATATTCGGGCAATGCCTCCCGTATCTTACTCAGGATGGTAAGCCCGCCGTATCCGGAGTCGAATACGCCGATGGGGCCGGGGATAGAGGGTAATTCTTGTTTCATACTTTTCAACCATTAAGTATCCTTGCAAAGATAGTGTAATTTGGAATAATAAAAATAGAAAGGCGCAGGCAAATCTGCCTGCGCCTTTCTATTTTTTTATCTATCGGGGACTGATTACTTGATACCCAACTGTGTCTTTACTTTAGCTGTCACGTCTACACTTTGTGTACCTACGAAAGGTATCGGAGTACGTGCCAGATCGAAAATATAAATAACACCTTCAGCCTTACCTACAGCTTGAATGGCTTCATCTAATTTCTTATAAATAGGAGCCATTGCATCTTGCTGCGCTTTTTGCATGCTTTGGTAAGCTTCTTGCTGGAATTGTTCCTGGCGTTGTGCCATATCTTGCAATTCTTTCTGGCGTCTTTCTGCTATGTTTTTGGGCAGAGAGTCTGCTTCTGCCAGAAATTCCTGGTACTTCTTATTGAATTCTTCTTGAGTGCGTTGCATCTCCTGCTGATACTTTTGAGACATAGCTTCCAAGTCAGCTTGAGCTTTGGTATATTCAGGCATAGTAACGATAACTTCCTGAGAATTCATGTGGCCAAATTTATTTTGCGCCATTACTCCCAACGGGAGTACGAACAAAACTACGAATAGTGCGATTTTTTTTAGCATAATGTTTATTATTTATTTGAATGAGTTATTAGTTACGTGGCAAATGTATGAAATTAATTTGAATATCCTAATTTAGAAAGCACTTCATTGCTGATGTCGATACTTGGAGAAGCAAAAATAATGCTTGTGGCAGATGCACGATCTATGACCGCAGCATATCCTTTTTGGGTGGCAATTTCTTTTACTGTTTCGTATATGTCATCTTGAATGGGTTGCATCAAAGCTTCACGTTTCTTGTATAATTCACCTTCCGGGCCGAAGTATTTACGCTTCAATTCGGCGGTAGATTTCTCTTTGGCAATGATTTCTTCCTCTTTCTTTGACTTTTGTGCTTCGGAAAGAGTTTTGGCAGTCGACTGATAATTTTCATACATTGTCTTTGCTTCTTGCACAGACTTTTCTACTTCAGCTTGCCATTGTTTGGTAGCTTGGCTCAATTGGTTGTTGGCAGTTTGGTAGGCAGGAATGTTTTTCAAGATATATTCCATGTCAATCAGGGCAAACTTCTGCGCATTAGCTGTCATACCTACGGCAAACAACAGAAACATAAATAAAATACTCTTTCTCATAACGTCTGGTTTTAGTTAAACAAATTAGAATTCTTGTCCTAAGATGAAGTGGAACTGGCTTCCACCATATTGCTTAGAACCAAATACTTTGTCGAAACCGTAAGCCCAGTCAATACCCATCATACCGATCATAGGGAGGAAGATACGGACACCGACACCGGCAGAACGTTTCAAGTCGAATGGGTTGAACTTGTTTACATCTTGCCAAGCGTTACCGGCTTCAACAAAACCTAACGCATAAATACTGGTACTTGTTTCCAGCATAAGCGGATATCTTAATTCTAATCCGAGACGGGTATAAGCATAGCCTTCATATCCGTACGGGGTCAAAGAGCTGTTTTCATAACCACGAAGAGCAACACTTTCTGTTGCGTAGCTGGAATAACCGGTCATACCGTCACCACCTACGTCGAAGGTCTCGAACGGAGACTTCTTATATTTGTTGTAGTGTCCCAGCAAACCGAATTCTACACGTCCCATTATTACTGGAGTACGTTTGGTAGACACCGGATCCATCAACGGGATATATACTTTGGATTTGAATTTCCACTTGTGATATTCAATCCATTTGTGCATCTTGTTCATATCGTCCTGGTTACTGGTACTGTACTTGCTGTAGTCTGTACCGTCAAACAATGAGTAAGGAGGTGTCAACTGTACAGAAAGTGAGAATTCGGAACCGGAAGTCGGGTAGATCGGGTTACCGATAGAGCTACGGGATAAGGTTAAATTCAGACTCAGGTTATTGCATTTACCGTTGGTTACAGGGAAGTATTGCCAATCGCTTAGGATGTAACGTTGATAAGACAATTCGGCAGTGAATTGGAAGTAATCATCCGGCCACTTCAAACGCTTACCGAACATTACAGCCAATCCCCACATCTGGATAGACTTATCGGGGTCGTAATAGTTTTCATAGCTGTTGTAGTTGCCATAATTGTACATCCCGTAACCATACATGCCGCTATAATAACTATTATAGTAGTTGTTCATATAGGCGGAATTGTAATAACGACTACTGATATCTGTCTGGCGTGAATAGAACGCCGATACGGAGAAGGCATTCGGACGCTTGCCGCCAAACCACGGATCATAGAATGAAACGCTGTACGACTGATAGTATTTGGCGTTGGTCTGCCCGCTAATAGTCAATGTCTGACCGTCGCCCTGCGGTAGGATACCACGGTAGTTCTCACCGGGGTGCAATAGGTTGGCTACAGAGAAGTTGGTAAACTTCAAACTCAATTTACCAATAATACCTGTCTGTCCCCAACCGGCAGAGAATTCCACCTGGTCATTGGCCTTGGATACAAGATCGTAGCCTATATCAACTGTACCATCTTCCGGTTTCGGCTGGATGTCCGGTTTGATTTGTTCAGGGTCGAAGTGTCCCATTTGCTGTATTTCACGCATAGAACGCATCAAGTCTTCACGGCTGAACAGCTGTCCAGGACGAGTACGGAGTTCACGACGAACCACATTTTCATATAAACGGTCGTTACCATTGATACTGATTTTGTTGATGGTGGCCTGGCGACCTTCGTAGATACGCATTTCCAAGTCGATGGAGTCACCCACGATATTTACTTCTACCGGTTCGAGTGAGTAGAACAGATAACCGTTGTTGTAATAAAGGTTACCGATAGCATCTTCATCTGTAGAAGTACGTTCTTCCAATAATTTCTGGTTGTAAACGTCCCCTTTCTTCATGCGTAGCAGGAAGTTCAACTGTTCGGAAGGATAGAGAGTGTTACCTACCCACGTTACGTTACGGAGGTAATATTTCTGTCCTTCATCAATTTTCATGTAGATATCTATCGTGCGGTCATCGTAAGACTTGATACTGTCTTCCACAATCAAAGCATCACGATAACCCAATTCGTTATATTTGTCAATAATCAGTTGCTTGTCGGCATCATAGTTTTCCTCTACGAACTTCTTGGTACGGAATAAATTGAGTAACTTACCCTTTTCGTTCGTCTTCTTCATTACACGTTTCAGCTTCTTGGTAGTGATGGCTTCGTTACCTTCAATCGTAATTTTATGTACTTTTACTTTCTCCTTTTTGTCGATATCAATGTCTACAAGAACCTGATTATCGTTGTTGGGATCATCTTTCTGGGTAATGATAATGTCTGCGTTCTTGAAACCTTTATCGTCGAAATAACGTTTGATTAAGGTTTTGGCACGGTCAATCAAGTTAGGGGTGATTTGGTTGCCTTTTATCAAACCTACTCTGGCTTCCAAATCTTCACGTTCGGACTTTTTCACACCGTGATAACGGATGTCGGAAACGCGAGGACGCATAGTCAGATGAATAGTCAACCAGATTTTATCTCCTTCAATCTTGTCAGCCGTGATTTGAACGTCAGAGAACAAACCATGACGCCAATAACGTTTACAAGCCTGAGTAATTTCATCACCCGGTACTGTGATAGTCTGTCCTTTGGACAGTCCGGATAGTCCGATAATCACATAATCTTCATAGTTCTTGGCTCCGTCGACCTTTATATCTGCGATTTCATACTTCTTAGGCGTTCCTGAATAGAGAATAACCGGTTTTTCGGATTCATCAGTATTGCTTGTGTTTTGTGCCATGCTGGGCAGTGCACAGCAGAAGAGGCAGATAAATGTTACGAGTATGGAGAAAATACGATAATGCATTTATGTTTATGATTAATATGTTTAGAATTTAACTGATTTGTTCACTGGTTTTGCCGAATCTACGCTCACGTTTCTGATAATCACAAATGGCTTTCCGGAGTTCTTCTTCGTGGAAGTCCGGCCAATAGGTGTCGCAGAAATATAGCTCTGAATAGGCACATTGCCAAAGCAGATAATTACTTAGGCGAATTTCCCCGCCGGTACGGATCAATAAGTCCGGGTCGGGCATGAAATTTGTAGTAAGATGTTGTGAAACCAGTTTGCTGTCAATCTGTTCCGGTTTCAGCTCTCCTTTCTGCACCAATGTTGCAATTTGCCGTACTGCTTCTGTTATTTCCCAACGAGAGGAGTAACTAAGTGCCAGTATCAGACACATCCCCGTGTTTACGGATGTATGCTCTATGCAAGTTTGTAACCTTTTTTGTACATTGGCCGGCAATTTGTCTATGTCGCCGATTATCCGGAAACTGATATTGTTCTTCATAAACGTTTCTTCTTCAATGGAATCGAAAAGAAGCGCCATCAATGCTGCTACTTCTTCGGATGGGCGATTCCAATTCTCGGTAGAGAACGTATATAAAGTCAGATATTTAATTCCCAATTTGGCTGCTTCTTCAGCAATGATATGCACAGTTTCAGCACCGGCTTGATGTCCATAGCTGCGTTCGTGTCCACGTTGCTTTGCCCATCGTCCGTTGCCATCCATGATAATCGCCACATGTTGGGGAATCCGGCTTAAATCGATTTGTTCTGTATCTAACATCTTTTTATACTTACACTTCTGTATGAGTGTTATTTGTTACTTCCACATTATTATATATATGAAGTAATAAAATAATTTATTGTATATCGAAGCCTAATCTATTGAGACGGCCACGCCAAACAGCATTCGCCTTTAAATCACCGCCAAATATTACCCAAATATAATTTTGGTTGTCTATAGTTATAGAATAGGGGGACGTTATCTTTTCGAAATCTTCCGGTAATAAAAATTTCTTTTCTGTCTTATACCAGGCGATACCGGTAATAGAAGAATAAATAGCATCAAGCTTATTAACTTCTTTACTACCAAAAATATAGAACTTACCGCCATAATACATACCTGCAGGATTAGGCATTACCGGACAATAGGCATCGTAAGATGTTGATGACATGTCTGCCCAACCATCCCCTTCCATATGGAACCATGGAATCGTTAACTTGGCACTTGCGCTTGGGGTTCCTACTACCATGACTTGCGGCATGCTATTGGATGTACTAAATTGTGCGGCGTATATATTCTTTCTTGGGAAATCTTGAGGTACCTCAGTCAATATAATCTCGTCTTTATCATTTCTGTTCCAGGTCTCACCGTCGTTGCTGGTACAGAAATATCCCTCCGACGTTATACCGGTGAGTGTGCCCGTAAGACTGGCGATTAATGCTTCGATATTATTTCCTAAAGCTGTTACTTCTGCCCATGTTTCTCCGTCGATAGACTGATATACTTTCTTGCCTTCAGTAACTATATAAAGAATTTGACTGACCTCATTTGTCAGGCTGTTTACCTTTTTCTTGAAATTAACCACAGACTCCGGATCGGCATCCGATGGATAATCGATAAGGTTTACGGGTTGCCATCCGTATCTGCCTGCTTCGGTGGAGGTTTTATATGCTTGGTTAGTGTTAGTATATACCCATAAGTCATTATTCAGGATAACGGCTCTTTGTTTACCCGTAATCTTGTTTTCAGAATATACCTCCATTTCTTTCCATACCAATGAATCAGGGTCTTGATTATGTCGGTTGATTTGAACTGTATATTCACGGTATGTACCGTCCGGTGCATGTACCTTGAACTTCATTCCTTCTTGTTTGTTTACGATAGGAGCGAAGTCTACAGAGTCTTTTGTATAATCAAAGATAGTATCGTTGATACCGGCTGTGACCCATCCGCTGACGGTAAACGTATCAATCAGTATGTGATTGATGATAGTGTCAGCTCCTATGGGTAAAGAATCGCGGTTATAAATCACTCTTCTAAGCTGATCTATCGTGAATGTGTAATGTTTGCCATATATGGTGTCAAGACCAAAAGCATGTACGGTTGCATCAGAGCTTAATTCGTATGAAGAATCGTCAGAGTCAAGGCATGAGCTTATTGCAAGCGATACAAACAGGAAACTTACGATTACAGATAAAAACTTTATTCTCATTTGAAAGTTAGTGTTTATTTACAAGTTGCAAAAATAGGAACATTTTTTTCTATAAACAGCTTTAAGAGGAAGTTTTATATAAAATTATAGATAATATGCCCGTTTTTCTCGATTAAAAGGCTGTGAAATTAGGCTGTTAGCCTAATTTTGCAGTTGTGTAATGTCGAAAAGCCCGGTCGAAAGATAACTCGGTGTCATAAGGTATTTTATTGTTCATTTCAGGTGATTTAACACCGGAATGTAATGTTTGAGGACATTTCTCAATGAAAATCTCATCCCATAAGTCGGCATCGATAAATGATTGTAACAATGTGCTGCCACCTTCCACGAGAAGGGATTGCAGACCACGTTCATAAAGGACTACCATAATTTGGGGCAGTATGTCTTGCCGGTAGTTTATCGGGATAAAATCCAGATTGGGGTACGATGCATGTGCTTTTTCTGTGAATACAAGCGTAGGTACGTTACCATCGAATAAATGAAGTTCAGGAGATAGCGATTGGTTCCTGTCTAAAACAATACGTACTGGATTGTGTCCGTACCATTGGCGTACAGTCAGGGTGGGATTATCCAGCTGTGCGGTATTTGTACCTATCATGATGGCACTGTGTTCTGCCCTTCTTTTGTGTACCAGCATGGATGTCAGAGGGCTGGACAGTACGACAGGATTGCCGTCTTTTCTGTAAATATCTATATATCCATCTACCGATTCAGCCCATTTTAAAGTGATATAGGGGCGGTGTAGGGTATGAAAGGTAATGAACCGGCGGATGAGGTTCTGGCATTCTGGTTCCAGTACACCAATTATAACCTCGCGGCCTGCATTTCTTAATTTTTGAATACCTCGTCCTGCAACTTTGGAAAAAGGATCCTGGCAACCGATGACGATACGTGGTATCTGCTTTGCTATGATAAGATCGGCGCAGGGGGGTGTTTTGCCATGATGGGAACAAGGTTCCAGACTGACATAAATTGTAGAACGTTTTAATAAAGACGCATCTTTTACGGAACGGATGGCATTTACTTCTGCATGTGCTTCACCGCAACGTATGTGATATCCCTCGCCGATAATTTTTCCGTCACATACAATAACTGCACCTACCATAGGGTTAGGAGCCGCGTTACATAGTCCGTTTTGTGCTAATTGGATGCAGCGTTGCATGTATTTTTCTTCTTCACTCTTCATAATATTTTGTTCTTTTAGTTGTTTCTTTTTTAATAAGGTTCGTTTATATCCTTATTTGACTTGTAGCGTATTCCGATACTTTTTGTTAATTTTGCAGTTCGAAAAAAATATTCCGATGAATACAGCTATCTGTGATATCCGCTATGACTTGGAGCAGTACTACTCTACAACAGAGGCTGCTTGTCTTGCACGCATTGTCTGTTGTGAGTTGCTGGGGCAGAGCACGGTGGATTATTATCTGGGCAAAGATATTATTTTATCTTCAAAACAAGCTGATGAACTAGAGGGCATTATGCAAAGATTGCGTAATTTTGAGCCGATACAATATGTACAAGGCATTGCACATTTTTTGGGACGTGAGTTCAAGGTGGCTCCTGGAGTGTTGATACCTCGTCCGGAAACGGAAGAGTTGGTGGAATTGATGCTGAAAGAAATTCAAGCGGATGTTCGTATCTTGGATATCGGGACAGGAAGCGGCTGTATCGCGGTTTCTTTGTCGAAGGAATTGCCCAAGGCTAAAGTCACAGCCTGGGACATATCGGAAAAGGCGCTCGATGTGGCGCGTGAAAATAATGTCGCTTTAAAGAGTAATGTACGGTTTGTTTTGCATGATGTACTTGGTTGTCAGCCTTTGCCGGAGGAATGTTATGATGTGATAGTCAGTAACCCTCCTTATGTGTTGGAGCGGGAGAAATGTGAAATGGAACGAAATGTGTTAGATTGGGAACCTTCTTTGGCATTATTTGTTCCTGATAATGACCCTCTTCTTTTTTATCGCCGTATTGCGGAATTGGGTAGGACGTTGCTTGTTCCCGGTGGTAAACTTTATTTTGAAATTAACCGTGCTTTCGGAGAAGAAACCGCCTCGATGTTGCGTGAGCAGGGATACAGTAATCTCCGGATATTAAAAGATATTTCCGGGAACGACCGGATTGTAATTGCAGAACGATGACAGAAATTACCGAATCAGATGCTTTAAGTCGTGTAGCGGCATATTGTTCCACTGCGGAACATTGCCGGGCGGAAGTGACAGAGAAATTACAGCGTTGGGGAATTCCATATGATGCTATCAATCGTATCCTTAATCATTTGGAACAAGAAAAATATATTGATGAAGAACGTTTTTGCCGTGCTTTTATCAGTGATAAATACCGTTTTGCCAAGTGGGGGAAGGTGAAAATTGGTCAGGCTCTTCAATTGAAAAAAATATCCCAGAGCACTTATATGCAGTTTCTTAATGAGATAGAAGGTGAGGAATACCTTTCTATTTTGCGTGGTTTGTTGATGACCAAACGGAAAAGTGTCCATGCGGAAAATGAATATGAATTGAATGGAAAATTAATACGCTTTGCGCTCAGCAGAGGATTTGAAATGAAAGATATTCGTCATTGTCTTGAGCTTTCTGACGAAAATGATTACCCTGAATAAAAATTATTCGCTTTCTTTTTTTATTCTCATTCCGTTTCTGTATTTTTGTGCCATATTTATCATAATAGTTAGTTTTGCTATGAAAACTTTAGAAAGATTGTTTGCAGAAAAGTTGTTGAAGATAAAAGCGATTAAACTACAGCCGGCTAATCCTTTTACTTGGGCTTCCGGATGGAAATCTCCGTTTTATTGTGATAACCGTAAAACCCTTTCATATCCTTCCCTTCGTAATTTTGTGAAACTTGAAATTACGCGTTTGGTTTTGGAACGTTTTGGGCAGGTGGATGCTATTGCTGGTGTGGCTACGGGAGCTATTCCTCAGGGGGCGTTGGTCGCTGATGCGTTGAATTTGCCTTTTGTATACGTTCGTTCTACTCCAAAGGATCATGGATTAGAAAATCTGATTGAAGGTGAGCTTCGTCCAGGTATGAAGGTGGTCGTGGTGGAAGATTTGATTTCTACGGGTGGAAGTAGTTTGAAAGCTGTTGAAGCTATTCGGCGGGATGGTTGTGAGGTTATTGGTATGGTTGCTGCTTACACATACGGATTTCCTGTTGCGGAAAAAGCGTTTAAGGATGCAAAAGTTCCTTTGGTAACTCTGACTAATTATGAGGCTGTGATGGAAGTTGCACTTCGTACAGGGTATATAGAAGAGGAAGATGTGGCGACGCTGAACGAATGGCGTAAAGACCCTGCACATTGGGATGCCGGAAAATAAGATTTACTTTATAAATGATATAATATGACAAAAGAGCCATTCGGATAGTTACTGTCCGAATAGTTCTTTTTGTCTTTTAAAGACCATTGAATTATGACGAAATTTGAAAGTGCTGTGAAGATGATACCTGCTTCTCAAACAGCTGTTTATGGGAAACTTTCTGACCTAAATAATCTGGAGAAGGTGAAAGATCATTTACCGCAAGATAAGGTGAAGAATTTAAGTTTCGATGCGGAAAGTCTGTCGATAGAAGTACCTCCGGTGGGAAAGATTGTATTACAGATTATAGAGAAAGAACCCTGTAAATGTATCAAGTTTGCAACGACTACTTCACCGTTGCCCTTCAATCTGTGGATACAGATAGTGCCGGTTACAGAGAGTGAATGTAAAATGAAGCTCACTATTGGTATGGAACTAAATCCGTTTATGAAGACAATGGTACAAAAGCCTTTGCAAGAGGGGCTTGAGAAGATGGCGGAAACGTTGTCGATGATTAATTATTAATATAGAGTCGTTTATCATTGTCATTCATCGTAAAAATATTCATCATTAAACATTGATTATGAAACTTTGGGAAAAATCCGTTCAGGTAAATGAAGATATAGATCGCTTTACGGTAGGACGTGACCGTGAAATGGATCTTTATTTGGCAAAACATGATGTGTTGGGTTCCATGGCACATATCACGATGCTGGAAAGTATCGGTCTGTTGACAAGTGAGGAATTGGCCCTGTTGCTTGCCGAACTTAAAAATATATATGTTACTGCTGAAAAGGGCGAGTTTGTTATAGAGGATGGAATAGAAGATGTCCATTCGCAAGTGGAGCTGATGTTGACACGTAAGTTAGGTAATGTAGGTAAGAAAATTCATAGTGGGCGTTCGCGTAATGATCAGGTTCTATTGGATTTGAAGCTTTTTACCCGTACGCAGATAAAAGAAATAGCTGAAGCTGTGGAACACCTTTTTCATGTACTGGTGATACAGAGTGAACGCTATAAGAATGTATTGATGCCGGGATATACTCATTTGCAGATAGCTATGCCGTCTTCTTTCGGTCTTTGGTTTGGTGCATATGCTGAGAGTCTGGTAGACGATATGCTTTTTTTGCAAGCTGCTTTTAAGATGTGTAATCGTAATCCGTTGGGTTCTGCTGCTGGATATGGTTCTTCTTTCCCGTTGAATCGTACAATGACCACTAAGCTGTTAGGTTTCGATTCTATGAACTACAATGTTGTATATGCTCAGATGGGGCGTGGTAAGATGGAACGTAATGTAGCTTTTGCATTGGCAACGATTGCCGGTACTATTTCTAAATTAGCTTTTGATGCTTGTATGTTCAATAGCCAAAATTTTGGTTTTGTGAAACTGCCTGATGATTGTACTACAGGTTCCAGTATTATGCCGCACAAGAAAAATCCGGATGTTTTTGAACTGACCCGTGCTAAATGTAACAAACTTCAATCTTTGCCGCAACAGATTATGATGATTGCGAATAATTTGCCTTCTGGTTATTTTCGTGATTTGCAGATTATTAAAGAAGTTTTTTTACCAGCTTTTCAGGAATTGAAGGATTGCTTGCAAATGACTACTTATATAATGAATGAAATTAAGGTGAATGAGCATATTCTTGATGACGATAAATATCTGCTTATTTTCAGTGTGGAAGAAGTCAATCGCTTGGCGCGTGAGGGAATGCCTTTCCGAGATGCTTACAAAAAAGTCGGATTGGATATTGAGGCAGGAAATTTCTCCCATAGCAAAGAAGTGCATCATACACATGAGGGTAGTATCGGTAATCTCTGTAACGACGAAATATCCGCATTGATGCAGAAAGTAGTAGACGGATTTAACTTTGAAACAATGGAGGTAGCGGAAAAGACGCTGCTTGGTTAACTTTTTTCTGATAAAAAGTTTGGCTGTAACAGGGAAACTATTTATCTTTGCACCCGTTATCCAAAAACCTGCGGAAATAGCTCAGTTGGTAGAGCATAACCTTGCCAAGGTTAGGGTCGCGAGTTCGAGTCTCGTTTTCCGCTCTCTTTTATGGATGCTCGAATGGTGGAATGGTAGACACGAAGGACTTAAAATCCTTTGGCCATTGCGGCTGTGCGGGTTCAAGTCCCGCTTCGAGTACTCGGTTAAGCTCTGTAAATCATTGATTTACAGAGCTTTTTCTTTATAGGAATTATTCTGATTTATGTTTGCATTAGTACGGATTTAAACAGGAATTATACTATTGAGTTGAACCAAGGGTTAAACCGAAATTGTAATGAAAGTTACAGCTAATGTGTTGTTTTACAGAATTAAAGGTCTTAGTAATGGTGAGTATCCTCTCATGATTCGTGTTTGTATGAGTGGTAAGAAGAAGTATGTAAGTCTTGGTATCTCTGTAAAATCTCAGTATTGGGACTTTGAGAAGAACAAATCTAAGCGTAATAGTCCTAATTGTGAGCGGATATCAAAGGTTATTAATGAGTAGGAACAGAAGTATTCAGAACAGATACTTGAATTTACTACAGAGCAGAGAGAGTATTTGCTTGCTACACTAATTGAGGCTACTATTTATCTTTACAGCACTAGTACAGATATAATATGAAGGAGAAGCTTATGAGATATAGCAATTTGGTATCCTCATTGACAACGTATGCGATCTGTGGAAGGGAAGTTTAAGAAAGAGATGGAAGGGGTGCTTGATGCTTTACAAGTAGATGTAGATCAGGAAAGTATACTTGCTGAGTTCTATAAGATTGATGGTACTCCTACTTTTATTCTTTTTAGAAAAGCTGAACAACTTTGGAGGTAGTCAGGAAAATTGACATTAGAAAGATTGGAAAGAGCTGTTAAAGAGTTTATATCCCTTTAAGGAATTCCTATACTTATCAGACTTTAAGAACAAATACTATGTTATTTGCTTATAGTACCTTTAAATAATGATCAGAATAGTCGTGGTCGGTTATTATTAAAACGATATCCGATACCCAACATCAGGTAATTCGGTTCATGAAAATCTTTCAGATTATATCCGATATGTAGATAGGTATTGCGACTCATGTCTATTTTAAGCATCAGTATCTGGTAGAACGATTTGAGATCACCACCACCATGGAGTATATTAGCGCCGAAACCGATACCGACACTGAAGTAGGGCATGACAAACTCTCCACGTGCGGAGAGACCTAAAGAAAGTTGTTTGCCGAGAGATGGTGTGCCGAATTTTTCTTGCTCGTTGTCACCTCCACTACTGATATAGTCTTTTACGTATAGATTAGCACTAGAATCATAAACTCCATCTAATGAGACTCCTGCTCGGAATTTATATCCAAAGTTATACATCGGTGCAAAATTGAATCCAGCCACTGTATATTTACTTGGGGCGGGAATTTGTCCTCCTGCAACATTGACTGCTTTTCGCCGCCAGGAACCGAAAAGGGTTAGGTCATAACTGACGTGACGCGGAAAGACGGGAATTAATATTGGTTGTGATGGATACTTCAGTTCGTCCATCTTACGGTTGAAGTTATATACTACTCCAATCTTGAAGTCTATTGTATTCAGACCGGTATTGGGATATTTTGTGTTACCATTTGAAAAATGAATCATTGATCCTCCTACATTTAAATCAAATTGTGGAGAAAGTATCCAGTTTAGATAAAGACCTGCATTCAGATAAGCATTGATTTTTGAACCAATAACGGTATTGTTGGGATTTTCGTAGTAATTGTACGATTTCCAACCGAAAGCCATACCGAATCCCCATTCGTAATTTAGTGAAAGGTGAGATGTGATTTTTGCGATACGTGCTCCCTGAAATAAGTAAAGGGCTATAGGGTTTCCTATTTCCGTACGATTACCGAAATCGAAATAACCTAAACCTATTCCTTGATAAGCGCCACCATAAGTTTTATCAGCGGCAGTACCCGGTTTTAATTGGAAAGAGTACTTCAGGTGTGCCGAGTAAGTGGATTGCAAGTATTTGCACAAGTTATTATCGCCTCGCAGAAAAGAACTGGTTGGGAAAATATAACCCGGGCGGCCTTCTATACCGATTCTGTGGATATATTTGTTTTGTGCAGATATGGTGTCGGACAAGAGAAGTATAATTAGTAAGAGATATGTAACTTTACATGTCCGTGTTTTAATACTCATGATGCTGTACTGTTCTTTATTGAATTAATACATAGCTTAAATGATGTTACAAATATAATCTTTTTATCTTTTCATCCACATAAAAAGTATAGATTTGCTATGTTAATAAATCATCGCTCATACTATAAAAGAACTTTATAGTTGTAAACCGATACTCCCCACCATTCAAGAATGAAAAATGACAGGGAGTATTGGTGTTGTTAGAGAGTTCTTCTGCTACTGATAATCCGCATGGCAACGGTGTAGTATTCACAAGGTACAGAGAGCTGAATGTCACTCCCCTTATCCACTGCTGAGACGGTGATATATGCAGATTTAAGTAATTGTTTTACGCTTTCTGCCTCCCATGGGCTACCGGCAAAGACGTTAATCTGAGAAATTTTTCTACTTGTAATCATTTGCTTTGAATTTTAATTGTATACGTTTATTTTGCTGTTTTATTTCATTCGCAAATATAGGGACTTGCTCTCTATATGAGGTATACTAATTATTCAAAAAAGTATGTGTTTTGTGCAAACGTTATAGAAAAATCTCAAAGGATAACAATATTGTTCCATCTGTGTAAAGAGATGAAACAATATTGCAAATAAGGAAAAAGGAATTTATTTCTCATCGTTTTTACGAATTTCCACACGACGGATTTTTCCACTGATTGTTTTGGGAAGTTCGTCTACGAACTCAATGACACGTGGATATTTATATGGTGCGGTAACTTTCTTAACATGATTTTGAAGTTCCTTAATTAACTCTTCTCCGGTGTGGGTTTTGTAGCCTTTGGCAAGTACGATAGTTGCTTTTACTACTTGACCACGAATTTCATCGGGAACACCAGTAATGGCACACTCCACAACGGCGGGATGTGTCATCAGCGCACTTTCTACTTCAAACGGACCGATACGGTAGCCACTACTTTTAATTACATCGTCGGCGCGTCCTACAAACCAGAGATAACCGTCTTCATCTTTCCAAGCTACGTCACCGGTATAGTAAACACCATCATGCCAAGCCTCTTGCGTACGGTTGGCATCCCGATAATATTCTTTGAACAGACCAAGAGGCTTACCTTTATCTGTACGGATTACAATCTGTCCCTGTTCGCCGGCTTCTACCGATCGACCATCATGATCTATCAGGTCTACTTCATATTGGGGATTCGGTAATCCCATACTACCCGGTTTGGGTTCCATCCATGGCATAGTGGCTACAGTAAGAGTCGTTTCCGTCTGCCCGAAACCTTCCATCAGTTTAATACCTGTTAATTTCTTGAATGTTTCGAATACGGCGGGATTCAGAGCTTCTCCTGCGATGGTACAATACTGTAAAGACGAGAGATCGTACTTTGTCAAGTCTTCATGGATGAGGAAACGGAAAATGGTAGGGGGGGCACACAAGGAAGTGACATGATAGTTTTGTATCTTTTCCAGGATATCACCTGGAGTAAACTTCTCATGGTCATATACAAAAACATTGGCACCGGCAATCCACTGTCCGTATAGTTTTCCCCATACGGCTTTTCCCCAACCAGTATCGGCGATAGTGAGGTGGAGGCTGTTTTCGTGCAGATTATGCCAGAAACTTCCGGTTACGATATGTCCCAGCGGATAAGTAAAATCATGAGCAACCATTTTCGGTTCTCCTGTAGTTCCACTGGTGAAGTACATCAGAGAAATATCATCGTTATTGTTGACATGTTCCGGTTTTAAGAAAGGTGCGGCATCTTCTATACCTTTATGGAAATCATCAAATCCTTCGGGGACTTCAGGACCTACACTAATAAGTTTTTTCACAGAAGGAGAATTGGGCATTGCAGCAATGATATGGTCAGTGATGACATTCTCACCGGCACAGACAATCATTTTGATGTCTGCGGCGTTACAACGATACACAATATCTTTTTTTGTCAGTAAGTGCGTTGCAGGAATTACTACTGCGCCAAGTTTGTGCAGTGCAATAATGCTGAACCAGAACTCGAAACGGCGTTTCAAAATAAGCATCACCATATCGCCATGTCCGATACCGAGACTTTGGAAATACGAAGCCGTCATATCCGTATAGCGTTTCATATCACCAAAGGTAAATTGCTTATGTTCACCTTTATCATTTGTCCAGAGTAGAGCTGGTTTGTTGGGTTGTTCGGCAGCCCAGGCATCTACTACATCGTAACCGAAGTTGAAATTGTCCGGTACGTTGATCTTTAAGTTCTTGATGAAGTCCTTCTGAGAAGTGAAGGACGTTTGTGATAAAAATCTTTCTACCATAACTTTGTTAGGTTATATTTACATTATGATGGCAAGGAAACGAACTGTTTTTCCATCGAGCGCTTTCATGCCATGCGGCAGTTTAGAGTTGAAGTACAAACTATCTCCCTCGTTTAAAATCAAGTCTTTACCATCGATGCTGATTAACATTCGTCCTTCCAAGACAAGATTGAATTCCTGTCCGTTGTGGCTATTGTAATGTATAGGCACGTCCGGTTTCGGTTCTACGGTAACAATGAACGGATCGGCGGTACGGTTCATGAAACCGGCGGCAAGAGACTGATACTTGTACGCTTTGGTACGTTCAATGCTCGTCCCCTTTCCGGCACGTGTCAGGAAGTAGGAGCTCATTTTCGGTTCTTCGCCGAACATCAGCGCGTCAAGAGCAATGCCATAGTGACGTGCTATCTTTTGCAACATGCTGACGGAGATATCGTAATCTCCTGTCTCTGCAAGGCGGTACTCTTCAGCGGAAATATCGCAATCGCGGGCGATATCTTCGGCAGTCAGTTCCAAAACGTCACGCAATCCACGCAGACGTTCTGCTATTTGTTTGATTTGTTCGTCCATGAAGATAATTTTTAATGATTAATGTTTAATTTTTAATGTCATGTTTTATGAGTTTTATTATCAGACACTTTTCTTAATCGCCTTGATAATTGCTGAATCAAATCCTTCATGCTCCAGTTCATTAATACCTTTGATAGTGATACCGCCGGGAGTACATACCTTATCGATTTCAATGCTGGGATGAGTATCATTATTCAGAATCAATTCAGCTGCACCCTTTACTGATTGTGCCACCATGCGCATACCGTCTTTGGGATAAATTCCCAGTTCAATACCCGCTTGCATGGCTGCCTGAATGTATTTCAGTACATATGCAATACCACAGGAAGTCATGGAAGTACAAGCTGCAAACTTTTCTTCGGGGATGAGCATGGCTAACCCCATCTGGTTGAAGATGTCAAGCAGTAGTTGTTCTTGCTCTTTAGTCGCATTTCGACTGGCAATGAGAGTCATACTTTCCATTTCGCTGATGGCAGTATTGGGAATGATACGGAACATCGTCATTTCTGGTTCGGCTACATAATGTGCCAATTCTTCAAAATTGATACCTGCAGCCACAGATATAATAATTTGCTTACTTTTGAGTTTCAACTCACGCAGAGTATTTTTGATGAGCCACGGTTTGACTGCCAATATAATAAGTTCAGCACCGGTTACGGCTTCCTGGTTGTCATTGGTGGTTTGCATGGCTGGGAACTCGACTTTCAGTGCATCCAATTTACCTTGCGAAGGGTTAGAGATAATGATATCCCCGGCGGGGATAATTGTTCCTTTTGCCAGACCGCGAGCTATAGAGCCACCCATATTTCCTGCTCCGATAATTGCTGTTTTCATATCATCTTGTTATTTAAAAAGTTGTCTTCAGACAAAGGTAGATATTTTCTATAAAAAACGACCGAAATGGAAAATTATTCTTTTTTCGGTCGTTCCTTTTGCTGGCTGATTACATGTCAAATATTAAAGTGCTTTTTGAAAACGTTCAAGGAATGTATCTGCTTCTTCCACACTGAGACAGAGCGGCGGTAATAAACGAAGCACATTTGTACCGCTGACACCGGTAAACACATGTTGTTCCTTCAATAATCTCAGACGCAGTTCTTTAATGGGCTCTTCAAATTCCAAGCCAATCATCAATCCGCGTCCCCGGACTTCTTTTATTTGCGGGAACCTTTTCAACTCTGTCATCAGATGTTCACCTACTTTGGCCGCATTAGCGATAAGATTTTCCTGCTCAATAACATCCAATACGGCAAGCGCTGCACTACATGCAAGATGATTACCACCGAAAGTAGTTCCCAACTGTCCGTAAACCGGAGTGAACATCGGACTGATAAGTACCCCTGCCATCGGAAAACCATTACCGATACCTTTGGCAACAGTTATAATATCTGCTTTGATACCGTTGTATTGGTGAGCGAAGAATTTACCGCTACGTCCGTATCCACTTTGTATTTCGTCAAGTATCAGTACGGTGTTGTTATCCGTACAAGCCTGACGCAGTGCCTGCATAAACTCATCTGTTGGTAGCTGGATACCGCCTACACCCTGAATACCTTCGATAATCACTGCACACACATCGCCCTTAGCCAATTCCGCCTTCATGGTGTCGATATCGTTCAACGGAAGATACGTTACGTGACCGCAGTCGTTGATGGGAGCGATGATTTTAGGATTGTTGGTAACCTCCACTGCTAGTGAGGTACGTCCGTGGAAAGCTTTCGAGAAAGAAACTACCCGTGTGCGTCCATTATAGAAAGATGAAAGTTTCAAAGCGTTTTCGTTAGCTTCGGCACCGCTATTAATAAGGAATAAAGAATGGTCATCGTAACCGCAGACTTTTCCCAATCGCTCTGCCACTTGTTGTTGCAATTTGTTGATGACAGAGTTGGAATAAAACCCTAACGTTGCTACTTGTTTGCTTATCATCTCTATGTAATGCGGATGTGCATGTCCGATAGAGATAACCGCATGTCCGCCATAAAGGTCGAGGTACTCTGTACCCTTTTCGTCCCATACATGGCAACCCTTTCCTTTGACAATGTTTATGTCGAAGAGGGGATATACGTCGAATAATTTCATACTAAAAGAATTTACATATTATATAAACAGTTGCTCCGATAAAAGCACCTGTCAATGTTGCTTTAACAAAAATGTTTTTGTTAAACTTATTCGTATTTGTCTGTTTTTTAGAAAGCCGATGGTTTCAATCGTAATCCTACCGTTTCCTCCAAATTAAACATCAAATTCATGTTATGAACAGCCTGTCCGCTGGCTCCTTTCAGCAAATTGTCGATACAAGAAATAATCAGCAACTTGTCACCGTGTTTTTCCAAATGGATGAGACATTTATTGGTATTTACCACTTGCTTCAAGTCGATATTCTTGTCTACAATAAACGTAAAGGAATCTTTTGCGTAATACTCTTCATACATGCGGACGATTTCCTCTAGAGCCACCTTTGTTCTTACTACAATAGTTGCAAAAATGCCGCGGGGGAAGTCACCGCGATAGGGAATAAAATCAATTTCGGAGTCGAAGCTGTTTTGAAGTTGTTTGAGTGACTGCTTGATTTCGGGTACATGTTGATGTTCAAAAGCCTTGTAGACACTTATATTATTATTACGCCAACTGAAATGACTCGTGGATCCCGGTTTTACACCTGCTCCGGTACTGCCGGTGATGGCATTTACCATGATATCATCATTTAACATCAGATGTTTGGCAAGCGGTAATAACCCCAACTGGATACAAGTGGCAAAACAGCCCGGATTGGCAACATGATTTGCTTTACAGGTAGCCCGACGGTTCAATTCCGGTAAACCGTAAATAAAATCATGTTCTGGAGAAGCTATGCGATAGTCCATAGAAAGGTCGATAATTTTCAGTTCTTCCGGTATATTGTGACTTTCCATGAATTTCTTGGTGTCACCATGAGCTGTACAGAAGAAAAGCACGTCGACTTCATCCAGCGGGAGCTGGTTGGTGAATACTAAATCTGTTTCGCCGTACAATCCTTCGTGTACGTCAGTGACTTTATTACCGGCATTACTTGAGCTGTTGATGAAAGCAATTTCTGCTTCCGGGTGGTTGATCAGTAAGCGTATCAATTCGCCTGCCGTGTATCCAGCTCCACCGATGATTCCTACTTTAATCATATTTTCTCGTCCTTATGATTTGAGTAATAAGCACGCAGTGCTGTAGAAGTTACTTTAATAAATCCTTTGGCATCTTCTGCCGTCCATCCTTTCTGCATTTCACCATATTCGCCGAACTTGTTTTTCACAAGATCATCTGCACTTTCTACACCTACGGTAGAAAAACAAAGCGGATGGAGTTCAAGGATAGCCGTACCGTTTACGTTACGTTGAGAAGATTCCAACATAGCCTCGATGTCGCGCATCACCGGTTCCAGATATTGACTTTCGTGCAAGAACATGCCGTACCAATTGGCTACTTGATCCTTCCAATATTGCTGCCACTTACTTAGTGTGTATTTTTCCAGGAATTTGTGTGCACCTATAATCAACATTGGGGCAGCAGCCTCAAAACCTACACGACCTTTGATTCCGATAATCGTATCACCTACATGCATATCGCGGCCGATACCATATGCGGCACCAATTTCCTCTACCTTCTGAATAGCTTTGATAGGATCTTCAAATTTCTCGTCATTCACAGCTTTCAGCTCACCTCTCTCAAAAGTTAGGCGCAACTGTTCGCTACCTTCTTTGGTACAGTGTTTCAGATAAGCACTTTCCGGCAATCCCTGTGCAGAGTCCAGAATTTCACCTCCACAGATGGAAGTGCCCCAAAGACCTACATTATAAGAATATTTCAGTTTGGTGAAGTCGGCTGCAAAGCCGTGTTTGTTCAGATAGTCGATTTCTTCCTGGCGACTCAATGCCATGTCACGTGTCAGCGTGATGATTTCTACTCCCGGAGCCATCACAAGAAAGGTCATGTCGAAACGAATTTGATCGTTACCAGCACCTGTTGAACCATGCGCAATGGCATCCGCACCAATTTCGTTGGCATAGCGGGCGATGGCGAGTGCCTGAAAAATTCGTTCGGAACTTACAGAAATAGGATATGTACCATTACGCAGTACGTTACCGAATACCATATATTTCAAGCTTTTTTCGTAATATTCCTGTGTCACGTCGATGGTAATGTATTGGGTCGCCCCTAACTTATAGGCGTTTTCTTCGTTTGTTCTTAGTTGTTCGGGACTGAAACCACCTGTATTGGCACAAGCAGCATAAACCTCATATCCCTTTTCTTTTGCCAGATACATTACTGTAAATGAAGTATCCAGACCACCGCTGAAAGCGACTACAACTTTTTTCTTCTTTTCCATATCCTTATGTTTTTAAATTTTATCTTCTTCATGTAATTTAGGGTCGTAGAGCATTGCCGTGCAGATGCAGAACTTTCGGTTTTTGGCTACCAGTATATCGTGATTGATGCAACCTTCGCACCCTTTCCAGAAAGAATCATCGTCGGTCAGTTCGTTGAAAGTTACCGGAACATACCCCAGTTCGGTATTCATTTTCATTACTGCTGCACCACTAGTCAGACTGAATATTTTAGCTTTGGGCCATCGTAGGCGTGCCAGACGGAAGGATGCCTGCTTGATACGTTTCGCCAGTCCCAGACCACGGAAATCGGGGTGTACAATCAGCCCTGAGGTAGCTACATATTGTTTGTTTCCCCAGCTTTCAATATAGCTGAAACCAGCAAACTCATCTCCACACAAGGCTATGATAGCCTTTCCTTCTTTCATCTTTGTTGCCACATATTCGTGTGTACGTTCCGCAATGCCCGTTCCGCGTACTTTTGCAGCTTCTCGGATGGTATCCAAAATTTTATCTACATAAACTTCATGTGAGGCGTCGGCTACCATCACATCAATTTGCTTCGAATCCATTTCTTTATTTTAATTAGAATATATTTATTTAATATTCGGGATAATTTGTGCTAAAAAATCCTTAACTTCTTCATGTGAAGCTGCTTCGTGTAATACCATCATAATGGTATCGTCTCCAGCAATAGTTCCCAATACAGCGGGACACTCGCGATTGTCGATGTCATAAGCCATACTGCTGGCGTAACCTGGCCTGGTACGGATGAGTGCGATATTTTTGGAAAACTGAAGCGAAACAAATCCGCTAGTCATCAACATTTCGCTTGCACTTTGGTCGTTAGAACGCTTGTACATAATGTTATTTGGCAATACATACACATATTTTCCGTTCATATTGGCGGCTTTGGCAACTTTTAGTTGTTTCAGGTCACGTGACAAAGTGGCTTGCGTCAAATTAAAGCCTTCATTTCCCAAAGCCTGTAGCAATTCTTCCTGTGAGCTAACATCTTTGCTCGAAATAATCATTTTGATAGCATCTAATCGATTGGCTTTCTTTTTCATGTTTCTGTATAATTATTCTTATGACGGTGCAAAAATATCGATTATTTTTGAAAGAATATGCATAAAATGTAGAATTTTTATTCTTTTTAAAAGAATAAGGTTGTGACAAAAGGAACTTTTGCTATACCCCTTCTTCTAATTTATAGGAGAATTTCTTCCATTGTCTAACCCCCAATCTCAAAATCTAATTTAAGTTGGACGCCGGAAATCTGTTTCATCGGGATTTCCAATAAGTGATACGGTAACGTTTTTTGAACAGATTAGTGGGGGATATGGTTATTAGTTGTTTGGACTCTATTTGTGGTTATAGGTAAATTATATAAGTATTTACCGTTGTGTATGTAGTGAAAATTCCTGCCAGTCATACTCTTGTCCGTATTCGTCAGCTATGGCTATACGTATGGTAACTTTTCCTGTTTTTATTCGTTCTCCGGCATTGATGCTTGCGGTATATTTCATGCCATCCTGTGGAGTAATCTGCTCTATCATAACGGATGGAGAAATGTAGATACGTTTCATTTTTGTAGTTTCAGTTACTACTGGTACTACATTGTATGCTGTCCGATCCCCCTCATTTATGATTTCGAAAATTACTTTACTGTTCTCTCCAGAATTGATTATATGGTCGCGATTATCATCTATAAATCGGATGTTACGTATCTTCAAGTGATCTATGGCCGAACGAAGTGGTTGCGTATTTCCCTGCGGAGGATAAGATTGGCTTCTTTCTATCCGGTAACCATGTTCCTCTTGTTGTTTAGGAGTAGTGACCGCATTTCCAATAGCTGCCCCTGCGATGGCTCCAACAATTGTTCCGATAGCAGAACCGCGATAACCACCTCTCCACCCACTATTACCTTCTCCTATGAGTCCTCCGATTGCACCTCCTGCATTACTACCTATAGCGGCTCCAGCAAATACTGCTCCAGGGTCACCCGATGTCATGCGACTTGTACCACAACTACTGAATAGAAAGGTTATTGATAGTATTGCAATGAAATATATTTTCATAATCTCTGTGTGATATGATTGTTGCAAAGGTAGAGAAACTATTGGAAAAGTATAATCCTTGTTGCGAAAATTAATGAGAATGAAGAATTTATATGAATTTTATATTGATCTTTGAAGGGGAGCAGAGAACGGTTAACGATATAAAAAAAGAAACTAACTAACTCTTATTGTTAGATAGTTTCTTTTTTATTGGCATCGTCGGAATGAGGCGACTCGAACGCCCGACCCCTACGTCCCGAACGTAGTGCGCTACCAACTGCGCTACATTCCGATACCTCTTAACAAGTGGTGTCACCAGGAATCGAACCGGGGACACAAGGATTTTCAGTCCTTTGCTCTACCAACTGAGCTATGACACCTTTTTCGTTTGCGGGTGCAAAGATAAAGAGTTTTTTTTATACCACAAGGCTTTTTGTGGAAAAATAAAATAAAATCCCCTTAGTGGCTTTTGTAACAAAGACAAAGGGGATATTATTGATAGATATAGTTTGTTAAATTATAATTAGTCAATATTAGGATTGATACTGTGCCAATCTTTGATTGCAGGTAATATCCCCATTCCAATAACCTCGTCACGCAGCTTACAGAGATGAGCATAGCTTTCTTTCAGTTTGGCTTCCTCTTCAGGAGTACCTTTCAATTCTTTATAATGTACACCGTCTTTAGTGATTTCTGTTTCCATTGCCATCATAATGTGATCGAAGCTATGGCTATGTACATACGTACCGGCAGGCCAACGGAATGGCTTTCCACCCATGGCGGCAGCAATCATTTCGATGGAAACGTATGCAGGGCTTTGGAATGAAGAACGACCTCTGAGGGTAATGATATTGGCACCACCTTTAGTTACTTTTGTTTGGATCTCAGTCCATTGTTCTTTGGTAAGAGCAGGGGTACCGATGATGTCAAGCAATGGTTTGCCATCTACCTTTGCGGTAGAAGCATATACAGCCATTTGTTCTCCATGTCCGCCATACGTACGGCAGTTCTCTATTTTGTCAGGAGAAATATGGAAATGCTTTGCCAATTCACTACGTAGACGCGTACTGTCGAGAGCGGCCAGTGTAGTGACCTGAGAAGGTTTTAGACCTGAATAGAGTAAGGTAATTAAACCGGTGATGTCAGCGGGGTTGAAAATGACAACTATGTGTTTTACGTCCGGACAATAGGCTTTTACATTTTTACCGAATTCTTCGGCGATGGCAGCATTGCCTTTTAACAAGTCTTCGCGAGTCATGCCGGCTTTGCGGGCAGCGCCACCGGAAGATACTACATATTTGGCACCGATCAGCGCTTCTTTGATGTCAGAAGTAAAAGTAAGGTTCAAACCTTCGAAACCGCAATGGAACATTTCTTCCGCCACACCTTCTAATCCGGGAGCATAAGGATCGTACAAGCAGATGTTAGGAGTCAGATGCATCATGATTGCAGTCTGTGCCATATTGGAACCAATCATACCGGCTGCGCCTACGATAGTTAATTTTTCATTTGTCAAAAATTCCATAATTATAATATTTAGAGGTGAATATCAAATACTTTTATTGATTACTACGCTACAAAGATAACCATTTTTGGGAGGAGTTGTTCATAGAAAAAAGTTATCTTTTAGATTGAAAAGTTATTCCTTATCTTTATCTTTGCTCCAAAACTAAAATATATGAGCATCGAATTAGGAAAATTCAATACCCTGGAGGTCGTAAAGGAAGTTGATTTTGGTATGTATTTGGATGGAGGAGAGGAAGGGGAAATATTACTTCCTCAACGTTATGTACCCGAAGACTGCAATCCGGGCGATAAACTGAACGTGTTTATCTATCTGGATAATGAGGAACGTCTGGTTGCCACTACTTTGACTCCTTTGGCACAAGTGGGGGAATTCGCTTGTTTAGAAGTTGCCTGGGTAAATCAGTATGGTGCTTTCCTTAATTGGGGATTGATGAAGGATCTTTTTGTTCCTTTCAACGAACAGAAGATGAAGATGCAGGTTGGTAAAAAATATGTTGTTCATGTCCATTTAGATAACGAAAGTTACCGGATTGTTGCTTCTGCAAAAGTAGACCGTTATCTGTCGAAAGAGAAAGCTTCCTATGAACCGGGATGTGAAGTCGATATTCTGATTTGGCAGAAGACCGATTTGGGCTTTAAAGCTATTATAGAAAATCAATATAGCGGTTTGCTATACGAAAGTGAAATTTTTCAGCCATTACATGCGGGTATGACGATGAAAGCATATATCAAACAGGTACGTGATGATGGGAAAATAGATCTGGTGCTTCAGAAGCTGGGACAGGATAAGGTAAAAGATTTTTCGGATACTCTACTGACATATATTCGTAAGAGTGGTGGAAGGATATCACTCAACGATAAGAGTCCTGCTGAGACGATATATACAACGTTTGGAGTCAGTAAAAAGACTTTTAAAAAAGCTATTGGGGATTTGTATAAAAAACATTTGATACTTCTGCCGGAAGATGGTATTATTCTGGCAGAATAGGGAAATCCCTATCCAAGAATAGAGAGAAACAGATAAATGGGGGAAATCATTCCCCTATTTTTGTATTCACAGAAGATAAACAGAGTTGAACATAAAAAATGTTATCATGAAACGAATATTATTTATATTTCTTGCCGCTATGATGAGTACAGCTGTTTGCAGTGCAGCAATGAGTAACAGTAGAGTACGTAAAGATACCCGTTTTCTTACGGATAAAATGGCCTATGAGTTAGGTCTGAATACCGAGCAATATAATGATGTGTACGAAATTAATTATGATTTCATTGTCGGTATTCGTTATTTGATGGATGATGTGCTACGGGGTGAAGAATGGGCGCTGAATCGTTATTATGATTATCTGGATATCCGTAATGACGATCTCCGGTGGGTCTTGAGCAACAAACAGTATACTCGTTTCATGCGGGCAACTTATTTCTTTCGTCCTATCTATGTAAGTGGTGGCCGTTGGTCTTTCCGGATTTATATCAATTACACAAATCCGAATTATTTCTACTTTCCACGTCCCTATCACTATCGTACGTATTGTGGGGGACATTATCGTACTGACTTCCGTAATACAAGTTACTATCGTGGGCGTCATAACCACCCTACCTATAATGGTACATTTCGGATACGGAATGATAAATCCTATCATACCAGCCGTCGTTCGGATTTCGGATCAGTGAATATTCGTCCAGATTCTGGCAGACGTCCGGAAACCAATCGCTCCAACCATCGTTCTAATACGAATCAACCGGCTCATCGTTCTGATAAAAAAAATGAGGTGACTGTTCCCAGGCGTGAAAACCGGAGTCAAAGAGAGAATGTGAGACAGGGCGGTACAAGAAACGGACAGATAAATAACGGTAGTACACGTAGAAGTAACAGCTCTTCTACAACAACCCGCTCTTCTTCTCGCTCTTCAGAAAGCAGTAGAAGGAAATGATGAAGCTTGTCTATTGGGAGGAAACTACATTATTGTTAAAATACTCTTTTGCTGCCCCTTTCAACTTTCAATATTACATTCTCTATCCTTACCTGTATTGCTTGTTTTTCACTGATGATCCCTTTCTTTACGAGTCGTTCAGTGATTAGTTTGAAATATTCTTTCTGGTTTTCTTTCAGCTTGCCATCATCGTTGAAAGAACTGCGGAAATATTTCAGTTTAGGGATGATATAGAAGCTAGGAAAATACATTCCTCAATGGTTAATTGTGAGGGGCGTTTGTCGAAATAGAATTCGGCGGTTTCCTGAATGCCATAAACCATAGGTCCTCATTCTGCGATGTTTAAATAAACTTCGTACATACGGGATTTTGAGGTCAAATGTTCGGTCTCTATCAACCATACGATAAGAGCTTCTTCCAACTTATGGGCTATATTCTTTTTACGATTCAGGAATATGTTCTTGACTATTTGCATGGAAATAGTACTTCCTCCACGGGCAAAACGATGGACTTTCAGGTCATGGATAAGTGCCTCACGCATGGCATCAAGCAGGAAACCGTGGTGATAGAAAAATGCGTCGTCTTCACTTTGCATCACCGACATTTGCATTTTGGTTTGCTCCCCGAAAACGGAGGGATCGGAAAGGTAATGGCAACGGATAAAGTGTTGGATCGAAGCATAAAAGATAAAGAACACGGATGGTGCTGTGTATATTTTTTAAATCGTCCTATCCGTGTTCTTATTTTTATGGCTCATTTGGGTGGATATCTGTTATTCAATAGGTTCTCCCTTATAGAAATCCAGTATCTTGGTTCTGAATAAATATTCATATTTGGCTTGTAATTCGTCGCTTTGTGCTTTCATCAGATTTTGCTTTGCTTCATTGTACTCCACGGCATTTGCTCTCCCATTTACATACTTTTCGCTCATCAGTTCGAAAGATGCCTGACTTGCCTGTGAGGCAATGCTGCTACTGGTGTATTTGCTTTCGGATGCTACTGCGTTGTACCATGCCTGCTGAATTTCCTTATACAATTCTTTCTTGGTATTGTCCAGCTGCAAGGAATAGTTTTCGCGTTGCAGACGTGCTGTACGCACTCTGTTACGGGTAGACAGCCGGTTGAAAATGGGTACACTGAGATTGAAGCCGACATATTTGCTGAAGTTATCATTCATTTGTTGGCCGAAAGTACGGTTGATTGTTGAATAATAATTCGTTCCGAGACTACCGTTTAAGCTTAATTGCGGATAATAGCTACTTTGGGCGATACGGATATTGTGTTTGCTCGCTTCCAGCCGATATTGGGCGGCTTGGATGGAAGCTTTGTTGACTAAAGCAATCTGAAAAATCTCATCGGGAGGAGTGAGTGGAATAAGCTCCAGTTGCACGGCAGGGCTTTCTAAAACAAAACCTTCCGGGGTTTCCAGTTCGATGAGTTGGCTGAGGTCGAGCAAAGCCAGTCGATAGTTGTTGTTGGCTTGCACGGCGTTCATCTCGTCCTGTGCCAGGCGCGCTTTGGCTTCCGCCACTTCTGCCGGAGAAGCCTTACCTGTTTCTGCCAGTTTGACGATACGGTTATACTGCTCTTTGCTCAAATCTACTTGCCCCAAAGCCACCCGATGCAGTTCCTCATTAAACAATACCTGCAAGTAGGCCGAAGCGATATTGATGGAAATATCTTCTTTGGCTTTCTCCAAATCGGCGATGGCTGCTTTTAAGTTCAGCTTTGCCAGGGCATACTGATGAGGTAGTTCCAAACCCGTGAATAAGGGGATATTGGTCGATACGGACATATTAGTTCCATTGCTGGCGGTGTTCACATATACGGTAGAATAATCTCCAGTATTTTCATCTTTGATGGCGGTTTGCGTGCGCCCCCAATTCCAACTCTGCCCGGCGCTTGCGTTCAGGTTCGGCAGTCTTGCCCATTTGGCGGTATTCACTTCTATTGCACTTTGCTCAGCTGCATTCGCCGTTTGGCGTATGTTGATATTGTGTTCTATGGCATAATCGATGCATTGGCGCAATGACCAGTATTCTTGTGCCAGTAATTGAGTACAGCCCAGGACAGACAAGCAGATAAGTATACTTTTCTTCATGATGATTCTCTTTTGTCCAATATTGATTAATTTCCTTTCTTTTCTGCTCCCCGCACCTTGTCTTTGGCGTTCAGTCCGCTTTTGACTGCAATCTTGATACCGTCGCTCATGCCCACTTCTATCTGTTGGCGCTTAAATTTTTGTATAGGTACACTATCTGTCAATATGTATACGAAAGTACTGTCACCGTTGAACTCAACGCTTCCTTCCGGTACGGCGAGCGTCTGTTGCGCCCGTTCCAGGACGATTTCAGCAGTGGCCGAGTATCCCGAGCGTATCGCTACCGTATCCGGTACTTGGATAGCGGCTTTAATTTCAAATTGGTTCGCACCGTTTTCCTCTACGCCTTTCGGGGAAATATACTCTAGCACAGCATTGAACGAGAAGTTTTGCAACGCCCCGATAGTTAGCTTCACGGGCATTCCTTCGTGGATGCGTCCTACCTCGGTTTCGTCGATGTTTCCCTTGAAAATAAGGTCATTCATATTGGCTACGGTGGCAATCGTGGTTCCGTCGTTGAACGTGTTGCTCATGATTACCGAGTTACCCACCTTGATCGGTACATCCAAAATCAGTCCGGTAATGGTAGACCGGATTAATGTACTACTGAATGATGCGCTGCTTTTAGTGATGCCTTCTTTTACAATCTCTAAAGCATCTTTTGCCGTTTGCAGCTCTTCGCGCGCCTGTTTTACGGTTACTTCGCCTTTCTCGTATTCTTCGCTACTGATGAGTTTGTCCTTGAACAGTTTCTCAATGCGGGCAAAGTCAGTTTCAGCTTGTGAAGCGCTGATTTCTGCCAGGCGTACCCGGCTCTCGGCGGAATTCAATTGTCCCAACTCTGGAATGACTTTCACCTTGGCTATGACCTCACCTTGTTTGATGGTTTGTCCCGCTTCCTTGTATACTTCGGAAATGATACCCGAAATCTGCGGCTTGATGAGTACCTCGTCTCTAGGTTCCACTTTACCGGTAGCGACAGTAGTTTTCTCCAAATCGGTAATTTCCGGCACTATCGTTTCATAGACAGTCACTTCCGGTTGCGACTTTTGATACAAGAACACGAATGTCCAGATAAACAAGGCGGCTACTACCACCAGTAATGCGATTTTCAGATACTTCTTTGTTTTCATCTTATTATTGTATTATTATTTTATTCCTTTACTTATCACCCTGGCACTTCATGGCTTTACCACTCGTTATCACTCATCCCTTATCGCCTCAATCGGCTTGATGGCCATGGCACGATAAGCAGGAGCCAGTCCGGCAAGTACTCCAAGGGCAATCAGAAGAATACATGTCCCGATGGCTAATCCGAAAGATACCTGATAGTGGGTTTTGATAACACCCGTTTCGTTGGTAGCGCTTTCCAATATTTGCAATATGAGAACTGCGAAAGATATTCCTGCCATTCCGGCAATAGTAGTCAGTACCATACTTTCCGAGAGAATTTGTTGCAGAATATCCTTGGGGCGTGCACCGATGGCACGGCGGATACCAATTTCCGTAGTGCGTTCCTTGACGGTCACCATCATAATATTCGATACACCGATAGCACCGGCAAACAGAGTTCCCAGACCTACCATCCATATCAATATACGCGTCCCCATCATCAAGTTGTCCATCATGGAGAACATCGCTTCGGCGTTCAAGAACATCACAGCTTGCTTGTCATTCGGGGAGATATAATGAGCTTCCTTGATAAGCGCTTCTATTTTGGGTTGAACATCTGTCACCTTAACTCCCGGCTTCATGGTGAAGCAAACCACATCTATCCTTTTCCCCAGATTATAGGTTTGCTGCATGGTAGTGAAAGGTAGGGTAATAGCCTCTGATGCTTGACCTTGTATGTTGATATTCCCTTCGGACGAACACATGCCGATAACCCGATAGTAAATGCCATTAACCCGTATGAACTTTCCGGTCGGATCTTCTCCCGATTTAAAAAGGCTCTCGTATACACGTTTACCTAAGACGCATACCTTTCGCGATTCCCGTATGTCTACATCGTTGATGAAGCGCCCGTAGGTCATTTCCTGATGTTCTATATATTCATATTCAGGATATAATCCTTTTACGCTACATTCATATTTGTTTTCACCGTAAACGGCTGTTTGTCCCCACATGGCAAACGAAGGAGTTGCCAATTCTATTCCTTCTACACTGCGCACTCTGTCTACGTCATCTGTTTCTACGTCCCACCAACGCCCTTTGCGAAATCCTTTGTAGGCTTCGCTTGTCTTTTGCGCCGCAACGAAACCGGAGTTAGTGGCAAATCCCTCAAACTGTTGCTTCATCTGCTCCTGCATGCCCTGTCCGCCACCAATGAGTGCCACCAGCATAAAGATGCCCCAGAATACGCCAAATGCCGTCAGCAGGCTTCGGGTTTTATTTCTTGTGATAGTGAGGAGGATTTCCTCACATGTATCCAAATCTATTCTCATAATCTTTAATCTGCTCTAAGTGCTTCAATAGGACGAATACTCACTGCTTTCTTGGCGGGGAAGAACCCTGCCAATGTACCTGCGATAATCAGGGTAAGCGTAGCTTGAATAGCTATTTGTATGTCGACTGTAGGGTCGGAGAACATCCGTGCCTGAAACATGCCGGCATCTACCGTCTGGCTGCCGAAGGCGCTGTTCATCCATTCCGTTACCCCAATGCCTGCCACCATACCTATATAGCCGAAGAAGGTGGTGATAGCTACACTCTCTACAATAATCAGCCAGAGGATAGAGATGGGTTTGGCGCCCAACGCTTTGCGGATACCAAATTCGCGGGTACGTTCCTTGACGGTAATCAACATGATGTTCGATACGCCTACAATACCACTTAACAAGGTGAAGATACCGATTACCCAGATAGCCGTGCGCAGAATCCCCATGGCATTTTGCGTTTTCATAAAACTTGTCATACGGTTCCATATCCAGATGGCACTGCCGTCAGTCGGGTCAAACCGGTGGTTGGCGGCGAGGACTTTGCGATATTCGGCTTCAAAAGCGTCGTTATCTTCTATGCTGTTCAGGTTTTTGGTAGTAAAAATAATATTATTCAGTTTATCCCCTTTATTGTAGATGGTTTGCAGGGTTGAGAAAGGTATATAAGCATCGCTGGAACCTTGGTCGCCTTGGTCGTTGTAGATTCCGACTACCTGATAGGCTACCCCGTTGGCGTTGACAAACTGACCGAGCGGATTGGTATGCGTTTTATTAAAAAGAATTTCTGCGGATTTTTTATGAAGGATAATCACTTTCCGCCGTTCTTTCAGGTCATTATGGTTAATGAACCGTCCATCAGCCGTTTTTACGGTTTCCACTTCGGTGTAATTAGGATATACGCCCATTAGTGAAACGTTGATATATTCTTGCCCGAAACTGATGTTTATATTGCTCTGCCGCAAGGTGGCTCCGGCACTGATAACATTTTCGGGGAAACTTCTCTCGGTTGAGCTAAGGTCCTTATTGTCCAAGCGGACACGTCGCCCTTCTTTTAATCCGTCATAGGACTTGGTTGTCCAACCCGGATAAATGCGGATGGAGTTCAACGCTCGTTCAGAGGAGTTCTGCTCAAAGGCATGTATAATGCCGTTTCCGGCTCCCAACAGTACGATGAGCATAAAGATACCCCATGCTACCGCAAAACCGGTAAGGAATGTGCGTAGTTTGTTGCGTTTGATGGTGGCGTATATTTCTATCCAAAGGTCTATCATATATATAATGTGATGATGTTTCTTTACTTCATATATCCGTCTTTTCCGAATGGCGACGCGTCATGGTTCAGATTTTCCTCTATACTGCCGATAATTCCATCCTTGATGTGGATAATCTTGTCCGTCTGGTTGGCGACTCCACTTTCGTGGGTTACTACTACGATGGTCATACCCGTTCGGTGCAGGTCTTTCAGGATTTGCATCACCTCCACGGATGTCTTGCTGTCAAGGGCGCCGGTAGGCTCGTCGGCAAGGATAATCTGAGGATTGGTAATCAGGGCGCGGGCAATGGCAACACGCTGTTTTTGTCCGCCGGACATTTCATTCGGCATGTGGTTTGCCCATTCTTTTAATCCCAAGCGATCCAGATATTCCAGCGCCATCGCATTCCGTTTCTTGCGGCTCACTCCCTGGTAAAAGAGGGGAAGGGCTACATTCTCTACCGCGTTCTTAAAAGTTATCAGGTTGAAGGACTGGAAGATGAAACCAATCATCCGGTTGCGGTACTCGGCAGCTTTGGTTTCACTCAGGTTCTTGATAAGGGTGCCGTTTAGATAATATTCTCCGGTATCATAATTGTCCAGAATACCCAATATATTAAGTAAGGTGGATTTTCCGGAACCGGATGCTCCCATGATAGATACGAATTCTCCTTTTTGAATATCAAGGTTAATACCCTTGAGAACGTGTAAAGGTGCTCCGTTATTGTAGGTTTTATTAATGTCTTTTAGCTGTATCACGATTTTTCCTGTTTTATACTTAGCTCTTATTGTTTTTCATAATTAGACGCACATAGGTTACAAAAAGTTGCAAGTAGGACGAAGTTTTTTAAAAAAAGATTTTGCAATGTCGTTTTTCTTTGTGTAATTTGTAACCATAAATGTTATCAACTAACCCTTTAAACAAAAGTTATATCATGAATTCAAACATGGAAAAGCCCTATGTAGTGGGTATTGACATAGGCGGTACGAATACCGTCTTTGGTATTGTGGACGCACGCGGAACAATTATTGCTAATGGTTCCATTAAGACGGGGGCTTATGTACAGGCCGATGATTACGTCGATACAGTATGTAAAAATCTTCTTCCGTTGATTATTGCGAATGGTGGTGTAGACAAGATAAAAGGTATCGGTATTGGTGCTCCTAACGGTAATTATTATAGTGGTACCATCGAATTTGCTCCTAATCTTCCTTGGAAGGGAGTCATCCCTTTGGCTGCCATGTTTGAAGAACGTCTTGGCATTCCTACTGCACTGACAAATGACGCTAATGCTGCTGCAATCGGTGAAATGACATACGGAGCCGCACGTGGTATGAAAGATTTCATCATGATTACTTTAGGTACCGGTGTGGGTAGTGGTATTGTTATTAACGGTCAGATGGTGTATGGTCACGATGGTTTTGCCGGTGAATTGGGACATACTATTATACGTCGTGAAAATGGTCGTGTTTGCGGTTGCGGACGTCATGGTTGTCTGGAAACTTATTGTTCGGCTACCGGTGTGGCGCGTACAGCGCGTGAATTCCTGACGGCTCGCACAGAACCCAGTTTGTTGCGTTCTATTCCGGCAGAAAACATTACCTCAAAAGATGTATATGATGCTGCTGTTCAAGGTGACAAGTTAGCTCAGGATATTTTTGAATTTACAGGAACCATTTTGGGTGAGGCTATTGCTGACTTTATCGCTTTCTCAAGTCCGGAAGCGATAATCTTGTTCGGTGGATTGGCTAAATCAGGCGATTATATCTTCAAACCTATCCAAAAGGCTATTGATGAGAATGTTTTGACTATTTATAAAGGTAAAGCTAAATTGATGATGTCCGAATTGAAAGATTCTGATGCTGCTGTGTTGGGTGCCAGTGCATTGGGTTGGGAATTAAGAGATATCAAGTGAGTTTTTTTATAATAAGAAGAAAATCCTCCTGAAACCGATGAAACGGGGAAGGAGGATTTTCTTATGAATGCTAAAATATCTGTTTCCCGTTTTCCATCCAAAAGACCTGTTCTTCTTTGCCATGAGAAAGGTTACGCAACCAAAGTAATGCGTTCTTGGGTACATTATTGAAGTCCAGATAACGTTCGCTTGCTATTTTTTGTCCTAATGATACCCAACCATCTATTCCATTCTGATAAAACAGCTCATATGTATTTCCAGGAGTGATATAGTTATCGTCATTTCGGGGAACGTAAACTAATTGTGTTATATTTTCTGGCTTGCCTAGGTCAAGAGTGACGTATCCCCCCTTTTCATTCGACCAGAAAAAACTTAAAAAATCCCCGTCGGATATATTATTTCTTCTCATTGTTTCATGCCCGAATCTTGGTTCGCTTCCTTTTATAGCTTTCGGTTCTATTTTTTCTTTTTTATTAGTGAACCTGAATAAAAATAGCTCTCCGAGTTGTGCATATCTGTCTTTGGCGGCAGTGAAGCGTACATACCTGTATTTTTGTTTTGGTGTACAAGATACTGCATTATAGTTTGTTTTTGGTGTATCCACTATCTGATACAATAATTCGGAATGTTTAAAATCAAGCCTGTTGGATGCTTCAAATTTACCTCCGATCATATCAAACATATAACGGAGGGGCCAATAACGCATAGGGTATTTACGGTATAATCTTACCTTTTCCGTTTTATTCTCCGGTCGATAGTAGAAAATACCGGTATTTGTCAATTTGAAAGGATACCCTATTTCCCTGTAGCCGGTATTATTATTTCGGGTAAGTGGGAGATAGATTATTTCTGGTTCTACGTTTTTTATTATTGCCCGCTTTCCATGTGAAGTAGCAATATCAATCGGTTTCCACTTTAGTCGTGCGAAAAAAACTATATAAAGATATTCGTCACGAGTTTTTTCCTGAAGTTCAACCTTTGCTTCATTTTTTCCGAAATACTCACAGGTTACATCTTTTAGGTAGGGGTTTTTCAGTGCAAGTGGCATATTCCTGTCAACCAGTATTTCCGGTCTTTTCTCTTTCTGTAGTCCAAAATACTGCCTTCAAACTGTCCAAATCACTACCCGCATAGGCGTAATAACGGGGCATATTCTCAATCAGAAAGCAGGCTGCATGATATTTCCGACCACTGTCTTTATAATGCGTCAGGACTTTTTCCAACTCCGATCGATTTTCTCCTGCAAACTCCAAGGCATATTCCAGACGCTTAGTGTGGATGCAAGCACAACAGGAAATAGACAATAATATATATAGGAGAACTTTCATTATAATGTTAATGTAATAGTCGTTTATTCTTAATAGTGAAATGGTTCAGCTCTTCATCACTGAATTTGTTTACTAACTCTGGTTTGTTTAATATCAAAATCCATTTCATAAAATTCTCTTTCCAGTATATATACGAATTACAGCGGGTATTTGTCCCTGTATAAACAGCTACTGCATCTGTTACTGATAATTTGCGGGTTGCTTCTTCATTTATTTTATTCAAAGCTTTTACCGGTTGTGTAGGGCTTTGGAGCTCATTGTCAGGTATTCCTCTTTTAGTTAATTGGGTCTTGTCTAATCTGGTTTTGGTTGTTCATAATAACTTCTCATCGCTGCAAATACAGCTTCAAGTCCTTCATTGTGTTTCTCCCCTATTATTTTATACTGTTGCGGAATGTTCAATTCTGATGTCTCTTTAGAATGTTCATCATATACCTGTCATTAGTGCAGCTTAAAACAAAAAGACTCACAAATGTAACGACGCAAAATGCGTGACTAATTTTCTCATAATTTTAAAATTAAATAGTTAATAAAAGTGTGACAGCTCAATCTCTTGTTGAACATAAATATGCTTCTTTATTTGTCTTATCTGTTATATACCAATATTGAAAACAAGAAGAAAAGACAGACCGTATACGGTTAGCAATAAAGATTCCTGATGGAATCCGATATTGAACCGCAGTGTACATTCATTTTTCTTTTTCAACCGGTTTTTCCGCATTCTGAAAGAACTCATTGCTACATGGTAAACTCGGTTGTTTTAGCATGGCTCATCCTTGTCCATGGTGATAAGATGAAATTGACTCAGGAATTGTACAGATATTCATCTTCATTGGTATGATGTAATATATCATAAGACAGTGCCACCAAATTGGCACTGTCTTGCCTCTCTAATGGCACAACTTTGCCACTTCGATGGCACGGCTGTGCCAATATAGTGGCACAACTTCTGTTCTTTATGACATCAGTCGGCGATCACAGAGAACTCGGCGCCACCGGCAAAGTCAGCTCCATTTTGCGAGCTAAGTCCGGTGAAACGGAGATATCGGGCTTGTACCGGCTTTTCCAATAAGACACGTTGTTGTTTCTTGTTATAGGGGAAAGTACCTTTAAGGACTTCTTTCCAATTTTTACCATCATTACTCACTTGCAAACTATAATCCTTAATGTCTCCATTGGTACCACCATCTTGACGGGGAAGATAGATGAAACCTTTCATCACTTTGGTTTCTCCGGCATCAAAGTCTACCCAATGTGGATATTTGGCTACAGTGACGGAATACATGGTGTGCCATTTGGTATTGGCATTGCCGTCTACCAAATGGGTGGCATCCCCCTCACCGGTTTCTTGGCTTGATGCATAAATCACTTCTAATGGAATGCTCTCTATCTTGCTGAACATCATCGAAGTAGCAATGTTGGTATTATCTTCGTAGGCAGCCGTCACCACGCCACCTTCGCGTAGATTGAAAGGTTTGGTATAACGTTGTTTTTTCTTGTTCCCGTTCAGAGTATAGACTATTTGGGCGTCAGATTTTGAAGAATGGATATTGACCATTCCGCTGCGGCTGCGTGAAATGGACAAAGGAACTTCACCTGCTAAAGAGACGTTGGCGGTCTGGGTGAATGCGGCTTGCCGTACGGGACGGATTAGGAAACTCATGGTATGATTACCCGCTTTCACACGGTCAAAATTTAAAGGCCCACCTTGTCCGCAACTGTTACCGCCAAGTCCTGTCACCGCCAAATCCAGATGTAAATGGGTGGCAGTGGATTTAGGTAACTGATAGGGATGAGGGGCAAGAGTCATTTCTACAGCCGACCAAGGTAATGCCGAGACAGACATCCGGTTGCCTGAAAGAAATTCTACGCCATTGCCTGTCTGGTCGGTCAGGGCACACCAGCGTACTTCTTCACGATTGCCCATACTTTGCGGTTTCGGGAAGTTGATAAATTGCTCCTTCACGCTACTTTGATACATTTCGATGAAAGCACCGGTATGGCGGTCGTTGTAGTTGTTCCAAGGGCCACGGCCATAATAAGTGTATTGTTGCAATGCGGAAGGAACTTGCATGGAATATCCTAGGCGGGCGAGTACAAGGGAGGCATCGTTAGAGGTGATACTGGATTGCAGTTCGATAGAGCCATCGGGATAAACAGTCCATATTTGGCTGGTAATGAATTTGAAATCATCGGGACCGAACGGGTGGTCAGTGAGCTCTTTAATAGAGTATCTGCCGGAGTTACCTCCTTCGATAACTGCGGCATTGGGGGCTTGTGAAACTATCGTATAGATGAGCTGCAGAATATTTCCATCTTTTGGGGAAGGCTGTACCAAAGTACGTTTGATGGCTTGGTGCCTCAGGTTGTGAAGTCCTTTTTCAAACCATTGGCGATAGGCCCAGTTGTCGTTGTCTGTGGGAGCGCGAAGGGCATCTATCTTAGGACCTTGTCCGTCGCAAATCATCTTCTTACCATTGTATTCCAGACTGTAGATGGTTCCTTCTTTGTTGTCAAACTTCACACAGAAACCTTTTCCGGTGATAGTGGTGAAGTTTCCGGTTTCGTTTATTTCCGGTTTCTCGGCAGTGGCGGTCAGTTTTTTTATAGACGGCTTTTCACCGGCGGTTTTCACTGCCAATTGTTCTTCCATCTGTACGAAACCTGCTTTTGCCCAAGGCATATCGCGAAGCAATACAAATTGTACCTTTACGAAATATTCGCTTTCGGTTTTCAGATTTCCGTAGTTGTAGGGAAGATGGCAGATGGCTTTAGCACGGGGACCAATTGACTTGCATACTTCGAGGGAAGCTTCATTCTCGTCTATCTTCTTTCCATCTTCATACAAAGACCACACTAATTTATAGTTGTCCAGTGCGGTAAAATAATTCTTGTTGAAGATTTCAATTTTTCCATTTTGCAGGTCGATAGCTTTTACACTTACATTCTGATACACTTTCTTTACTTCATAGTAAGCCGGTTTGGGAGAATGGTCGGGCAACAGGATACCGTTCATACAGAACATTCCGCTATTCGGCTTGTCATTGAAATCACCACCATATGCCCAGTAACGGTCTCCGGTTTTAGGGTCATAATTGTACAACGCCTGATCTACCCAGTCCCAGATGGCAGCTCCACAAAAGAAGTTGGTAGACTCTATCGCGTTCCAGTAGTCTACCAGATTACCTACCGCATTTCCCATGGAATGGGCATATTCTGATACATGGAACGGATATTTGATGTTGTACTTACCCGTGACAGCACCACGCATCCATGCAATGGATGGATATTGGTTGGATCCCATGTCTACAATACTATTGTTACGTTCATATTGGACGGGGCGGGAGGAATCGAAGGTATGCAAGGCATTATAGGCACTGATGAAATTCTTTCCCGGGCCGGCTTCATTACCCAGTGACCATATCACTATAGAAGGATGGTTTACGTGGGAGTGGGCCAACTCCATGACGCGTGCCACGTGTGCCGCCTCAAACTCTGGTACATGGGACAGGGACGCATTGCCATAATAGTATTCATGACTTTCAATGTTCGCTTCATCTTCCAGGTAGATTCCGAATTTGTCACACAGGTAGTACCAGTAAGGTTCACAGGAATAATGTGAGTTGCGCACATGGTTGATATTTCCCCGTTTCATCAGCATGATTTCTTCTTTCATCTGTTCATGGCTGATGGCATTACCTACAGCTGGGTTTATTTCTTGACGGTTAACTCCTTTTAATTTCACGGTTTTTCCGTTGATATAATAATAGCGTCCTGCCAAATTGAATTCGTCGTTACTTGCCGAAGTATCTTTGATTTCTACCTTGCAGAAACCGAATGCGGTGGAGAAAGTTTCTATCACTCTGCCCTTCTTGTCTTTTAGCTGACCCACCAGTACATAACGGTAAGGTGTTTCTGCTGACCATTGCTTGGGAACGGCAATATTTAGAGTCGTGATGATAGAAGTCTTTCCGGCTTTATCCAATTCGGTAAGGTTACCGGTTGCACTTACATCATTCACCAGAGTGTTTTTATCGGAATACAGTTTATTGGCGTAAACCGAATAGGCAAGGGTGTAATCTTTCACTTTCTTATCGCTAAGATTACGTACGTCAGCTTCCACACGGATGATACCGTCCTTGTAGTTGGCATCCAGTGTGGGGAATACACGTAAATCACGTACTTGTACCTTGGCGGTGGAAGTCAGTGATACCGAACGGAAAATGCCTGGTAAGCGGAACATATCCTGTGCTTCGAGAAACGAACCGTCTGAATTGCGATAGACCTCGACTGCCACTATATTCTCGCCTTCCTTATTCAGATAAGGGGTAATATTAAAGGAAGCGGTGTTTCGTGAATTTTTGGAGAAACCGATGTATTTCCCGTTTATCCAGAGGTAGAAGAAAGAGGATACCCCATCGAAGTTGATATATACTTCGCGTTCTGTCCAGTCGGCAGGAACGGAAAAAGTACGACGGTAGGAACCTACTTCATTACGGTTTTTGTAAGTTGTCCAGTCGTGCGGAGGAGTACGCATTACTCCGCCTTTCCAGTCGTCCACAGCAACTTTGTGCTGAAAAATGACCGGTTGGTTGGCATAGACGGGTGTCCCATATTTCAGGCTGCCGTCTTTCTGGATACCTGCTACGTTCCATTGCATCGGTACGCTGACGTCATCCCATGCGGAAACGTCGTATCCCGGCTGATAAAAGTCGCTAGGGCGTTCATCGGGATTTCCCACCCAGTGAAATTTCCATGTTCCGTTGAGTGAATAGTAGTAACTGCTGTGTTCTGGCAATACTTTCCGGGCACTCTCTGTATCGTTAAAGGTGAAGAACCAGGTGTGTGGTTGTTCTTTGTTCAGGGCCAATAACTCGGGAGATTCCCATTCTTTTCCTGAAGGAGCAGAGACATTGGCGTAATCAAATCCTTTCAGCCCATCGGCAAGGAGATTACTTGCGAAGCAGGTATATGCCAGGCAACAAATCAATTTCTTTTTGAATTTCATAGATTTTTAAATGTGTTAAAAGAAATACAATGATAGTGATTTTTTGGTTAATGGAAAAATAAAAAGAGACTGAATTCCAAAGAACCCAGTCTCTTTTTATTTTGAAATAAGAGATAAAGAAATTATCCGTTAACTCTTTTTTCTTTAATTCTTGCTTTCTTACCGGTAAGAGCGCGCAAGTAGTACAATTTAGCGCGACGAACTTTACCCACTTTGTTCACTTCGATGCTGTCAATAGCCGGTGATTCGATCGGGAAAATACGTTCTACGCCTACAGTTCCTGACATTTTACGTACAGTAAAACGTTTTTTGTCTCCATGTCCGGCAATCTTGATAACAACACCACGGTATAACTGTACACGTTCCTTGTTACCTTCGATAATACGATATGCTACTGTTACTGTGTCACCAGCTTTGAAGCTCGGGTGCTGTTTTCCGGTAGCAAATGCTTCTTCTGCAATTTTAATTAAATCCATTGTTGTTATTATTAAATTGTTTGATCGTTACAACGCAACATACCAGGCTTCTCTCTTGGTGTCCTGACAGCGATTGCGCGAAAGCGGTGCAAAGGAACGAATTATTTGGCAGATACACAAATGTTTTATGTATTTTATTTGGACTTGGGCTGAAAAGGAAAGTTACGAAAAAGAATTCCTCCTTTCTTTGCTTCAAGGTAAAGAAAAAGTATATTTGTAGCAGTTTAAAACAAACGAATATGAAAAAGAAAACATTAAAGTTCGTATCTGGAGTGGCATTAGGTGTATTCCTTTTGTTGACATCTTGTCATTCTACTTATGAAGTGACGAAAGCGGAAGGAAGTATGCAATCTATAGATTCCACGTTGGATGCTGAACCCGATGCGGAAGCAGTGGCATTGCTTACGCCTTATAAGGTAAAGATAGACAGTATGATGTATCGTGTGGTAGGCACGGCAGAAATGTCTATGGACAAGGGTGTGCCTGAGAGCCTGCTTTCTAATCTGGTGGCAGATGTGCTACGTGAAGCTGCTGTACGAGTACTAGGTAAACCTGCGGATATGGGACTTGTCAATATGGGTGGTTTACGCAATATATTAACCGAAGGTCCTATTACTTGTGAGAATGTCTATGAGATATTACCTTTTGAGAATTCTCTTTGTGTACTGACTTTGAAAGGTGTCTATTTAAAAAAACTTTTTGAGAATATCGCTGCGCGTTATGGCGAAGGCGTCAGTGGCGTGAAGCTGACAATCTCTAAAGATGGTAAGTTGGTGAAGGCTGCAGTAGCGGGTAAGCCAGTGGAAGATGATAAACTATATACGGTTGCTACTATCGACTATCTGGCTGATGGCAATGATGGTATGGCCGCTTTGCCTCAGGCTGAAAAGAGGGAGTGCCCGGCTAATGCTACATTGCGTGGCTTATTTATGCAATATGTAGAGAAACAGACTGCTGAAGGTAAGAAAATCGCTTCACGCATGGAAGGGCGTATTACGGTTGAAAATTAAAGAATACTAATTAAAAACTATAGGTTAGATGAAACGTATATCCATATATTGTTTACTGGTCGTTTGCCTGATATTTACGGCATCGGCACAACAGACCAAAGAGTTGTTTATTTTACAGACGAGCGATACGCACAGCCGTATCGAACCTATTAATCCACATGCCGCCGATAGGTATGCAGGTATGGGAGGAACAGTACGCCGCGCTACTTTTTTGAAAGAATATCGTGCCGAACATCCTGATGTCTTGCTTTTTGATTGTGGTGATATTTCGCAGGGTACTCCATATTATAATCTTTTCCGGGGTGAAGTAGAGGTAAAGATGATGAACTTGATGGGATATGATGCTATGACTATAGGTAACCATGAGTTTGATTTCGGTTTGGAGAATATGGCGCGTTTGTTTCGTATGGCTGATTTCCCGGTGGTGTGCGCCAACTATGATGTAAGTGGAACGGTACTTGAAGGTTTAGTGAAACCATACACTATATTAAAACGTAACGGACTTAAAATCGGTGTTTTTGGCCTTGCTCCCAAAATGGAAGGATTGGTACAGGCTGATAAATGTGAAGGAGTCGTTTATAAAGAACCCGTTGCGGTGGCTCAAGAGGTAGTAGATGTTCTGCGGAATAAGGAACAATGCGATGTTGTTATCTGTCTGTCCCATTTGGGTATACGTAGTAACAATGGAGATTCTGATGAGAAACTGGTTACGGAAACCTATGGTATTGATGCTATTCTGGGAGGGCATTCTCATACCTTTATGCAAAAACCTGCTTTCTATATGAATGCTGATGGTAAGAGTATACCGGTATTGCATACCGGTAAGAGTGGTATATACGTCGGAGAAATGAAGTTGATATTGACTGAGAAGAAATAAATGAAGAAGCTGTTACTATTTGTGCTGTTGATTTTAGGATGTTATGGACGCTTTGCTTCCGAAGCTAAATACCGGCCTGTTCCGTCTGTTCCCGTAACTTCCGTGGAACCGTTACTACTCCGTTCCATACAAGATGGAGTGCGATGCCAGCAATGGGTAGACTCTGTTTTAAACAGGTTGAGTTTGAAAGAACGAATAGGACAGCTGTTTATTTATACCATCGCTCCGCAACAAGATAAACGTAATAAAGAATTGCTACGTAAGGTGGTGGAGGATTATAAAGTGGGTGGTTTGCTTTTTTCTGGTGGATTGATGCAAAATCAGGTAGCGCTTACCAATGAGGCACAACGTATGGCAGATGTTCCTTTAATGATAACTTTTGATGGTGAATGGGGACTATCTATGCGTTTGCGGGGTACACCCGTATTCCCGAAGAATATGGTGTTGGGTTGTGTAAGGAATGATTCTCTTCTTTATGAATATGGGTGTGAAATGGCACGGCAATGTCGTGAAATGGGGGTACAGGTTAATTTTGCTCCGGTAGCGGACGTAAACATCAATCCTCAAAATCCGGTTATTAATACCCGTTCTTTTGGTGAGAGCCCGGTAAATGTTGCCAATAAAGTGATTGCATATGCCACAGGATTGGAAGATGGAGGAGTGCTTTCTGTTTCTAAACATTTTCCTGGACATGGTGATACGGATGTAGACTCGCATTATGCCTTACCTACTTTGCCGTTTACGCGTGAACGTTTGGATAGTGTAGAACTTTATCCTTTTAAAAAAGCGATTCATTCCGGCTTAAGTGGTATTATGGTAGGGCATTTGGCTGTTCCGGCTTTTGAAACGAACAATGGCGTACCTTCTTCCCTTTCGCGTAATATAGTTTATGACTTGTTGACTCGTGAATTGAAATTCCAAGGTCTTATTTTTACAGATGCCCTTGCTATGAAAGGGGTATCGAATAATGCGACGCTTTGTTTGCAAGCTTTGAAAGCAGGAAATGATTTGCTGCTTGTTCCCCGGCGTATAAAGGAAGAGGTTGAAACTGTACTTGCTGCTGTAAAACGTGGCGAACTGAGTGAAGGAGATATAGAAGAAAAATGTCGTAAGGTACTGACCTATAAATATGCGTTTGGACTATCGAAGAAACCTTTCGTCCGTCTTTCCGGTTTGGGAGCCCGTATTAATACTGCGTATACCCGTGACTTGATACGGCGTTTAAAGTTGGCTGCCATTACTGTTCTGGGAAATAAAACAGGAATATTGCCACTGGATCCTGTTATAAAAGAGGTTGCAGTGCTCAATGTAGGTGATACGAAAGAAATACAGCCGTTCATCAGGCAGATATCAGAATATACTCATCCGGTGGAATTCCAATTAGGAAAAGAACTTTCCGATTCTGCACGTACCAATCTGAAAAATAAACTGTCGCAGTTCAAACGTATTTTGGTATGTGTAACCGAACACAGACTGACACCTTATCAATCTTTCTTTGCGGAATTTGCTCCTGATGTTCCAGTGGTATATTTATTCTTTATTCCCGGAAAACAAGTGTTACAGATACATCGGGGTGTTTCGGCGGCTGGAACGATGATACTTGCCCATTCTTCTGATGACGAAGTACAAACCCAGGTTGCCAAGATATTGTATGCAGATGCTGTTGCGGATGGAAAACTTTCGGCAAGTATCGGTAACTTGTTTGCTGCCGGTGAAGGAGTAGTGCTCGGAACTGGAGCAGAACCTCGTTTTGTACCCGAAGAATATGGGCTGAATTCCCGCATGTTGGCTCGGATTGATACCATTGCCGAACAAGGTATTCGAGAAGGGGCTTATCCGGGATGTCAGGTGGTAATTTTAAAAGACGGTAAAGAGATGTACAGTAAAACTTTCGGTACTCATACATGGAATACGCTGGTAGATAATCAGGTAGGTGTTTCACGTCCTGTACAGACCACGGATGTTTATGATCTTGCTTCGTTGACTAAAACAACTGCTACTTTGCTTGCCGTGATGAAACTCTATGATAAAGGGCGTCTTAACTTGACTGACCGTGTGTCTGACTACCTACCATTTCTGAAAGATACTGATAAACGGGATATTACGGTAAGGGAACTGTTGTTCCATCAGTCCGGCTTACCTTCTACGTTGTTGTTCTATCAGGATGCTATTGATGAAGATAGTTATAATGGTACGTTGTTTAAAGTGAAACCGGATAAACTGCATCCTACCCGTATCGGGCGTCAGACTTGGGCTAATCCGAAATTCCGGTTCCGTGAAGGGTTGACTTCAAAAGTACCCACAACCGATTGTGCCTTACAAATTTGTGATAGCTTATGGTTGAACCGTGCTTTCAAGAAAGAATATCTTCAAAAAATTGCCGATGTTCCCTTGAGAGATAAACGTTATCGCTATAGTTGCGTAGGCTTTATTTTGCTGCAACAATTGGTGGAAGTGCGTTCGGGAATGCCACTGGATGAGTTTCTTGCCAAAGAATTCTATATGCCGATGGGACTGAAACGAACAGGCTATTTGCCTTTAAAATTTTTACAGAAAGATGAAATAGTACCTTCTTCTGTAGACCCGTTCTTACGGAAAACAACTTTACAGGGATTTGTACATGATGAATCGGCTGCTTTTCAAGGAGGAATTTCCGGCAATGCAGGTCTGTTCTCTACTGCGGAAGAAGTAGCAAAGATTTATCAGATGCTTTTAAATGATGGCGAGTTGGACGGTAAGCGCTATTTAAGTAAAGAAACTTGTCGTCTTTTTACTACAACAGTTTCAAAAACAAGTCGTCGTGGCTTAGGTTTCGATAAGCCGGATATGCAGAACCCTAAAAGTAGCCCTTGTGCTCCTTCCGCCCCTATATCTGTTTACGGTCATACCGGTTTTACGGGAACCTGTGCATGGGTTGATCCTGATAATGGTTTGATTTACGTTTTTCTCAGTAATCGTGTCTATCCGAATACGTGGAATACGAAGTTGCAGGAATTGGAAATACGTGAGAGAATACAGGAGGCAATGTATCAGGCTCTGTTGACTTCTCGTTCCCCTAAAGGAACAGAATAATTTGTGAAATAAATCCTATTGATACAATCAAAGGGAGTCAATCCCGTCCACACGGAATTAACTCCCTCTTTTCATACTTTGAAACAATTAATTTATTCTCGGTTAAACTTTAGGTGTATTTCTGTTAGAATGCAATACCGATACGTAAGCCTAAGTTGTTCATACCGTCTACACTGTAAGTGAAGAGGTCACCTTTGTTTGTTGCGTAGCTATAGTAGGCAGCGAAGTGTAACCCCGGTCCGTAAGCCCATGGATAAACGTTAAAGCCGATTTCTGGAGATACATAGAAACCCCATGTATTGGTATGGGCTTCAAATACGTTGAAAGCTGACTTCAACTGTGCATATTGTGCGCCCAGTTTTACACCTAGATATGGTTGGAAAGCACCACCGCGATTCCATTGATAACGGGAAGCAAGACCGAAGGGTAATTGGAATACAGTATGTTGTTGGTCGGTATTCAAACTACCTCCTTCACCTATGGGAAGAGTCTGACGACCTACATATTCGTGATTACTATGATAAGCGAGGAAACCTCCTAACGCTATATTGGGAGTCAGAAAGTAACCACCTTCAAAGCTCATTCCCCATCCACTGCCTTTATCTGCAAAGTTGTTGTTTAAGGGAAAGTTGAATTGCCAATCGATGTTGGCATAACCGTTATCGGTCATCTGTGCCTTTACCGGCATGGTGAAGACTAACACGAGGGCGGCAACCGCCATTACCCTCAAAGATATATATTTTAATGTTTTCATACTTGTTCTTATTTAAAAAATTCAACGACAGCTATTCTTATATGACAGAAAATGTCAACAATCTTATCTGGGTTGTGCATTCATATTGTTGAGATAGGTAGACTGGGTGAAAGCTTGGTTTACACCTTCTACAGCCATCTTTGTATTTACAGAGGTAGAACCACTCAATAGTCCGCTCATGTAACTGGTCCACAGAACAGGAAGTTTCTCGCTTTGACCTTGAGGAGCGTTAAGGTTTAACAATTCGGTGATGAAGGAACCGGTGCTATAAGAATAGTTAACGGCATACGGATAATACCAGCCACCCCAGTTGCCCCAATAAGGAGTATCCCAGTAACCCGGATAATTCCACCACCATTCAGGACGTCCGTAGTCAGTGAAGTAGTAAGTGCTCTTCACATAGCTAACTTGTAATCCGAGGTCGGCTTCCTCACGGTCTTCTACACGAATATAGCCGCGGTTATTCATATTTGTAACGTAGGCGCTGAGAATTTCTTGTGCACTTTCGTCTTTCCAATATTCGGCTTCTTTTCTGCTGCCGATCACGAGAATACTGTCCGGCAAGTAGTAAGTTTCAAAGGTTTTGAAATCTGCCTTCTTGTCATAATTGGTATAAACCAGATACTTATTGTCTAGCTTATCCATGTCAGGGTCTTTCTCGCAAGATACGAATGCGACTGCGAAGACCGCTAATAATAAGGGAATAAATTTCTTCATACTTCTATAATTGTTTAGGTTAAATATTAATTCCTGCCCTATGGTACCTTAGGCTTTTGAGAAAAAACAAGATAGAATGTGAAAAGTTCACGAGAGGATATGTTAAAAGTAAAAAGTGGCAAGATCACCTTTGTCATCTTACCACTTTGCCACTTTATTGTCTTTTTTGTATGATTGCTGTCCATCCGCCACCTGGAGCCATATATATACTTAATTTATCACTTGCTTTCACCGTACGTTTTTCTTTACGGTAATCGGTAGCTTCACGGTCGGCATTTATTCCATCGGAAAAAATTTCTGCTTCATAGTTACCTTCTCTAAGGAAAGAAAGGTCGATGGTATATTTGCGGGGTGTCCAGTTAGTCATTGCGCCTATATACCATGTATCTCCGCTTCTTCGTGCCAGAGCAATATGTTCACCAACCTCTCCGGCTAACGCTATTGTCTCGTCAAAAACAGTCGGTACTTTAGCTATAAAATCGGTACATTCCTGCTCTTTCATATATTTACTGGGACTGTCTGCCAGCATTTGTAACGGTGCCTCAAACACAGTGTACATAGCCATTTGATGCACCCGTGTACCTTGGCTCATAGGATGGTCGTTGATGGCGCGGAAAGTACTGCGGGTAGCGTTTGTCATAGCTCCCGGAGTGTAATCCATCGGTCCTGCAAGTTGCCGCAAATAAGGGGCGGTAACGTCATAACGGGGAAAATCATGGAGAGGAACATTGTTTACGATGGGTTCCCATTTGGCGTTTTCCAATCCTTTCACACCTTCAAAATTAAGTATATTGGGATAAGCACGTTGGATACCGTAAGGTTTTAGCCCATGCAGGTCTAGAAGTAGTTTATTGTTGGCTGCACAAACGGCTATTTGCTCTACGGATTCTATGACAGGTTGGTCATCACGGTCGAAGAAGTCGATTTTGAAACCTTTGATACCCATATTGGCGTAGTAAGCAAATGATTGTTCCATATTGGTAATGGCATTTCGCCAGCTTGACCAGAGAATAATACCGATTCCTTTCTGTTTTCCATAGTTAACGAGCTCTTCCAAATTGATATCCGGATTTAAATCCTCCAGAAGTGATTCTTTTCCACTCCAACCTTCATCGATGATGATATATTCCAACTTATTGGCAGCGGCAAAGTCAATGAAAGCCTTATAGGTTGGAGTATTCATGCCTGCTTTGAAATCTACTCCGGTCAGGTTGCAGGTATTCCACCAGTCCCAAGCTACTTTCCCGGGTTTTATCCACGAGGTATCGGCTAAGCGGCAGGTGGGAGCAAGTCGTTGTGCCATGTCATTATCAGCTAGTTGTGTGTCCTTTTCGGTGACGAGTACAACCCGCCAGGGGAAAGTACGGCGTGCATTGTTGGAAGAAGATGCTTCCCGTGCCGTACCGGGGATGCGCGCTATATAATCTGCGCGTTTGGTCGGTATACGGTTTAATCGGTTATGCCCGCCGATGGTTTCCTGTAGCGGGTAGGGGGCGAAGGTTGCCTGTAATCCGGTTGGTGTTCGGTTGTTCCGGATAAGAAACATACCCGGATAAACTTCTACTCCGGCTTCCATAATAATGGCTTTCTTCCCTTTTCCCAAATCGACCATTAGCGGAGTAGTGGCAAGCGAATCGGCAACCATTTCTGACAACTTGCTTTCATCGTAGTAAGACTCGAAAGAATAGCAATAGCGCTCTCCGTTTCGGTTATCATTAATGTAAGGGATAAATGCTTTGTAATCTTTATTGAAGTTGAACTCAGCCGTTTCACTTTTCACGAGGAACGGTTCCGCACGGTTAGAGATAAACCGGTAGGCAGCACCATCGTCATAAACCCGGAACTGAACGCTATATCCTCCTTTGCATTTAAGGGTCAGCTCATTATATATATCTTCCACACTTGCCTTTTTATAGAAAGGAGTGGTGAAAGTACTCTTGATGGATTTGCGCTCTGCCCGTGACACTTTCATGCTTTTGCCAAAAGTCATTTCTTTTCCCGTAGCTCTCATCTCCTGACCTTGCATGGCAATTACCGATGGTTGCAAGACGCCGGTACCGTCATGGTCTATCTTCCAATTCAGTGTCTCGCCTACATTCACGGTGACAACCAACTTGCCGTTGGGAGATTTTACATTATATTCTTGGGCTCCGACTATACTTAAACAGGCGAAAAGTAAATAAAGAACTGTAATGCCGGTATTTCTCATGTTGCTTTCTTATTTTAGAATTCGATTAATCGTTTCCAGTTCTTCTGTTGAGAACGTTGTATTTTCAATGGCTTTCAAATTATCTGCCAATTGCCCTACCGAACTTGCTCCGATAATGACAGATGTCACCATTTCGTCTTTCAAAATCCATGCAAGCGCCATTTCCGCGAGTGTTTGCCCGCGTTGGTACGCTACTTCATTCAGGGCTTTTATCTTTTTCAGGACCTCATCGGTCAATGCTTCTTTTTTCAGAAAAGCACCCTTTGCCATACGGGAGTCTTCAGGAATGCCATTCAGATAACGGTTTGTCAGCAGTCCTTGTGCCAGTGGTGAAAAAGCGATGAAGCCTGTACCGTTTCCTTTGGCTTGTTGCAAGATACCTTCTGTCTCCGGTTCACGGTTAAACATATTGTATTTACCTTGATAGAGCAGGCAGTGTACATCCCGCTTCTTCAGATAGCGATAGGCAAATTCGGCTTTATCTTTGGGATATTTGGAAATGCCTATGTATAGTGCTTTCCCTTGCCGCACAATGTCTACCAAAGTCTGGAGGGTTTCTTCAAGCGGTGTATTCGGGTCATAGCGGTGAGTATAGAAAATATCCACATATTCCAGGTTCATGCGTTTCAAACTTTGGTTGAGGCTACTCATCAGCGATTTACGTGATCCCCAGTCACCGTAAGGGCCGGGCCACATTTCATGTCCTGCTTTGGAGGAGATAAACAGTTCGTCCCGATAAGGCATAAATGATTTTTTCATAATCATTCCGAATGTCTCCTCAGCCGAACCGAAGGAAGGGCCGTAATTATTGGCGAGGTCGAAATGCGTGATACCACGGTCGAATGCATAGTGGGCCATAGCTTGTGAATTGGCAAATGTATTCACATCGCCGAAATTGTGCCATAGGCCTAATGAAATTTCAGGTAAGAGGATACCACTTTTCCCGCAACGGCGATACTTCATTCCGCAATCATATCTCTGGGGAGCAGGAGAATAAATAGGATTTATCATATTGATATTTTTTAAATTGAACAATTTGAATACTCAGTCATCCGTAAAGAATGACGATGTGACAAAAATAGGGAATTTCCTCGAAATCCACTTCTTTTTATTTATCCAAATGTGATAGATAACAACTAATACGGTGGATTGAAACAAATGATACTAAAATTGGATAAAATAATGCTATCCGATATCTTTCAAAGCGGTTATCTTTGCAAAACAAAAGTTTAATATCAATGAAAAACAAATTAATCATTATAGCGATGGTAACTTGCTTGGCATCTTGCGGCGGTAACAAGACAGAAGTATACAAAAATTCCGCAGCTCCTGTGAAAGATAGAATAGAAGACCTCCTCGGAAGAATGACGCTGGAAGAGAAAGTCGGTCAGATGAACCAGTTTGTCGGTTTGGAACATATTAAGGCAAACAGTGCCGTGATGACTGAGGAAGAACTGAAAAATAACACGGCAAATGCTTTTTATCCCGGTATTACGGAAGAAGACGTGGCAGCGTGGACAGAACAGGGGCTGATAGGTTCTTTCTTACATGTGCTTACTATCGAAGAAGCCAACTATCTGCAATCTCTTGCCATGAAGAGCCGTTTACAAATTCCCATCATTTTCGGTATCGATGCCATTCATGGTAATGCCAATGCGCCGGATAACACAGTATATCCCACGAATATAAACCTTGCTTGTTCTTTCGATACGCTGATGGCTTACAAGATAGCCCGCCAGACCGCCAAGGAAATGCGTGCCATGAATATGCATTGGACGTTCAATCCTAATGTGGAAGTAGCACGCGATACCCGTTGGGGACGCGTGGGTGAAACGTATGGTGAAGATCCTTATCTGGTAACATTAATGGGTGTACAGTCTGTCAGGGGATATCAGGGAAACTTAGATAGCGACGAGGACGTATTGGCATGTATCAAGCACTTTGTCGGCGGCAGCGAGCCTATTAATGGCACAAACGGTTCTCCGGCAGATTTGTCCGAGCGAACCTTACGTGAAGTCTTCTTTCCGCCTTTTGAAGCGGGAGTGAAGGCAGGTGCTTTATCTTTGATGACGGCTCATAATGAATTAAACGGTGTACCTTGCCATAGTAACGAATGGCTGATGACCGATGTGCTTCGCGGTGAATGGAAATTTCCCGGTTTTGTAGTAAGCGACTGGATGGATATCGAGCATATTCACGACCTGCATGCCACAGCCGAGAATATCAAGGAGGCTTTCTATCAATCTATCATGTCGGGCATGGATATGCACATGCATGGTATCCACTGGAATGAGATGGTGGTAGAACTGGTGAAAGAAGGCCGTATTCCGGAAGCTCGGATTGATGAATCCGTACGCCGTATTCTTGATATCAAGTTTCGTTTGGGACTGTTTGAGAAACCATACGCCGATGAAACTGAGAGCCTAAAAATCCGCCTTTGCGATGAACATCGCCAAACGGCTCTCGAAGCGGCCCGTAATGGAATTGTCCTTTTGAAAAATGACGGTGTACTGCCGCTGGATGCTTCTAAATATAAAAAGGTGATGGTGACCGGTATCAATGCCGATGACCAGAATATTCTTGGTGACTGGAGTGCACCGGAGAAACCGGAGAATGTAACGACTATCCTTGAAGGTTTGAAGATGATAGCTCCCGATACGCAATTTGATTTTGTAGACCAAGGGTGGGACCCGCGCAATATGAACCCCGAAAAGGTAGCCGAAGCTGCTGCTCATGCCAGGAATGCGGATCTGAATATTGTTGTTGCCGGTGAATATATGATGCGTTTCCGCTGGAACGACCGTACGGACGGTGAGGATACGGATCGTTCTGATATCGACCTTGTTGGTTTGCAGAACGAATTGATAGAAAAGGTTGCCGCTTCCGGTAAGCCGACTATCCTCGTATTGGTAAATGGGCGTCCGCTGGGAGTACAGTGGGCAGCCGAGCACTTGCCCGCCATTGTGGAAGCGTGGGCTCCGGGTATGCAAGGAGGGCAGGCTGTGGCAGAAATCCTATATGGTAAAGTAAATCCTTCTGCCAAGCTGGCTATAACAATACCACATAGTGTCGGACAGCTTCAGATGATTTATAATCATAAACCTTCCCAGTATTTCCATCCATATGTTGCCGGTAAACCGAGTACGCCGCTTTATCCGTTTGGTCATGGACTGTCCTATACCACCTATAAATATGAAGATTTGAAGTTGTCGCAGCAAGAAATCAGTAAGGACGGCAGTGTGGATGTCAGCGTAAAGGTTACGAATACAGGCGATCGTGATGGCGTGGAGATTGTACAACTGTATATTCGTGATAAGTTCAGTTGTGTCACCCGTCCTGTAAAAGAGCTGAAAGACTTTGCTCGTGTGGCTTTGAAAGCCGGTGAAAGTAAAACGGTAAACTTTAAGATAACTCCCGATAAACTCGCATTTTATGATATCAAGATGAATAAGATTGTAGAGCTGGGTGAGTTCATTGTTATGGTTGGTGCTTCTTCGGATGACAAGGATTTGTTGAAGGAGACGTTTGTGGTTAAATACTAATTTAGGGGCGTAGCGCCCCGGCAAGGTTTCCGTTCGGATGATAACATTTTAGGCGCGGATTTCGCGGATTAATAGGCTATGATTACATAAGAGAAAAAAATCGTGTAATCCGCGAAATCCGCGCCTAAAATAATATCACAACGCTACACCGCTAAATTCCCATCTATAAGTTTAATGTCAATGAAAACAATTTATTCTATTATTACCCTTTTGCTTCTTACCCTTTCTCTTTCCGCTCAATCTGTCCGCGAACGGATACTTCTGGATGAGAATTGGCAATTCGCCTTCGGTAATGCTTCCGATCCGGCAAAGGATTTGGGTTGTGGAACAGAATATTTTAATTATCTGACAAAAGCAGCTTCCATTCATAATGAAGGTCCTTATTCTCCGAAATTCGATGCCGCCAAGTGGAATGTGGAATGGAAGAATGTGGATCTTCCCCATGATTGGGTAGTCGATTTACCATACGATTCATTGGCAAGTCATAGCCACGGTTATAAGACTGTCGGTTACAAATATCCGGAAACCAGTGTCGGTTGGTACCGGAAAACCTTCATTGTCCCGCAGGAAGACAAAGGCAAACATCTTTATCTCCAGTTCGACGGTATTTTTCGTGATGCCCGCATTTGGGTAAATGGCTTTTATCTGGGACATGAACCGAGCGGTTATGCAGTTCAAACATACGATATTACCGAATATCTGAACTATGGCAGTGAGAATTTAATAACCGTCCGTACAGATGCTACCCTTGAAGAAGGGTGGTTCTATGAAGGTGCCGGTATCTATCGTCATGTTTGGCTGAATAAAACGGCTTCGCTACATGTGGCGCCTTTCGGTACTTTTGTGTATACTAATTCTACTTATATCCCTAAAGAAGCTTTCATCAACGTGGAAACGACAGTGGTCAACTCCGGTTTGCAGTCCGCTACTTATTCTTTGCGCCACACTCTACTCACTGCCGAAGGAAAGGAACTCGGACAGAAGGAAGTGAAAGGGAAAGAACTTCTTGCTAAAGAAAGACATCGGACAACTGTTTCCTTATACCTTGCGGCTTCGAATGTGGAGAGCGGAGACATTAATGAAGACTATCACTTATGGACTCCCAATACACCTTATTTATATACCATGAAAACCGAAGTCTATTCAGGTGACAACCTTGTGGATTGCTATCACACTCCGTTTGGCATCCGTCAAATCGGTTTTGATGCAAATCGTGGCTTTTTATTGAATGGCCGGCCTCTGAAACTGAAAGGAGTAAATATGCATCAGGATCATCCCGGTGTAGGTACCGGTATCCCCGATGCCCTGCAAATCTATCGGTTGAAACAGTTGAAAGCTATTGGTTGTAATGCCTATCGTTCCTCTCATAACCCGATGACTCCTGAAATGTTGGATGCTTGTGACAGTCTGGGCATTTTAGTGATTGAGGAAAACCGTCTGACCGGAGTAAATAAGGAACACATCGATCTGTTGGAACGTATGATAGTTCGCGACCGTAATCATCCATGCGTCATTCTTTGGAGTGTGGGTAATGAAGAATGGGGCATCGAATGGGAGGAAACGGGTAACCGTATTGTGGCTACCATGCGTGAGTATTGCCATCGTATCGATCCCACGCGACTGATGACTGTGGCTTCCAGTGGTGGTCCCACCGTTTTGGCTCCGGCCGATGTGGCAGGTTACAACTATATTCTTCAAAATCCCGTAGATAAATATCGTAGTGAATATCCCGAACGTTGCGCCATTGGCTCGGAGGAAACTTCCGGTTGCGGTACACGCGGCATTTACTTCGATGAGACGGATAAAGGACTTATGGTTGCCCATAACCGTAAACCGAATGGTCGTGACAGTCTTCTGAATTGTATAGAGCGAGGTTGGAAGTTCTACGATGAACGCCCTTGGTTAGGTGGGCTTTTCTATTGGACAGGATTTGATTATCGGGGTGAACCCAATCCGATGAAATTTCCCGCCACGGGTTCCCAGTTCGGTATTTTAGACTACTGCGGTTTCCCAAAGGATGAGGCTTTTTACTTGAAATCCTGGTGGAGGGAAGAACCGGTTTTGCATATATTTCCTCATTGGAATCTCCAAGGTCATGAAGGGGAAAAGGTTGATATCTGGGCATATAGTAACTGTGATGAAGTGGAGCTGATTGTAAACGGTAAAAAAATAGGCCGTAAGTCAATGCCTAAAAACGGACATTTATCTTGGACTGCTGTTTATGAGCCGGGTATGGTAAAAGCTATAGGCTATAAAAATGGTAAAAAGGTGATGACTCAAGAAATAGAAACCACAGGTGAACCTGCCCGTATTGTTCTGACTCCTGATCATTCTGTCTTTCGGAGTGATATAAAGAAAGATGTAGTTGTGGTTTGTGTAGAGCTTCAGGATAAGAAAGGGCGTTTTGTACCGACAGCTTGTAACGAGTTGGAGTTCACTGTTACCGGTCCGGTTCGTATTTTAGGAGTTGGCAACGGAAGTCCTGCTTATCAGTCTACCGAGCGGCCGTCGGATGTAAATGCACGGACTTATCAGGTGAAAACTTTCAATGGACTGGCCCAAATACTGTTGCAAAGTACCGGTGAAGAGGGAGAAGTTACGATGACTGTAAGTTCGGAAAATATCAATGATGCTTTTTTAGTGTTGAAACATTGAAAAGAAAACAATGTAACCTTTCTTTTTTATTGGTAGTATAACTCGTAACTTTTTTCTTAGCATTTTATGGTAAGGGGATACTACCTTTTTAGAGAAGAAAAGTAGGGTGATTGAACAATTTATCCCCTTAAAAGAAACAAATAGTACCATATCCGGAAGAAAAAGAATGAGTATCTTTGTTGCATGATACTTTTTTAACCAATCGCCATGGAAAACCAAAACTACATTATGAGGGAAATAACCCCTTTGTCAGATCGGGACTGTTTTTATATAGCCGACAGACGTAAAAACGAGTTCACTTATCCCATTCATTGCCATGCGGAGTATGAGTTGAATTTTACGGAGCATGCTGCCGGGGTACGGCGCGTGGTAGGTGATTCCGCCGAAGTGATAGGAGACTATGATCTGGTATTGATTACCGGTAAAGAACTGGAACATGTTTGGGAACAACATGAATGTAAAGCCAGGGAAATCCGAGAAATAACAATTCAGTTTTCTCCCGATCTTTTTTTTAAGGATTTTATTAATAAAAATCAATTCGATAGCATTCGCCGGATGTTGGAGCGAGCACAGTGTGGACTGTGTTTTCCGATGCAGGCCATTATGAAGGTTTATAACTGGCTGGATCATCTTGCTTCTGAAGAACAAGGCTTTTATGCTGTGATGAACTTTCTGCGGATACTTTATGAATTGTCTCTTTATGACGATGCCCGCGTGCTGTCAAGCTCTTCATTTGCGAAAATAGAGACTTTCTCCGACAGCCGGCGTGTACAGAAAGTACAGAAATATATAGCTGATCATTATCAGGAGGATATCCGCCTGAGCGTTTTAGCCGATATGGTCGGGATGACTCCGGTTTCTTTCAGCCGCTTCTTCCGTCTGCGAACCGGAAAAACGCTCTCGGATTATATCATTGATATCCGTTTGGGATTTGCTACCCGGTTGTTGGTAGACTCTACGCGTACCATTGCGGAAATTTGTTATGATTGCGGTTTTAATAACCTTTCCAACTTCAACAGGATGTTCAAGAGGAAAAAAGGATGCTCGCCGAAAGAGTTCAGAGAGAATTATAGAAAGAAGAAGATTGTGATATGATAAGATAGTATCATTTGCTTTTAGAATGAGTGGCTATCTTTGCAGAGTTGGGAAATGATAAGTTCTCATTTGTCTGATTAAAATTAAATCTAATATGATGAAAAGAGTTTTCTTTTTTTCCTTTTTCTGTCTGTTGTGTGCATGGACCTCAATAGCACAAGTGCGCGGTAACGAAATCCGTGTATTGGTTTCGCCCGATCATACGGATTGGATGTATCGCCTGAATGAAAAATGTACGTTTACCGTACGAGTGTTGAAAGCGCAGAATTTGTTGTCGGATGTGAAGATTGATTATGAGCTCGGTCCGGAAATGTATCCTGTGGAAACCAAGAAGTCTGTATGGCTCAAAAACGGAGAGCTGAAGTTGCGGGGCACAATGAAAATTCCCGGTTTTTTCCGCTGTAAAGTCACGGCACATGTAGGAGACCGGACATACGAAGGGCTGGCAACAGCCGCATACGCTCCGGAACAATTACAACCGATAACAGAATTGCCTGCCGATTTCAGCGATTATTGGGCAAACACGTTGAAGTCTGCACGAGAAACTCCTTTAAATCCGTTGATGACTTTATTACCCGAACGTTGTACGGAGACAGACAATGTTTATCAAGTCAGTTTCCAGACTAAACCGTGGGGCGGCCGTTTTTATGGTATTCTCAGTATTCCTAAAAAAGAAGGAAAATATCCGGCTCTATTGCGCGTGCCGGGTGCGGGTGTACGCCCCTATACAGGCGATACCTATACTGCTCCGGGAAAGATTATCACATTGGAAGTCGGTATTCATGGCATTCCCGTAACGATGGAACAGGGCGTTTATGATAATCTGGCGAACGGAGCTTTGGCCAATTATTGGACATTCGGGCGTGATAATCGGGATAGAAGTTATTACAACCGGGTGGTAGTAGGTGTGTTGCGTGCTGTGGATTTTATTTGCTCGTTACCGCAATATAACGGTAAGGCATTAGGTGTAACAGGTTCCAGTCAGGGAGGAGCCCTTTCCGTGATAACCGCTGCCTTTGACGCGCGTGTCACTTTCTTGGCTGCCGTTCATCCTGCTTTGTGCGACCACGAAGCATATTTCAAGAAGCGTGCCTGCGGTTGGCCTCATTATTTTTATTATTATGGTACTCCCGGTGAAAATGAGCTCAAGACAATACGTTACTATGATACGGCAAATTTTGCCCGTCAACTGAAAGTTCCTGGTTGGTTCAGTTGGGGATATAATGACGAGGTTTGCCCTCCTACTTCCATGTATGCGGCCTATAATGCGATTACAGCTCCCAAGGAACTGCATCCGTATCTGGAAACCGGTCATTATTGGTATCAGGAACAATGGGACGAGTGGTTGGAATGGTTACGTAAGCAATTGGGAGTAGAACGATGAAGATATATTTCTTTTTAGTAGCTTTTGTGTCCCTTCTTTTGGGGGCCTGTACACCCGAACCTGTCGGGACATCATTTATAACGGTCAGTCCCGACGGCCAATTCATGCGTTACGGAAAACCATATTATTATGTGGGCGCTAACTTTTGGTACGGTGCCATCCTCGGATCAGAAGGTGAAGGCGGTAATCGTAAACGCCTGCACAAGGAATTGGATTTCTTAAAAAGCATTGGAGTGGACAATCTGCGTGTGTTGGTGGGAGCAGATGGTGAAAATGGGGTGAAAACCCGCGTGGAACCCTCTTTGCAGACGGCTCCCGGCGTTTATAATGATACCATCTTAGACGGATTGGATTATTTTATGAATGAACTGCGTAGACGTGATATGACTGCCGTCCTTTACTTGAATAATTCATGGGAGTGGAGTGGCGGATATTCTATGTATTTGCAATGGTCGGGACATGGTAAAGCGGTGATACCCGCTGTAGATGGTTGGCCTGCCTATAATAATTATGTGAAGCAGTTTCATCAATCGGATAGCGCGAAGGTATTGTTTGCCAATTATGTCAAGGATATCGTAACAAGAACTAATAGGTATAACAAGATAAAGTATGTAGACGATCCCACTCTCATGTCTTGGCAGATTGGTAACGAACCTCGCGCTTTTTCTGATGAGAACAAAGAGGCTTTTGCACGCTGGATGACCGATGTAGCGGCACAAATCAAGTCACTCGATCCAAATCATCTGGTTTCATCGGGGAGTGAGGGAGCGTGGGGATGTGAGGGGGATATCACTCTTTATGAGAAAATTCATTCAGACCCGAATATCGATTATCTGAATATTCACATCTGGCCCTATAACTGGAGTTGGGTGAAAGCCGACAGCTTGCAGGAACTTTTGCCACAGGCAAAGATAAATACCAAAGAATATATTGACGAGCATCTGGCTATTGCCGGCAAGTATAAAAAACCGTTGGTTCTGGAAGAATTCGGCTTTCCGCGTGACGGTTTCCTGTTCTCAAAAGAAACATCGACAACGGCTCGTGATGAATATTATAGTTATGTATTCGACCTTATTCGTCAGGAACGTGAAAACGGCGGACTGTTTGCCGGATGTAATTTCTGGGCATGGGGAGGTTTTGCGGAGCAGGCTCCTGGACATATCTATTGGGAAAAGGGAGATGATTATACAGGTGACCCTGCACAGGAGGAACAAGGTTTGAATTCTGTTTTTGCTACGGATAGTACCGTTGGAATTATCAAAAGCGAAAACGAAAAACTGAAATAAAGAATAAAAGATTTAATGGGAAACTTGAACGGAAAATAAAAAACAGAAATAAAATGAGAAGCATTATCAACATTTTTGGGGCAGTCTGCCTTTTGGCTGCAATGTTTGGATGTGGTGCAAACTCTTCTAAGAAGACCGCTTCGGAAGAGACAGTGAAACAATTCCCCCGCCTGTCCGTTGTCGGTACGCAACTGATGAATGAGAATGGTGATACGGTTGTGCTGCGCGGTGTCAGTTATGGCTGGCATCAATTCTGGCCTCGTTTTTATAATGATTCTACAGTGGCTTATTTTGCCAAAGATTGGGGAGCGCAAGTTCTCCGGGCTTCTATGGGAGTAGATTTGGATAGTGCCTGCTATGTGTATCAGCCTGAATTCGGTATTGAGTGTGTCACCAAAGTGGTGGATGCGGCCATAAAGAACGATGTTTATGCCATTATTGACTGGCATAGTCACAATCTTCGCCAAAAAGAAGCGATTGAGTTTTTTACTCAGATGGCTACTCGTTATAAGGGCGTTCCCAATGTGATTTACGAAATCTACAACGAACCGGTAGAAGATAGTTGGGAACAATTAAAGAGTTATTCTACTGAAGTAATCAAAGCGATACGTGCCATAGAACCGGATGCCGTTATTCTTGTGGGTTGTCCGCATTGGGATCAGGACATCCATCTGGCAGCAGACAATCCTATTAGCGGATATGATAATATAATGTATACCCTTCATTTTTATGCCAATACTCATGGACAATGGTTACGCGACCGTGCAAACTATGCTTTAAGTAAGGGGCTTCCTGTTTTTGTGTCCGAATGTGCCGGAATGGAAGCCAGCGGTGACGGATCCGTCAATCCTGAGGAATGGCAAAATTGGCTCGACTGGATGCAGAAACATGCTATCAGTTGGGCGGCATGGTCTGTTTCCGATAAAGACGAAACCTGTTCCATGCTTCTTCCATCGGCTTCTTCAGGAGGTAATTGGAAAGATGAAGATTTGAAAGAGTGGGGACGTATTGTTCGTAACGAGTTGAAAAGGTTAAGTTAGAGTTCTATATAATAGTTGTTGTTTATATGAGCCATGTTTATTGTCACAGTTTTGTAATAATAAACGTGGCTTGTTAAATGAGTATCATTTTCGGATAAAATGGTGTCTGTTTTATTCTCTTGTAAGGTTTAAATTTGCATTCGGGAAATAGAAGAATAGTAAATTTATATATTAACCATCTAATAAAATGAAGGAATTCAGCCTATGGGAAAAGAAACAATGATGTATCTATCGTTTTATTCAAGGTCTACTCTATTTTAAAAAAGTTAGCCTTATACTTTTAAAGGGCATTACTTGCCGGAAATGCTTGAATGCCATATCATTAATCTAAGAAAAATACAAGTATGAATTTAAATTTCAGAAAAACAGCATTGCTTTTGGGAGTATGCTCGTTTTGTAGTTTGGGCTATACACCTCATGCTTTTGCCGCATCAGTCGATGCAATGGAGGTAGTACAGCAAACAAAGAAAATTACAGGTACTGTTAGCGATGCAATGGGACCGATAATAGGTGCCAATGTGTTGGAGAAAGGTACGACAAACGGTATGATTACTGATATAAACGGTAATTTTACTTTGAATGTGGAACCGGGTGCTACACTCGTTGTCTCTTTTATCGGTTATGTGACTCAGGAAATTAAAATCACTAATCAGACCAACTTGAAGGTTACATTGAAAGAAGACAGTGAAATGTTGGATGAAGTAGTGGTTGTGGGATATGGTACGATGAAAAAGAGTGACCTTTCCGGTGCGTCGGTTTCTATGGGTGAAGATAAAATCAAAGGTTCTATTATAACCAATCTTGACCAGTCATTGCAAGGTCGTGCAGCTGGTGTGACGGCAGTACAGACTTCCGGTGCTCCGGGTTCTTCTTCCTCTATTCGTGTACGCGGGCAAGCCACTATCAATGCAAATGCCGAACCACTGTATGTGATTGACGGTGTGATTGTACAAGGACAAGGAACATCCGGTTCCAGTTTTGGTTTGGGTGATGCACTGGATAATGGTTCCGTATCTACTATCTCTCCATTATCAACCATAAATCCTTCGGATATTGTAAGTATGGAAATCCTTAAGGATGCTTCTGCTACCGCTATTTATGGTGCTCAAGGTGCTAATGGTGTGGTTCTCATTACTACCAAACGGGGTAAAGCGGGTGAAGCCAAATTTACGTACGACGGAATGATTGCGGTAAATCGTCAGGAGAAACGTCTGGACTTGATGAACCTTCGTGAATATGCGGGATATTATCAAGACTTTGTAACAGACGGTCATATCAGTTCTCAGAATGCGGACGTCCATTATAGTGATCCCAGTATTCTTGGTAAGGGAACCAACTGGCAGGACGCTGTATTCCAGACCGCTTTACAGCATCAACATCAAGTCTCGGCAGAAGGTGGTACGGAGAAAGTGAAATATTATGTATCCGGTAGCTATATGAATCAGGAAGGTACTATCATCGGTTCCCAGTTTGAACGTTTCAGTGTACGTACTAATCTTGATGCACAGTTAAAGAAATGGTTGAAACTCGGTCTTTCTGCTACATATAGCAGCACGGACGAAGATTTGAAACTGGCTGATTCAAGTGAAGGTATCATAAACTATTCACTCACAACATTGCCTGATATACCTATTTATGATGTTTATGGTAATTATGCTTCGGAAGTACGGGAGGGGTGGACTTCTCCAAATCCCGTAGCGATGGCTATGCTTAATGAAATTAACTTGAAGCGTCAGAAATTGACCGGTAATGTCTTTGCCGACATCACACCTATAAAGAATTTGACATGGCATGCCGAACTGGGTTATGATATTTCCGCTTCAAAAGGTTCGCGTTTCTTACCTACGGTAGATCTTGGCGGTTGGACGCGTGACAGTAACACGAGTTCTATCCAAAAGAACTCAAGTAAATTCTGGCAATTAAAAAACTATGTAACTTATAATGGAGAGGTCGGTAAGCATCACTTCACTGCCATGGTAGGTCAGGAATGCTGGGAATCTTCATACGATTTCAATAGTGTGACAAATACGAATTTACCTTCCAATACCATTCACAACCCGGCGCTTGGACAGGGTACGCCATCTATCAATGCTGGATTTGGTAGTAGTGCGATGGCTTCTTTCTTCACTCGTGAAACTTATAACTATGATGACCGTTATTATGCTACATATACTTACCGTTATGATGGTAGTTCCAATTTTGGGCCTAACAACCGTTGGGCGGGATTTCATTCTTTAGCGGGTAGCTGGCGTTTCACCAATGAGAAGTTCATGAAGAACGTGGCATGGATAAGCAATGGCAAGATCCGTATCGGTTGGGGACAAACCGGTAATGCTAATATCGGTGGCTCAACCTGGCTTACTACTATGAGTCGTATGCCGACCGGACTTGGCTTGAGTTATCGTCCTGCCAATATAGCCAACGAATCAGTGAAATGGGAAAGTCAAGAACAATGGAATATCGGACTTGACCTCGGTTTCCTGCAAGACCGCATTAACTTGACGGTAGACTGGTATCGTAAAGAGTCAAAAGACATGTTGATGACTATGCAGTTACCTTCATACATGGGTACTCAGGGAAATGCTTCTTCTGCCCTTACTGCTCCTAAAGGAAATTATGGTAAGCTGCGTAACTATGGTTTCGAAATAACTCTTAATGTGCGCCCCGTTGTAACCAAGAATTTTGATTGGGATAGTGATATTCAATTCTCTGTAAACCGCAATAAACTTGTGGGGCTTCAGGGAACGGCAAGTGCTGCAATCGTAGGTTATGGACAGTGGTCGGATGTTGTTTCAATGTCAACGGTGGGCGAGAGCCTTTATAACTTTTACGGATATGTGGTAGAAGGTGTTTATAAAGATTTCAATGATATTATCAATTCACCTATCAGTGATAAGGCTCCGCTGAATGCAGATGGAACCATTTGTACCGATCCTTCCAAATACAACAAACAGAATACTGTTTGGGTAGGTGACCTTAAATTTAAAGATGTCAATGGTGACGGTAAAATAACAGAAGCTGATAAAACGAATATCGGTTCACCTCTGCCTAAATTCACTTTTGGATGGACTAATACTTTCCATTATAAGAATTTCGATGCATCCATCTTTATCAACGGAAGCTATGGCAATAAGGTTATGAACTATACCTCCATTAGTTTGACGGCTATGAAAACCGCATGGTCTAACCAACTCAATACCATTGGCAGTCGTGCGCAACTTAGCATGATAGATGGCTCGAAAAATTATGCGGCAGGAACGTATTGGTATAATGATATCTCAAATATCAAGGTTATCAACGCCGGAACATCCATTCCGCGTGCTGCCATCAATGATCCTAATGACAATGACCGTATCAGTAGCCGGTACATTGAAGATGGATCTTATATCCGCTTGAAAAATATCTCTTTAGGTTATACATTCCCCAAGAAGTGGATCAGCAAAATCGGACTGTCGAATCTTCGTGTTTCGGCCAACATACAGAATTTGCTTACTATCACAGGTTACGATGGCTATGATCCTGAAATCGGCGCAAGTACGTCGGATATGAATGGATATGTATTTGGTATGGATAACGGACGTTACCCTTCCCCTACGACTTATTCTTTTGGATTAAATGTTTCATTCTAACGCCAAATATTAGACTATCATGAAATTAAGAAATATAAAATATTTAATGGCTGCTCTCCTGGTGGGTGCAAGCACTGTATCGTGTGAAGATTTTCTGGATCGTCCCACAGAAGATAGCCCTACTGTGAAAACCTACTATGAAACCGATGACCAATGTATATCGGGGGTAAACTATCTTTATAACTCTCCTTGGTATGATTTCCAGCGCGGTTTTTTTAAAGTTGGCGAGGTATTATCGGGAAACTACTATTGGGGATCGTCTCCTTATCTTACATTTACAGTGAACTCTACCGATGAAGACCTTCGTAATATGTCTTATTCGCTGTGGGCGGTAAACGGACATGCTTCTTCCGTTTATAATAATATCCAAGCTTCTGTCGGTCCGAGTGAGAGTGTCAAAAATCAGACTATGGGTGAATGTCTCCTTTGGAAAGCTATGGCTTATTTCTACCTTGTCCGTACTTTCGGAGATGTGCCTATTATTCACGACCTAAATTCGGTTATAGAAGAGGGTTCTTACAACGAACAGTATAAAGTTCAGAAAGCTGATGTCTATGAATATATCATCATGACACTGGAGAAGGCCATTGAACTACTACCCAAACAATGTTCAAAAGGACGTTTGGATAAGTATTGTGCTAAAGGACTTCTTGCGAAAGTATATCTCACAAAAGCCGGTGTAAGTGGTAAGCTCAATAATGATGACCTCCAGAAAGCTGCGGATTATGCAAAAGATGTGATAGATAACTCAGGTCGTGGGTTGATGGAGAACTATGCGGATATTTTTCGTTTGAAGAATAACACATGTGATGAGAATATGATTGCATGGCGTTGGACTGCCGATGGAGAAAACTGGACGCGTCAGAATTCTTTGCAGAGCGACCTTGCCATGGTGGGATTTGATGAGTTTGGTGATTGTTGGGGAGGATATGGAGGTCCTTCTATAGATCTTCAGGAAGCTTTTGGAGTGAAACCTACCGAAAATCCGGCTTCACGTAGCGATGGGGATGCCCGTCGTAAAGCTACTATGATGATGGCAGGTGATGTTTATGAATATTTTTGGCAAGATAAAGGTGGTTTCGACTATCTGAAATTTATATATAACGTAAACCCGGATGGATATACCGGTAAAGATCCCTATGGGAAAGGGGGGCCGGGCAAGTTGCAATCTCCTACGGGAGCCAATGAAGTGAAACATCTTTATGGTAATGCTGCTGACCATTTGGCTGCTACCGGTGTATCTGCCATGAATATGGCAAGTTCGCTTTGTACTCCCATTCTTCGTTTGGCAGATGTTTATCTTGTATTTGTAGAAGCGAAAGTGTTGCTTGACGGAGGTACTACAACTGATACTAAAGCGCTCAAGGTGTATGGTCAGGTACGTGGACGCTCTGTTCCTTCTTATTGGGCAAAAGAGAATACATCGGTTACATTTGCCGATGTATGGAAAGAACGCAGATTGGAATTGGCCTGTGAAGGAGATCGTTGGTATGATTTTGTCCGCTTGTCGTACTATGATACCAAAGCAGCTATCGATGAAATCAAGATGCAGAAACGCAATGCTTGGTGGAATCTTGATAAAACTTATGAAACTTATGCGAAAAATAGTTCTTGGTCGGTAAATGAGGATGAATGTATTTACGACAACGAGACTGCCAGACCCAATGTTACCGCATCCAGTTTCACCATTCCATTCCCGCAGGAAGACCTTGTATTCAATTCTCATCTTAGCGAGGATGCTATTCATGTGGATGTTCGTGCTACATACAGTTATTAATCTTACTATTTGGAAAAAATGAAAATATTAAATCATAACATATCAAAATGGTTAGTACTTCCGGCTGTTACAATGATGGCTTCCTTTATGGCATCTTGCGAAGATCAGCCCGATAAGTTTGAACTGACCGGTGGGGTTCCTACCATAGAATTTGTACGTGTACCGGATGCCGCAAGCTCCGATTCTATCATTACGGGAGCTTATCTCTCCTCGACAGTATGCCTTGTGGGCGAAAACCTTACGAGTATTAAGGAGATTTACTTCAATGACAAGAAGGCTGTGCTGAATACAAGTTATATCACCGGCAACTCCTTGCTGGTAGATGTTCCAGGAACAATCCCTGTTGAAGTGACTGATAAAATGTATCTTATAACTGCCGGGAACGATACCGTGAAATATCCTTTTAAGACCCTTGTTCCAGCTCCAAGTATTGTTACGATGAACAATGAGTATCTGGAAGGTGGCAAGCCTGGAAAGATTATAGGAGACTATTTCGCTGATAATGATGAGGTACCTTTGCAACTTTCAATTTCGGGGCAACCTGTCGAAATTGAAGGATTTGACCAGTATAACATCAACTTTACGATGCCCGAAGGGTTGGAAGAAGGACAGATTACGGTAACTACCCGTTATGGAACAACCATCTCCAAATTCCATTATAAGGAAAGCCGTAATATGTTGTTCGATAACTGGGGAGCTGTTGATGAACCCGGTACAGGGTTGGCTAACAATGGTTGGGCCACTCCCCATGTGATGAACGATGAGTACTCCATTGCAGGTTCTTATTATCAGATGGGTGACGGTACTACTGAAATTGATGAGTCTGCTACTAATCAGTGGCCGCAGAATCTCTTTGAGTTCGATTATTGTCCCGGTTCATGGGATACTCCTGAGAAATTTGAAGGTGAAGGTGCATCTATACGTTTAAGTACTCTCTTCAATGTTGAAGATTGGAAAAACATGGCTCTTAAGTTTGAGTTATATGTTCCTTCAAGCAATCCTTGGAGTTCGGGTGCTTTGCAGTTGATATTCTCTGGTGATGATCAGATAACTGTCGGTACGCAAAATAACCTTTGGTGGAGAGATCAGGCGGATGATGCCGCAGGTAAGGGATATCCAGAGGCTTATGCCCGTGCGTTGTATCGCCCGTGGACCACTGCTGAGGGTAAGACATTTGATACAGGTGATGAATGGATGACTGTGGCAATTCCTCTCGAAACGGCATTTACTTATTATCTTGACGGTTCTTCTGCAAAGACATTACTTGATGAGAAACATTTTACAGGGTTCACCATGATGCTTTATAGCGGCGGTGTTTCCGGTACTCTGTGTAAACCGATTCTCAAGATTGATAATATGCGTGTAGTACCTTATAAATAATTAAGTCATTAATTTAAAAAACAAGAATGACAATGAATTTGAAATACAGATTTTCTACCATACTGATGTCGTCTCTTTTGCTTGCAAGCGGTCTGTTTGTGGCTGCTTGCGGTGACGACGACCTTGACAACATGCAGACCTCCGTTAATGGAGTTACTCTGAAATCGTTTGGTCCATGTCCTCTTACACGTGGTGAGAGTATGGAGGTGATAGGCGTAAACCTTGGGAAAGTGAGTAAAGTACTGTTCCCTAAAGGTAATCAGCGACTTTATGACACGAAAACTTATGAGGAGGCGCAATTTTCGCTGAATACGGACGGGAAGCTATCGGTCACAGTTCCCGATGAAGTAGTTCCCGGTAAACTTCGCCTTGTGGTGGGTTCGGATACTATCGTTTCCAACAGCTTTGTCAGCTTTAAAGAAGAGGGTGTCATTAAAAATGTGGAACTTTCATCCACTGATGTGCGGGCAGGGGATATAATCACTGTTAAGGGTGAATATGTCTGGAACATGATTTATGCCACATTTGCCGATAATGTAGTGGTATATGCCGAAGACTTCCTGAAAAATACGCGTAATGAAATTCAGATTGCCGTACCTGCTGCTGCGGTAAGTGGTGAAGTTACCTACTATGATGGCAATGCCAATGAAATTCAACAGCCTCTTATTGAAGATTTGCAAATTCGCCAGGCCACAGTAGAACGGCTTTCCAACGAAAGTCCTGAGTTGGGTGAGGAAATTACCATTTTTGGTAAAGACCTCGACTTGGTGGGATGCGCCAATTTCCCTTTTGTGGATTCTGTGAAAGTGGTAGTGAACGAAGCCGGTACGGAATTAAAGTGTATAGTACCTTCGAAGACGACCCCGGGTGATATCAATCTGGCTCAGTATTCAGGAAAGAAAATTTCCGTGCCCTATACTCCTCTTATGATAGAAGTATCGGGAGTGACGCCGAAAGAAGACCTTAAAGCAGGCGACCGGGTAACAATTACCGGTACCCGTCTTGATAAGGTTCAGTATATTCTGTTGCCCGGTGATCTTGCATTGGCATCTGATGAATTTAGCGGTTCTGCTACGCAAATCACATTTACCGTACCCGAAGGTATGGCCGATGGTGAGGTGAAAGTTGTACAGCATGAGAATTACAGTCTCGTCACTGAGAAGATTGCAATGCATCACGAGGGTGCGGAACTGACGATATGGAGTGGAAAGAAAGTGATTGGTAATTGGGACGTTACTATGGATGCCCTTTCTTGGAGCGGTGGCGCAGAACTTTGGCCTACTGTACAGCCGGGACAGGTTATGTCGATTTATGTTACAGTGAATGAGGGGGTGAATGACGCAAAAATTCGTGTAGGTAATGGAAGCTGGGTTGCACTTCCGGGGACAAGTGATCTGAATGACCTTGTGCCGGGAGATAATGTAATTCGCATTACTCTTACTGAAGCAATGATTAATGAACTTGTAAATAACGGTGGATTGGTTCTGTGTGGAGCATACTTTACCGTGACTTCGGTTACGCTTTCCTTACTTGAAACGGTAATTTGGAGAGGTTCTTGGAATTGTTCGGGTGGAACGTGGGCTGGAAACCAAGATCTTGCTTATGGAGCTTATGATTGGTCAACATTCCAAGAAGGACAAAAAATTGTCTTCACGTTTGATTCGGCAGATCCTACCACTGGTTGGGGTTGTATCAGCCCTCGTATGGGTGGTAATAGTTGGGCAAATCTATCAGTTTCTCAGATAAATTTTACTCCAAGTGCTGAAGAACAATCTATAGAATTTATTCCTACAGCGGATGATATCGCTCATCTTCAGAATGATGATGGTCTTGTTATTACCGGTGATGGGTTTATTTTGAAGAAAGTGTCTATTAAGTAACGTATTTAAAGTGACGAAATTATGAAAAAAATAATATTCAATTTGTGCTTGTCTATACTAATGCTTGGAGTCGTTGGCTTTGTGGCTTCATGTTCCGATGACGACAACGGTCTGGCCTACGGCGCATTTTCGGTAGATCAAACCGAAATCACATTCAGTAACAACGAGGCTGATACTACTATTGTTGCCGTTACTTCTCCTTCCGACTGGAAGGTGGAAGTATCAGCAGAGTGGTTGAAACTTCCTTCCGGTGAAACAGCTTACGGGACGCCTGGCAATGCTACCAATATATTCCTTTATGCCGAAGAAAATACGAATGAGGAAGAGCGTACAGCGGTCATTACTTTTACGAACTTGGCAGACTTGTCGCAGGTAATCACTGTCAAGGTTGTTCAACCGGGGCATAAACCTTTCCAGTATACTGATACTAATAGTGCGGCGCCTGCAGGTATGCAGAGTAATGCGATAAAGCTTATGAAGGAAATCAGTGCCGGTTGGAATTTAGGTAATACAATGGAGAGTGATGGCGCTGACGAAACGGCCTGGGGAAATCCTATGACGACGAAAGCAATGATTGACGGATTGAAAGCACAAGGCTTCAACGCTATCCGTATCCCTGTCCGTTGGTATGCGCGTGCCAATGAGGAGATGGATATCAATGCCGCATGGATGGCTCGTGTGAAGGAAGTGGTGGACTATGCATACAATCAAGGTATGTACGTCATTCTCAATTCTCATCATGATAATTGGTATGACCGTATCGTTCCGGGAGCTCTTGGTGAAACCAAGACTGACATCCTGAATAGGTTTAATCATTTATGGACTCAGGTAGCTACAACTTTCAAGGACTACGATGAACACCTTTTGTTTGCCGGTACTAACGAGGTTATCTACATCTCTCAGGGTAAAGAAGAATGGGGGGAACCTACCAACGAAGACTTGTTTGTCTATATGAACGATCTCAATCAAACATTCATTGATGCCGTTCGTGCAACTGGCGGAAACAACGCTTGGCGTACACTTGTTGTACAGCCTTGGGCTGCTAGTCCTGAATTTGCGCTTAAACATTTCAAACGACCTACTGATGCGGTTGAAAACCGTTTGATGCTTGAATTCCACTATTATCAACCCTGGAACTTCTGTCAGCAGAGTGGGGACGACGCTAAGGGTGAAAATAAATATTATTGGGGAACTCCTTACGAAAGCCTATCTTACTCTACCAATACAGAAAATGATGTAATCAAGTTGTTCGGTAATTTGAAATACAATTTTGTTGATAAAGGTTTGCCTGTTATAATGGGAGAATACGGTGCAGTCAAGCATCAGAAAACTTCAGCCAACCAGGCACTGGGTATTAACTATACCAAATCGGAGGAATCTCGTGCTTACTATTTGGAATTTGTGGTTAGACAAGCCAAAAATCATGGTTTCGCGGCATTCTTCTGGGATAACAACTGTATTGATACTACAGGAGAAAACTTCGGGCTTTTCGATCGTGACAATAACATGGAACCTTATTCAGAAGTTGCGGTACAAGGTATTATGAAGGGAGTGCAGACGGGCGTTTATCCGTTCTGATGACTTTAAATATCTTCAGTTAATGAAGAAGTTAATATAGTATTGTGCATGTTATCGGCGACTAGTGCACTATCTTTTGTACTTTCGTTTGATAACATGTACTTTTTCTTTCTGATAGGTATTCTCTTTCATATAGTAAAAGGATAAAATAGTATCATAACTGTACTTCACAATCGGCTATCTTTGCGTTGTGAACAGTAACCCGAATTTGTACTATAAGAAACTGCTAAAATGAAAAAACTTGTATTTGTGACAGTGGCATTCGCTATGGGATGCTTACTGATTACTTCCTGTAGCACATCCGCTAAAAAACAATCGACAATGGATGAGAATTCGGAATTTGTACGTACTCCCGAGACCGGGGCATTACTTACCAATCTTAAAAAAGTATCATCCCGTGGTATTATGTTCGGCCATCATGACGATACGGTATATGGCATCGGTTGGGAAGGCGACGAAGGCCGTTCCGATGTAAAAAGTGTTTGTGGCGATTATCCCGCAGTTATCAGTTTTGATTTGGGAGAACTGGAACTGGGTGGCGAAGCCAATCTGGATAAAGTACCTTTCGATAAGCTCAGAAAGGAAATAATCAATCAATACCGGCGTGGTGGAATGATTTCGCTAAGTTGGCACGTACGTAATCCGCTGACGGGAGGAGATGCTTGGGATGTGAAAGATACGACCGTCGTTCAGTCCATCTTACCGGGTGGAGTTAACCATGAGAAATTTGCCGGATGGTTGGATAAAGTAGCCGGCTTCATCAATTCCCTGCAAACGGCAGAGGGGGTGAAAGTACCGGTGTTGTTTCGCCCGTGGCATGAAAATTCAGGTAGCTGGTTCTGGTGGGGAGAAAAACTTTGTACACCGGAAGACTATAAGGCTTTGTGGCGTATGACGGTAGACAGTCTACAGTCCAAAGGAGTGGATAATGCGCTTTACGCCTATTCACCCGGAACAGAACCGCAGGATACAACACAGTATTTGGAACGTTATCCGGGTGATGATTTGATTGATGTTATCGGTTTTGATACTTATCAGTTTGACCGTGATGCATTTCTTGCCGGACTCGAACGCTCACTTGCCATTGTGGATAGTATCGGCAAGTCACATGACAAAGTGATAGCCGTTACCGAAGTCGGTTATGAAGGTATTCCTGATCCGAAATGGTGGACCGGGACATTATTTCCTGCGCTGGAAAAATATCCGGTAGCTTACGTATTGGTATGGCGTAATGCCCGTGAACGAATAACGCATTTCTATGCTCCCTATCCCGGACAAACCTCTGCAGGAGATTTTGTGGAGTTCTACAAAAATCCGAAAACACTCTTTGCGGCAGATGTAAATTCTTTGTATAAATAAGATAAACAATAGATATGGTAACCTTTAAAGACAAAGTCTCAAAACTCTTTCAGGAATATGAAGAGTTAATTACAAGAAAAAACCTACCTTTGGAAGGAGGAAATGGCATATTCACCCGTTATAAGTATCCGGTGGTGACGGCGGCCCATACGCCTGTGTTCTGGCGATACGATTTAGATGAGAAGTCGAATCCTAATTTGATGGAACGTATCGGCATGAATGCCGCGATGAACTCTGGTGCTATCAAATGGAATGGGAAGTACCTGATGGTGGTGCGTGTGGAAGGGGCAGACCGTAAATCATTCTTTGCTGTAGCCGAGAGTCCGAATGGTATTGATAATTTCCGTTTCTGGGACTATCCCGTTACGATGCCGGAGGATTTGATTCCCGCAACAAATATTTATGATATGCGCCTTACTGCTCATGAAGACGGTTGGATTTATGGTATCTTTTGTGCGGAGCGCCATGATGACAATGCACCGGCGGGAGACTTGTCGGCAGCTACGGCGACGGCAGCTATCGCGCGTACCAAAGATTTGAAAAATTGGGAACGCCTGCCGGATTTGAAGACGAAGAGCCAACAGCGCAATGTCGTTCTTCATCCGGAGTTTGTAGATGGGAAATACGCCCTCTATACCCGTCCGCAAGATGGCTTTATCGACACCGGTAGTGGCGGTGGCATCGGCTGGGCATTGGTAGATGACATGACATGTGCGGAGGTGAAAGAAGAGAAGATTATAGATCACCGCTATTATCATACGATTAAAGAGGTGAAGAACGGTGAAGGACCGCATCCTATCAAGACCCCGAAAGGCTGGTTACATCTGGCTCATGGAGTACGTGCTTGCGCGGCCGGACTGCGTTATGTACTTTATATGTATATGACGGCTCTTGATGATCCGACGAAACTGATTGCCGCTCCCGGGGGGTATTTCATGGCTCCGGAAGGTGAAGAACGCATCGGTGATGTCAGCAATGTGCTCTTCTCCAATGGATGGATTGCCGATGAAGACGGAACGGTTTTCATCTACTATGCTTCCTCGGATACGCGTATGCATGTGGCGACTTCCACTGTGGACAAACTGGTAGATTACTGTATGAATACACCTGCCGACGGTTTGGGTACTTCCGCATCGGTAGAAACCTTGAAGAGGTTGATAGATAAAAACTTTGAAATACTGTCATGGCAACACTGAAAGAAAAAATAGGTTATGGTTTCGGAGATATGTCTTCCTCTATGTTTTGGAAGATATTCTCCTATTACCTGCCGTTCTTTTATTCGAATATCTTTGGTCTGAGTCTGGCCGATGCAGGCGTGCTGATGTTGGTAACCCGTATTTGGGACGCGTTATCCGATCCCATGATGGGAGTGATTGCCGACCGCACTCATACCCGTTGGGGCAAATATCGTCCGTACCTGTTATGGGTGGCAGCGCCTTTTGCCATTGCGGGAATATTACTTTTTACTACTCCCGACATGGGGGCAACGGGTAAACTCATCTGGGCATATGCTACCTATATCCTGATGATGACCGTATATACGGCCATCAATGTTCCATACGGGGCTATGTTGGGCGTGATGACCGATGACTCGAATACGAAAACGATTTTCTCTTCTTACCGTATGTTCTTTGCATACGGTGGCAGTTTCATTGCTTTGGGAGCGTGGGAGCCGTTGTGCAATTGGTTCAAGTCGATGGATTGCAGCACTGCCGGAAGCTGGCAATACGCTATGATCGTCATTGCCTCTTTTTGTTTTCTCGGTTTCTTGCTCTGTTTCAGTATGACGAGAGAACACGTCAAGAGTGCTGTTGCCCAATCAATAGGTAAAGATGTGAAGTCACTCGTCCGCAATTCTCCCTGGTGGATATTGAACGGTGCGGCTTTACTCTCCAATTTCTTTAATACGGTGCGTGGGGCTACTGCCGCTTACTTCTTTAAAGACTATATCAGTGCGAATGCTTATCTTGATTTCGGCATCTTCAATATTGTGCTCTATGCGGGGCTGTTCCTTATGGTAGGTGAAGTCTGCAATATGTTGGGAGTAGCGTTGGCCGTACCTTTATCATTGAAATTCGGTAAGAAGTCCACCTATGTCCTTTCATTGGTTTGCTTGGCTGTTTTTAGCGTACTCTTTTTCTTTGTGCCCAATAACGGATTGGGTTGGTGGCTGATGATGATATTCCAAGTACTGATTTCTATTTGTACAGGGATTGTTTCTCCGCTTATCTGGAGTATGTATGCCGACGTGGCAGACTATGCCGAACAAAAGGATGGTACATCATCGACGGGATTGATTTTCTCTTCAGGTTCTATGGCTCAAAAGTTTGGCGGTGCTTTTGCCGGTTGGGCTGTGATGGCATTGCTGGCATGCTTTGGTTACAATACAGCCGAGAATGCCATACAGACACCCGAAGCATTGAATGGTCTTAGGTATCTGATGAGCTTTATTCCCGCTGCGATTGCGGCAGTCTCCATTCTGGTTCTGTTGATTTATCCATTGAACAAAGCTCGGATGATGGCTATCAATGCGGAATTGAAAGAACGAAGAGGAAGTGATCGTTTAATGGAATGATAATATGATGAGGATTGTTGGAATTATGAATATAAATAAGATGAAGAAGGAAATGGAGGAAGAATTGGTGTCCAATATCCTCCCTTTCTGGATGAATAGAATGACAGATTTGGTAAACGGCGGTTTCTATGGCCGTATTGCCGGAACAGAGGTACTGATGCCTGAAGCGGAGAAGGGAGCTATCTTGAATGCACGTATTTTGTGGACTTTCTCGGCCGCTTATCGTCTTTTAAAGAATTCTGATTATCTGAAAACTGCTACACGGGCAAAACGAACTATCATTGACAAGTTCTATGACAAGGATTTTGGAGGAGTTTATTGGTCGCTCGACTGTAAGGGGCAGCCGTTGGATACTAAAAAACAGATTTATGCTTTAGGTTTTGCCATTTACGGTTTGAGCGAGTATCATCGGGCTACGGGTGATGAGGAAGCTCTGGACTATGCCATCCGCCTTTTTGAAAGTATCGAGCAGCATAGTTTCGATGCAATAAAGAATGGTTATTGCGAAGCGTTGACTCGCGAATGGGGTGAAATAGCCGATATGCGTTTGAGTGATAAGGACGAGAACGAACGTAAAACGATGAATACCCACTTGCACATTCTTGAACCTTATACCAATCTGTACCGGGTATGGAAAGATGAACGTCTGGAACGGCAACTCCGTAATCTGATTTCTCTCTTTACAGACAAAATCCTGAACCAGCACACCGGGCATTTGGAGTTGTTCTTCAATGACGATTGGGTAAGTAAATATCGTATCGTTTCCTACGGGCACGATATTGAAGCTTCGTGGCTGATACATGAAGCGGCCCTTGTTTTAGGAGATAAGACGGTGTTGGCAAAAGTCGAGCCATTGGTGGAGTATATCGCAGCCGCTGCCGATGAAGGGTTGACCCCGGAGGGCGGAATGATTTATGAAACTTTTCTTGATAAGAATAAAACCGATACCGACCGCCACTGGTGGGTACAAGCGGAGAACGTGGTGGGGCATGTCAATCTCTATCAGCATTTCGATGACGAAGTAGCGTTGCAGAAAGCTTTTCGTTGTTGGGAGTTTATCAAGAAGTATCTGATAGATTATAAATACGGTGAATGGCATTGGAGTGTACGCGCTGACGGTACGGTGGATACCTCCGATGATAAAGCCGGATTTTGGAAATGCCCGTATCATAACGGACGCATGTGTATGGAAATAATAGAACGTTTTTCATAAGTGTTTGGATAATAGTTTTTATACTTCTTCCGGTTGGAAGAGTTTATCATTAAGGGCTTGTAGAGCCCTTTTTTTGTCACTGGTCTTGATGACGAACGCTACATCGTTATTACTGCTCCCATAGGAAATCATTCGTAAGGGGATGTCATTCAACACTTCGATAATTTCTGCCTCAAATCCGGTATGTTGCCATTGCATATTCCCTACCACGGAAACTATACTCATGCGGTTTTCTACCAGTATTTTTGCATAACGATTTAGTTCGGATAGTATACCGGATAAACGCTCGCAATTGTCTATGGCAACAGATATATCCAGATTGGAAGATACCAACAGACAGAGGGGGGTACGGTATTTAGCGAATGTTTCAAATATTTTGCTGATGAATAAATAGGGACACAGGGCATGATTAGACCTGAATTTGACATAAATGATGTTATCTTTGGCTGCTATGGCTTTGATAACATTGGCATCTTGCCGGTCGGATATCAGTGTACCTGTTGCTGTAGGTTCCATAGAGTTGAGTAGTCGTACCGGAATATTACGTTTCCTTGCCGGTGCAATACAAAATGGATGTAAGATTTTAGCTCCATAGAATGCCAGTTGTTCGGCTTCATTAAAACTGAGATGTTTCACGGTATGTGTACCGCTTACTTCACGCGGGTCATTATTGTGTATGCCGTCAATATCTGTCCATATTTGTATTTCCTCGGCTTGGATGGCCGTCCCGATGAGAGAGGCTGTATAGTCACTGCCTCCTCGTTTCAGATTATCTGTTTCACCGTAAGCATTTTTGCAAATAAAACCTTGTGTGATGAAAAGTTGCGTATTCGGATATTGGTTTATTTCGTTCTGAAGCCGCTTTTCTATATAATCTAAATCAGGTTCGCCATCCAGACCGGTACGCATAAAGTTGAAAGCGCAAAGTAGTGTACTGTTGACTTTCTGTTCGTGCAGATAGAAATTCATCAAAGCGGTGCTGATCAATTCACCTTGTGCAAGTACCTCCTTTTCTTCGATGGCGGTAAAAGAGTCTTTAGTAAACTTCCATATTTGCTGAAAGCGTTCGAGAATATAATCAATTGCTTCCTGTTTGATGAGTTTGTCCGTTAATAGTTCGTTGGCAAAGTCTATGAACTGAAATTCCAGACGAGTTATCTTATCATGTGCCAATTCAATATCACGGCTGAAAAGGCTTGCCGCAATCTCTTCCAAATAATTCGTAGTGCCTGCCGTGGCAGACAATACTACTATTTTGGGGGTAGCATCTGCGACAAGTTCAGCTACATGTTTCATCCTTTCTACTGTACCGACGGAAGTTCCGCCAAATTTGCAAACTTTCATTTTTTGTTCTTTTTTTGATTATTCATTTATTATTAATTTGAGAGGAGGCATTATTACCTTTTCATTTTAGCATGTTTTTATCAAAATGAAAAGGCGTGATAGCAGACCTGATATCTGTCTTTATGCTTTTCTACGGTTGTCCTGATGAGGATCTACTACTTTTCATACCTTTTTGCATTCAGACTCTCGTCTATAAAAGTTCAAAAGATGTGCCGTTGCTTTTATGGAAAAATTCTATATTTGCACGTCCCTGTTTTTACCATTTGTCATTTAAAATCTATTTTTTGATATGAGTAAGATATTGATCATTGATGATGAGGTACAAATTCGTACCTTATTGGCACGCATGATGGAACTGGAAGGTTATGAAGTCTGTCAGGCCGGTGATTGCAGGGCTGCTTTGAAACAATTGGAACTTCAAGGTCCGGATGTGGCGTTGTGCGACGTCTTTCTTCCTGATGGGAATGGTGTCGATTTAGTGCTGGCCATCAAGAAAGCCGCTCCTAATGTAGAGGTTATTCTCTTGACGGCGCACGGCAATATCCCCGATGGAGTGCAGGCTATTAAAAACGGTGCTTTCGACTATATCACCAAAGGAGACGACAATAATAAGATTATTCCTCTGATAAGTCGTGCCGTCGAGAAGGCACGTATGAACGTGCGGTTAGAGAAATTGGAGAAGAAAATGGGGCAGGCTTATTCTTTCGATTCTATCTTAGGAGAATCCAAAGTCCTGAAGGATGCTGTTTCATTAGCTCGCAAGGTGGCAGGGACAGACGTACCCGTGCTGTTGACCGGAGAGACGGGAACCGGTAAGGAAGTCTTTGCCCAAGCTATTCATTATAATAGTAAACGTGCCAAGCAGAGTTTTGTAGCGGTGAATTGTTCTTCGTTCAGTAAGGAACTATTGGAAAGTGAAATGTTCGGGCATAAGGCGGGTTCGTTTACTGGGGCATTGAAAGATAAGAAAGGATTGTTCGAAGAGGCCAACAACGGCACTATCTTTTTGGATGAAATAGGTGAGATGGCTTTCGAACTCCAAGCCAAACTGTTGCGTATCCTTGAAACGGGAGAATATATCAAGATAGGGGACACGAAACCCACTCGTGTCAATGTGCGCATTATCGCTGCAACCAACCGTAATTTGCCGGAAGAGATCTCCAAAGACCGTTTTCGTGAGGATTTATTCTATCGTCTCAGTGTTTTCCAGGTACATCTGCCGCCTTTACGTGAACGTATGGGCGATATCCGCTTGCTGGCAAAGGCCTTTGTGAAGAACTTCTCCGTACAACTGTCGCGTGCGATAGGTGAGATTTCTCCCGAATTTCTTGCCGCCCTGGAACAACAGCCCTGGAAAGGGAATATCCGCGAATTGCGCAATGTGATAGAACGTAGCCTGATTGTCTGTGAGGGCGAACGGCTGGAAGTGGAAGACTTGCCACTCGAAATTCAGAATGTCCATTATGAACAATCGGACGATAATGCTTCCGGCAGTTTTGAACTTTCGGCTATGGAACGCCGCCACATAGCCCGTGTATTGGAATACACCAAAGGGAATAAGACGGAAGCTGCACGGCTCCTGAAGATTGGATTGACCACCTTGTACCGTAAGATTGAGGAATATAAGATATAGTTGGATTTTCAATCTTTTTGTTAAAGTGCATTTTTTATTTTACTACTATTACTCCTTCTATTTTGACAAGCACCCTTCCATTTTGGAAGGGTGCTTGTTGTTTATTTCTTTCTCTATATAATATACACCTCTCTGTTTATTAGTTACTTATAGTGTAACTTCATTCTTTGGCACATCTTTGGCATCTTACTTTCCCGGTAAAAACATATAGTAACATTTTAAAAGGTAAAAACATGGGAACAACTATTTCATTTATTCTCTGCCTGTTGAGCGGCTTGTTCGCTTTCTGGCTTTTCTGGAAGTGTGTAGATTGGTTTGAAAAGATTTAAAGGAGAGGGATTATGTACACAATATTATTAGTATTAGGTATAGCGGTGTTCGGGTACTTGATGTATGTGCTTTTGAAACCCGAGAAGTTTTGAGAGGTTTGTAAATGATAATCAATGAATGAAATGAATACGGAAATTTTAGGTATAGCCTTGCAGATCTTTCTGATGGTGGGATTATCCTACCCGCTGGGGAAATACATTGCAAAGGTATATAAAGGAGAAAAAACAGGATCGGACTTCATGAAGCCGGTTGAGAGACTGATTTTTAAAGTAGGAGGCATTAATCCTCGGGAAGAGATGAACTGGAAACAATTCCTGAAAGCTCTCTTGATATTGAACGCCTTTTGGTTTATCTGGGGTATGATATTGTTGGTTACACAGCATTGGTTACCGTTAAATCCGGATGGAAATGGTCCGCAAACTCCCAGTCAGGCATTTAATACCTGCATCAGCTTTATGGTAAATTGCAACTTACAACACTATTCCGGTGAAAGCGGTCTGACCTATTTCACCCAATTGTTTGTCATCATGCTCTTCCAGTTCATTACTGCCGCTACCGGCATGGCGGCTATGGCGGGTATCATGAAATCCATCGCTTCCAAAACCACGAAAACGATAGGTAACTTCTGGAACTTCTTGGTTCTGAGCTGTACACGTATCTTGTTGCCACTTTCACTGGTTGTCGGTTTTCTGCTTATCACGCAAGGAACACCGATGGGATTTGAGGGTAAGATGAAAGTCACCACATTGGAAGGTCAGGAACAACTTGTGTCACAAGGTCCTGCGGCAGCTATCGTTCCCATCAAGCAGTTGGGTACCAACGGCGGTGGATATTTCGGGGTAAACTCCTCGCATCCTTTGGAAAACCCTACTTATCTGTCTGATATAGCGGAATGTTGGGCTATCTTGATTATCCCGATGGCGATGGTCTTTGCGCTGGGCTTCTATACGAGACGAAAGAAATTGGCGTATAGTATTTATGGAGTGATGCTTTTTGCCTATCTGGTAGGTGTCGGCATCAATGTTTATCAGGAAATGAATGGTAATCCGCGTATTGATGAACTGGGCATTGCGCAAGACGGTGGGGCAATGGAAGGCAAAGAAGTTCGTTTAGGGGCTGGAGCCACTGCCTTGTGGAGTATCACGACAACGGTCACTTCCAACGGATCGGTCAATGGCATGCACGATTCGACGATGCCTCTTAGTGGATTGATGGAAATGCTGAACATGCAGATTAATACCTGGTTCGGTGGCGTCGGAGTGGGTTGGATGAATTATTATACGTTCATTATTATCGCAGTATTCATTAGCGGACTGATGGTGGGGCGTACACCGGAATTTCTGGGCAAGAAGGTAGAGGCACGCGAAATGAAAATTGCCACTATTGTAGCTTTACTCCATCCGTTTGTGATCTTGGTCGGTACTGCATTGTCCAGTTACCTCTATACCTACCATCCCGATTTCGTTGCGGGCGAGGGCGGATGGTTGAACAATCCCGGTTTTCACGGCCTGAGCGAACAGTTGTACGAGTTCACTTCCTGTGCCGCAAACAATGGTTCGGGCTTTGAGGGGCTGGGTGATAATACTCCGTTCTGGAATTATGCATGCGGTTGGGTACTTATTCTGAGCCGGTTCATTCCGATTGTGGGGCAGGTAGCCATCGCAGGTTTATTGGCAGAGAAGAAATTTATTCCGGAGAGTGCCGGTACTCTGAAGACAGACACGCTGACGTTCGGCATTATGACTTTCGTTGTAATCTTCATTGTGGCTGCCCTGTCTTTCTTCCCGGCTCATGCCCTGAGTACGATTGCCGAACATTTCTCAATGTAACCGATGGTGAACTATATGCAACGTACAAGGCATCTGCACTTAACCGGAAAGACTTGTATACTTATCTCCTTTGATATTGGGACTGAGAGGTCAAAACATCCGGATGTATTACCCCAAAACATGGGGATGTTTTCGCTCAAAAGACCCGGATGTTTTACGGTAAAACATGGGGATGTTTTGAATGAAGAGTTCCGGATATTCAGACCTTCGATATCAGGATGAGAGGAATTAAGTCCCTATAGGAAAGGTAACAGGTATAGAACTCTGGTCCGTACAGTATTATTTTATATAACTAAAGATATGAAAGATAAAAAATCAGCTTCTTTATTTCAAAAGGAGCAAATCATGGAAAGTTTGAGACAGTCATTTGTGAAACTAAATCCACGGGTGATGATAAAGAACCCGATCATGTTTACGGTAGAAGTAGTGACAGCTATTATGTTGGTTGTCTGCTTGCTCTCGTTGACAACTCCGGAATATGGGACGTTTGGATATAATTTCCTGGTATTTATAGTTCTGTTTGCCACCCTGTTGTTTGCCAATTTTGCCGAGGCCATCGCCGAAGCACGTGGTAAGGCACAGGCAGACAGCTTACGCAAAACCCGTGAAGAGACTCCCGCCAAAATCCTGGTCGATGGTAAAATTCGCAGTATCAGTAGCTCACGTCTGAAGAAGGGGGATTACTTTATTTGTGAAGCCGGTGATACAATCCCTGCCGATGGTGAAATAGTAGAAGGATTGGCGTCTATTGACGAGAGCGCCATTACCGGTGAGTCTGCTCCGGTTATTCGTGAAGCGGGTGGTGACAAGAGTTCCGTGACAGGAGGTACAAAAGTGCTTTCCGACAAGATAAAAGTATTGGTAACCCAGCAGCCGGGTGAAAGTTTCCTCGACAAGATGATTGCGCTGGTCGAAGGAGCCACCCGGCAGAAAACACCGAACGAAATAGCGTTGACTATCCTCTTGGCTGGTTTTACATTGGTGTTTGTCATTGTGTGCGTCACTCTGATACCGATGGCGGACTATACCAATATCGACCATCCGGGTACATATATTTCTATTGCCGCCATTCTCTCCCTGTTTGTCTGTCTGATACCGACTACTATCGGCGGTTTGCTCTCTGCCATCGGTATTGCGGGCATGGATCGTGCGTTGCGTGCCAACGTCATCACCAAATCGGGCAAGGCGGTAGAAACTGCCGGTGATATTGATACTTTGTTATTGGATAAGACCGGTACCATCACTATCGGTAACCGTAAAGCTACGAAGTTTCATCCTGCTCCGGGCGTTGACGAGAAGCTTTTTATAGAAACCTGTCTGCTTTCTTCACTTTCCGATGAAACTCCGGAAGGAAAATCCATCATCGATTTGGGGCGTGAAAACGGCTATCGGATGCGCGATTTGAACACGACCGGCGCCCGCATGATTTTGTTTACCGCCGAAACCAAATGTTCTGGCGTGGACTTGCCGGACGGAACTCAAATCCGAAAAGGCGCCTTTGATGCCATCCGTAAGATTGTGGAGAGTGCCGGAAATAAGTTTCCCGGAGAAGTGGAAGAAGTCATTTCGGCAATTTCCGGTAATGGTGGAACTCCGTTGGTGGTATGTGTCAACCGGCAGGTAACAGGTGTCATCGAGTTGCAGGACATTATCAAACCGGGTATCCGGGAACGTTTTGAACGTCTTCGCAAGATGGGAGTGAAAACGGTGATGGTGACCGGTGACAATCCGTTGACTGCCAGATATATTGCGGAAAAGGCAGGTGTGGATGATTTCATTGCTGAGGCTAAGCCGGAGGATAAGATGGAATATATCAAGAAGGAACAGCAGGCAGGTAAGCTGGTAGCTATGATGGGTGACGGTACGAATGATGCTCCCGCATTGGCACAGGCCAATGTAGGTGTTGCCATGAACAGTGGTACGCAGGCTGCCAAGGAAGCCGGTAATATGGTGGATCTTGACAATGATCCGACGAAACTGATTGAAATCGTGGAAATAGGCAAGCAGTTGTTGATGACACGCGGCACGCTGACCACTTTCTCCATAGCAAACGATGTTGCCAAGTATTTTGCCATTATTCCTGCCTTGTTCATGGTTGCCATACCGCAACTGGCACCGCTGAACGTCATGGAATTGCATACTCCTGAAACGGCTATTCTTTCGGCTGTCATCTTCAACGCTGTCATTATTCCGATTTTGATACCGTTGGCTTTGAAGGGAGTGCAATACAAGCCGATAGGTGCCAGTGCGCTGCTTCGCCGTAATCTGCTGATATATGGGGTAGGCGGGGTTATTGCACCGTTCATAGGTATTAAACTGATAGATATGTTAGTCGGTTTATTCTTCTAAATTATCAATTAACTAATAATAAAAAGGAAAAATGAAAACTCTTTGGAAATCACTTAAAATAACACTCGCATTCTGCGTGTTCTTCTCCGTCTTTTATATTCTTGTTTTGTGGATATTTGCACAATTTGCCGGTCCCAACAAGGGGAATGCGGAAGTGGCCACCCTGAATGGGAAAGTAGTAGGCGCTGCCAATGTGGGACAGCAGTTTACGGAAGATATCTACTTTTGGGGACGTCCTTCCTGCGCCGGTGCCGGTTACGATGCCTCCGGTTCTGCCGGCAGTAACAAGGGGCCTACCAATGAGGAATATCTTGCTGAAGTGGCAGCCCGTATAGATACTTTCCTGTTGCATCATCCTTATTTGAGTCGCAAGGATGTTCCTGCCGAAATGGTTACCGCCAGTGGTTCCGGGCTGGATCCCGATATCACTCCTGCCTGTGCCTATATACAGGTGAAGCGGGTGGCACAGGCACGTGGCATGAATGAGGCGGATGTAAAGGCGATAGTTGACAAAACTGTGGAGAAACCGTTATTCGGTTTGTTCGGTACGGAAAAGGTGAATGTACTGAAACTGAACATCGCTTTAGAGGAAAATGGAGTTAACAAAAGAAATAACGAATAAGAATATGAATACTTTAAAAATACTTTTCATTAGTATGGTTGTTGCCGTTGCAGCATGTTTTACAGGGATCACTCAAGTGCAGGCTCAAGAGTTTAAAATACAAGGTGACTTGGTAAGCTCATACGTGTGGCGTGGCTTTTATCAGACCGGTGCCAGCTTTCAGCCGACATTGGGTTTTGGTATCGGTAATTTTTCGTTGACGGCATGGGGCTCTACCGATTTTGATGGAACCGTTGCTTCGGAAGGTGTGGCTGCGAAAGAGATAGACTTGACGGCCGCTTATACTTTAGGTCAATCAGGTTTTATACTTTCTTTGGCCAGTCTCTGGTGGGCAGGGCAGGGAGCCGGTAAGTATTTTAATTTTAAGAGCCATGAAACAGCTCATCATTTTGAAGCGGGGCTGGCATATACATTACCTATGAAGAAATTCCCATTATCAATAAGCTGGTATACCATGTTTGCCGGTGCCGACAAAAATGAAGAAGGAAAACAGAATTATTCTTCTTATGTCGAATTGAATTATCCGTTCAGTATCAAGTCCGTCGACTTGAACGCTACTTGCGGCTTTTTGCCTTATGAAGCCGGTATAGGCGTTTATGGAATATCCAATAATGGTTTTGCCGTGACCAATTTGGCTTTGAAGGCTACGACGGATATAAAGATAACAGATAAGTTTGCTATACCGGTGTTTGCTCATGCCATCTGGAATCCACGTATGGAGGATGCACATCTGGTATTTGGCATCACTTTGAAACCATGAACAGAGAAGAAAGCGTACAGCATTTCCTGGACTTGATAAGGAAATCCCGCTATGGCAAGTTCAAACTTTACATCGGTATGATTGCCGGGGTGGGCAAGTCATACCGTATGCTCCAGGAAGCACATGAACTGTTGGATAATGGGGTAGATGTACAGATTGGCTATATCGAGACTCATGGACGTACCGGGACGGAAGCGTTGCTTGAAGGACTTCCTCTCATTCCCCGCCGCAAGATTTTCTATAAAGGGAAGGAGCTGGAGGAGATGGATTTGGAGGCAATCGTCCGAAGCCATCCTGAAATTGTGATTGTAGATGAACTGGCGCATACCAATGTAGAGGGAAGTAGGAATGAGAAGCGATGGCAGGATGTAATGGATTTGCTGAGTGAGGGTATCAATGTCATTTCTGCCGTCAATATCCAGCATATAGAAAGCTTGAATGAGGAGGTACAGGGTATTTCCGGTATAGAAGTGAAAGAACGTATTCCCGACAGTGTGCTGGAGGAAGCCGACGAGGTGGTAAATATTGACCTGACTGCCGATGAACTGATTACCCGTCTGAAAGCCGGAAAGATTTACCGTCCGGAGAAAATACAGACAGCGTTGACTAATTTCTTCCGGATAGAGAATATCCTTCAGTTGCGCGAACTGGCATTGAAGGAAGTAGCGCTCCGGGTAGAAAAACAGGTAGAGAATGAAGTGGTGGCGAATGTCGGGGTTCGCCATGAGAAGTTTCTTGCCTGTATCAGTAGTCACGAAAAGACGCCACGGCGTATCATTCGCAAAGCAGCACGTTTGGCCACCCGCTACAATACTTCTTTTGTGGCTCTCTATGTGCAGACTCCCCGTGAAAGTACCGATCGCATAGAATTGGCGAGCCAGCGATACCTGTTGAACCATTTTAAATTGGTTGCCGAGTTGGGTGGAGAGGTAGTACAGGTGCAGTCCAAAGATGTGTTGGGAAGTATTGTGGAAACTTGTAAAGAGAAGCAGATAACGACCGTATGTATGGGAAGTCCTTCCTTTCGTCTGCCGCAATCATTGTTTATGATATTGAAATACAGAAAATTTGTGAGTAAACTGGCACAAGGGAATATAGATTTGATTATACTTGCATAAATTTTAATTAGAGAAGAGTTATGAATATTCGAACAAAATTAATACTAAGCGTAGGTATATTGGCGGGAATGATAATTCTATTAGTTGCCTTGTCTGTTGTGAACCTGCAAATTCTGACGGCAACCGAACCGGACAGTCCGGCGGCAATGCCCGGTCTGCAACGTGCATTGTTATGGATATCGATTGTCGGTGGTATCTGTATCCTTACCAGTATCGTATTGCTGATTTGGTTACCCCGTTCTATTAATAAACCTATCCGGGAACTGACGCAAGGTATTCTTGAGATAGCTAATCACAATTATGAGAAACGGCTTAATATGAGTGGTCATGAGGAGTTTCGTGCGGTAGCCAATGGTTTTAACCGTATGGCGGAACGCTTGGCGGAATATCGTGCCAGTACGCTGAATGATATCCTGGCTGCCAAGAAGTTTCTGGAAGCGATCGTCAATAGTATTGACGAACCGATTATTGGCCTGAACCGGGAACGGGAAATTCTCTTTATCAACCACGAAGCGCTGACCGTTCTCAATCTTAAGCGGGAAGAGGTAATTCGCCATTCTGCCGAAGAACTGTCGTTGAAGAATGATTTACTCCGTCGACTGGTGCGTGAGTTGGTAACTCCCGGCGAAAAGAAAGAACCGTTGAAAATCTATGCGGATAATAAGGAGAGTTATTTCAAAGCTTCTTATATCACCATTCTTAATTCGGAAGCCGACGAAGACGAACCCCGTAATCTGGGTGATGTTATCCTACTGAAGAATATCACGGAATTCAAAGAACTGGATACAGCAAAAACTACGTTTATCTCTACCATTTCCCACGAACTGAAAACGCCAATATCGGCTATCCTGATGAGTCTGCAATTGCTCGAGGATAAGAGAATAGGGGCTTTGAACGGTGAACAGGAACAACTTTCAAAAAGTATCAAAGACAATGCCGGCCGTTTGCTGGACATTACCGGAGAGCTGCTGAACCTGACACAAGTGGAGGCTGGCAAACTGCAAATGATGCCGAAGATAACCAAACCTATCGAACTGATAGAATATGCCATCAAAGCCAATCGGGTACAGGCCGATAAGTTCGGTATTCAGATAGAAGTGGAGTATCCGGAAGAAAAGATGCCGAAATTGTTTGTTGACAGTGAGAAGATAGCTTGGGTACTGACCAATCTTTTGAGCAATGCCATCCGTTACTCTAAAGAGAACGGACGTGTGGTTATCGGTGCCCGGCATGATAATGACTTTGTGGAAATGTATGTGCAGGATTTTGGTAAAGGTATCGACCCGCGTTACCACCAGAGTATCTTTGACCGCTATTTCCGCGTACCCGGAACTAAAGTACAGGGTAGTGGGTTGGGACTTTCCATCTCGAAAGATTTTATAGAGGCTCATGGTGGCACTTTGACCGTTCAAAGCGAGTTGGGAAAAGGCAGCCGTTTCATTATGCGGCTAAAAGCATAACACTTTGCAGCGTTCTCCTTGCTTTACTTTCTACGGTACAGTTGGGGTGACATGCCTGTCTGCTTCTTGAAAAAAGTGCCGAAATAGGAAGCATTGGGGAAGTTGAAGAAATCGGAAATCTCCTGAATATTCTTTTGTGTATTCTTAAGGAGTGATATACTTTTACGGATAATGGATTTGAATATCAACTCTTGTACAGTATATCCGCAGATTGATTTGGACAGGGCCGACAGGTACTTGGGAGACAAACAAAGTTTATCGGCATAAAACTCCACGCCGCGCTCTTTCGTATAATTCTGCTCAATCAACTGGATGAGCCGGATAAAAACGTCATGCTTGTGCCCTACGTTTTCCCGGTTGGTAATAAGCTTGCGGTTGTAGATGGAACATATCCTGTATGTCAATGCCAGCAACAATAATTTCTGTTCATAATGGTTATAAGTATTTTCGCCCATTTGTAGCGTGTTGTCCAGCAGAGACATATATTTCATAACTTCTTCCTCTTCGCCGGTATTCCATACATAACACGGCTCCGTTGCGAGTTGCGAGTACAGATACATTGAAGCTACCGTATTACCGATAAAGTCCCGTATCGGTTCTATCTGATAGACGAGTATAAAGACTTCGATGTTCTGTGAGGCTTGTTGTACCTGAAAGAAACAATCTTCAGGAATAAAAACTGTTTCACCCGCTTGGGCGGAGAAAACCTTGTCGTTAAGTGAAAATGTAAAACTTCCTTGCTGACAAATGATAATACCCACTCCGTTTACCGGAAAAGGCTTCATTAAAGATTCGGGAAAGGCATAGAGTATACCTTCTGAACTGCAAATATCTTGTCCGTCCGCCAATGCACGGTCGAGGCGGTTTAACTGTTCCTGTTGAAGATTCATATTACGGGAAATCACTATTCTATACTTAAAACAGTGCTAAGTTAGTAATTTTCGTTTAGGATAGGGTATTACAACTACAAATATCATACAAATGAAGCAGGCATATAATGTCCATCCTGCCATTTCCTTCACGGCAGAAAGTGTGGCTTGTATTTGTATGCGGCCTTTGGTGGACATGGCGGCCATATTGACTGCTTCTTGCTTGCTTTTTCCCTGGTATTGCATCCCTTGTACGGTTTGGGTAAATGATGCGGATGCTTCGGGGTGTAACATGTCTACATCGTGTGCATACCGGGTGACGTAATATTGTTGCCTTTCTTGCAGTACGTTGGTATAAAGGGCGGTACCGATAGCGGGAGCCAATACCATGCGTACGGTGAGCATGGTGCAAATCCAGGAAGACAGGTACTTGTAGGGCATGCGCTGGGTGGCGAATGTGGGTATCAGTGAATAGAGTAACATCATGCCTGTGGAACGGATGATGACCGGATACTTCATGCGTTCATACAATCCGGCATCTTGCACTTCAAAGTACATGAACATAGCAGACAGTCCCAACAGTAGGAAACCGGTGGAAAAAAGATATTTGAAATGTACCCCTTTCACACTCAGCCAGATAGTGGCAATGCCGCCGATGAAATATCCCAGCATGCTCCAGTTACCCAGTGTGGCATTTTGAAAGTTATCCAGTTTCATCCCTATCCCTGTAAACACATTGACAAACATGGCGCTGGAATTAAGTACCATCAACAAGAAGTACAACAGAAATCCCATACGGATGGTGCGTAGCTTGAATACATCCAATTGGTAGTAGGGATTACGTTGGGTGGCTTCTATATAGATAAACAGTCCACCCGCAATAATGGCGCAGATAGTGACCCATTGTATGGTGGGGTCATCATACCAGTCGAGCACTTTTCCGTAAGTCAATACATAAGTGATGCAAACCAGTGTAATACTGAAAATGGAGGCATTGCCAAATTGTTTGAAATTGATGGGGAAACGGCGTGTGGTATATTTATGATAGGGCATCGTAATGAATGTGATGAGGATGCAGAGCAACAGCAGACCCATCATAAAATAGTATACATATTGCCATTCGTATTCAAAGGCAAGCCAGGCAGTGAGTGAAGTCCCTATCTGTCCTAATATCATGAAAAACAGATAAATGGCGGGTTGGGCGGCACTCCGCTCGATATCCAGTTTGTCCCAACCTTCTCCGGTTGCGGGTTCGTTGCCGGGCGTTATTTTCTCATAGGCCTCTATATGTCCGGCATACTTGATGAGGGTAAACAGATTGACCATCATCAGTACCATCCGGAGAAATCCTGTGAGTAGGCTGCAAAGCGCCAGCAGGAATATACTGTCGGTCTTGGCGCAGATGTAACTGAATATATACATTAGCGAGAAACCGGCGATACACATCATTTTCTCCCTGCGGATGAGTACCAACCGGTACAAAAAAGGGCAGAAAGCCGCCATACCTATTGATGTGGCAAAGTTAGTGAATTGGATGTGCTCGGAAATAATACCCAGTCCGCTCATCATCTCAGTACTATTCACCGAGTAGGTTCCTCCCACCGTGAGTATCGGTAGGAAGAATAATACCAGTATAATAATGCCAACCGGTTTTGGTACCCAGTTGTAGAATGGGTAATTTCTTGGATATGAAGGCATAGGATAATTGATGATTAAAGTTTTACTTTCACTACCGCCATCATACCTGCCGCCAGTTTTTCATTCTCCTCTTTAGACAAATTGGTGAAATCAATGCGTACTGGTATGCGTTGTTGTATCTTTACAAAGTTTCCGGCGGAATTATCAGTAGGAACCAGAGAGTATTTGGAGCCGGTAGCGCCGGATATGGCCGTTATCTTTCCCGTGAATTTCTTGTTGCTGATGGCATCCACTGTGATGACGACTTCCTGTCCCGGATGCAGGTTCTCTATCTGAGTCTCTTTGTAGTTGGCAATAATCCATTTCTGTGTATCGGGCAGAATGTAAGTGATGGTCTGTCCGGCAGTGATAAACTGACCTTCTTCCAGCGCACGGCGTCCCAGTTTACCATCGCAGGGAGCCACCACTACCGTATAAGAGAGATTCAGCCGTGCCATCTCTAAAGCAGCTGTTGCCCGCTGAATGGCAGCTTCGGTATTTTCCCGTCGGTGAGATACTTCATTTACGCCGGAGAAAGCGGCCTTTTGCTGGCGCTTTGTTGCCTCGAGTCTTTTGCGGGTAGCTTCGTATTCTGTTTCTATCTGTTCTAACTGTATGGGAGTGGCTGCATTCCTTTTTACCAGATTTTGATAACGTTGGCGGTCTTTCTCCAATTTTGCCAGTCGAATTTCTATTTCTGAAATGGAAGCATCATAGACTGAAGCCGTGGTTTGTGTGGTCTGTAAGGTAGCTCCGATGACGGTAGCTCCTGCTTGTGCGTCTTTCAAGGCGGCTTCGGCTTCCATTACGCGGATTTTGTATTCACGGTCATCTAGTACAAGCAATGTGTCTCCCTTGCGTACCTCCTGATGTTCGGTGAAGTATATCTTCTTGATATAACCCGATGCACGCAGATTGACGGGCGAAATATATTGTTCTATTTGGGCATCGTTACTCGTTTCAGTCTGTTTATAGTCTAGGAAGAGACAGACAACCTGAATTACTCCCCAAATGATAATTGCTATGCCTATCAGGCTGACCACGATTTGCCAACGGCGTAACTTCCGTAGTTTTTTTGCTTTTTCCTGATGTGTATTTGTTGCGCTGTCAATTTCTTTTGTTCCCATATCCGTTATACTATTTAATATGATTATTTGAAAAATTACTGATGATTAATCAATGTTTCTATTTGTCCCGTGAGTTTCAGCAACAACAAAGTGGTTACCCGGTAATTGTAATGTGCACTGATATAATTGTTCTGTGCCTCACTCATCCGCATTTCATCCTGAAGGACTTCGGTCATCGAAGTGATACCTTCCCGATAGCGGTCCATAGTGACTGTATACACATCTTCCGCTAACAGATAATTGTCTTTCTGCTTTTTGAAATTACGTTGATTGTTCATCAGGTCGTTAGTGGCATTCAGATATTGTGTTTGCAAGTTCTTGCGAGTGTTCTCCTGTGCCAGTTTTATGTTTTCTATATCAATTGTTGCTTTTCGGGTTTTATACCGTTTATCCAGACCGTCGAATATCGGTACACGCAAGGATAATCCTATCCCATAAGAACGGAACCAATGATTGGAAGGACCACTATGAAACCAATGATACCCCTTATCTGTATAAGCGGAAAACATCCAGTTGCCTGTCAAGTTTAAAGAGGGAATATAACCGTGTCCAATCATCTTTTTTTGTTGTTCAGCCATCATCCTTTGTGATTGTATGAGTTGTAACTCATACAAACCTTCCGATAGGCCGGTCAATGCGACTGGGGTAATATTTTCGGGATTTACCGGGGTCAGGGTTACCTGTTCGTTTGTTGGGTAATCAATGATATATTTGAGCAGGTTTATCTGTTGTTCCAGCATTGCCTTTGCATTATCATATTGTACTTTCAGGTTTTCCAAATTGATGTTTACCCTCTTTACGTCGACCTCCATTGCCATTCCATTATCGAAAAAAGCCATGGTGATATTTTTCAATTCTTCCAGCCGGATGATATTCGCTTTTGTCAGAGTGATTTGTTCGACTGTGGTTTGTCCCAGATAATACAATTTACAAATTTCCAGAATGAGGTCTTCCCGTGCTTTCTCGTAAGAAAGTTGGTTCAGTTCGTCCATTGTTTTGGCAATGGACATAGTGGTGTAGAGTGTCTGGTTGTAAAGCGGCATTTGTAGTTGCAGCCCGAAGTTGGCATTGTGCTGCAAGGTATAAGTAACGTTGTAAGGATTACCATATGCTGAACCATCGGTAACGGATACCGGTGGATCAAAGTTATCATTATAATTAGCGAAGCCATTGATTTGCGGTAATAACCTTGCACGATTTTCAGAAATGCCGTACTTACCTTTCTGTATTTCATTACGTTTACTTTCTAAGGATAAATTGTTCTTAATCCCTATCTCAAGGCACTCTTTCAGGGTTAGAACCTTTTGTGCGTGTCCTCCTACGACAAGTAAACAGAAAAAAGTAAAAGTGAATAGTAGTCTTTTCATGATATACAACTGATAATTTCCCACAAAGTTAGCGGCTTATCGTTGAACAAGTCTATCCATATATCAACTGTTTGTGTTCACATTTTCCTTTTTCTGCATTTTTTGAACTTGGTTTATCCCTCAAAAGCAAACAAGTATTTGTTAAAAGGCTGTTGTACTTTTGTTTTTTTGTCCGTATTTCTGTCATATAAATAATTTGTGGAGTATTCTATCGGTAAAAGGATAAATTGAAATGAACAAGATAGGCGATATCTGAGATTAGTGAAAACAAGAAAAAAGAACTGAAAGCAAGTGAATATCTCAATAGCTGTTGAACTAAATCATTACATTTGCCAATACAATATAATGAGTAAAAAATATATCTGGTAAATCTCGTTAATTGTGTTTTTACTCTTCATCTTGATGTAATGTTGTTATAAGTAGACCTATTCTGCTATTTACAAACTTAATGATTATATACATGAATAAACTCAAACTAGTGGTAGCTGGAGTGTTGTTTTCCAGTATTATGACTGCTAAAGAATGGAAACCGCAAGAATGGCCGGTTTTGAAACAGTATGATCAAGAACATCTTTATCAGATAGCCTTGCCATTAGGAGGTATTGGAACTGGAACTGTAGCGCTTGGTGGTCGTGGAGAACTTCGGGATTGGGAAATTATGAATATACCGGCAAAAAAGTATAGTACGGTTACAACTGGAAATGATGCTCCGTTTTTCGCCATTTATGTCAAACCATGGCAACAGAAAGCAACTACTACTTTGTTGGCAGGTCCTTTGTATACTCAGGAATATCTCCATTATGAAGGTCGTCCGGTTAATCATCATGGAATGCCACGCTTTGCGAAGGCTTCATTTGGCGCAGCTTATCCTTTTGGACAAGTATATTTGTCCGATGAAGAATTGCCGGTAAAAGTAAGAATAAAAGGCTTCAATCCCTTCATACCTGGAAATGCGGAAGCAAGCGGATTACCGATTGCCGTACTTTCTTATGAAGTGACTAATAGTACTACACGGCAGATTGAAGTGGCTATATGTGGGTCTATGCGTAACTTTATCGGTAAAGATGGAAGTAAATTTCAGACCGACTGGAAAGGTGACTACATTCCTGTCGGTGTAAAAAATAATAAAAATAAATATATTGAAAGTGATATAATGAGAGGGATTTATCTATATTCTGACGGCGTGGATAAAAAAGATCCGGCATGGGGAACTATTGCTCTCACAACTCAAGCAACCGATGGTGTAACTTTTCGTACTTCTTCAAAAGCGAATGACTGGAATAATGGAATATTAAATTTTTGGGACGATTTCAGTGCTGACGGTGTATTGACAGAAAGGGGGGTATCGAAAGATGAAGATCCAATGGCTTCTTTATCTGTAAAGAAGACAATAAAACCACAAAGCACAGAAACATTTACTTTTTATATCACTTGGAATTTTCCGAACCGCCAAGCATGGTCTTCTACTGTAGTTGGTAATTATTATAGTCAAAAATATCAGGATGCTTGGAAAGCGGCAGAGACTATTATTCCGCAAATACCTGAATTGGAGAAGAAAACTTTATTATTTGTAAATACCTTGCTTAATACATCTTATCCGGATGTCGTAAAGGAGGCTGCTTTGTTTAATCTTGCTACTTTACGGTCACAAACCGTGTTTCGTCTTCCTAGCGGGCACATGATGGGATGGGAAGGGGTTATGGATCGTTTTGGCTCATGCGCGGGTTCATGTACACATGTTTGGAATTATGAGACAGCTACTCCTTATCTTTTTGGTGACTTGGCAAAAACAATGAGGGATGTGGAGTTTAATTATGCTACTAAGGAAAATGGGTTAATGAATTTTCGTGCGTCTCTTCCCCTTTCCAAAGCTAATCCTCCAAAATCGGCTGCTGCTGATGGGCAAATGGGGTGTATTATGAAAATATATCGTGAATGGCAACTTTCGGGAGATAATGATTTTTTGAGAAATAATTGGATGCAAGTAAAAAAAGTTCTCTCTTATGCTTGGATAGAAAAAGGATGGGATGGTAATCAGGATGGGATTATGGAAGGTTCTCAACATAATACAATGGATGTGGACTATTACGGCCCTAATCCGCAAATGGGATTTTGGTATATGGGAGCACTGAAAGCGGCAGAAAAAATGGCACTTGCCATGCAAGACAAAGATTTTGCAAAAAAGTGTAACGTTTTGTTTGAAAATGGTAGTAAATGGATGGATCAGAACTTATTCAATGGTGAATATTATGAACATAAAATTACCGACCCGAAAACATTTGAATATATTGACATGAATGATCCAAATGCTCAGATACCACCATTCCAATTAGGATCTGGTTGTCTGGTAGATCAGTTGGTGGGACAATATATGGCACATCTGTGTGGGTTAGGCTATTTAGGAAAAAAAGAATATATTCAAGCAACAATGAATAGTATCATGAAGTATAATTATGTTTCCGATTTTAGCCGTCATTTCAATAATATGCGTTCTTATGTGTTGGGAACTGAAGCTGGTTTAGTTATGGCATCCTGGCCTAAGGGGCGTTTGGAGGTACCATTCCCGTATTTTGCCGAGGTAATGACTGGATTTGAGTATTGTGCGGCCGTAGGTATGATTTATGAAGGTATGAAAAAGGAAGCATTGACCTGTATACAGTCTATTCGTGATCGTCATGATGGAGCTAAACGAAATCCGTTCAGTGAACCAGAGTGTGGGCATCATTATGCCCGTTCGATGGCAAGTTGGTCTATCATTGTTGCTTTAAGTGGTTTTCAATATTCCGGTGTGGACAAGAGTATGACTGTGACAGATTGTCCTGGAAATTATTTTTGGAGTAACGGATATTCATGGGGGACTGTCGATGTCAGTGTCACAGGGGTTACAATTGAAGTAATGAGTGGTTCTCTTAATTTAAAATCTCTTACTGTCGGGAATGAGGAGACGATGGAATTGGATAATTTTGTTTTGAAAGAAGGAGATGGACGAGTAATCAGACGACGAATAAAAGAGTGATGCTTATATCTGTTTTACAGATAAGCCAATGTGTTCAACATCATAGCTTACATCGCTTTATATTAATCGGTTGATCTCTAGCCAAGATTATTTATGATATGAATAGGTACTATTGAAAGAGGAATTTATCCGATAAAAATTCTCTTTACGAGAATCATTTGTTTGTCCCTATCCATGTCCATTTGTGCCAAATGTATTCTAACGGCCCTTGTTTGTGTCCTGTCAACCACCATTTACAGAATTTTACTTGTAAAAGAAATACGCAAAAGCCGATTAATAGGCTTAGTGTATATCCGCAATAAGGGGCGAGGTATAAGCCGAATGGAAAATAGATAATCGCTCCTATTATAGACTGGGATATATAGTTCGTAAGACTCATTTTTCCGTAAAATCTTAAGTCCATAACCGATTTATTAAATTTCTTACTTTGATAAAGCAGGATAAATGAAGCTATCAATACTAAAGTGAAAGCTAATTTTTGCCACATGTCAAATGCCGTTCCGGCTGATTGCTGTACGATTGTATCGTTTGTCATAATCAGTTCTTTCAAAGTATATAAAGGAGCGAAAGAAATAGCGGATATTATCAATGTCTTTGTCCAAAAGCGGAGATTTTTTTCTGTTGCGACAAACAGTTGTTTTCTGCCGATATAGAAACCTAAAAGGAATAATCCGGCTGTCTGGAAGAAACGTCCGGCATTTACTGCCCATAATAAACTGGCTTTTTGACCTAAGGTAATATTACCCCAGATGAAATTCCAAAAGTTGCCTGATTTTGTATATTCTGCCACTTCTGTATACATTTCACCAACTTTCAAATCTGGCAACTGGTGTGCGGGATTTATCAGATTGGCTATATAATGATACCATTCAACAGGTTGTAATAGGAAGATGACAGCGGTTATGAATATAGCTTTATTATTCCAATTCCGGGTGAGGAACAAAACAACTCCCACAACAACAAACAGTAGCAATACATCTCCGGCAGGAAAAAAGGCTGCATTTAAAGTTGCAAATACAGCCAATAGCGCTAGACGCCAAAGAAAGCGATAGCCGAAATCTTTACCCTGTTTCTTCTGGTTATTGCTCTGGATGTAGAATGTAAATCCGAAAAGGAGTGCAAAGATAGCATAGGCTTTTCCGGCAAATAGGGTGAAAACACTGTTGAAGACTCCTTGGTCTAATATATCCAGCCAGCTTGGAGAGTCGGTGGGGTAGATCGGGAAAATGAAATGTTCCAAGTTATGAACTAAAAGGATAGCCATTACGGCGAAGCCTCGCAAAGCATCTACTACCTCGATACGAGGATTTTTATCGATGTGTTGTTCCATGAATTATTTTGTATTATGATATTTCAATGGTTACATTGATCCTTCATTGATCGGTTACGTTTTCGTGTTGCACAAAAGGATTTAAAATAAAAAAAAGACCGCCAAGAGTGGAAGCCTCTCGACAGTCTAAATCTTCATTAGTAGCGGGACCCGGGATTGAACCGGGGACCTCATGATTATGAATCATGCGCTCTAACCAGCTGAGCTATCCCGCCATCATTTCTCGATTGCGGGTGCAAAGATATAGCTTTTATTTAAAATGCCAAAACTTTTATGAGGATTTTCTGTTATTTCTTTGATGGTCGGAAAGAAATTTGGGCTTTTTATCCTTTTATGTTAACAGATTTGTGCCACATTATCAGATGTTTAGAACTTTGTTGACAGATACGTCTAAATAAATTTAATGAATTATTTTCTGTAATTAGAAAAAAGTATTTATCTTGGCTGACGCAAATAAGAAAGCAGAATAAACTATGGAAAGAAAGAAAGTTCATTTGCAATATCTTTTAAATGCGACTTCTAAAAGTATCCTTTGGACAGCGATAAGCACACCTACCGGTTTGGAGGGCTGGTTTGCAGACAGGGTGCAGTCGGATGATAAAACCGTTTCCTTCTTTTGGGGGAAAAACGAAAAACGTGATGCTGAGATTATAGCCGTGCGGGCATATTCCTTTATTCGTTTTCGTTGGTTGGACGATGAGAACGTACGTGAGTATTTTGAATTAAAAATGACAAATAGTGAGTTGACAAATGATTTCGTTCTTGAAATTACAGATTTTACAGATGAGGATGACGTGGATGATTTACGAGAATTATGGGACTCACAAGTAGACACTTTGCGTAGAACGTGTGGTTTTTAGTTAACTTTCAATTAAAAATTTCCCATACTCCCTTTTTTGTGCTATTTTTGTGTCTTCATTGCATGAAACAAGTAAAATGCTGCGCATAAAAAAGTTAGATATATTTATACTAAAGAGTTTTTGCATGCTCTTTATTGGTACGTTCTTCATCTGTCTTTTCATCTTCATGATGCAGTTCCTATGGAAATATGTGGATGAGATGGTGGGAAAAGGATTGGAAGTGAGTGTATTGGCTCAATTTTTCTTCTATTCGGCGCTTACATTAGTACCGCTTTCGTTGCCATTAGCCATTTTGTTGGCGGCTCTTATCACTTTTGGAAATTTTGGAGAACGGTTTGAATTGCTTGCCATGAAAGCAGCGGGTGTTCCTTTGTTGAAGATTATGCGCCCGTTGATTATTTTTATTACTTTTATCTGTTGTGTTTCTTTTTATTTTCAGAATGTTATCGGACCGATAGCAGAGACAAAGTTATGGACATTGTTGTTTTCGATGAAACAGAAATCTCCTGAAGTGGATATACCTGAGGGTGTTTTTTATGATGAAATAGATGGTTATAATCTTTATGTAAAGCATAAAAATCGTAAGACGGGTATGCTTTACGACGTGTTGATTTATAATTTCGAAAAGGGGTTTGAAAATGCGCAGATTATCAAGGCGGATTCTGGAAGATTGGAAATGACGGCTGATAAGCAACATTTATATCTACATCTGTATAGTGGCGAACAGTTTGAAAATCTGAAATCACAGAATATGAGCCAGAAAAATGTTCCTTACCGTAGGGAGACTTTTCGGGAGAAACATGCGATCATAGAATTTAATTCTGACTTCAACATGGTAGATGCGGGCTTTATGAGTAATCAGTCCAGAAGTAAGGATATGAAGATGCTACAAGCAGGTATTGATTCTATGAAAGTACTGAATGATAGTGTGGGAAGGGTTTATTATCAGGAGGCCATGGGAGGAACTTATAAACCTACTTCCACTGTGTTGAGTAAACAGGATACCGTGAAGATTGAAACAGCTAATCTGCGTTTTTATAATGTAGACAGCTTGTATAATGTGGCAACATTGGCGCAGAAGCAGAAAATACTTTCTACTGCCGTTAGCCGTGCGGAGAGCGCTGCCAGCGATTGGAGTTTCAAGAGTTTCAGTCTTTTACAAACTGAATCGAGCCTGAGACGACACATGACTTCGTGGCATGATAAACTAACGCTTTCTTTGGCGTGTCTTATTTTCTTCTTTATCGGTGCACCGTTGGGAGGTATTATCCGGAAGGGTGGTTTGGGTATGCCAGTGGTTGTGTCCGTACTTATATTCATTATCTATTATATTATAAATAATACGGGCTTTAAGATGGCTCGTGACGGTAAATGGATTGTGTGGATGGGCATGTGGACCAGTACAGCGGTATTGGCGCCATTGGGGGCTTTCCTTACTTATAAGTCGAACAATGATTCTGTAGTGTTGAATGCAGATGCTTATATTAACTGGTTTAAGAAAATTGTAGGTATCCGTAGTGTACGTCATTTATTCCGGAAAGAAGTGATTATCCATGATCCGGATTATGTACGCCTGCCGGATGATTTGCGGAAATTATCTGTCGATTGCCGCGTGTATGCTGATAAAAAGAGATTGAAACGTGCGCCTAATTATGTAAAATTGTGGATGAATGATGCACCACGTGATGAGGAAATGGTAGAAATCAATGACCGCCTGGAAAGTTATATAGATGAGATGTCAAATACGAGATCTGTTGCTTTGTTAACGGCATTGAATAATTATCCGGTTATTCCGGTTCATGCTCATGTGCGTCCTTTCCGTAATTATTGGCTTAATATGCTTTGTGGTATAGTATTGCCGTTGGGGCTGTTCTTTTATTTTCGTATTTGGGCATTCCGTATTCGTTTGAGTAAAGATATGGAACGTATCATTAAAACCAATGAAGAAATATTGCGAATTATAGAAACGAAATAGAATAAATAAACAATAATAAGATGGAAAAAGTACAATTGAATACAATAGAAGAAGCTATTGAGGATTTCAAGGCGGGTAACTTTGTAATAGTAGTTGATGACGAAGATCGTGAAAATGAAGGAGACTTGATTATTGCTGCTGAGAAAATTACACCGGAGAAGGTGAACTTTATGCTGAAACATGCCCGTGGAGTATTGTGTGCTCCGGTCACTGTATCTCGTTGTAAGGAGTTGGATTTGCCACATCAGGTTACGGACAATACTTCTGTGCTGGGGACTCCTTTTACCGTAACTATTGATAAATTGGAAGGTTGTACTACCGGTGTATCGGCTGCCGATCGTGCTGCAACTATCCAGGCATTGGCAGATCCTGCTTCTACTCCGGCTACATTCGGGCGCCCCGGGCATATCAATCCGTTGTACGCACAGGAAAAAGGTGTATTACGTCGTGCTGGGCATACCGAAGCTACCATCGACATGTGTCGTCTATCAGGATTTTATCCGGCTGGAGCATTGATGGAAATTATGAACGAGGATGGTACGATGGCACGTTTGCCCGAGTTGCGTAGAATGGCTGATGAATTTAATCTGAAACTGATTTCTATCCGTGACATGATTGCATACCGCTTGAAGCAAGAATCTATTGTTGAAAAAGGTGTGGAGGTAGATATGCCTACTGAACACGGACATTTTCGTCTGATACCTTTCCGTCAGAAATCCAATGGATTGGAACATGTAGCTTTGTTTAAAGGTGCTTGGAGTGGGGATGAACCAGTGTTGGTACGTGTACACTCTTCTTGTGCAACGGGAGATATCTTCGGATCTATGCGTTGCGATTGTGGTGATCAGCTGCACAAGGCAATGGAGATGATTGAAAAAGCTGGTAAGGGGGTGATTGTTTATTTAAATCAGGAAGGTCGTGGTATTGGTCTGATGGAAAAGATGAAAGCATATAAACTCCAGGAGGATGGATTGGATACAGTAGATGCTAATATTTGCTTGGGGCATCTGGTAGATGAGCGTGATTATGGGGTAGGAGCTCAGATCCTTCGCGAATTGGGTGTACACAAGATGCGCCTGCTAACCAATAATCCTGTAAAACGTGTAGGCTTGGAAGCATATGGATTGGAGATTGTGGAGAATGTACCAATTGAAACTTCCCCCAATCCATATAATGAACGTTACCTACGCACAAAGAAAGAACGTATGGGACATACGCTTCATTTTAATAAGTAACTGTCTTTTTGTTTTCGCATTTCAAATAAAATCGCTTATTTTGCAATCAAATTTGCATAACAACCATTAATAAGAAACAAAATGAACCAATTATCAGACCGCTTGAACAGCTTGTCGCCTTCTGCGACACTGGCTATGTCTCAAAAGAGTGCAGAGCTGAAAACTCAAGGTGTAGACGTGATTAATTTGAGTGTCGGTGAACCTGATTTTAACACCCCTGATCACATAAAAGAAGCTGCGAAAAAGGCGATAGACGACAATTTTTCTCGTTATTCCCCTGTACCGGGTTATCCGGCTTTGCGCAATGCTATCGTGGAGAAACTGAAAAAAGAAAATGGTCTGGAATATACGGCGGCACAAATCTCTTGTGCCAATGGTGCCAAACAATCGGTTTGCAACACTATAATGGTGTTGGTAAATCCGGGTGATGAGGTTATCGTTCCTGCGCCTTATTGGGTGAGTTATCCGGAAATGGTGAAACTTGCTGAAGGTAAGCCGGTGATTGTAACCGCAGGTATCGAACAGGATTTCAAAGTTACACCTGCTCAATTGGAAGCTGCCATTACTCCAAAGACAAAGGCTTTAATTCTCTGTTCTCCATCTAATCCTACTGGTTCTGTATACAGTAAGGAGGAACTTGCCGGGCTAGTCGCTGTATTGGTTAAGTATCCGCAAGTAATTGTGATTGCAGATGAAATTTATGAACATATCAATTATATCGGTAAACATCAGAGCATTGCACAGTTTCCTGAAATGAAGGAACGTACAGTGATTGTAAATGGTGTCTCCAAGGCGTATGCCATGACTGGTTGGCGTATTGGTTTTATTGCTGGACCAGAATATATTGTAAAGGCATGTAACAAGCTGCAAGGTCAATATACCTCAGGCCCTTGTTCTGTATCTCAGAAGGCTGCTGAAGCTGCCTATACGGGTACGCAGGCTCCGGTTGAAGAAATGCGTAAAGCTTTTGAACGTCGTCGTGACCTCATTGTAAAATTGGCCAAGGAAGTTCCGGGATTTGAAGTGAATGTACCGGAGGGTGCTTTCTATTTGTTTCCGAAATGTAGTTCATTTTTCGGTAAGTCTGTAGCTGAGCGCAAAATTGATAATTCAGATGATTTGGCAATGTATTTGTTGGAAGTTGCTCATGTGGCTTGTGTAGGTGGTACATCATTTGGTGCTCCTGAATGTATTCGTATGAGTTATGCTACTAGCGATGAAAATATTGTAGAAGCTATTCGCCGGATTAAGGAAGCGTTGGCAAAACTTGCTTAACTTTGTAATATCGTTGAACAAACAGAAAGGCTCGGTTTCATTGAAACCGAGCCTTTCTTTGTTTTCTAAGGATCGTATTATTCTCCCGGATGAATTGCTTCAGAAGGACAAACATCTGCACACGTACCACACTCTGTGCAAGCTTCTGGATCAATATGATAGATATCACCTTCAGAGATAGCGCCTACCGGACACTCGTCGATACAAGTACCGCAAGCAATACAATCTTCACTAATTACGTAAGCCATTTTCTTTAATTTTTTAATTATTAGTATTAATTGGTTCGACAAAAATAAGTGTTTTCTTCATTACTAACTATCAATCTTGATTAAAAAGAACTAATTTGTATACTGTCTAAATAGCTATTCTCGAGCTAGTCTCAAATAATATCTATACTGATAGATTGATATTCAGTTATTTAAGTGGGTGTGGTAATGGAAATCAGTACCGGGATAGTTATGTATTCGTTACTTTCATTGCTATTATTACATACTCACTTCATGTTATGACTGTGTTTGAAGATATCTATGCTCATAGGATATCTGTATACAAGTTCCTCTATTGGAATACTTAGTATAGTTCCAAACCAAACTCATCTTTTAATTGTAAGAGGGCATCGTTCTTTTGTGCCATCATCTGAAATTTTTCTACACGACCATATACCCGAACTTTTTCGGTAGGAGCACTGATACGTACAGTCATAGTGACTTTACGGTTTTTTAGGCGAGTACGTAAATAATCTTGTAAAGCTGGTATCAATGAGGTAAATTCCTTAGCTATAATTTCATTGTCCACTACGGCCTCAAATGTTGTGGCATTCAGAAGATTGACGTGCATATTCTGCATACGTTTAGCAATAGCAACCTGTTCTTTGGGCATTCGTCCGGCATATTCTTGCCAATAATAATTGACATCTCTTTCATTGAAGATAAAATCTTCTTCTATTGGTACGCTTTGTTGTACTGTATGAATTGTATTGGTAGGTTTTGGATCATCTTCTGCTTTGGGGCGTTTAATGGAGACGCCAAGTCCCGACATTTTTATGACGGGTATTTTCTTCTCTTCTTTACCTTGTAACAACAACACTGAAGTTGGCGTGATATGTGTTGGTGCAGTGGTTGTCGGTTTGGAGGCGGTTATAGATGTAGTAGGTGTGGTAGATGGAGTTACAGAAACTACTTGAGGACGGGTCACATTATTTACTTGTGACCGAGTCGTAGCTTGAGCAACCTGTGGCTGCTGTATAACCGTAGATTGCGTAAATATGGGTTTGATAATTTGTTTAGGGCTACGCCCACCGACGGAATCATCCTCCTCGGCAATAAGTTGTGTGACTTGTATCAAAGTGAGTTCTACCAGTAATCTTTTGTTTTTGCTGGCACGATAACTTAGATCACAGTCGTTGCAGAGTTTCATGGCGCGGTATAAAAAAGACAATGGGCATTTTTGTGCCTGTGCTTGATATCGTTTCCGGATACTTGCACCTACCTCGAGCAATGGCAGGGTAGCAGAATCCTTACTTACCAAAAGGTCGCGCAAGTGTGAAGAAAGTCCCGTGATGAAATGGCTGCCATCAAATCCTTTGTTCAATACATCATTTAACAAGAGCAGGGCATCGCTGATTTTATTTTCAAGAAAGAAATCCGTCAATCGGAAGTAATATTCATAATCCAATACATTGAGGTTTTCAATCACACTTTGATATGTGATATGTCCACCTGTAAAACTCACTACTTGGTCGAAAATAGATAAGGCATCACGCATGCCACCGTCTGCTTTTAGGGCTATGACATTCAGAGCTTCCGGTTCTGCTATGATATCTTCTTTAGAAGCTACATATGCAAGATGAGCTACGGTATCTTCTACGCTGATGCGGTTGAAGTCATATATCTGGCAACGTGATAGGATAGTCGGTAATATCTTATGCTTTTCAGTAGTAGCAAGAATGAAAATGGCATGTTTGGGTGGTTCTTCCAATGTTTTCAGAAAAGCATTGAAGGCAGAAGCGGACAACATGTGTACCTCATCAATGATATAAACCTTGTATTTACCTATCTGTGGCGGAATACGTACCTGTTCTACCAGTTGGCGGATATCGTCTACGGAGTTATTGGAAGCGGCATCCAGTTCGTGAATATTATAAGAGCGTTGTTCGTTGAAAGCTATACATGATTCGCATTGGTTACATGCTTCTCCATCTGTCGTGGGGCTCATGCAATTGATGGTTTTGGCAAAAATACGGGCGCAAGTTGTCTTTCCTACTCCCCGTGGTCCACAAAAGAGATAGGCGTGCGCCAGTTTACCTGTAGCGATTGCATTTTTCAGTGTGGTAGTCAATGCGCATTGACCTACTACCGACTCAAAGGTAGATGGACGGTATTTACGTGCCGATACTATATAATTTTCCATATTTAGGGTTTTCTTATTATGCAAATGTACGCAAAAAAAAGAAATTTTTCAGTTATTCCTTTTATCTTTGTACCATAATATTTAATCATTGAATCAACGTGGATAAACTTGTTTCCTTTTGGTTATTTGTCTGTAAGAACAAATATTTGATTACACTTGTACTGTTTGCGGTGCTTATCGGATTTTTAGATGAGAACAGTATTGTTCGCCGTATGGGTTATGCGCGTGAGGAAAGTCGCTTGCGTGAAGAAATAGATAAGTTCCGGACGGAATATGAAGAGAATACTCGTCGTCTCAATGAACTTGCCGTTGATTCCGGTACTATTGAACGCATTGCGCGCGAAAAGTATCTGATGAAAAAGCCCAATGAAGATATTTACGTATTTGAAGAAGATATAGAAAAATGAAACAATTGATACCCGCTCTTTTTACTGTAGGTGCTGTTATGGTTCTCATAGGGGCCGCTGTTTATATTACTGGTTGGATGCTCGCGCCTTATGTATATACTATTGGTGCTACCTTTGTTGCTTTGGCACAGATCAATTCCCCTTCGAAATCTAAAAAACCGAATGTGAAACGTCTCCGTCGTCAGCAAATATTCGGTGCTTTGTTGTTGGTCTTAACGGGGGCGTTTATGCTTTTTACTCATGGTAATGAGTGGATTATCTCACTTACAATTGCTGCTATCCTTGAACTTTATACTTCGATACGTATTCCTCAGGAGGAAGTAAAAGGAGAATAATAGTCTTTGAGGATATTTTTTCTTTTTCTTTCCGTTCCTGTTTTTTCTTTTTCTCTTTCTTCGCGCGTGCGTATATACATAATGTGCTCTGTCTTTGTCTTTGTTCT